>MKTC01000043.1 GCA_001897535.1 Bacteroidetes bacterium 37-13 | reverse complement strand
CTAAGCAATTGCTGCAATAGCGAAGCAAAGCTCTGTCGCTGTTGATATTGTTCAAATAGCCAACTAATAATATCTTAAAGGATATCCGTAATAGACCAATAAAATTGTTCTAAACGGCTATCATCCCGATAGCTATCGGGAGTATTTTACGGCAAAATTTCCATCTATTTTAAAAACTATTCTTCTCCTCCTTGTTCGGTTTTCACCACTTCAATTCCTGCAAGATGTTGAGCCTTTATTTTAGCTTCAATTTCTGCCATCATTTCGGGATTATCTTCTAAAAGTTGTTTTACAGAATCGCGTCCTTGGCCGAGTTTTGTGCCTTCGTAGCTATACCAAGAGCCACTTTTTTGCAGAATATTCAAATCTACTCCTATATCAACAATTTCGCCACTTTTTGAAACTCCTGTGCCATACATAATATCAAACTCGGTTAAACGGAAAGGCGGAGCTAATTTGTTTTTCACCACTTTAACTCTAGTTCTGTTTCCTATCACTTCTTCTTTGTCTTTAATAGCGCCAATTCTGCGAATATCTAAGCGCACGGAAGAATAGAATTTAAGCGCGTTTCCTCCAGTAGTGGTTTCAGGGCTGCCAAACATTACACCAATTTTATCGCGCAACTGGTTAATGAAAATACAGCAACAACCGGTTTTAGAAATTGTTCCGGTTAGTTTTCTCAAGGCTTGGCTCATTAAGCGAGCTTGCAAACCCATTTTGCTTTCGCCCATTTCGCCTTCTAATTCACCACGTGGAACCAATGCGGCCACAGAGTCAATTACGCAAATATCTATTGCTCCGGAGCGAATTAAATGCTCTGCAATATCTAATGCTTGTTCGCCATCATCGGGTTGAGAAATCAACAAGTTGGCGCAGTCTATTCCAAGTTTGGCTGCATAAGATTTATCGAAAGCATGTTCTGCATCAATAAAAGCAGCAATACCGCCATTTTTTTGTGCATTGGCAATTGCTTGTAAAGCTAAAGTGGTTTTCCCTGAGCTTTCCGGCCCGTAAATTTCAACCACTCTTCCTTTTGGTAAGCCGCCAATTCCCAAGGCAATATCTAAACCGATAGAGCCGGTAGAAATTATTTCTGCCGCAGCTATTTTAGAGTCGCCTAATTTCATTACAGTTCCTTTGCCATAAGCCTTATCCAGTTTTTCAACCGTAAGCTGTAGCGCTTTTAATTTTTCGTTTGTTGCGTTGCTCATTTTTTTGTTTTTGAAAAGGGTTAATAATAGAGAGGTACAAACCTAATTTTTTTAAACGTAAAAACGTTTTTTACTGCTGTATAAAAATGTACAAAAAAACAATCGCTTTTTTGAGTAAATTATTGAAGAGAAATTGTTCCTCAATTTTAAACCCAGATTCCGCAATAGAAATTTAAGCGAGATGAAATAATACAAAACAGCTGCAAAAATGCAATAAAAGCATAATGAATTATGGTTTTTGAGCAGTTAAAGCAGATGTAAAGTAGTATTTTATCGTAGCAAAGAATCTATTGCGGAATCTGGGTTAAACACAATGCTTTTTTTCTGAAACAAAAAAGACCGCCACAGGAGCAGTCTTTCTTCGTGTTTACACTTAATAGTTCCGTGTAAATATGTTAGTGTTCTTCTTCGTTAAAGAAGAAATCATCTTTAGTTGGATAATCCGGCCAAATATCTTCAATTCCTTCATACATTTCGCTATCATCTTCAAGCTCTTGCAAGTTTTCAATCACTTCCACAGGAGCGCCCGAACGAATGGCGTAATCAATCAATTCATCTTTGGTTGAGGGCCAAGGAGCGTCTTCTAAATATGATGCTAATTCTAATGTCCAAAACATGACCTTTCCTTTTTTGAGGCGGCAAAAGTAATTTTTCTACGCACTATAGCAAGCGTATTTAAAAAAATAGAGAAAATATTTTTTTAGAGTGAATGAAATACTATTCATCTTAAGTTATTTGGAGAAGATGTGTGTTAATTTCTTACTCTTGCAAATCTTGAACAAATAACTACTTTCATTGCGAAAAATTTAATCTTTATTCCGCACAAATTATGGATATAAAAACTGAACAAAAACAAGGCGTATTAGTGTTTTACTTGAATGGAAATTTATTGGGAGAACATGCCAACGAGCCTGTTATGGAAACATTAAGAAACAATTTAGAAGCAGGCCACAACAAGGTATTGTTCAACTTGGCTGAATTGAAATTTATCAATTCAACAGGGCTTGGCATGTTGCTTACAGCACTTACCAAAACACGTAATGCCGGAGGAGAACTCACGCTTACCAATGTGCCCGAGCAAATGAATAAGCTTTTAGTGATGACAAAGCTGAAAGACATTTTTAATGTGCACGAAAGCGAAGCTTCGGGTTTAGATTTTCTCAAAAGCGCTTAAATTTTATATTTGCAACTTTTTCAGCGCGGTAGTGTAAATTGCTGCGCTGTTTTTATTTAATTAAATGCGTTGTTTTATGCTGTTCTCTATCTATTTGCGCCATAAAGTTGTTGAGTTTTTGTGTGCTGCAATAGTGAATAATGGCCGATTGCAACTTTCAACTTGTAATATTTAAAATGTACACAGACATTCTATTAGGACTTCAATGGGGCGATGAAGGGAAAGGAAAAATTGTAGATTACTTAGCAGATAAGTATGATATTATTGCCCGCTTTCAAGGTGGACCAAATGCAGGGCACACTTTAGTGATTGACGGGGTAAAAACGGTACTTCATACTATTCCAAGCGGCATTTTGAAACCCGGAATTATGAACGTGATTGGCAATGGCGTGGTAATAGACCCAACAACTTTACTTAAGGAAATAAACCAATTAGAAGCTAAAGGAGTTGAAGTAAAAAAACATTTATTGATATCGAAACGTGCGCACTTAATTTTGCCTACGCATAAAATTTTAGATGCCGCTTCTGAAGCTGCAAAAGGTGCAGAAAAAATTGGTTCTACTTTGCGCGGCATTGGACCAACCTACATGGACAAAACCGGAAGAAACGGTTTGCGCATTGGCGATATGCTTGAAAAAGATTTCCGCCAGCGCTACGAAAAAATTCGCGATAAGCATTTGCATTTGCTTACACTTTACAACTTCGATTTTTCTTTAAAGGAAATTGAAGCGCAATGGTTTGAAAGCATTGAACAACTAAGCAGTTTGCAATTTATTGATGCAGAATATTATTTGAATAATGCATTGCGCTCCGATAAAAAAATATTGGCAGAAGGCGCACAAGGAACAATGCTCGATATAGATTTTGGCACTTATCCTTTCGTTACTTCATCAAACACAGTAACTGCTGCTGCTTGCAACGGATTGGGCATTGCTCCATCTAAAGTACGCGAAGTTATAGGCATTGCAAAAGCGTATTGCACGCGTGTGGGTGGCGGACCGTTTCCTACCGAATTGCACGATGCGGTTGGCGACAAAATTCGTTCACAAGGAAATGAATTTGGTGCTACCACCGGCAGACCGCGCAGATGTGGTTGGTTCGATTTGCCTGCCATGCACTATGCTTGTATGATAAACGGTGTTACGCAAATTGCAATAACCAAAGCTGATGTGCTAAATAACTTTGAACAAATTGATGTTTGCACTGCTTACGAAATTGATGGTAAACAGATGCAGGAAATTCCTTTTGATATGATTGGCAAGCAAATAACTCCTGTTTACAAAAGTGTGGAAGGTTGGCAGCAATCTTTGGAATCGTTTAAAGAGTTTAGTGAACTGCCTGCGCAGCTTACCAACTACATGAACTTTTTATCAAAAGAACTGAACACGCCAATCAGTATGCTTTCTACCGGACCGGGAAGAGAAGAATTGCTTGTGCGCAAGTAAAAAAATCATCCAATTTATTTTCCAACCACAAACATCACATAGCGTTTGTGCAGATTTACATTTTCTTTTTTCCAAGCAGCTATACTTTGGGTGGAAATGTATTGTGTTGGCAAAGTAATATCTGCTGCAACACACAGTTTTGTTTCAGCTTGAAACTGTTGTAAAATTTGCTCAAATAGTTTTTGATTTCGGTAAGGCGTTTCCATGAAAATTTGAGTGCTTCCGCTTTTTAAACTCTCGTTTTCAATTTGTTTTAGCTTCTTATTTCTATCAGTATTTTCTATTGGCAAATAACCGTGAAAACAAAAATTTTGTCCGTTAAAGCCCGATGCAATTAAAGCTAGCAAAATGGAACTTGGTCCTACCAGCGGCACAACTTCAATTTTTTGGCGATGCGCTTTGGCTACCAATTCAAAACCGGGATCGGCAATGCAAGGATTTCCTGCTTCGCTAATAATTCCAACATTTTTTCCATTGTTAAGCGCAGCAATAACTTGTTGAAATTGTTGCGATGATTGATGTTTATCAAACTCAAAAAAAAGCACTTCGGTATCGAAGTTTTTTGAATAGCCAACACTGCGCAAAAACCTTCGTGCGCTGCGCAAATTTTCTACTGCAAATACCGAAATTTCTACAAGTAAGTTTTTGTTGTAATCGGGCAAAATTGAAGTGTCTTCACCGCCCAATAAACAGGGAATTAAATAGAGTTTTCCTTTTGCCATCACAATTCAGTTTGCTTCACTTTAATAATGCCTGAAATATTCTTAATCACATAGTTGGTAAAGTTTTGGTTGGCGGTCATTCCGGTGCCCATAATTATTTCATCTTTGGTAGAAATTTTCACGAAAGCATTACTGTAGATTATTTCTTGCGCTTCGTCCCAAATAAGTTCTTCGGTATTTAGCGTTTCACCTTTGTTGTTTATCACTACCACATTATTTCGCGCCACCATTCTTTTGTCGCCTTCTTGTGCAATAGCGTAATTTGCAGTCATGGTGCTTTCAACTTTTTTGTTACTGTAAAATTTAAGCACTATTCCTTTCGGAAATTCCATGTAAGGCTTTTCAACTGCATAGCGCAACAACTCCGGTGCATTGGCAACAATTTGGCTTACTCCTTGCTCTGAAAAAACAATTTCAATATTGGTCGCTTTTTCAATATTGGTATTGGTGCGCAGGGTAATTTTTTTAGCTTCATCAACATCGTTTTTACAAGAAGAAAAAAGTGAAAGCAATGTAGCCGTAACACATAAAATCAGTAGTGCTTTCATTTGAAAAGCAGAAAAAAAATTCAAACAAAATGGATACGGTTTTTGCCTTACCATGCTAATAAATTTTGCATTGCATTTTTTACTATTTCTACATTTGGCAGCATAGCTTTTTCAAGCGTACTGTTTAGCGGTATTGCAGGTGTATTTATTGAGCCAATAATTTTTACAGGCGCATCTAAGTTTTCAAAATACTGAGATGAAATTCTACCCGCAAGAGCTTCGGCAAAAGAATGTGTAATAGTTTCTTCAGTAAGCACAATCACTTTGCCGTGTTTTTTTACAGCTTGTTCTATAGCTTCGTTATCCAAAGGATTTAAGGTGCGCAAATCAATAATTTCAATTTGCCCAACAAAATCTTTTGAAGCATTTAGCGCCCAATGAACGCCCATTCCATAAGTGATTACCACTAATGTTTCTCCGCTTTCCACTTTTTCTTTTTCGGCCTCTAAAGCCACTCTGGCTTTGCCAAAAGGAATAATATAGTTTTCATCAGGCTCGGGCGTTTTGGCTTCTTGCGTACCCGGAACTTTGCTCCAATACAAACCTTTATGTTCAAAAATCACTACCGGATTTGAGTCGTAAAAAGAAGCTTTTAAAAGTCCTTTCATATCGGCAGCATTGCTCGGATAAGCAATTTTTATGCCTTTGAGTTGCAGCACCACGCTCTCTACACTCGATGAGTGATAAGGGCCACCACTACCGTAAGCACCAATGGGAATGCGATACACAGCACTTACAGGAAATTTGCCATTGCTTAAATAACACGAACGGCTAACTTCTGTAAAAAGTTGGTTAAGCCCCGGAAAAATATAATCTGCAAACTGAATTTCAACTATTGGCTTACAGCCTGTGGCACTCATTCCTACAGTACTTCCAACAATATATGCTTCCTGAATTGGCGTATTAAAAACACGATCTTCTCCATATTTTTTTGCCAATAAAGCCGCTTCGCGAAAAACACCTCCGAGTTCACCACCCACATCTTGCCCATAGAGCAATGCTTCCGGGTGCTTACGCAAAATTTCATCAACTGCATGGAGCGCAGCATCAACCATCACCACCGTTTCTGCGCCTTCGGGCTTTCGGTTTCCTTCTTCGTTTAAAATATTTTCTGGAGCAAAAATATGTTGCGTTAAGCTTTCAGGAGTTGGATCCGGCTCTTGCAAAGCGCGTTCAAATTCTGCGGCAACAAACTGCTTTGTTTCGTTCTCTATTGCTACAATTTCATCTTCTGTTTTTCCTACACTTTGTATAAAAAGTCGCAACCAACGATATGGATCGCGCTTGGCATCGGCTTCTAAGTTTTCTTTTGGGCGGTACCATTCTTTTCGCACACCCGAAGTGTGGTGATTTAGCAACGGAACTTTTGCATGAACCATATACGGTTTTCTATCTTCTCGCACAGTTGCTACTACTTCTTGAAGTGTTTGCAAACACTCTTTAAAGTTTGTTCCGTTTATGCTTTTTACCCGAAGTCCTTTAAAACCTTTGGCAAAATCCGGAGCATCTTGCGCGCGAATTTCTGATGAATGCGCTGAAATATCCCATTCGTTGTCTTGTACCAAATAAATAATTGGATATTGGTGCAAAACTGCCATTTGGAAAGCTTCACTCACCTCACCTTCTGTAATGGAGCCATCGCCCAAAGAACAGACTACTATTGGTTCTTCGCCCCGATCAAATTTTTCTAAATTATGAAACTCTTTGTATTGCAAGCCTTGTGCTGTTCCGGTGGCAGGAATTGCCTGCATTCCTGTGGCTGAACTTTGATGTGGAATTTTTGGCAAGTCGCTTCTGTTTGAAGAAGGATGAGCATAATAGGTTTTTCCTCCACTAAAATAATCGGTACCTTTTGCCAAAAGCTGAAGCATTAAATCGAAAGGCGAAAATCCCATGCCGAGCAGCATAGCATCATCGCGGTAGTATGGAAAAACAAAATCTTGCGGCTTTAACTGAAGTGCCGTAGCTAACTGAATGGCTTCGTGTCCGCGCGAAGTAGCATGAACATATTTTGCACAAATGTCTTTTCGTTCTTCAAATAATTCGGCCATGGCTTTGGCAGTTGCCATTAACCGAAATGCCCTTACATAAGTTTCTGTTGAAGTAGTTGTCGCTGTAGTTGCTTCAATTTCTGCCATTTAGCAAACATGCCAAATAAAACTCAGATTTTTATTATCCAAATTTCATTTGGCAAATGTTATAGACGCATACCACTACATTGTTAGTAATAGAATGCCGTAGATGCTGAATGTATTATTTCTTCACATTAAATTTAATTACTCCTTTAGTTAGCTTTACACAAGCAGCAGGAGAATTATCTACGTTCTACACTTTTAAAGCAAGATATGTAGTGTCGGAACTTGCAAGTAGGCTGGTTAAATCAATACCACTAACTGAGAGTTCTATCTCTGTTGCACTTGTAGGAATATTTGTGTTTGTAGAAGCCACCATACTTTTATCATCAAGAGCGCTCGAGTGTGAATTAACAATATATCCTTGTACACCTTTTGCTACCGTATTTAATCCATTTAATACTGGTTTTTTTGTTTCGCTTGTTTTAAGGGTAATGCCTGTAATTTTTGCAGAAGTAATTTTGCCCTCAGAAAAGTCTGCAGAAGCAGCATCAAAGGCCTTTTTAATTAAATCTTTATCAAGAGGAAAATATTGCACCAATCCTGTGCTCGAAGAATATGTTTATGCAGGAATACAAAATTCATAGTCCGGCATGTTGTAAAGCACATCAAGTTCTTTGTTACAAGAAGAAATGCCGATTACACTTGTGGTAACAAGTACTACTACTAATGTTTGGAATAGTTTTTTTCATAAAGAATTGTTTTTAACATCAAAGGAAAGATAAATATTATTTTTTGATAAAATTATAGGCTTGCTTGTTTTTTTCGGAACAATAATATATTGTACACTCCTTTTTCTTAATCAAAATACTGTACTGATGCAAAAATATTTACTTCTATTATCTGTATTTGCTTTTGTTGTTACAAGCACCAAGGGGCAAGATTTAATGGATGAATTAACCAAGGATCAAAAAAAGAAGACCAAAGAATATGTGTTTGCCACATTTAAATCTACGCGGCTCATAAATGTGCAAACAGTAGAAATGACCAAGAAGAATGCTTTAGACTTCCGCATTTCGCACCGCTTTGGCAATATAGCATCTGCGCCAAACGACCACATACATAATATGTTTGGTTTCGATCAGGCTGCTGATATTCTTTTTTCGTTAGATTACGGAATATTGGAAAATTTGAGTGCAGGCTGGGGGCGTGCCAAAGGTAATGGTGCACTCAACGAGCTGTGGTTTGCGAATGTAAAGTATCGCGCACTGCGGCAAACTACTGACTTTAAATATCCAATGAGCATTTCGTTTTTAGCACAAGCGGCAGTGAGCGCACAGCGGCAACAAAAAAATGCACCGGAATTGTTGCAGAGCTTCCCCAAATGGTATCACCGTTTCAGCTATGTATTGCAGTCGCAGATAGCCATAAAAGCTACAAGCTGGCTTAGTTTGCAGCTTTCGCCTACTTTTATTTGGCGAAATTTAGTGTTGCCAAACGATAAAAACGGTTTGTTTGTGATGGGGTTTTTAGCACGAGCAAAAGTGAGCAAACGCTCTGCCATTGTTTTTGAATATTTTTTGCCAATTACTAAAAATGGAGCCACATTCAGAGAGTATTTTCCAATGGTGCGCGGTATTAAAAACGCAGGATACTATCCCGGAATTCACCTTGGTTATGAAATTGAAACCGGAGGACACGTTTTTCAAATTAACCTAACCAATACCGGAGGGTTATTAGAAAATGACTATCTGGTTTACAACGCCAACAATTGGGCACAAGGGCAATTTAGATTAGGGTTTACCATTACTCGGGCTTTTCAATTTGGGAAAGATATAAACCCTTGGACAGGAAGATACACCAAAAAGAAACTGCTGCAAGATATGAAAGCACGAGCAGAAAAAGCAAATTGAACCCAGATTTTGCAGTAGATTCTTTGCTACGATAAAATACTACTTTATATCTGCTTCAACTGTTCAAAAAACATAATTCATTATGCTTTTATCACAGTTTTGCGGCTATTTTGTATTATTTCATCTCGCTTAAATTTCTACTGCAAAATTTGGGTTGAAGAAATGAAAAAGTTGTTATTCTAAGCAACCTGTGTAAAGTGCAGTATCGGTATTTGCCCAAAATAACATATCGAACAGCATGTGTGCAAACTAAAAAGTTAGGACATTTCTTTTATTGCCTGCGGCAGAAATTCAATAATATCGCCTGCTATTAAAGCCATTTCTGTTTTTTCCTTAGCTGCAAAATCACCGGCTAAGCCATGTAAAAAAACTGCTAAACGCGCAGCTTCTAAAGCAGATAAACCTTGTGCTAAAAAGCTACCAACTATTCCGGTTAGCACATCACCGCTTCCGGCAGTTGCCATTCCTGCATTTCCGGTAGAGTTGAAATAAACATTTCCGCTTGGCTCAACCACCGCAGTGTGTGCGCCTTTCAGCACCACCACAACTTTATGTTCTTTTGAAAAAGCTCGCGCTTTTTGCAGGCGCTCAAAACTGTTATTGCTCTTTCCTGTAAGTCTATCAAATTCTTTTGGGTGCGGAGTAATTACACATTCTTTTGGAAACAAATTTTTAAACTCCTTTTGCTGCGCTAAAATGTTTAGCGCATCTGCATCTAACACTAATGGTTTTTCGTTTTGTTTTAGAAAAAGTAAAAGCGCATCTGCTGTATTTTCATTTGTGTCAATTCCGGGTCCAATCGCAAAGGCATCGGGAAATTCTGCTTCTATTTTTGTAATGAAATTTTGCGCTTCATCTTCCAAACACATCGCTTCGTTTACAACAGTTTGCAACACCGGAATATTTGCCGCAGCAGAAAGTATTGAGAGTAAACCAACACCACTGCGCAATGCAGATTTTGCGCTCAAAACAGCAGCTCCTGCTTTGCCTTTGCTGCCTGCCACTAAAAGCAAATGCCCAAAAGTTCCTTTGTGCGAAAACCGGTTGCGGTGAAACACTTTTGCACTTAAAAATTCTGCTTTCTCAGAAATAAAATAATCGCTGTTTGTTTCACTATAAAATCGCTTGTTCAACCCAATATTTACAGTGTGAACATTGCCACAAAACATTTCGTTTTCGGGAAATAAAAAACTCAACTTAGGTTGCTGAAAAGTAATAGTGTGTGCAGCACAAATTAAAGTATCGTTTTCTTTGTTTAAAACATCGCAAAATAATCCCGATGGCATATCAACACTCACAACCGTTTTGCCGGATTGATTGATACATTCAACCACTTCTTTGTAAACATTTTCAAGCTTGCGCGAAAGCCCTATTCCGAAAAGCGCATCAATTACAATTTCACTTTTGTTTATGTCAAGTTGCAGTTTTTCATTTCCCAAAAACATAGGAACTTGAGTTGCCTCCAGTCGCTCGTAATTTTTATTGAAATCTTCTGTTGCTTTTAGTTTATCGCCAATAATAAACACCGAAGGTTTTGCACGTAAAAAATGCAGTAATCGCGCTATTGCCAAGCCATCGCCACCGTTGTTTCCTATACCACAAATTATAGTGATTGGTTTATCGTAAACATCAAACAGTTCTAAAAATTTATCGGTGAAAGCTGAAGCTGCGCGCTCCATTAAATCAATGGAAGCGATTGGTTCGTTTGCAATCGTAAACGCATCTGCTTCTTTTATTTGTGTTGCCGACAATATTTTCATTGTCTGTAAAATTTATTTTGCTGCGCGGTAAAAAGTTTCGTTGCGCAGATATTTAGTCTTCAACAGCGGGCAAATTTTGTAGCGCTCGTCTTTAGTGTCATCATACAAAGCCGCTAAAGTTTCAAACACATTGGTGATGCCGATTTTATCGCACCATTCAAATGGCCCGAAAGGATAGCCTGTTCCTTGTTTCATCGCTAAATCAATATCTTCGATACTCGCTGTGCCTTCTTGCAAAGTGTAGCACGCTTCGTTGATAATCATAAAAATTACACGTGCTTTTACTAAGCCAACGCGGTCTTCTACCGGCAACCATTTTTGGTTAAACAGTTGCATGAGCTTTTCTAATTCTGGCGTTTCAAATTTTCTAAAAGTGCTGATTTCCCAAATATCATTTTCTAAAAAAACGGGTAACGCATTGATGCCAAACAAGCGGCAGCGGATTTTTACATCACCTAAATAAACGGCTTCTGCCAACTGTTGTTTTAAAGCGCTTACAAAAATTGGTTTCTCGCGAAGTGCTGCATACTGCTGAAAATTTTCGCTATCGTCATCAAAATTCAAATCGAAAATGGCATCGTATTCATCAAAATCTTCTTCGGCATCGCCATCGCTTATTTCTACTTCTATTTGTGGGCATTGCTTCGCGAATTTTTCACGTAAGGTATTTCTTCTTTCTTCTTCTCCAACAACTAAAATACGCATGATTTTTCTTTGGCTTTTATTAAAACCTGTAACAAAATTAGACTCGGGAAAGTATATTGGCTTACTTTTCTTTCACCACGTCTTTCCAAGACTCCGGTGCTTTTTTTCCTTTGTATTTTGGGTTTTTCTCCCATTCAAATACGCGTTGCTTATCCACATATTTTGCAACAAAAGCATCTTTAATTCCTAAGCCACGCAAATCAGTTTTTAATTTTTCAGCTGCTTCTTCAGTGTCAAAAGAACTGATGATATAACGTTTGAAACCTTCAACATCTTCGTAGCCGATAAACTTTGGTTTTTCAAAGTTGGCAGTGATGTCGTACTTTTTGTAAAACCCGATTTGTACTTTGTAAACCGTTCCCATTGGAATATCTGAAGGGTCGGTTTCGGCAACGGCTTTTGCTTGTGTTTCGCACTCTCCCAACAAACGGTTGGCAGCATCTAAACGCTTGGTTAATTCAGTTTTTTCGCCTTCTGCAACAGCTAAATCATCTTTTAATTTTTGCATTTGAGTAGCCGTTTCTTCACTCTCTTTTTGGGTTGTTTCTTTTTGCTGGTAGTAACCTTCAAGGTTTTTTTTGTAAGCTTTTAATTCGTTTTTTAGTTGCTTCTTTTGTGCCTTTGTAAGCTTATCGGCTTGGGTTGAAAAACCTATGGCAAAGAGAAAAAGGAATAGAAAAAATCTTGTCATATTTTTGTTTTTGAAAGTAACGAATTTAGAAATTTACCGCATTTAACAACGCAATAATTTATGCACAATATTGAAAATGAATTTTTGAAAGTGAGTGTTCGCAATTTTGGTGCAGAACTCACTTCTGTTTTAAACAAAAAAAACGGTGTTGAGCATTTGTGGCAAGCGGATAAAAAATGGTGGGGCTGGCACGCTCCGGTTTTGTTTCCAATTGTTGGCAGATGCTTAAATGACCAAATAAATTTCGGTGAAAAAACATACCCTTTAGAGAAACACGGCTTTGCCCGAAAAAGTGATTTTGAGTTAGTTGCTCAAACTCCAATTTCGCTAACTTTTAGTTTAAAAAGTAGCGAAGCAACAGAAAAAAATTTTCCTTTTAAATTTGAATTTAGAATTGAATATTCATTAAGTAAAAACAAGCTACAACAACGTTTTGAAGTGATAAATAATAGCAACGAAACGCTTTGTTTTTCGCTTGGCGCACATCCTGCTTTTAATGTTCCGTTTAATACAAATGAAAGTTTCAACGATTACTTTATTGAGTTTGAAAAGAGTGAAAATTTAACGCGACACCGCATCAACAATGAAGGATTTTTTGATGGCAGAAAAGATTTGGTTTCTGCTGATGGCAAAATAGATTTAACTCCTGAATTGTTTAATGATGATGCGCTCATTTTTAAAGATATTTCTTCGCGCAGCATAACTATAAAAAGCAAGAAAAACACACAGCAGCTAAAAGTGAGTTTTAGCGACTTTCCTTATCTTGGAATTTGGACAAAAGAAGGTGCGCCTTACGTGTGTATTGAGCCTTGGCTCGGTTGTGCCGACACGGCAGGGAAACCAACTGATTTCACCAAGAAAGAAGGTGTTTTGAGTTTGGCTGCTAACCGTAGTTTTTCGGCTGCAATGTTTGTTGAAATTTCGGCTGCTTAAGTTTAAGTAAGCACAATAAATTGATTTGTTTTTTCGCTGCGGATAAAGTTTAAAACTTCTGTAGTAAGCGGTTTAGAAGCAAAGCCTTTTACATTGTTATAGGTTTTACTTTTTTCAATATCCAATGGATTAAGCGAAGACGTGAGAATAAAAATTCGCGTTTTAGAAATATAGCCGTGTGGCAAATTGCAGAATTCATCTAAAAACTCCCAGCCGTCCATTTCCGGCATATTGATGTCTAAAAAAATAAAATCGGGGAAAGTTTCTGGTTCTGTATCAATCGTTGATTTTAGAAAATCCAATGCTTCAACAGGGCTTACTTGGCTTGAAATTTTAGATGCAAATTTTTCAAACTCAATAATTTTTTCGTTTAGAAAATTGAATGCGCGGTCGTCATCAACTAGAAGAATGTGGTAATCTTTTTGGGTGTTGTTTTCCATTTTGTTTATGTTTTATACTTTGGGAATAATAGACTAATTGTGGTGCCAACTTGGGGTTCGCTTTGAATGCGCACTTTTCCGTTCATAATATCCATTTGTTTCTTCACGATGTGTAAACCTATTCCTTTTCCTTCAATATTCAAATTGAATTTTCGATATAGTCCAAACAGCTTTGCTTCATTTTTCTCCATATCTATTCCAATTCCATTGTCGCTAAAAATTATTTCTATCTCGTTTGCATTTTCTTTCGCGATAATAGAAATAATCAACTTCTCACTTTCTCGTTGAAACTTTATAGCATTTTGAATTAGTTCATTAAAAATACTGGAAAGGTAATTGCAAATGCCTAAAATATTCAGGTCTTTGTTTATCTTCAATAGAAATTCGCAATCTGTGCTGGTAAAAGAATCTACTACTGTTTTTACAAAGCTCTTCAGCGGAATGCTTTCAAAAATATGGTTCTCACTTCTTAGACTTAATACCTTTGCTAAATCGCGCAAAGTTTCGTCCATCATTTTAGCTTCTTTGTTTACTTCCTCAATAATTATATCACGCAATTTTTCGATAGAAGCCACATTGGTAAGCACCGAAATAGCAGTTTGAAATTTTGAAGTATGTGAGCGCAAGCGATGCGAAACCACAAAAGCAAAATCTTCCAAATCCTTGTTGTAGTTTAT
This sequence comes from Bacteroidetes bacterium 37-13, assembly GCA_001897535.1. Taxonomy (GTDB): domain Bacteria; phylum Bacteroidota; class Bacteroidia; order Chitinophagales; family LD1; genus UBA7692. The sequence goes on along the minus strand of MKTC01000043.1, from coordinate 19,371 downwards.
CAAATTGTTTACGAACTGCAAACGCTCGGCTTCTGTAATTTTTTTCTCTGTAACATCAACACAAACACCAACCATTCTCACGGGTGTTGAGCGCAAATCAAACCTTATTAAAGCAGTAAGTTCAAGATTTCGTATTGCTTGATCACTTTCGCGGCAAATTCTAAATTCTGTATTAAAAATATTAGAAACTATGCTAATTGAAGAAAAGCTATTGCGCAGATTTGCTTTATCTTCCGGTATCACAAAGTCGAAAAATGATTTACTTAAATCGGAGTATAAATCTTTGTTTTCAATGCCGTAAATTCTAAACATTTGGTCGTCCCACGAAATTTGACCTGTGGTTCCCATCCATTCCCAAATTCCGGCTTGCGATGCTTGCGATGCCAAATCGAATTTCTCATTGGTTGCAGCTATTTTTCTTTCTAATTCTCTTTTTTCAATCTCTACAATTCGCAGCGAATGTTCCGCAAGATCTTTATCGCTTTCAGTGTTGCGTAACTTCTTATCAAGTTGCGATAGAAATTGCTTTAGCTCTTTACTTTCAAGTAAACTCTGTGGAAGTAAAGTCAAATTTTGCATAATTTCCTTATGCCAATTACTTGAATTTGCGGTTTCGTTTTGTGCGTTTTGGGAGGTCATTATTTAAAAATATCTATAAACACAAAATTGTATTGGGGGAAATATTTTAGTTTACTATAAAAACTGCTATGCTAAAGCTTTTCGCACTTCTTCGGCAGCTTCTTTAAGCAAAATTGCCGGGCGAACTTTTAGTCCACTTTCATCAATCAGCTTTTTAGCTTCAACGGCATTGGTTCCTTGCAAGCGTACAATTATCGGCACAGGAATATTTCCGATTGAATTATAGGCATCTACTACACCTTGTGCTACGCGGTCGCAGCGTACAATTCCGCCAAAAATATTTACCAAAATGGCTTTTACATTTGGGTCTTTCAAAATTATTCTGAAAGCTTTTTCTACACGCTCCGCATTGGCAGTTCCGCCTACATCAAGAAAGTTTGCAGGCTCGCCTCCGTTTAGTTTTATCATATCCATTGTTGCCATTGCCAATCCGGCTCCGTTTACCATACAGCCAACGTTTCCATCTAACTGCACATAGTTTAAATCGGCATTGGTTGCTTCCACTTCTGTTGGGTCTTCTTCGCTAATGTCGCGCAACGCTTCTAAATCAGGATGGCGGTAAAGCGCGTTATCGTCTAACGAAATTTTTCCGTCCACTGCAATAATTTTATTGTCAGAAGTTTTTAAGCACGGATTTATTTCCACCATTGCAGCATCGCTGGTGATGTAGGTTTTGTAAAGTGCTTTTACAAACTTGGTCATTTCTTTAAAAGCGTTGCCGCTTAAGCCGAGATTAAATGCAATTCTGCGGCATTGAAATTCTTGTAAGCCTTGCGAAGGATCAATCCATTCTTTATGAACTAATTCCGGTGTTTTTTCTGCCACTTCTTCAATATCCATACCACCTTCGGTAGAATAGATAAACACATTTTTGCCTGTGCCGCGATCCATTAAAACAGAGATGTAAAATTCTTTCGGTTCGCTTTCGCCCGGGTAATAAACATCTTGTGCCACCAATATTTTGTGAACTGTTTTTCCGGCTGCTCCGGTTTGTTTGGTTACCAAAACACCACCTAAAATATTACTTGCAATTTCTTTTACTTTATCTAAACTTTTAGCCAGTGCTACACCATTTTGTTCTGTGCCGCGAATTTTCCCTTTACCTCTTCCGCCTGCATGAATTTGGCTTTTCACCACCACCCATTTGCTATTGTAAAGTTCATCTAATTTCTTTGCTGCTTCTACGGCTTGTTCTACTGTTTCTGCCACAATACCCTCTTGAATTGAAGCTCCGTTCTTTTTAAGCAATTCTTTTGCTTGATACTCGTGTAAATTCATTTCTATATATTCTTAAATCACTTTTTTAGATGCACGAATGTACAAAGCTGTTTGAATTTATGTTGAATATTTTAGCACATCTTGAAACAAAAGGTTTCTGTTTAGTACAAATTAGCAATAAACTAAAAATGCAGCAAGCTTTACTTTAGGAATAAAACTTACTGCACTTATTGAACTATCTGTGCTTTGCCTGCATAAGAGATAGTTGCTATCAAAGATTTTTATTCGTCTTTATCAAGCGCATCGTTCTGTGTTTTTTGTTCTTTTGCCTTAGCTTTTAGTTTTTGAAGTTGCTCTGGGGTAAGCAAAGCCTTCACATTTTTGCGAAACTCTTTGCGAATTGGCGCTAAATCGGCTTTGGCTGCTTCTTTAGCATTTTCTTGTCCTTTGTATTTTGCTCTTACTTCATCTACCTTTTTAGCTCGTTCGATAGCTAACGCTTGTACTTTAGTTTTTTGGTCGGCAGTGAGCGTTACCACTTTGTCCAGTTTTGCCACTGCGTTTTGCGCTCTCTGTTCCGGTGTGGCTTTTATATGCTTTGCAGATTTACCTTGTTTAACTTGTGCTGTAGATTGCAAAGTTGCTTGCGCATTAGAAGATGCTACTGCAAAAAATAGCATCAATGCGATAGTCATTAATTTTTTCATTTTAATTTGTTTTATTGTCGCTACGATATAGAAACCCATTTTGGGTTTAAGTAGTAGAAGCGTTAAAAAAAGTAGATAAAAACCGATATGGTGAAATAAAAAAATCTCTCTCCACTTTTGCAGAGAGGGATATAGCGCTATTTACAACGTAGCGGGAGGGCTTGAAATTGACTACAATCTCACTACTGATTTAAGCAAACCTCCTGTTTTGTGCGGTAGTTGAAGTCCATCCTCTGAAACCCTTACCAGTATTGAATAGCTGATGTCAATTTGGGTGTCCCGCTTGTTTTTTACCTTTGAATTATATGTTTGTAAGATGCAAAAAGAACAAAAGTGGATCAACAAGTGTACAGATTATTGATAAATCTTCGGGTAAGTATATTTTGTATCAAACCGTTGGTAGTTCTACTGATTCCGTTGAGATTGATTTTTTAGTAACGAAAGCAAAAAAAATAATTGAAACGCATGGTGGACAATCATTGCTTCCATTCGATAAAGAAAAGGAATTATCTTTTGTAGATACTTTCATCAACAGTCTAAATGCGATGGAACTGGTCGGTCCAGAACTCTTGTTGGGGTAAATTTTTGACGACATCGGCTTTGGTGTTATTGCAGATGAGCTATTCAGACACTTAATCATCACACGCCTTATTTATCCTGTAAGCAAACTTAAAACCACCGATTATTTATTCAAATACAAAGGTATAGAAGTAAGTGTTTACAGCATTTACAGGTATTTGGATAAACTTCATTCGGAACAGATTGCGAAAGTAGAGGAGATAAGCCTACATCACACCTTACAAGTGTTAGGCAATAACCTTTCAGTGGTATTTTATGATGTAACTACATTATATTATGAAGCCGCCAATGAAGATGATTTGCGGAAAACAGGATTTAGTAAAGATGGGAAGCATCAGCACCCACAGATGGTATTGGGGTTATTGGTAAGTGTTGGAGGCTATCCGTTAGATTATGAAATTTTTGAAGGAAATAAATATGAAGGCGATACCTTATTGCCAGTCATCAACCACTTCAGCCAAAAGTATAAAGTTGAAAATCTGATAGTGGTTGCAGACGCTGGATTACTATCCAACAAGAATATATTATTGCTTAAAGAGAAAAACTATCAATACATACTCGGGGCACGTATTAAGAATATGAATAAAGAGGCGACCGAGCAAATCCTCAATCTATCATTACAAGACAAAGAAAGTCTTATTATCAACCTCTCGGATAACGAAAAACTTATTATTGGATATAAAAAGAGCAGAGCACATAAAGATTCCCAAAATAGAAAAAGAGGATTAGAAAAACCAGAAAAAGCAATTATCACAGGAAAACTTACCAAGCAAAACATCAACAACAGAGGCTACAATAAATATTTACAGATAGACGGAAAAGTAAATATCTCTATCAATTACGATAGGTACACTGATGACGATAAATGGGATGGTCTCAAAGGATATATAACCAATGCAGGATTAACTAAAGAAGAAGTTATAGATCAATACAGTCAGCTTTGGCAAATAGAAAAGACTTTTAGAATATCGAAATCAGATCTCCAAATACGTCCGATTTACCACAGGCTACAAAGAAGAATAGAAGCTCATATCTGTATATCATTTGCAGCTTGCAAAGTATATAAAGAACTAGAAAGACGTTTAAAAGAGAAACATGCTAAATGCAGTACAGAACAAGCTATAGACATAGTCAAGACTATCTATAAAGTAAGTTTCAAAACACCATATTCAAATAACATCTACAATAGGTTATTGATAAAAACCAATGAACAAAGTGAAATCATAGGAATTTTCAAATTAGAAATTTAAGCCGTTTTTCGCTTGGGTGTCCCATCGCACAAAACAGGGGTATATCGCACTCCGTCAAACTTATACAAGCCTGCATCGCACCCAATAAAAATAAATCCTTTTTCATCTTGAAGCAAACTGTAAACTACATTGCTCGGCAAGTTGTTTTCATCGTTTATGGTATAGTAGTGCGGATATTGCGCAACAGCACACAAACTCATCAGCAAAAAAACACCACATAACCATCGGTTTTTCATGTGGCTAAAATTGGTTTTTAATTGCGGGAATAAAAATGAAGTTGTTGCTTTATTAAACTTTTGATTTTTTTTGAAATTCTCCGCGAGATGAATCGAAAGATAGGATTTTTTCGCTGATTTAAAACTTGAGTTTCTAATTTTCTTTCTTTTGTAATTCTTTCCATTGCCACTTTGTCCAAGTGTAAATAATTGTGCTGAACTGCGACTCAGTATTGGAATTTTTATGGTGATGTATATTAGCTTTTTTGAGCGCAGCAGAAAAATATTTTTCGTGTCCTTTTATATCTGCTACTTCGGTAAGACGAAGCATAAATTTTACCAAAGGTTTGTCGTATTGTGGAGCAGATTGTCGAAAGCGAAAACTCTGTAAAATATTTTCTAATTCGCGTTTAGCTAAGGTGTAATCTCTTAATTGAAAATACACCATCGCATATACTAACCTATAAAAATAGTATTCATGCTCTGGTCTTTTATGCGGTTCATGATCTAAAAGGTTAAAGGCTTGCTGTGGATTGTTATCAAACAAATATGCTATGGCAGTAAAGTATAAAAAACGATAACGCAACTTAACATTAAACTGAATCTGGTGGCGATATTTAGCTTCCATTTCAATGAGTACTTTATGCTTTCCAATAGCTAAAGCATTCACACAAAAATTAAACAAAAGCTCGATGTTTAGATTCTGCTCATGCATCAATGAATTTGCTTTTTTGTAATAGGCGTGAGCTTGATCAAACTGGTGTTCTAAAAAATACTCCAGTCCAATATTGCCCAAAATTGTTAGTGCGTCTCTTTCTTTCTCCGGTCTTATTGCTGATGCTCTTGGTTGTAGTTTTAGAGCTGTAAGTAATGTTTCTATTTTTTCTTGCCCATGCTGTAAGTAGCTTTTAGCAATTAACTCATTGTATTGTGTCAATTCGTTAGCTTCTTTAGGAAGTTTGGCTTGGTAATCTGTTTCTAATATTTGAGCAGTGTTTCCTAACTGGAGTAATACACGATGAGCAAAATTCTGTTTAAGTTTATTTTCACTTTGCATCTCGCTTATCCAAGCCCACATAAACTGCTGCTGTAGTTGAAGTAATTCTATGAGATCTAAATAGTTTCTTTTTGAAATTTCTTGGTGGTGTATTTGAAACTCAATTTTAATGGCATATAGGTCTATTAAGGTTTCATAATCGTGTTTATTTTTTTTGGCTTCAACTGCGGCATTGAAGTACTGATTGAACAGTTGATAGTTGCCTGTATTTCTTAGTCTTGTTAGGAACTTAAGCCCTTTTCGTTTCTCAATTTGTGCATCGCTCTCTTTTAGAGGTTGGTGCACTATAAAGTTTTCAATTTCATTATTGAGCAGCCGTAGTTCATTACGTAGTAAATAATCTTTAGAAGCAGCATAAGGAGTTCCAAAAGTAGCTTGAAATAATTGCGCTTTTTCTATCACATTATTGCCTTTTTGTAACTCCACATATAGTTTATAGAGGCTCTTTCTCTTGTGTAACTTTAGTTGCCTCACAAATACAGTTCGTTCATTTTTATCTAAAATCTGCAACAATTCAAGTGTTTTCATGCGCCTTGTTCTATCAATATTTGAGGTTAATCATCTTCAATATTTATACACAATTCTTCTTCTTTTTCATCACAAATCAATACAATTCACCATGCGAATTTTTATGCTTCATAGTCATTATTGCATTTCACACTATGTGAGATAAACTCAAACTAATGAAAATTATACGAACAAAAAAAAATCTCTTCATCTTCTTGTTGATTTCTCTTTTTCTCTCTGCTTGTAGAAAAGAAGTAGACAGAACTCCTCTTGGAGCAAAAAAATTAGACTGTTTAGTTTCAGGAAATATTACACTTACTAATCATAATCCAAATGGCGTTGATTATATCTGCGATTGTGATGTGGAAATTTCTTCTGGAGTCTATACTATTGAGAAGAACGTAACTATTGAATTTTCCAATGGCGGTGGCATTAGGGTTACAAATAGCGGAGCATTATCTGCAAATGGCACAGCAGCAGAGCCAATTATTATGAGAGGTTCCAGCGTCTCGCAAAATTATTGGTTAGGTATAAGCTTTGAAAGCAATAGTACTAACAACGAGTTAAACCATTTTCAAATTTTAAATGCTGGAATGCGGGCAATAGGTGTTGAAGTTGCAGGAGGAACTAATATTCAAGATGCCGCAATAGCGGTATCGGGAAGGTTAAAAATGAGTAACTCAACCATTTCAAAAAGCGCAGGAAGTGGGCTTGTGGTTAACGAAACAGGAAAGCTCTTCGGCTTTAGCAGCAATACTATACAGCAGTGCAACAATTTTCCTGTGTTTATGTATGCCGGACAATTAAACAATACTGCTTTCAACACTTGCTCTTTCTCTGCAAATACAAAAAATTATATCGGCATTTATTCAGTGTCATCTAATGCTGAAGTAGCAGAAACTGTAAATTTTGTTGAAACATCTATTCCTTACTTTGGGCTTTCTACACTTTCATTCCAGGCTCCAGCAACTATGGCATCTGGTGTTCATTTAACAATGAGTGAAAACTCTGCATTCATTGTTCACCCCTCTTCTTCATTAAAAATTAACGGCACAGCCGTTAAGCCAGTACAAATAAGTGGAGAAAACGCTGTTGCAGGTTCGTGGAGAGGAATGTTAGTGCGCTCTAACAGTACCAACAATGTGTTTAATTATCTAATAATAAGCGATGGCGGACAAGCTGAATTAGGCTTTGGCACAGGCATCACAAATTTGGCAGTAGGAGAATTAGCAAAAGCTCAACTAACATTAAACAACTGCGAGTCTATTCGCAGTGCTGGTTGCCAACTTTCACATAGCACAGCTGATGGAACGATAGTTAATAATAGCTCGAATATTACCAACGTGTGTACTTACTAAACCTAAGCAATCAAATACTGTAATTGTATAAACAATTTTAATTCTAATAAAAACATTATGAAGAGAATATACATTTCTATGAGCTTGGCACTATTCTTCTTTCACCTTGCATATCATGAACTGCAAGCTCAAATTCCGCAAGGGTTTAATTATCAATCAGTAGTGCGCGATGCATCAGGGAATGTTTTGTCTAATGCAAATTTAGGGTTGCGTTTTACCATACACGAAGGAGGTGCCACTGGCAATATTTTGTACTCAGAAACCTTAACTTCAGCTACAAATACATTAGGATTGTTTTCACATGTAATAGGCTCGGCAACACCCACACAAGGCTCTTTTTCTGGTATAAATTGGAAAAGTGGAGTAAAATATTTACAAGTAGAAATTGATGTAACCGGAGGAAACAATTATGTAAGCATGGGAGCAAGCAAGTTAGAAAGTGTTCCCTATGCACTTAGTGCTCCTGATGAACAAACCTTAGTATGGGAGGGAAGCACAAAAACACTTTCAATAACCGGAGGCAACTCTGTGATATTGCCAATTAGCGGAGGCAGTGTAGGACCTACAGGGCCAAAAGGCGATACTGGTGTACAAGGATTGCAAGGCGCCAAAGGCGCTACTGGTGCAGCCGGAGTCAAAGGCACTACTGGAGTTACCGGTCCAACTGGAGCCGATGGCGCAGCAAATGCTTGGGGGCTTACTGGTAATGGAGGTACAAACTCAACTACCAACTTTTTAGGAACAACCGATAATCATGCGTTAGTTTTAAAAGTAAACAATATTCGATCTGGTTATATTGGAAATGGCGCAATTGAAAATGTAATAATTGGATATGAAGCAGGAAACTCAATACCTAATTCAAACAGTAGAAATGTTTTTATTGGTGGTAGTGTAGGCAAAACGAATACTGGCAGTCTAAATACAGCAGTTGGCAATTCTGCTCTTTGGAGTAATACTTCTGGAGTAAGTAATATTGCTGTCGGAGCATCTGCATTGTTTTCCAACTCCACAGGTAATCAAAATGTAGTAATTGGAAACTCTGCTGCAAGCGTTTTTAATGGAGATAATATAGTAGCAATCGGATATAGAGCCATGTTAAATGCTAATAGCAGCTCATATAAATCGGTAGCAATAGGCGATAGTGCGCTATATAACAACCGCGCATTTGGAACTGTTGGGGTTGGTTCTATGGCACTTCACAAGAACACAACAGGATCATATAATACAAGTGTCGGGTATCAAACACTCTTAAACAATACTATAGGAAATAGCAATACAGCCATTGGGTCTAACGCGCTCTATAGCAATTCTACGGGAGTCAGCAACACTGCTGTGGGTAGTTATGTTTTAAATGGAAACACCACCGGAAATAACAATACTGCAGTTGGCTCATACGCGCTTGGAGGAGCATTGGTTACCGGTGAAAGTAATTCAGCTTTCGGGCTAAATGCACTATTAAAAAATACTTCTGGAAATGGAAATTCAGCTTTTGGGGTATCGAGTCAAGAAAACAATACTTGGGGTACTGGAAACACCTCCGTAGGTATCAATTCTTTATATTCCAACACAATAGGACAAGGAAATACAGCTATTGGATTTGATGCGGGAGCTGGTGCATCGGGCATCAATTTCTCCAACTGCACCTTTTTAGGAGCATCATCAACAATTACAGCATCTCGAGTAAATATTACAATGATTGGACATTCTGTTCAAAATGGTCAAATCACTGCCAACAATCAAATAGCACTTGGCAATACTTCTATTTCTTCTATTCGTGCGCAAGTATCTGGCATAACAGCATATAGTGATGCTAGATATAAAACTAATGTGAAGGAAGATGTTAGTGGATTGGATTTTATTACCAAGCTAAAACCTGTAACATACAACGTAAAACCCTCAGAATTACACAAAATATGGGGAACTCCAGATTCTATTATCGAAAAAATTAATCATAAAGAAACCGAACAGATACGCTATACTGGCTTAATAGCACAAGATGTGGAAAAGGCAATGCGCGAAAGCGGTTATAATTTTACAGGTATTGAAATACCTAGCAACAGTAACGAAACCTATACACTTCGTTATACAGAATTTATTATGCCAATGATTAAAGCCATTCAAGAACAACAAAAGCAAATTGACGAGCTAAAAAATTTGCTTAATACCAACAAATAATATCAACTATCAACCGCTTTACCTGAGCGCTAAAGTTGCATTTAGAACTTGAATTTTAGGCATATTATGAAGTTCTAAAATTATCAACTTTCATGATAAGGTGAAAAACTAAGCCGACAGTTCATAGGGCTTCTTATTTCACAATTTTTCGGCATCATCATTTATACTTAAAAATATCTTCGCAGTAAAATATTGCCGTGCGTTTAACCTTATTCTTTGTTACATTTATTAGTGTTCAATTTTTATCTGCACAAGTAAATGTAAGTGGCGTTGTATTAGATAAAAGCGACAATAGTGCGCTTGCCGGAGTGGGTGTTGTGCTTTTAAAAGCAAAGGATTCTACCTTTGTGAAAGGCGTGGCTACTGATGAAAACGGCAAGTTTACAATGAGTGTAACTGCGGGAAAATATTTGCTGAAATATACCTACTTAAGTTATAAAACACAACTTTCGATATTAAATGTCAAGAACGAAAATATAGCATTGCCCAATATTTTATTGGCAGAAGATGTAAAAGAACTCAAAGGTGTTACTATTGAAAAAACGGCTGTGCGGGCAGTGCAAAAAGGAGATACAACGGAGTATAATTCTGCTGCATTTAAAACGAATAAAGATGCAAGCACAGAAGATTTAATACAAAAAATGCCGGGTATTACGGTTGAAAATGGAACCGTGAAAGCAAAAGGGGAAGAAATAAAAAAAGTATTGGTAGATGGAAAACCATTCTTTGGCGATGACCCAAGCACAGCACTAAAAAACTTGCCGGCAGAAGCCGTAGATAAAATACAGGTTTACGACCAGCAAAGCGATCAAAGTAGATTCACTGGTTTTAATGATGGCAACGACCAACGCGCTATAAATATTATTACAAAACCCAACATGAACAATGGTGTATTTGGTAAAGTTTATGCCGGTTATGGCTATATAAACGCTAGCCGCTACAGTGCCGGAGCAACCGTGAATTGGTTTAACGGAAACCGAAGAATTTCGGTATTGGCAATGAGCAACAATATTAACCAGCAGAACTTTGCAATGGATGATTTAATGGGGCTTTCGGGAAGTAGCGGTGCCGGTAGAATGCGCGGTGGTAGAATGCGCCCTGGCATGCTGCAAAACTCACCCGCAGGAAACTTTATGGTTGGGCAGCAAGGTGGCATTACCACTTCGCAGGCTGTTGGCATAAACTACAGCGACCAATGGAGCAATAAAGTGAAAGTTTCCGGAAGCTATTTTTTTAACCTAACAGATAACAAAAACAGTAGCGAAACCAATCGTCAATATTTTGCACAAGGTGATTCAACTACCGATTACAAAGAAACTTCAGCGTCCACCACACGCAATATGAACCATCGCTTAAACTTTCGTTTTGAATATGCCATAGACAGCAATAATGCCTTGTTCATTACACCAAAACTCAGCATTCAACAATACAACCAAAAGAGCAATTTAGATGGCATAAGCAGTTTAAAAGACGGCAATGCCATCAGTTCACTTTCCAGCAATTACAGCACTAAAAATTTTGGCTATAATGGCTCGTTAGATTTATTGTTTCAGCATAAGTTTGCAAAAGCCGGACGCACGTTCTCGGTTGGGCTTACAGGTAATTTAAACAATAGCGATGGAGATGCCACTCTTATTTCAAAAAATAGTTTTGCTATTGCGCAAGACACAACTGAATTAAATCAAAAAACAGATAACAGCACAAGAAATTATTCAGGCTCTGCAAATTTTGCTTATACCGAACCTATAAACGATTTGAGCATGATGCAGTTTACTTACACACCAAATTACAGTTGGAGCAAACGAGATAAAAGTACTTTCAATAAAGATACGGTTACGGAAAATTACAACCAAAGGAACTTACAGCTTTCAAGCAATTTTGAAAATACTTACATGACACATAAGGTTGGATTCGATTACCGTTTAAAAACAAAGACCGACAAAATAAATTTTAGCATCGGAGCAGAAATGCAATACGCGCTACTTACAGGAAAACAGCTTTATCCAAACGTAAGCGATGTAAAAAAGTCTTTCAACAATTTACTTCCTAATGCAACTTTTAAATACAATTTCAGCAAGCAGGGCAACATCAGAATAAATTATAGCACAAGCACAACTCCGCCTTCTATTTCGCAAATGCAAAATGTAATAGATAATTCAAATCCACTTTTAATAAGCACCGGAAACCCTAATTTAAAGCAGAACTATCAGCATATTGTTTCTGTTCGCTTTAATAACATGGATCACAATACCATGCGTGGTGTTTTTGGCTTTGTGTCTTTTACTTATACTCAAAATTATATTGGCAATTCAACTATTATTGCACTTAGGGATACGCTGCTGCAAAACAATGTTATGTTGAATGCAGGGTCGCAGTTGACTAAACCGGTGAACCTTTCTAACAGCTTGGGCTTGCGTAGTTTTTTTGGTTATGGTATGCCCGTAAAAGCACTTAAAAGCAATTTGAATTTCCATGCAGGAATTACTTATAGCCGAACTCCAAGTTTAATAAATGGTATCACTAATACTTCAAACACCATGAGTGCAATGGGAGGTTTTGTTTTAGGTAGCAACATTAACGAGAAAATTGATTTTACAATCCGCTACATGGGTAATTACAATGTGGTGAAAAACAGCTTACGCCAGCAGCAGAATAACAACTATTATTCACACAATGCGAATGCAAGTTTCAACTGGAATTTCTGGAAAGGATTTGTATTTAATACTTCTATTGATAATACTGTTTATGCAGGAGTGTCGCAGGGTTTCAACCAAAATTTCTTTTTGTGGAATGCCTCGTTAGCATATAAGTTCTTGAAAGATCGCTCGCTTGAAGTAAAAGGAAGTGTGTTCGATATTCTTGGACAAAACAGTAGTATTTCGCGCACTGTAAACGAAACGTATTTAGAAGATGTGCGTACACAGGTTTTACAGCGCTATTTCTTAGTTACAATTACTTACAACTTGAAATATTTTAAGCAAGCAAAACCACTGTAAGCAACTTTTATTTGTTGAACTTTGTCATTGCGCGCTCTAAGCCTTCAAACATAAAAGCCGTTGCCGCATCAGCAGATTTTTGCAATAATTCCGGCAGTTGCTTTTGCTCTTCATTATTCCATTTTCCTAAAACAAAATGAACCTGTGCGCCTTTTGGGTAGTTGCTGCCAATGCCAAAACGCAAGCGTGCGTAGTTGCCATTGCCAAGCGTGGCATCAATGTCTTTTAGCCCGTTGTGTCCTCCATCTGCGCCTTTTCCGCGCAAGCGAATAGAGCCAAAAGGAATAGCTAAGTCATCTAAAACAACCAATAAATTTTGTTGTTGAATTTTTAATTCTGTCATCCAATATCTCACAGCCTTACCACTCAAATTCATAAAAGTAGTTGGCTTAATAAGGTAAATATTTTTGCCGCGCGAACGGTAAGTTGCAAAGTAGGCATGGCGATCGAGCGCAAAGGTTGCTCCTGCTTTTTGTGCCAGATTATCTACAACGTCAAATCCAATATTATGTCTGGTGCCTGAATATTCATCGCCTACATTTCCAAGTCCTGCAATTAAAAAACTCACTTTTTCTATTATTTTTCTTAGTACAAATTAACCCAATTTTAGCGTAGTGGCAACATTGATTAAACGTATGTGCTAAAATAAAAACTGCCCCCTTTGCAGGAGGCAGCCTTAGTATAAAACGGACAAACGAAAAACTTAATTATGCGTTAGTTGTGGTGTTTGCAGCTTTTGCAACCGGCTTAGCAGCAGGTTTTGCAACTGCTTTCTTTACAACTACCGCTTTTTTAGCAACTGCTTTTTTAGCAACCGGCTTAGCAGCAGGTTTTGCAGTAACTTTAGCAGATTTAATAACCAATTTGTTTTCTAATTTCTCAATTTTCTTTGAAAGTTTTTCAGCTTCAGAAGCTCCTAAGCGAACGAATTTCTTTACAGTTTCGTTGTACTTTTGTTCAATTTGCCCTCTGCGACCTTCTGTTTTTTTGAAAAGTTCGTTCACGATTTTTTGACCGTCCTTTTCATTCATTTTTCCTTTTTCAATTAAGTCTTCTACAGCTTCTTGTACTTTTTCAGATACTTCTGTAGCTAAACCAACACTTGCGTAAAATAATCTACGTAATGTTTCTTGTGTTTTGTTATCAGCCATTGTTTTAATTTTTTATTTTTTTGAAATAATTGCAATGCAAATGTAAACAGAATTTCAATATTACAAACTGAATATCAATGACATTTATAGTCCGTTTTTTTCGATAAAGTTCTAAATTGTTATATATCAACGATTTGCAAGTTTTTTAAACGGCTTATTTTTTTATTTAACGTGTTTTTTTTAACACAATAGTTCTATTTTTTAACGTGTTTTGAATTGAAACTAAATTTAATATTTTATTATTTGCTATTTGCCTCACAGTAAAATAATAGTATTTTCAATGCTCCTTTTACTTGCTGTAAAAAACCATTTGAATAGCATGTATTATTTACAAGTAACTAAAAATAACTACCTTCGTTCTCTTCAAAAAAATAAAATAGAAATTACCATTTTAAGATGAATTTTGCTCTTATAGGAATTGCCGGCTACATCGCACCACGCCACATGAAAGCCATTAAAGATACCAATAATAATTTAGTGGCCGCTGTTGATAGATTTGATAGTGTAGGCATTATAGATTCTTACTTTCCCGAAGCCGATTTTTTTACTGAATTTGAGCGTTTTGATAGGCATGTAGATAAGCTAAAACGCAAGGGCAATCCTGTAAATTATGTAAGTATTTGCTCGCCAAATTATTTGCACGATTCGCATATTCGTTTTGGGCTAAAAAACAATGCCGATGTTATTTGCGAAAAACCACTTGTGCTAAATCCTTGGAATATTGATTCGCTCGCAGAGTTTGAAAAAGAAACAGGAAAAAAAGTATATAACATTTTGCAACTGCGCTTACACCCAAGCATTATTGCGCTTAAAGAAAAAGTAGCCAACACCCAACGCGATACAAAATACGATCTCGACTTAACTTACATCACTTCGCGTGGAAATTGGTACTACACCAGTTGGAAAGGAGATAGCAGCAAAAGTGGCGGCATTGCAACAAATATTGGTGTTCATTTTTACGATATGCTTGGCTTTATTTTTGGTAAGGTTGAAAAAAATATTGTGCATCTGCACACGCACGATAGAGCTGCGGGATTTTTGGAGTTTGAAAAGGCACGTGTGCGTTGGTTCCTAAGTATCAACAGCGAAACCGTTCCCGAAGAACTTAGAGCAAAGGGCAAAAAAACCTATCGTAGTATTTTACTCGAAGGCGAAGAAATAGAGTTTAGCGATGGTTTTACAGAATTGCACACCGAAAGCTACAAGCATATTTTGGCAGGAAATGGTTTTGGTTTAGACCAAGCACGCTCTTCCATTCAAATTGTTCACGATATTCGCACACAACAACCTATTGGTTTAAAAGGCGATTATCACCCGTTTGCAAAATTGCCTTTGGCAAAACACCCATTTGAAAATTAGCACTTAAATTTTTCTCCTATTTTAGCTGCATGAGCACAGAAGAATTGGTAATAGCGTATGATGGCGTAAGCATTAAGCAAAGCGAAAAAACCGTATTGGTAAACGTTTCGTTTGAAGTTCAACAGGGCGATTTTATTTATCTGATTGGCAAAACAGGAAGCGGCAAAAGCAGTTTAATGAAAACCATTTATGCCGATTTGCCTATTGCAATGGGAACAGCAACCGTTTGCGGATTTAACTTAAACGAAATGGGCGCAAAAAATATTCCTTTGCTTAGAAGAAAATTGGGTATTGTTTTTCAAGATTTTCAACTACTTCACAACCTCACAGTTTTCGAAAATTTAGAGTTTGTTTTAAAAGCTACCGGCTGGGTAAGCAGTGAGTCTATTTCAAACAGAATAAACGAACTTTTAGTTGAGTTTAACTTGTTGGATAAAGCACATAAGCACCCATTGCATTTAAGCGGTGGAGAACAACAGCGACTAGTAATAGCACGCGCATTGCTTAACAATCCTCCACTAATTTTAGCCGATGAACCAACAGGAAATTTGGACCCGGAAACCACAGATGAAATAATGCGTTTGCTCATTAAAATAAATCGCGAACACAACACCGCCATTTTAATGGCAACACATAATTACCAGCTTATTAGCAAGTATCCTGCAAAAATTTTGCGCTGCGAAAATGGCATGGTAAATCAAGAAAAGGGAATAGTAATGGAATAGCATTTTAATCTATTTTAAAATGCTTTAAAAAATATTTATGGAAGAATTTACTGAAGAAAAAAAAGCCGCCTGCGTTATCACTTTAAAACCCAAAGGTCCCATTTCTATTTTAGGCGATTTTATTATTATTGATGAAGAAGGAAATGAATTACCAAAGCGAGAAAAAATTTCTATTTGCCGGTGTGGAATGAGCGATAAAATGCCGGTGTGCGATGGTACACATAAAGGACTTTGCTTTTAATTCAATCTTTGTTTTTACCTTTTTGCACATCGTAAATTTTCATTAGCAACACACAGCCTGCCAATACTAAAGTGGCAGCATTGGCAAGTATTATTGGAAAAGAATTAAGATACAAACCATACACCAGCCATAGCAAAACACCAAGTGTAAAAATAGAATACATGGTAAGTGAAATGCTTTGTGTATTTCGTGTTTTTACTATCTGAATAATTTGCGGAATAAAAGCAGTAGTAGTACAAATTGCAGCTCCTGTTCCTATGGCTTCTGTTAATTCCATTAGCTGTGTTTAAGTATCTTTAATTTGGCAAATTTGAGCATAATCTTTTTTTGCCCGAAGCCTTCAAAAAATATAGTAGCCACACGGTTTGCAGCTTGCCCGTCCATCGCAATCACTTTCCCTTCGCCAAATTTTTCATGGATTACATCCATACCTGTTTGCAGATTACTCACATCATCAGGCACAAAATTTTCTATACCGGTAAGCGGTTTAGGCGAAGGTGTAGGAACTTTAATAGTGGTAGAAAGCTTATTAAGCATTTGCTTAGATTGTTCACGTTTTAAATCGCCCAAAATGGAAAGAATTTCTTCCGGTATTTCTTTTAAAAAGCGGCTTGGCTCGCAATATTGCAAACTCCCAAATTTATATCTGGTTGAAGCATACGATAAAAACAGTTTACGCTCTGCGCGAGTAACTGCTACATAAAACAATCGTCTTTCTTCTTCCAAATCTTCTAAACTGTAAATAGATTGCCCTGCGGGAAATAAATTTTCTTCCATTCCCACAATAAACACCACAGGAAATTCCAAACCTTTTGCACTGTGAATGGTCATTAGCTTCACGGTATCAATATTGTCTTTATCTTTTTCATCTCCGGTGAGCAGTGTAATGTTTTGCAAATAGCTGCCTAAAGATTTATCTGAAAGCAAGGCTTCGTCTTCACCTTCGCCCACCACATCTTCTTCTACAAATTCCTTTATGCCGTTTAGCAGCTCTTGAATGTTTTCGTAGCGGCTTAAACCTTCCACTGTTTTATCGTTGTGAAGCTCCGAAAGCAGTGTGGTTATTTTTGCTGCGTGAATTGTTACTTCGTAAGCATTTTTTTCTTTAGCCAACACCGCAAAACTTTTAACCATGCTCACAAATTCATCAATAGAATTTTTTGTGCGCGAAGGAAAATCGTGAAAGTCTATGGTTTCCAAAATATCCCAAGCGCGTTTGCCTTCGTTTATAGCAGTGGTGATAATTTTATCAATAGAAGTTTGTCCAATGCCGCGTGCCGGATAATTGATAACACGTTTGAGCGCTTCTTCATCGTAATGGTTGATGGCAAGTTTTAAATAAGCAAGTAAGTCTTTAATTTCTTTGCGTTGGTAAAAACTCATGCCACCATAAATTTTATATGGAATATTTACCCTGCGCAGGCTTTCTTCAAACACTCTGGATTGCGCATTGGTTCTATATAAAATAGCAAAATCGCTATTCATTAAGCGGTTGCGCATTTTAGTTTCCAAAATGCTATCGGCAACAAATTTTCCTTCTTCTTTATCGCTTGGTGAGCGCACAATTTTAATGTTTTCTCCACTGCCGTTGCTGGTCCAAATTTCTTTTTTAATTTGATTTTTGTTGTGCGCAATTAGTTTGTTGGCAGCTTTTACAATTTGCTCTGTGCTGCGGTAGTTTTGTTCCAGCTTAAACACTTTTAAGTCTGGAAAATCTTTTTCAAAATTTAAAATATTATCAATAGTAGCTCCGCGAAAAGCATAAATGCTTTGCGCATCATCGCCAACTACAGTAATGTTTTGAAATGCATCCGCAATGCGTTTCACAATAGAGTATTGCAGTGGATTGGTATCTTGAAACTCATCAATTAAAACATACTTAAACTTGTGCTGGTATTTGTAAAGCACTTCAGGAAAAGTGTTTAGTATTTCGTGTGTTTTCAAAAGCAAATCATCAAAATCCATTGCGCCACTTTTAAAACAGCGCTCACAATAAGCCTTGTAAATAGCGCCAGTTTCAGGCTTTTTTGCAGTGCGGTCTTCCTCGGTAAGTTCGGCATCTAAAAGATAATCATCGGGTAAAATAAGTGCATTTTTTGCCGAGGAAATTCTGTATTGAATTTGATTGGGCTTGTAAATTTTGTCATCTAAATTTTTCTCTTTTATGATAGACTTAATCAAGCTGCGCGAGTCTTCGGTATCGTAAATGGTAAAGTTTGAAGGATAGCCAAGTCGCGGTGCTTCCACACGCAAAATGCGCGCAAAAACCGAGTGGAAAGTTCCCATAAATAAACTGCGTGCATTGGTGCCTGCAATTTTTTCAATTCTATGGCGCATTTCTTCTGCGGCTTTATTGGTAAACGTGAGTGATAAAACAGAAAACGGGCTAGCGCCTTGTTGTAACAAATAGGCAATTCTATAAGTAAGTACGCGAGTTTTGCCTGAACCTGGTCCAGCAACAATTAAAGTTGGTCCTTCAAAATTCACAACAGCTTCGCGCTGTATTTCATTCAATTCATCTAAAAAATTCATGCTATAAAAATAGCAAGCCTTTAAGGCTTCGCAACAAAATTGTTTCAACAAAAAAGCCGTTAGGAACTTTTCGCAATTAGTCTAAATAGAAAAAGGGTCGCATTATGGCGACCCTCCTCTGACTATGGACACTTTGTTTGGTGACTAAAAAATGGGGTTAGGGATAAATGGTTTGGGTAGTTAGTGGTTGGTGTAAGTTATTTTAATTGGTTGCTAAAGCTACGCTTGGGAAAGTGCGTGTAATTCCATCTTTAGAAACTGTTTTAATTCTGTAGTAAGAATCCATATTGTTTGGCAATGGATATTTATCTGCGCGGAACACATAGTTTCCATCTTCAATGTCTGCGCCTTCGGTTTGTATGTATTTCACTTGGCTAAAAAATTCACCGCCATTTCCGCTTCGCTCTATAATAATATGGTCGTATTGAGCCATATCTTGGGCTAAAATGTGAAGTGAAATTTCACCTTGCGTGCGTTCAACTTCTAAGGCTACTTCGGCATTGGCATCTTTAAATGCGTGGCGAGCGCCCGGGTTGGCTGCAAATGAATATGAGAAGGTTCCTATTACCGCTAATGTTGCTATTATGTTTTTCATAGGATAAAATTTTATTTGGTTCTGTAATCCTTTACGGCAACTCCAAACAAAAGGTTTCACTTTATTG
>MKTC01000042.1 GCA_001897535.1 Bacteroidetes bacterium 37-13 | reverse complement strand
CATTCCCGTTGTTTTGTCAAAGCTAAATTTTTGGTCTGATAAAAAGTATCTTATGTGTTAGTGTCGTTCAAAACTTGCCGCCAACGGTTTCGGGCTTTGCGTTCGGGCGGATTTCGGAGCACAAAGTTTCAATTTATTACTAAAGTTTAATACTAGCACAAAGCTTCAAGTTTGCACGTCACCCCGCCTGACGCAAAACCCGTGTTAGTGGCTGCCTTTCTTGTCGTCCACATTAATTGTTCAGTTTTAGTTTCATCATTATGTCGATCTGCTCGTCATTACCCAATTTGAAAATATGTTTGTCAAATTCAACGAAACCGTTTTTCTTGTAAAAATTTATTGCTCTTGGATTCTCTTCCCAAACGCCTAACCATATATAGTCAGATTTTTTCTCCTTAGCGACTTCAATTGCTTTGTCATAGAGTAGTTGCCCAACTTTTTTTCCGTGAAAGTCCTTTAAAACATAAATGCGTTCAATTTCAAGTCCCTTGTCGTCTTGAAGTTCAGTTTGTGATTGTCCAAAGTTTAGTTTAAGATAACCAATTACATTGTCGTTAAGTGTTGCAAAATATAACTCTGCGTTATGGTCATTGAGTTCAGTCGTTAATTTCTCGGCAGAAAATCCTTCTTCCAAGTATTTGGTCATATTTTCTTCGGTGTTCCCTGTCGCAAAAGTTTCATAGAAAGTTTGCCTGCCAATTTTTTGTAATTGGTCAATGTCACTAACCGTTACTTTTTTTATTTCAATCTCAGTCATTTTCTTTTTGCAGTGTCGTTTTTAAGGTTGCCACTAACGTTTTGGCGCTTGGCGCAGTGGCGGATTTCGGAGCACAAAACTGTCAACCCAGCACAAAATTTGATACGAGGTAGAATGTTCAATTAACCACTTCACCCGCCATTGAGCCAAACGCCTGTTATAGCCAGTTCTTATCATTTTATTAATGTGTCTATATGCTTTGATGGTATTGCCCCATAGTAAGGTAGTTTGCCCTTTTCAAAAAATGCTTCTTTCTCAAAGAGTTCACTGGCCACAATTCCAATTACTTGTCCTGCTTTATTTATTAGAGGGCTGCCACTATTTCCAGAGGAAGTTTTTGCAGAGAAGACTATGTAATCTTGTCCATAGTAGTCTTCAACGAAAGCATTGATTTCCCCTTTATGAATTACTTGATATGCGAGTTTTGTCAATGGAATACTTGGATAACCAATAGTAACAACCTCTGATAAAATTTCAATCTCTGTTGATGGTGTCAATGGGTCGGCAGTTATTTCTTTTTCAAGGTAAATTGCAGCCAAATCGAATTTGTCGGATATTACAATTTTATCGTACATGATAGGGTTGTCTTCAAGGTCATAGACATTTATTTTTTCTGCCTTGTCAACACAGTGTGCATTTGTAATTATAACATTCTTGTTTTGAAACAAAAAGGCTGTTCCTATGGAAGTGTCTCCATTTGCAATATGTTCAATTTTGAATACTGATTTTGCATATCGGTTAACGGTGTATTGCCACCCCATTATTAGATTTATGATTAAATCACTTTGAATTAATTCTTTAGGTATGTTTTCATAGTTTAAAGTATAAATTTGTTCTCCACCAAAGATTGAACCTGGTTTTTTTAGTATTTGGTATTGAGCAAGCTCATCGAATACTGTGTCCAAATGATGCACATCAATTTTTACACCATCAGCTCCATAGCGACCTGTTTGAGTTACAAACCAAGCGAAATCATCAGTATCAAAGTAGTCAAAACGAAGACGTTTTAATTTGGCGGTTTCTTTTTTATTCCTTTCAAACGTTACTTTCTTAAACTCTTGGTATAAATCTTCATTATTAACTTTTGCCACAAAAAAGTCAACCAATAGTCTTATTAGTTTTTCGTCCTTATTTATAATATTCATTTCGCAAGTGTTCTTTTAGAATTGGCTATAACGGTTTGCGGCTTGGCGCAGTGGCGGATTTTTAGCACAAAAGTTCAATCAAAGAACTGCACTTGAACCTACCACAAAACTGTCATACGAAGCACTGAACCCGCCATTACGCCAAACCGCTGTTAGCCGTTCGCCCTTCTTTTCAGTCGTTACATTTGAGAGATTATTTTGTTCCATTCTGTCTTATGCTCAAACTTTAATGCGGTGTCAATTTCAATAAGATTTACATAGTTCTCAATGAACTCTGATGTGTCAGAAAGAAGTCGTAAATAATACTTTAGGGAATTTGTCAAGCCGTTTGCAATTACGTGGCAACCGTGAATATTTTTGATTCGCTCAATTTCTTTGTTGATTTCGTCCGCTTGTGAAGCGTCAATATTTGCAGTTGAAAGCAAGTAATAGCGGTTTACTTGTGTGGTCTTAAATTTCTCAAATGCGTCTTTAACAAGCTGTGCTGTTATCGGAATGCCGTGTTTGACTTCTACTGCTTCAAACGCTCTTTCTTTTTCGTCAACAATGTCTATGTCGCCAATACGACCGCTTCGGCTGTCAGCCGAAGTATGGCTTTCCATTGGTAATAATACTTTTCCTTCAAATCTTTTTGTTTCATTAATTAAGCATTGGTAAGCTGCATACAAGGCTAAAACAGGAAGTCTTGATGCACCTTCTGCTGAATATTTTGTGTCAAAATGTTTGCTCAATAAATCAATTATTGTTGCAATTGGAAGATTTAGAGGTTTTGCTAAGTCTATCTGCTGTGCGTTTCTTTGGATAATTAGTCCTTGAAACAAAAAACTTAAAAGTTTATCTATGTCTTTTCCTTTTTGGATAAAGTCAATGGTTTGTAAAAATGCGGTCTTTAATGAGTCGGGTCTTATTGCACCTGAATAGTTTGAATCATAAGGAACTTTTTGCTCCAATGAACGTGTAAGCCATCCACTCTCTGCCATTGCAGGAAATTTTACACTTTTTAGAAACGGTGTGATAAATTTTGAATCAAAAGTCCTTCCTGAATAACCGTTTGGAATACTGGTTTGGTGGTTTCTAATGTCTTGGTCAGGATTAAGTTTTTTGTAAACAGAACTTGTTAAGATGACAGTAATAACTGCTTTTGCTGATTCAGACCTTCCCAAAATTTCAAGAAGATGGTTTGCAATGGTTGAATCTAAGTCGGATTTGATTTCATTATCGGAACCAACAACTGCCATTGATTCGTTATAGATTTTCTCTAAAAATTCGGTTGGTTCCATTCTATTTCTCGATTTTTAAAAGTTGTTTTTTAATTTGCTCGCCTACTGCTTTAATCATTGGAACAGCAACAGAATTGCCAATTTGTTTGTAAAGCTCTGCTTTGTTATTTAATAGTTTAAATTTGTTCGGAAAACCCATAATTCTGTAACACTCCTGAATAGTAAGTTTTCTAACTTCTCCTTCGTGCCAAATCCAAAATCTACCTGATGATTCTTGAGAGGGTAGTGCTGGATGCACTCCTTCTGTCGAATAGATTCTGTTTGGTTGTTTATGAACTCTTGAAAGATGCTCTGTCCCTGGTCTTACTCCTGCTTTTCTAATTGTTTTATTTCTGTAACCTGCGAATACTAAGCCTGAATCTTGAATTTTTTGCTCGTCCAAAATAGTGTATGACTCATCCAAATATTCAAATTCATTCTCTTTGTCTAAAAAGTCTTTAAGTGCTGGTTTAGGTTTCTTTTTAATTTTTGCAAAGTCAAATTTGGTTTCCTTGTGTCCAATTATAATTATGCGTTCTCTGTTTTGCGGCAAACCAAAATCTGAAGCATTTAATACCTTTTTTGAAACAACATAACCTAACTCTTCAAGGTGCTGAACAATTGTTGAAAGTGTTCTCTTATTATCGTGGTAAACTAAATGTTTAACATTCTCAAGGAACACAACTTTAGGTTGTCTTTTTTCAATAAGTTCAAAAACGTGATAAATCAATGTTCCCCGAGTATCTTCAAAACCTTTCATTTTTCCCGATATGCTGAAAGGTTGACAAGGAAAACCTGCACAAAGAATATCGTGTTTAGGAACAATGTCTAAATTCAGTTTTGTAATGTCGCCAAATGGAACTTCTCCAAAATTATATTCATAAGCACGTTGTGCGTGATAATTGAACTCTGATGAGAAAACACATTTACCGCCAAGTTCTTGTAATGGTATTCTAAACCCGCCTATACCTGCGAAAAGGTCTATAAAGGTAAACTTGGGGTTTTCAGGTGCAGGAAAAGGAATGTCCCATTTTATTGGAAGCATTGCCTGTAATTCAGGTTCTGCAACAATGCTTAATTCTTCATTAACCGTTTCAAAGTATTCCTTTGCTCTTTTTTCAAAAGATTTTGAAACTCCATTTGTGTGATTGTGAAGGTAGTGCGTGAAAAAAGCTAAATCTTCTGCATTACCATTTAAGGTTTCAACTTTTAGCTTATCCCGAAGTTTTGAATATTTTATCATAGCTTAAAAGTTTATTTTACCTTGTTGTTGATTTTTGATTCGCATATACTTTGCCTTTTCTTCAGCCGCCTTTAAAAGTTGGCTTGGTTCTTCTTGGGGATAGATTATTTCAGCAATTTTCTCACTGAAATATTCGTGTTCCAATTGTTTTAAGTCAAGGTCAAAAATTTTTGAAAGCTTCGGCAATACGTCAACTGGCACATTTCTCTTTCCGTTTTCAATTTTGGAAAGTGTAGATTGGTCAATGTCCAAAGCTGCTGCAAGTTTTGTTAGTGTCAAACCGCTGTCTGCTCTAAGTCTGTGAATGTATTCTCCGAATGTTTCTTTCATTTTCTTGAAAATTTCGCCTTGACAATTTTGGCAAATTTACAAATAAGTTTGATTCTTTGCTGTCAAAGTCTTGAAAATTTAAGTCGGTTTATTTTCGTTGATGTCGTCTTTTAGGGTTCTGACTAACGTTTTTTATTGTTGTTCATAATCAGGTTGTTGCCAATCCTAAGTCTTGATTAG
>MKTC01000041.1 GCA_001897535.1 Bacteroidetes bacterium 37-13 | reverse complement strand
CGCCTGATACTGAAAGTGTAATTTTACCTGTGTTGTTGCCAAAACATTTTACAGAATCGGTTGTGCCGTTTGCAGTTAATGCTGCGTTTGGTTGAGCAACTGTAAACGATTTTGTTGCCGAACAATTATTCGCATCGCGAACCGTAACAGCATAATTTCCTGCAGCTAAATTCTGAATATCTTTTGTTGAACTTCCATTGCTCCAAACGTAAGTGTAGCTTGGCGTTCCGCCTGATACTGAAAGTGTAATTTTGCCTGTGTTGTTGCCAAAACATTTTACGGAATCGGTTGTGCCATTTGCGGTTAATGTATTTGTTACTGCTGAAATTATTGTAGAATCTTTCGCAGTACAAGCAAAATGATTTGTGATAGTAACTGTATATTTTCCATTCGCAAGGTTTTTAATAGAGTCAATTTGCGCTCCCGTACTCCAATTAAATTGGAAAGGAGCGCCTATACTTGTTGGAACAATTTTAATAGTGGCTG
Organism: Bacteroidetes bacterium 37-13; assembly: GCA_001897535.1. Classification (GTDB taxonomy): domain Bacteria; phylum Bacteroidota; class Bacteroidia; order Chitinophagales; family LD1; genus UBA7692. Next base: position 41,766 of record MKTC01000041.1, on the reverse strand, counting down.
TATTACTTCCTACACAAGGATTGCTACTTACATTTTTAGCAAAAGTGATTGTAGGCGCAAGCGCTACAGTTATTGTATCTTGAGCGGTGCATTGGTTTGCATCTGTAATCTTCACAGAATATTTCACTGTGTTTGTTAGTGATAAACTAAGCGCATTAGAATTTGTGGTGCTTCCATTACCTAAATTTGTCCAAGTAGAAGTAAATGGATTTTGACCTCCTGAAATAATTGGCGTATAAGTTTTTGAAGTGCCGTAACACAAAGTATCCGTATTCTGTAAAGTAACAGTAGGAGCAGTTCTCACATTTATTGTTGTGGCATCACCAATAATCAAACAGCCCGAATTTGGGTCAGCAAGTGATGAAGAATCTAAAGAAACTACAACTCTATATTTTGAATTATTCAGCGCCATTGTTGCTGTGAACGGAGGCAAGCTAACCGGATAATAAGCACTGTTGTTTGAAGACTGGATATTAGAAATATTCGACCAAGTATTTCCTCCATCTAAGCTACGCTGCCAGCGATACCATGAGTACGGTTGTCCATTTGTGCAAGCTACTGAATCGCGAATAATAACTTGTTCTCCAACACAATAAGTTGTTTTAGAAGTCTTAGAAATAATTACAGGACCACAAACCTGAAAGTGAATATCATCTAATGCTAAATCGTTTCCAAACGCTACAAATGTGTAATTATCAATTCTAATTGAAGCATGCGTTGTATTACCGCTGTGCCAAGTTCCTCCGGCTTTAATCCAATTATTATTCCATTGTCCATTTGTTGGCGGAATTGGCCCACTATAAGCCACAATCACATTATTTATAAAGAATGCAATATTGGGAAATGAACCTGCTGCATGTGTTTGCATTCCTGTTTTTAAATTGGCTAACCAAGCGCTAAACTCATAATCGGTATTTGCACATACCGGAATAGAATCCATTCTAAAAAAAGTTGCTCCAAATTGAGCTTGGTTAGGTGAGCCGTTTATTGCCATAAAATAGCCGCCATCTCCGGTGTGATCTTCACCTCTAAAATCGTTGTGTAAACAGTTTGCAGCAGAGCCATTTCCCAATTTCTTCACGAAAGTATATCTACCTTCAGGTCCTAAGCCACCGCTCGTTTGCGAATACACATAAGATGTTTGCGTAGGTTTTGGATTACCAATATTATCCAATGGTGCTTCAGGCGTTCCGTTTCTAATACAAGATGCAGAAGTACTATTGTTTGGTGAAATATATGGCGTACTAAAAGTTCCCATCGCACCTAATAAATTGGGACCTGTTGCTCCTGAACAAACCACATTACAAGTTCCGGCAGTTATTGTAATAGTATCGAATGCTGTACAATTATTGTCATCAGTTACTTTTAAAATATAAATAGAAGTAGTGTATGGACTTGCAGTTGGATTGGCGCTTGTCTTAGAAGAAACAGTATCGGTAGTTGTTGTCCAAAGATAAGTATATGGCGATTTTCCTCCGCTTGCAGAAGGCGAACCACCTAATGTGAAATTCATTCCTGCACAAACAGATGTATCTCTTCCTGCATACGCTTTTAGGGTAGAACATTGCGCATTTGCTTTTTCGGCTAAGAAAAATGTGAGAATGGTTAAAATGGAAAATATTCCACTAAAGTATTTTTCATGGTTTCTACTCGCTTTCATAGGTACATCGGTTCAACTTTGTGGTTGTACTGATTTTTAACCTTGAATGTTGCATAGTTTATCCACAATTAAAAAGGTTCGTTCTGTAACCTTTTATTCAAAACTATATTGTAGAATATAAACAAAAAAAAAGACGGCTTCAAAGAAACCGTCTTAGTCTGAACAAGTCTGAAAAACTTTGGAATATATTATTTTATTGGTATCACTTTTTCTATTGTAATTCCATTTGCAGAAACTGAAAGCGAACTGTTTTGCTCCGGCAATTGGTTAAAGAAATCTTTGTAAGTATTTCCAAGAATTGTGTAGCCTCCAGTATTCAAATCATAGAATAAATTATTGGTAAGATTTACATTTTTTCCTGTTGAATTATTAGCGTAGTAAGCTTGGTTAGCTGCTTGTTTTGCATCAATGGTAAGTTTAATTCTGTTGAAGTTAATAAGTTGATTATCAGAATTTCCATTGATTGCAATACCATAAATTGCATCAGTTCCGCCTACTGAAATTGAGTTAGCATTTATTGATGCGTAGTTATTATCCAAACCGGTACAGTTATCCAAATAAATAGCGTAGCGACCATTTGCTGCATTGATAATATTGTTTGAAATAATTGTATTTCCGTTGCATTGGCTTAAAGCTACTGCTTTGTAATCGCTGAATTTAGAAAGCGAATTCACTACATTGTTTGTTAGCACTGGAGCTTCTTCATTATCAATCACAACACCGCTTTCGTATTGGTTGTAAAATAAGCAGCCTGAGATCAATGTTCTTATTGATGCAGTTTCGGCTTTCTTATACAAACCGTAACTGCCATTATTTAACTCCGTATCATCAAAAGAAAAATAATCCTTTTTGCCTTGCGAAGTGCAATAAATCACGGCATTATTTGAACCTGTTCTGGCACCTTCTACTCCATTTAAAATACAACTTTTAAAACCAATGTTAGAAGCATTGCCATCAACTTTCACAACATTTCCATAAGTGGAAGCGCTGTTTGAAATGGTTATATTTTCAAATGAAATAAAAGAAGCATCTTTTAAGCTAATCGTGTAATCACTTCCATCAGCGGGAGATTCAATCACTACATCAGAATTATTTCCTGATTTTGAATCAAAAGTGATGGTGTTCATGGCGTTTGCACCTTTAATATTACCAATGTTCACTTTTTCTTTGTACTCTCCTTTTTCAAAGCTAAGCCAAACCGGTCCTGAAATGCCATTATCTTGTAAAGACTTTACGGCTGCATTCATGCTTTTAAAAGTACCATTTTGTCCAATGGTGTATTCTCCATTTAGCGGTTCTGCAAAAACTACGCCTGTAATAAGTAGTAGAGCAGAGAAAATCATTGTAAAGGTGTAAGGCTTTTCCATATTTTAAATTTTTAAATTTTTTCTTGTAACTTTTTTGAAACTTTATTTTTCTGTTATCGTATTAGTGTTTACATGCTGCAAAATAGGGCTATGCTATTGATTTGTCAAGAGTATAGTTGATATTTTTTATGAGATTGGTATATCTCGTACTCTTAATTTATTTATTTTTCAATACAAAATCAAGGCTGCGCCTCACTCTCAGGTGATTTCTTTTTGGGTAAAATAAAAATATTAAATCCCACTTTAAAAGGAATATTGTGCCGTACCCAATCCTTTTGTTTATTGTAAGTATAACCTAAAGAAGTTTCCATCGAAATGTTTTTATTGATGAAATAAGCAAAACCAATCAAACCACCAACAAAGCCGCCATCGCGACCAGAAACTTTACTATCAATTAAAAAAGTAGAAGTTGCATATCCACCATTCAGTTGAATAAATCCTTTTTTATTGGTTACTTTTTTCTTTCCAAAATAGTAACGAATAGTTGGCCCTACTTCCGAAAGAAAAGCGGTTGTTTTTTCTCTTCGCTGCACTATCATTGTAAAATTTACACTTCCGCCAATAGCTAAGTTGTTTATTACAAAGTAGGTTAATCCTGGCGCAACACTCAGGTTGAAATAACTGTTGTTATATTTCGTAGCTGCTACAAAAGTGCTGGCAATATCAATGCCGGCTCCGGTAGAAATATTTCCTTTTTCTAACTGTGCATTTGCAGTAAATACAAGAAAGAAAAATACGAGTAAAAAGGAGATTTTATTGAACATATAACTCTGCATTTTTTGATGTAACTCCTTCATTGTAAGCGCGTTTATAAAAATCTTCAATCAATTTCATTTTACGTTTTTCAATAATTATTTTCGCTATATCCGTTCTTGCCAATTCAATAGGCATTTTTTCGCCTTCACGCTTAATATCTAAGATTCTTACATAAAAAGTTGTTCCTTCTTCTTTTTCATACGCTTTGAACTTGTTGTTTACCGAAAGCTGCAATAAGTCGCCATCTTCAAAGCGAAACATAGTTTTTAAATTTTCTGCATTATACCAAAGCGGCTCTGCAAATGCATAAGAAGTAACATTTGCTTTGCAATAGCCTTCAATTTGTTCTTCATCTTCGGTGGTATGGTTTTTAAGCAATAGCTTTTTAAATTCTTTAATCTCCGGAGCATTGTCTTTTAGTTTCACAAACTGTATCAAATACATGATTTGAGACAAAGGAAAATTATCATTGTATTGGTCGTAATACTTTTGAATATCTGCTTGATTGATGGCTGTATCTAAACGGTCAATAATCAATGCTTTTTCGTATTCATAAAGCACTAAAGATTGGCGATAGTCTTCTACTTTTCTTAAAATGCTCGGGTCGTTATCAGGAATATTTTCAACAGCTTTTTTTAAAAGTAGTTGCTGCTGCATCCATTTTTCAATGGCAGATTTAATTACTTGTGCGCTATCTTTTGGGCTTAATCCTGTGGTTAAATTTTTCAAGTCGCTGGCATAGAGATATTCATCATAAACTCTTGCAATAGGTTTTTCATCTGTGCCAGAAATTTTTTGTTTCAAGTATTGGCAGCCACCCAAAAGCAATAGAAATGCTATGAAGAAAAAGAACCCCGTTGTAGGAGTTCCTTTTCTATTTTTAAATACTAAAGTTTTTTTGTTTGGTGTGCTTTGAGTCATTGTTGCTCTTGTGATACTATTTTTTTATCAGTGCTTTTAAAACACTTTCATTCACTTTTATCGGATACTTTCTGCGCAAATTATCTAACCAAGTTTTTTCCAAATATTCTTGGTAATCGCTTACTACGTAACCTTTTGCTTCTTTTAATGTTTTAGGTTCAGGAGCTACCAATGCTTTCACCACAATAAAACGGTAGCTGCTGTCATCTAACATTTTCACAGGAGTTACACCAACTTTCCAATCTATTTCATCAATCACGTTGTACTGGCCTTTTTCGTATTTGCCATCAATAGTTGAAATTTTTGCAGCAGCATCGGGCTTATTCAATTTTGCTTTTATTTTTTCTTCATCAGCATTTTTCTTCAAAGCCATTTTATGTGCTTTTTCAGCTAAAGTTTTATCGGTTGTGTTGTAAATAACTGCTTGCACGCGATTTCCCCACATGTATTTATTTTTGTTTTGCTCGTGGAAAGCATTTAAACCAACTGTATCTTTAGAAGCTTTGCTCCATACTTCGCGGTCGGTTAATTCAAACAACAAAATACCATCTCTGTATTCCTTCATCAAAGATTTAAACTCAGGCTTTTTAGTTTCTAATTGGCTTTCTTCGTAATCCAAAGCGCTTTGTGCTACAAAGTTTTCGTAGTACTCTTCTAAAAGTTGTTCTTTGTTTTTATCGCCTCTATGTTTTGCATTTTTTGAAATATATCCTGCAAAATCTGCTTGCGAATACGTATTGTTTGCAATAGTGAAAAGTGGTTTGTTCAACTTCTCTAATTCAGCAGTATTTAAAGTTCCTTTGGTAATAGTTGAATCTACAGCAGCAAAAAATTCTTTTTTATTGGCAGGGAAATCTTTAAAGTTATTTTCTCTCTTAATCTTTTCTACCAAAATACCTTTTGCTACTTGGCTTCTGCTATCACGCTCAATTTTGCGTTTTAAAGTTGATTTTACTTCATCGTATTTTGGAGCATCTCTTTTCTCTAAACGCTTAATAATATGCCAGCCGTAAGCAGTTTGAACCGGGTTAGAAATATCGCCATCGTTTTTAAGTGCAAAAGCTGCTTCTTCAAATTGAGGAACCATTCTTCCTGTTCCGAACCAAGGTAAATCACCTTTTTTGTTTCTTGAAGTTCTGTCTTCAGAAAATTGTGCAACAGCATCTTCAAAAGAAACTTTTCCGGAAACAATAGCTTGATAAATTGAATCTATTTGAGTTGCAATTTTTTTCTTTTGAGCATCGTTTGCACCTTCAGGGAATTTCAACAACAAATGCGCTGTATGAATTTCGCCTTGTGCCGGACGCGAAGAATTTAATTTCACGATGTGGTAGCCGTATTGTGTGTGAACAGGCATGCTTACTTCACCCGGTTTTAAAGAATAAACGGCAGATTCAAAAGGATAAATCATTTGAAAAACAGAGAACCAACCTAAGTTGCCATCGTTATCTTTTGCACTTGGGTCATCGCTGTTTTCGCGCGCTAATTTTCCAAAATCTTCGCCTTTAATTAAACGTTGGCGAATGCTCATCGCTTTTTTGTAAGCAAGCATTGTATCTTGTGGATTAGCATTTTCATCGCACTTAATTAAAATGTGGCTGGCATTCACATCGCGCAGAGAACGCTCATAAGCTTCTTGCAATAGTTTTTCCGAAATTTCTTTATCGGTTAAATACGATTTAGCTAATTGTTTGCGGTAGCCGCTTAGCTCTGTCATTAAACTTGTAATAGTGTCTAACTTCAGCGCTTCGGCTTCTTTTACTTTTAAGCGAAAATTCTTGTAAAGATCTAAGTATTCACTCAGACTTTTTTCACTAAAATCAGCTTGATTGTTTACATTGTTTTTAGTGTAAACATATTCAAACTCACCAACAGTTACAGGCTCTCCGGCAACAGTGAAAAGTGTGGTGCTTTTTTCAACTTGTGAAAATAATGCTGTTGAAGCAGCAAGGGCAGATGCAAGAAACAGAAATCTCATATTAACTACTTATGTTTTTAATTGAAGCGCAAATTATAGTTTAGATTGAATTTGAGCCGCGCGAAGTTAGTTTTTTTTAACAGCGAAAAAAGTTATTCCGCGCTTTATGCTTTGCAATTACATATTTTTTTCAACTTCGGTTTTCAGAAAGTAAATTATGATGAAGTATTTCAATTTTTTTGTTGCCTTTTTATTGGCTTCGGGCGGGCTTTTTGCTCAGCAAACATTAGTAGCTAAAAACTATACCGATGGCTATTTTCCGGTAAAAGAATACACGCTTAAAAATGGTTTAAAAGTTTTCATTTCGGTGAATAAAACTTCGCCAAGAGTGCAAACTATGATTGCGGTGAAAGCAGGCTCAAAATTTGACCCGCCAGAAACTACCGGTTTGGCGCATTATTTGGAACACATGGTGTTTAAAGGAACGCACGATATTGGCACATTAAATTGGGATAAAGAAAGCATAATGCTGGATTCTATTTCTAATTTATTTGAAGCACATAAAAACGAACCGAATGAAGCAAAGAAAACAGCTATTTACCACAGAATAGATAGCTTTAGCTACGAAGCATCGAAACTGGCAATTCCTAATGAATACGATAAAATGACAACATCGTTGGGCGCACAAGGAACTAATGCCTTCACTTCAAACGATATGACAGTTTATGTAAACGATATTCCTGCCAATGCAATTGGCAAATGGTTGAAGCTAGAATCTAATAGATTTAAAACTTTGGTGCTTCGCTTATTTCACACAGAGTTAGAAGCTGTTTACGAAGAATTTAATATTAGCCAAGACCGCGATTCGCGCTGGAGTTTGCAAAGTGTATTGGAAGCACTTTATCCAAATCACCCGTATGGAACACAAACTACCATTGGCTTGGGGCAGCATTTAAAAAACCCAAGTATGGTAAACATACATAAGTATTTTGATACTTACTACCGCCCAAATAATGTAGCAATTATTCTTGCCGGAGATGTGAATCCTGATGAAGCTGTAAAAGAAGTTGAAAAGTATTTTGGCGATTGGCAAGCAGGCGAAATTCCTGAGTTCCATAAAAATGAATTACCTCCACTTACCAAAGAAATAGATACCGTAGTGAAAGGTCCACAACCGGAGCACGTTTTTGTTGGCTTTAGATTTGATGGAGCCGGCACGCGCGATGCACTGTTAGCTTCGTTGGTTGATGAAATTCTTTCTAACGGACAAGCCGGTTTAATTGATTTGGATTTGGTGCAAAAACAAAAGGTTTTAAGCGCCTCTTCTTTCTTTTGGGACAACAAAGATTTTACAACACATTTTCTGTATGGTGAACCGCGCAAAGGGCAAACTTTAGAGCAAGTAAAAGATTTGCTATTAGGCGAATTGAACAAAATAAAAAAAGGCGAATTTGACGATTGGCTTATTCCTGCAATTATCCAAAACAGAAAGTTGCGTTTAATGAAAGAAGCAGAAAGCAACAATTCTCGCGCCTCAGAAATGATGGGTGCTTTTGTAGAAGATATTCCTTGGGAGAAAAAAATAAAACAAATTGACGAATTAAGCAAAGTTACCAAGCAAGAATTAATAGCTTTTGCAAACAAAAATTACGGACAAGGTTTTGCAGTTTGCTACAAGCGTATCGGCACTCCGGAAAGGCACAAAGTAGAGAAGCCACAAATTACACCAGTGGTAATGAACAAAGACACGCAGAGTGCTTTCAAAAGCAATTTCGATAAAATAGGAATGCAGGAATTGCAACCAAAATTCTTAGACTTCAACAAAGATATTACTCACTTAAAATTAGGCGAGCAAATCAATTTCGATTATGTAAAAAATGAACTAAACAAAACGTTTTCACTCAACTATATTTTCGATATGGGCGATGATAACATTAAGAAATTAGGTTTGGCTGTTGGTTATTTAAAATTCTTGGGAACAAACAAATATTCTGCTGAAGATTTGCAGAAAGAATTTTACAAACTTGGTTTAAGCTTTAATGTAAACACACAGCGCGACCGCGTTTATGTTTCGCTTAGCGGCTTAGAAGAAAACTTAGAAAAAGGCGTTGAACTCTTTGAACATCTGCTTGCTAATGTTCAGCCAAATAAAGAATCGTATGAAGGTTTAATTGCCGATATTCAACAATCTAGAGCAAATGCCAAACTAAACAAAGGGCAAATACTGCACAGCGCCATGGCAAATTATGCAAAGTATGGTGCAAAAAATCCTTTCAATAATATTATTACAGAAAGCGAATTAAAAACCATTAAGCCGGAAGAATTAGTGCAACTTTTGAAATCGCTTTTAAGCTATAAACACAAAATTTTCTACTACGGACAATTAGATGCAAATGCAGCAAAAAATATTATTGCTAAATACCATAAATCGAATACTGCATTAAAAAACTATCCTGCACCAACAGTATATCCTGAATTGGATACAAAAGAGCCTTTGGTTTATTTCTGCAATTACAATATGAAACAAGCTGAAGTGCGCATGTTAGCTAAAGATGTGAAATTTGATAGCAAGTTATTTACGCCACAAACACTTTACAGCGAATATTACGGTGGCGGATTATCCAGTATTTTGTTCCAAGAAATTAGAGAAAAAATGGCATTGGCATATTCTGTTTACAGCTATTTTGAAATGCCGAAATATGCTGACCGTTCACACTACTTACACGGCTATGTAGGAACACAAAGCGATAAGCTAAAAACTGCTTTATCAGAAATGAATAAGTTGTTCAATAATATTCCTTATGTGCCGCAACAATTTAATGGCGCAAAAGAAAATATCATTAAAACCTTAGAAAGCGAAAGAATAAACGGTGAAGATATTTACTGGCAATACGATATTGCTCAAAAGCGCGGCTTAACTACCGATTACAGAATTCAAGTTTACAAAGACATGAAAACTGCTGACTTTAAATTGCTTGAAAATTTCTTTAACACTCACATTAAAAACAAGCAATTTACTTACTGTATTTTGGGCAACAAAGAAACCATTGACTTCAAAAACTTAGAGCAATTAGGCAAGTTTAAAGAGCTTACCTTAGAAGAAATATTCGGCTACTAAACAACTGCATTTGCAAGAGATTGAGCACATTGATATTGCACTATTTCTTTTCCTAAATAAAGGAATTGCAAATCCTGTATTTGATGTGCTTTGTCCACTGTTTAGAAATAAACTTTTTTGGATTCCGCTTTACGTTTTGCTCTTCGCATGGTTTGCAAAGCAATATAAATGGAAGGCGCTTTGGATATTGGCGTTCTCGGGTTTAGTAATTTTGCTCTGCGACCAAATTTCTGCATCTCTCATTAAACCTTACTTTGCAAGATTACGACCATGCAACACTGTGGAACTTGCCAGCGAAATGCGCGTATTGGTTCACTGCGGAAGTGGTTTTAGTTTTGTAAGCAGCCATGCCGCAAACCATTTTGGATTATCGTTCTTTTTATTGCCGCTCTTTAAAAACAAATTAGTGAAATTGCTGTTGCTATTTTGGGCAGCAACAATTTCATTTTCTCAAATTTATGTTGGTGTACATTTTCCAATTGATGTACTCTGCGGAGCACTATTAGGCGCTGCAATTGGCGCTGTACTTGCCTTTATTTTTAGAAAACATATCCTATAAGTTGAATACTAAATATTCTTTTGAGCGTATATTTTCTAACTTTTAACCCAGATTCCGCAATAGAAATTTAAGCGAGATGAAATAATACAAAATATCTGCAAAACTGCGATAAAAGCATAATGAATTATGGTTTTTGAGCAGTTGAAGCAGATATAAAGTAGTATTTTATCGCAGTAAAGAATCTATTGCGGAATCTGGGTTTAATGATTATATCCAGTTACAAAGTTAAAACCGCCAACTTCTCTGCTATTTTTCTATCGTTGCTCAAGCGTGGCACTTTATTTTGTCCGCCAAGTTTACCAATACTTTTCATGTATTCGTTGAAAGCTCCTGACTTTAAAGCTGTAATTTTTAATTGCTGAAGCATATTGCCTTGCCGTAAATCTGCGTAATAAACATTTGTTTGCTGCAAACATTCATCTGCCGCTTGGGCAAAATTTTGCAAGCTATCCGGCATTTTTTCAAATTCAACAAACCATTCGTGGTAACTGAGTTCACCTTCAGGATTTACCATTGGCGCAACCGTAAATTCCGTTACCACTCCTCCCCTTTTTGTCAATGCTTCGCTAAGCGCGTGTTCTACTTCTTCAGCAATTACGTGTTCGCCAAAAGCAGAAGTAAAATGTTTAATTCTTCCTGTTACCACAATTCTATATGGATTGAGCGAAACAAATTTTACTGTATCACCTAAGTCGTAAGCCCAAAGCCCCGCGTTGGTAGAAAGTATGAGTGCGTAATTCACACCAAGTTCTACATCTTGAAGCATCACTCTTGGCATATTCGGCTTGCCGTAATCTTGCGCTTTTATGAACTCATAAAATATTCCAGCATCTACATTTAGCAATAAGCCTTCGTGCTGTTGCGAATCTTGATAAGCAATAAAACCTTCGCTGGCAGGATAAGTTTCTACAGTTGGAATTTTCTTGCCCAAAAGTGTTTCTATTCGCGAACGATAAGGTTCATAATTTACGCCACCGTAAGCAAAGATTTCAAAATCAGGGAAAATATCTTTTACAAATTGTTTACCGCTTAGCTTTTGCAATGTTTCAAAATACATAATTACCCAAGGCGGAATACCGCTTATCAGGCTCATTTTTTCTTGGTAAGTTTCTTTGGCAATGGCGCTCACTTTTGTTTCCCAATCTTCAATACAATTGGTTTGATAAGTTGGCATTCGGTTTTTGTTTAGCCATTGCGGAACGTGGTGATACACAATTCCACTCAGCCTTCCCGATGGTATTTTACCGTGCATATCCAACTCTGGACTACCTTGCAGAAAAATCATTTTTTTATCGAAAAAGTTAGCTTTCCCTGTTTCATACACATAGCAAAACAGCGCATTGCGAGCTGCGCGAATTTGTTCGTTTATACTTTCTTTGGTAAGTGGTATATATTTTGTGCCGGAAGTGGTGCCGCTGCTTTTGCAAAAATATAGCGGAGCATCTTTCCACAACACGTCTTTTTCGCCATCTGCAATTCGCTCTATATAACTTTTTATGCCTTCGTAATCGCGAACAGGCACTGCGCGAACAAAATCATTGTAGGCAATCCTTGAACTAAAATGGTGCTCTTTTCCAAATGCGGTATTTTGCGCACTCTGTAATAAATTGTGTAGCGTTTCGCGCTGCAACTGCACAGCGTGTTTATGCTCTCGGTATATGCCGGGAACTGTGTATGCTGCCGCAAGTTTCACAGCAATTGATTTTAGTCCCATATAGCGAATATGGCAATTTTAACGAAAATGAAAAACCGGAATTTTTTTCGTGTCCCGTCCCTAAAAAAGTTTACATATTTTGGTTAAGAATCCTGATACAAGTTTTAGTACAATCTGAGAAAACAATATTACATTTGTCATAAGAAGAATTGTTTTTTGTTCTGTAACCTCTAAGATAATTAGAGCTATTTAGCTTTTCCTCTTTTAAAAAAAACGTTTAGGACGACTGGAAACAGATTATTGATGTAGTAAGTCAGACAAAAGTGTTCGATAACCTTGAATTAGCAAACGTAAAAACCATTCAAACCGCATTAGTTAAAAAAGAAAAGATCAATCCTTATTTTGGGCTTATGAATCCTTGGAAAAATTGAAAAAATTAGGGGGTGAAATTTAAGTAAAGTGGGAAATACAAATTCTGAATTTATCCTATTTAAAACCGAAGACGAAAAAATATCGGTGGACGTTCGTTTGGACGAGCAGGATGTTTGGCTCACACAAGACCAGTTGGCATTGCTTTTTGGGGTGGAACGTCCGGGAATTACACAACACATAAAAAACATTTTTTCAGAAGGAGAATTACAGGAAAATTCAGTTAGTAAGAAATTCTTACGAACTGCCGCAGACGGCAAAAAATACGATACAAAGCACTATAACCTTGATATGATTATTTCGCTTGGTTATCGTGTAAACTCAAAAGTGGCTACACAATTCAGAATTTGGGCTACAAAACGCCTGAATGAATATATTCGTAAGGGCTTTACAATGGATGATGAACGCCTAAGAAATCTTGGCGGTGGCGGTTATTGGAAAGAACTGTTGCAACGCATACGAGACATTCGTACTTCCGAAAAAGTGTTTTATCGTCAGGTTTTGGATATTTATGGTACAAGCATTGATTACGACCCGAAAGCAGATGTTTCCGTTGAGTTTTTTAAGAAGGTACAAAACAAAATTCATTTTGCTGTTCATGGACAAACAGCAGCAGAAGTCATTTTTATCCGTGCCGATGCAGAAAAAGAATTTATGGGTTTAATGACTTTTTCGGGAAACCGTCCGTATTTAAAAGATGTAACCGTTGCGAAGAATTATTTAGATGAAAAAGAACTTCGTGCTTTGGGGCAAATTGTTTCGGGATATTTGGATTTTGCTGAACGACAAGCCGAACGTGAAAAAGCAATGACAATGAAAAACTGGGCTGAACATTTAGACAGAATTTTAACAATGAGTGGAGAAAAATTGTTACAAGGTGCAGGAACGGTAAGCCGCGAAAAAGCAGTAGAGAAAGCCACTACAGAGTAAAAAAAGTATCAGCAAAAAACATTGAGCGAAGCCGAAAAAAACTATTTAGAAAATCTGAAAGCAATAGATAAGAAAACAAAAAAGAAATAACGCCAACGCTGTTTGCAAGCAATTACTCACAGGTTATTTTGTAATTTAGTTTGTGTTCGTAAACGCTTCGCATTTGCCAAAGTATCACAAGCCAACCGCACGAAGCCAAACTTTATCTAAGAGCTTGCAAACCCAACTCTGATAAAAATTATACCGAAAGGATATTCGTAATAGACCAATAAAATTGTCCTAAACGACTATCATCCCGATAGCTATCGGGAGTATCACACGGCAAAATTTCCATCTATCTTATCTCTTTTTTTTAAAAAAACGTTTTGGACGCTACTATAAAGCATCTTTTATTTGTAGAACATAAAGTTTTTTTATTTATGTACACGATTTTTTTAAATCATCATCTATCTATTCTATACTATCATGCACAAACCTATACTAATCCTACTTTTGTCCTTTTCCTTAGGGTTATCAGCGCAAAACAATATTGGTATCGGAACTCAAAACCCTGATCCCTCTGCATTGGTAGAAATGTATTCCAAAAAAAATGGGAGTACTTTTACCAAGAATGACTACAGTAGAAAGATTATCTATTGTAAATCCAGCAGATGCGTTATTAGTATTTGATACCGATAGTCAGTGTTATTTCTTTTTTAGAACACCTACTAATAGTTGGTGAATTTATGTAATTCTAGTGTAGGACCACAAGGCCCTACCGGACCAACAGGACCACAAGGACCAACCGGTGCAGGATTACCTGGTGCTAACGGTGCTACTGGTGCCACAGGACCACAAGGACCTGCAGGAACTAACGGAACCAACGGTGTAACCGGCCCTACTGGACCACAAGGCCCTATTGGACCAACCGGTGCAGGATTACCTGAAGCTAACGGAGCTACTGGCGCCACAGGACCACAAGGACCTGCTGGACCACAAGGACCAACCGGTGCAGGACCAACTGGCCCAACAGGACCCACCGGTTTAGTAACCAATATTGGTTATGCTTCTACCGGACCAGTTACTTCATCAAGTAACACTTTTGCACCAGTAATATCAGCACCAGGATCAGGAGGTGGAAAGTACACCGTATGGTTTTCTTGCGAGGTGATGTCCGACACCATTATTGTGGCCGACCCATTAAATCCAGGATTACAGAAATACGATTACGATGGCGTACGATTTACTTTTGATGATGGCAATGTATTGTTACCATTTTCCGGTGGTGCCGATGTTTCTGTTGCGCAACCAGGATGGCACCCTATTGCGTATTCATTAGAGGTCCCCATGCCGTATACATTCGCTCCTCAATTTCGTATATGCATTGCTGTTGCACCTGGGCACGCCCGTGCATACATGCGAAGAGCATCAATTACTTGGTACCGACACAATTAAATACCATCCCGAACAAACGTTCGGGATTTTTTAATGGGGATTATCCACATAGTATTGCTAAGAATAAACACTTACATTATAATAATCACATAACCTATTATGAAGCACTTTTCTCACAAGATTTTTTTAAAGATAACACTTACACAACTTTCAATAGTAGGGTACGGATTTTTTGTATTCGCCTCAGCTCCACCAGGAGGGTACATTCCTGGTCAAAGCAACGATCCATCATGCGCACCAGGAGACACCGACTGTATCGTAAATCTGTATGTAATCACACAAACCGATCACACATGGGTAGGAACCAATACCGGACAAAATGGCGGATCTACCGATAACACTGTATTCATTGGTATCGGTGCAGGAAATGGAGCAAGTAATGCCGGTTATTCGAATTTTATCGGTACCGGTGCAGGGGAAAATGCAACCAATGCAAATAACTCAAACTTCTTCGGTCAGTCTGCCGGATGTAATGCAACCAATGCAAATAACTCGAATTTCTTTGGTCAAGAAGCAGGGTGCTACGCAACCAATGCAAATAACTCAAACTTCTTCGGTTATCATGCAGGGTATCAGGCAACGGATGCAGCCAACTCTGTGTTCTTTGGGGACTTGGCAGGTAATGGTGCAAGCGGTGCGTATAGTTCTTCGTTCATTGGTGCAAATGCAGGTAATGGCGCAACAGCTGCTTTTCGGTCAAATTTCTTTGGGGGTGCAGCAGGACAAAATGCAACCAATGCAAGAAACTCTTCTTTCCTGGGGTATCAGGCAGGATATGAAGCAACCAATGCCTCATTTTCAAACTTTATCGGAAACCAGGCAGGATATCAGGCAGCGGATGCTTATTCATCGTTATTCTCGGGTTATCAGGCAGGGTATCAGGCATACAGTGCAAATAATTCAGTAATGATTGGAAATCAAGCAGGGTATAATGCGTATAAGTAAATTACAAACTTACCTTATCTACTCTCACAAGTTACGCTTCGCTAAACGCGAGAGTGAGGGCGCTTTTTCGGCATCGGGTTGATATAATGCGGTGAAAAAATAGAGCAATCACCGCAATTATGCGGCAAATAATACATATATTTACCGCATAATCTTTTTAGGGCAATGGCAAAATACATTTACGAGTATAAAAATTGGACAGATTTCACTTGGAACGAAAAGCCATTAATGCAGTATTTGGTGAAGCAAAACTAATGCAGGGAAAAATTATCGGACAAATGAACACTTTAGGGTTTTCTGCCAAAGAAGAAGCTACGCTTACGGCTCTTACTTTAGATGTAGTAAAATCAAGCGAAATAGAGGGGGAATTGCTCAATTACGACTAAGTACGATCTTCCATAGCCAGACATTTGGGAATAAACACGGCAGGTCTTGTGCCAAGCAGCCGCCACATAGAAGGAGTGGTGGAAATGATGCTTGATGCCACCCAGCGCTACACAATACCTTTAACCGAAAAACGGTTGTTTGGTTGGCACGCAGCACTTTTTCCCACAGGTTATAGCAGACCATACTCCATAGAAGTTGGCAAGTACCGAACAGGCAAAATGCAGGTAGTTTCGGGAGCAATGGGCAAAGAAAAAACACACTACGAAGCCGTAAATCCCAAATTGGTAAAATCTGAAATGGATAAGTTTTTAGACTGGTTTAATAATAACAATCAACTTGACCCCGTAATAAAGGCCGCTATTGCTCACTTTTGGTTTATCATCATTCACCCATTTGATGACGGAAACGAGCGTATTGGACGAGCCATAACCGATATGTTACTTGCACGTGCCGAAAGTAGTGGCGAACGTTTTTACAGTATGTCGAACCAAATTTTAGTAGAACGGAAACGCTACTACGAGATATTACAAAAAGAGCAACACAGCACAGGCAACATTACAGAATGGCTCGAATGGTTTTTACATTGTTTGAAAAATGCAATGCTTGCCACCGAACACACCACCACACAACGTATTTTGCGCAAAGCCGAATTTTGGAAACTACACGAAAACACTGCAATCAATGAACGCCAACGCACTATTTTAAATATGTTGTTTGACGGATTTGACGGAAAACTGCAATCGTCAAAATGGGCGAAGATTACCAAAGTTTCGGCAGACACGGCATTGCGCGACATAAAAGACTTAATAAAAAAAGGTATTTTACAAGAAACAGAAGAGGGAGGGCGAAACACCAATTACGAATTAGCAGACTTTGTTATGTAATCACATAATACTGAGCAGTTAATTGGAATCTTTCCAATTCCACCACTTTAGCAATTCGGGCTCTTGCTTATTTGCGGGCGTTTCGGCAAAATAAACAGCACACCGAAATACGTACAGCAAACATCTATCTTGCACACAGCCTGCGAAGCGGTTTGATTCGGCATAAAGTTCGAGTGGATTTTTAGCTCTTAAATCTGAAACTTTTTCAATTCCAATACTGATTAAATCCATTGCAATAGATTTTCCTACGCCAGGAATTTTTCTCAAATCCTTAATGGCAGCTTCTACTTCAGGACTAAACTTATCCTTTGCCTTCGACATTCTTACTTTTCGTATTGCTGAAGTTCTTCAAAAAAGTACTCCAATTTAACTCCGGCTTCTAAAAACATAGCTTCGCTCTCTACTCCAGCATGGTATTTGCGTTGGCAAACTACGCGCTTAATACCGCAGTTGATAATAAGCATGGCACAAGTGCGGCAAGGAGTCATTCTGCAATAAAGTGTAGAACCATCTAAAGAAACGCCTCTTTTTGCTGCTTGGCAAATTGCATTTTGCTCAGCATGAACTGTGCGCACACAATGCTCAGTTACATCTCCATTTTCGTGAATTACCTTTTTCATTTGGTGTCCCACTTCATCGCAGTGTGGTAAGCCAACAGGAGAGCCAACGTAGCCTGTTACCAAGAGTTGATGATCTTTCGCAATTACGCAGCCGCTTCTGCCTCTGCCGCAAGTGGCGCGTTTGCTAATGGCATCCATTACTTCCATAAAGTATTCATCCCAGCTTGGTCGTTTGTATGGTTCGTTGCTCATGTTTTTCTATTCTTTTTAATGGAAATTTTTAATTGAAATATTGGTTAAAAATTATGCAGAAACTACATTCCCTTTTAAAGTTCCTGATGTACATTCTGTAATAACTACTTGAACATATTGCCCCAGTTCAATGTTTCCTTTCGGAAAAATCACTACTTTGTTTTGAGAAGTTCTGCCAAACAAATGTTCTTTACTTCTATGCGAAACACCTTCTACCAAAACTTCGTAAGTTTTTCCCACATCTTTTTGGTTGCGGATAAGTGAACTTGCTTGTTGCAAATCTACAATCTCTTGCAGTCTGCGTTTTTTCACTTCTTCTGGAACATCATCGACAAACTTTTTTGCGGCAAGCGTTCCAGGTCTTTCACTATAGAAAAACATATAAGCCATCTCGTATTTTATTTCTTCCATCAGGCTTAATGTTTCTTGATGCTCTTCTTCTGTTTCGCCACAAAAACCGGCAATAATATCGGTAGAAATTGCGGCATCGGGCAATATTTTTCTAATGGCAGCAATGCGATTCATGTACCAATCGCGGTCGTAAGTTCGGTTCATTCTATCTAAAACGCTGCTGCTTCCGCTCTGCACCGGCAAGTGAATATAATCACAGATATTTGGATATTTTGCCATTGCATAAAGCACATCATCGGTCATATCTTTTGGGTGCGAAGTGCTATAGCGTACACGCAAATCGGGTGCTACTTGTGCAACCAATTCAAGCAGCTGGGCAAAGTTCACCACACTATCATCGTACTTGGCATCAACCAATTTTTTACCTACTAATTTTTCATCTTCACTGTAGCGGTAGGAGTTTACGTTTTGCCCTAAAAGCGTTACTTCGCGGTAGCCTTTTTCATAAAGGTCTTTTGCTTCGTTTACGATGCTTTGCCAGTTACGGCTGCGTTCTCTGCCGCGCGTAAAAGGTACTACGCAAAACGCACACATATTATCGCAACCGCGCATAATGGAAATAAAAGCCGTGATGCCATTTGAATTTAAGCGAACCGGATTTATTTCAGCATAAGTTTCTTCGCGGCTTAGCAAAGTGTTTATAGCTTTTTGTCCGTTCACAGCTTCATCAACCAAAAGCGGAAGCGAGCGATAGCCATCGGGACCACAAACGATGTCCACAATTTTTTCTTCTTCTAAAAACTTTTCTTTTAAACGTTCTGCCATGCAGCCTAAAACACCGACCATTGCAGCTTTTCGCTTCTTTTTTACATTGTTTAAATGTTGCAGTCTGTTGCGAATGCGCTGCTCAGCATTATCGCGAATGGCACAAGTGTTTATTAAAATCAAATCTGCTTCATTAAAATCGGTGGTAGAATCAAAGCCTGCACCTGTTAAAATGGAAGCCACCACTTCGCTATCAGAAAAATTCATTTGGCAGCCGTAGCTTTCTATATAGAATTTTTTTCCGTTTGAAACTACTTCTTTTGGGCGCTCCATGCTTAGCGCTTCGCCCTGCCTTGCTTCATCGTGCTTTTTATTTAAAAGTTCAAAAGCAACTTCATTACTATACAAAGAATCACTCATAAGGCGCAAAGATAAATTATTGAAAGGAATTAGTTCAAAACTTATATCTCTGTATTTAGAAATCTCTACTCTTCAACCGCTACCACTTCTTGTACTTCAGGAAGCATTCTTTTGAGCAAGCCTTCTATTCCGGCTTTTAGCGTTACCTGCGAGCTTGGGCAACCGCTGCAACTGCCTTGCATCGAAAGTTTCACAATGCCGTTTTCAAAAGAGCGGAAAGCAATATAACCGCCATCCATTTCTACAGCAGGCCTTACATATTTATCTAAGAGCGAAATTATTTTGTCTTGAGTTGAATTTTCAGAGCCATCGGTTTTAGTTTCGCTAAACTCACCTTTGCTTTTTAAATTTTCAGAAACGAAAGGTTTGCCGCTCTTATGAAACAATTCTATGGCTTCAATAATTGGAGTGGTGATATGAAACCAATCGGCATCTGCCTTTTTAGTAACCGTTACAAAATTTTGCGATAAAAAAACGCTTTGTACAAATGGCAAATCAAAAAGCGCATCAGCCAAGAGCGATTCGCCTTTTACCTCATCTTTTGCCTTATACTCAATTTGGTAATTTGGCAAAATACTCAAATTGGTTGAAAATTTTAAGCTCTCCGGATTGGGCGTTACTTCTTGCTGAATTTCTAAGATAAAAGTTTCCATATTTTTAAAAGTGTGCAAAGTTCTTTAAAAACAATTTAACTACAAACTTATGCTACACTTTGCAACATTCTTTCTATTTCTTCCAGCTTTTGAAGAGGCATTTTGCTCAGCAATTTTCCAATTTCAATTTTCTTTTCCTGCCTTCTAATTTTTTGAAGCGGATGGTCATTTCTGTCATCTAATAAATCGTTTGGGGTCCACTCAAAAATATCGTTTGGTGTGCAATTTAGTAGAACACAAAGCTGTTCGATGTGGTCAAGTCGCATCTGCTCTACTTTCCCATTTTTATATTTGTGTGCAGTGAAGGAAACAAAGCCGCCTTTCACTAAAAAACGATAAGGTTGTTCAATTCCGCGTGCTTTAAAAATGCGATTTAAGTTTAATTTTACCATAACTGCTTTTTTGCAAATAATCAAAGTCTTGCTCTAATAACCCTAAGTACATTTTGAACCAGTGTTGAAAACTTTTGCACTGGACAAAATACAGTACAATAAACAGTAATTACATTTCAACCAACCCTAATCATTTTAATGAAAGAACAAATTATACTTTGAGTTTTTTGAAAATCAATTTGAAGCAAAAAACATTCACTTTCCGCTTTTTCAAATAAAGTTTGTAGCGTTTCATCTTAACTTTGACTTTAAATTTTAAACTTCAATAAGCTCGAAAAATGAAACTAAATATACAGCAAGAAACAGCGCAAGATTTTAATGCCGTTTTTGAACTAAACAAACTTGCTTTTGGGCAAGAAAACGAACCTAAGTTGGTGGAACTTTTGCGAAAAAGCAGTGCTTTTATTCCCGAACTTTCTTTAGTTGCTTGGTTTCAAAATCAAATTGTTGGGCATATTCTGTTTACTAAAATTAAAATTGTAAACAATGAAAATGATACAGAAAGTTTAGCACTTGCTCCAATGGCGGTGTTACCGGAATTTCAACAAAAAGGAATTGGCGGGCAGCTTGTAAATAGCGGAATTGAAGAGGCTAAGGAACTTGGCTACAAATCTATAATTGTGTTAGGACACGAACATTACTATCCCAAATTTGGTTTTGAACCCGCAGAAAAGTGGAATATAAAATCGCCTTACGATGTTCCGGCAAATGTATTTATGGCACTTGAATTAACTCCAAATGGATTAGAAAACACAAGCGGATTGGTAGTGTATCCTAAGGAATTTGATACGGTATAAACTACTGCTTTATTTTAAGCCCAAGCCTTTTACCAAGTTGAAGCATCATGCTATGAGCTTCATCAAAATTGTTTTGGATATTGCCTTCAAGAATGGCTTCTTTAATAGCTTCTTTAATAATTCCAATTTCTTTACACGGCTGAATACCGAAAGTTTCCATAATAAATTCTCCACTCACAGGCGGTTGAAAATTTCTTATTCTATCTTTTTCCTCAACTTCCTTTAGCTTTTCGCGCACTTTTTCAAACCGTTCTAAATACCGAATTTGCTTTTGCCTGTTTTTAGTGGTTATATCTGCTTCGCAAAGCATGAGTAAGCTTTCAATGTCATCACCAGCTTCGAACAGCAGCCTGCGCAGTGCAGAATCGGTAATTTCCTCTTTCGTTAAAGCAATAGGTCGCAAATGAAGAAAAACCATCTTCTGTACAAATTTCATTTCGCCTCCCATCGGCAATTTCATTCGCTTAAAAATTTTAGGAACCCACTTGCTGCCTAAAACTTCGTGTCCGTGAAATGTCCAACCTTCGCCAGGCACAAAGCGTTTGGTTGGCGGTTTCGCAATATCGTGTAAAATAGCCGCCCAGCGCAGCCATAAATCCTTTGTGGTTCTGGTTATGTTATCCAAAACCTGCAAGGTGTGAAAGAAGTTGTCTTTATGCCCTTTTCCTTCGTAGTTTTCTACGCCTTTTAGCGCATTAAATTCAGGAAAAATAATTTTTAGCAAGCCTGCTTCTTCCAATAAGATGAAGCCTTTGGAAGGTTTTCGCGCAAGGATAATTTTATTCAATTCATCAGTAATTCGCTCTTGCGAAATGATGTGAATACGTTCCGCATTTCGCTTAATTGCATCAAATGTTTCTGCCTGTATTTCAAAATCTAATTGCGTGGCGAACCTTATGGCTCGCATCATTCGCAGTGGATCATCGCTAAAAGTAATATCAGCATCTAAAGGTGTGCGAATAATTTTGGCATCTAAATCTTGAAGTCCGTTAAAGCTATCTACCAAAGTGCCGTAATTGCTTTGGTTCATAGAAACAGCCAGCGCATTTATGGTAAAATCTCTGCGATTTTGATCATCAGAAAATGTTCCTTCTTCCACTGCCGGCTTGCGCGAATCTCTATTGTAAGATTCTTTGCGTGCGCCCACAAATTCAACATCGGCATGTTGCCATTTAAAATTTGCCGTGCCGAAATTTTTAAAAATTGTTGGGTGTAAATTGGGGCTAAGTTCTGCGGCTGTGGCTTCTGCCAACGCAATGCCGCTGCCAATACACACAAAATCAAAATCTTTATTGCTGCGATTTAGCAGTTGGTCGCGCACGTAGCCGCCAACCACATAAGTTTCAAGTTGCAGTTTTTCCGCAGCTCTTTTTACGGCTTCAAAAACAGGATGCGATAAGTCTATTTTTGCTTGCATTGATGGCAACAAAAGTAGGCGAAGTTTTTACTATACTCTACTTCACTTTTCAGGTAAAATATTTCTTTCAAAGTAAAAAATGCCACTAAGTTAAAAACAACCCTGGTTTTCAGCGTTGTGAAAGTTGCTTAGATTTCAGCATTTACTCTTGCTAAATACTTTTCAGCTTCACGGCCTTCATCAGAGTTTGGATATTGTGTGCGAAGGTTTTCTAAAAGTTCTTTAGCTGTGCTGTAATTTTTTTGTTTTTCGTAAGCTAAAGCTGCTTTTAATAAGAAATATGGTGTATAAACTTCATTATCGGAATAAGAAGCTGCTTTCTTGTAGTAAGAAGAAGCTTCGTCCATTTTTCCTAATTCTGAGTAAGAATCGCCAATGGCATTAAGTTTCACAGCGCCCAAAATTGGGTCGTTGGTGCTAAATTTATTCAAATACTTAACGGCATTATCGTATTGCTTTAAATTGAAGTAGCAAATTCCGGCATAGTAATTAGATAAATTAGCAGCTTTGGTGAAGCTGTAATTGTTCATTACATCTAAAAACCCTTTATTGCTTCCATTGCCGTTTAATGCCACATTAAATGAGTCTTTGGCAAATGCAAGTTCTGCGTGAAACATAGCTTTTTGTGCCGCTACATTACGCTCTGGCAACCATTTCATAAACACAAAAACCAAAGCGACAATAACCACTAAAAGCCCTGCACCGACATAGGTGACCAACTTCTGTTTTTCTTCAAAAAAGTGTTGAATGTTATCGAAGAAATCAACGCCTTTGTATCTTTTTTCGCTTGTGGTTGCTTCTACTTGTTGAACTTCTTTTTCTAATTCTTCTGACATGGTTGTTTTTTGTAAATGATTGATGTTGTTTGATTAAAATTTTATTTGTGTTTCCTTTTTATTCGGTCATAAAAGGATAGTCTTGCTGGGTGTAAATATGGTTATATAATTCACTGTCATCAGGAAAAGGAGATTCTTCTGCAAACTGAACACAGTCGTCCATTTCTGCATCAACTTTTGCACTAATGGCATCAATTTCCTTTTGCGTTGCCCATTTTTTCTTTAAAATTATTTCTAAAGTAGTTTCTATTGGATCTAACTTTTTGTACGACTCTACTTCTTCTTTAGTTCTATATTTTGCAGGATCGCTCATGCTGTGCCCTTTGTAGCGGTAGGTTCTTATTTCTAAAAAGGTTGGACCTTCGCCATTTCTAGCTCTTTCAGCAGCTTTTTCAATTGCTTCGTGAACGGTTTCGCATTTCATTCCGTCCACACTTTCCGATGGCATATTGTAGGCTTCGCCCAATTTGTAAATATGTGTAACATTCGAAGTGCGCTCCACTGAAGTTCCCATGGCATAGCCATTATTTTCACACACAAAAATCACAGGTAATTTCCAGTGCATTGCCATATTGAATGTTTCGTGCAGCATACCTTGCCTTGCAGCGCCATCGCCAAAAAAGCATATTGTTACATTCTTTTTATCCAAATATTGGTCAGAAAAAGCAATGCCCGCGCCTAATCCAATTTGTGCGCCTACAATTCCGTGCCCTCCAAAGAAATTGTGTTCCTTCGAGAAGAAGTGCATGGAGCCACCTTTTCCTTGTGTGCATCCGGTAGCTTTGCCATAAAGCTCAGCCATTGCAGCTCGCGAAGAAATACCTTTTGCTATTGCTAAAGCATGGTCGCGATATGCTGTTATTACTCTGTCTTCTGCGTGTAAAGCAGTCATCATTCCTCCGGCTACGGCTTCTTGCCCAATATATAAATGGCAAAAACCGCGAATCTTTTGCTGGCCGTAAAGCATACCGGCACGTTCTTCAAATCTACGCAAGCGCAGCATGAGTTCGTACCAATACAAATAAGTTTCTTTTGTAAATTTTGTTGCCAACTCTTTAATTTTAAAGGAGTGCAAACGTAAGAAAAAATGAATAAAACAACTATCTGAAATTTTTAGACAGAAAGAAGTGGTTGAAAATCTTATTTACTTATGCACATGACTACAAAAATGGATTTTTTTTGCACTATGTTTACAGCCTCATTCTAACACTTAATTTTTTGAGTATGTACAAATTTTTACGAAGTATTTTGGTGCTTCTGATAGCACTTGATGTTAGTTGCAGTTTTGCACAATTAGTAACAATTCCGACAGGAAATACCGGCAGTGCCACGGATAGAAGACCTTATGGAAACTATTATGGCTATGAGCGAACTGCTGTAATTTATAAGTCAGCAGATATTGGAGCGGTAGGAACTATTACCTCCTTTGGGGTTTATGTTACAGCTTCCTCGTCTCCTGCGGCAAGCACCCCGGTTAAGATATATATGAAGGAAACTGCATTAAATTCTTTTCCCGCAAGTGGTGATACTTTTACTTCGCTACAAAGTACTGCAAAATTAGTTTATAGCGGAAATGTGTTAAGTACAGATTTGGTAAATAGTAGCTGGCTTACAAAAACATTAGATACAGCTTTTTTTTATAGCGGCACCGGAAACTTAATGATATTGGTTGAAGCTAACGGAGGAGGTTCTGGAATAGAAACATCATCTTCAGCTAAAAGTTTCAGATTTAACACTACGGGTAACTACACATATCAAAATTGGGCTAAAGACTCTTCTCCTCCACCGGGAAAAGGAACAGTTTCTTCAACTAGCATGCTAAACGTTCAGCTAAACATTACACCAGCAGCTTTATGTACAGGTATTCCAACCCCTGGCACTTTAACATCAAGTGTAGATAGTGTTTGTAGCGGAGTTGGTTTTGCATTATCATTAAGCGGGCAAACAAGCGGAGTTTCCGGAATAACATTCCAATGGCAAAAATCAAATGATGGTATAACTTTTACTAATAAGCAATATAACGCTACCGGCACTTCAACAACCGATTCTATTTCTGCCTTAACTTATTACAGAGTAAAAGTTACTTGCAATGGCACAGATTCTGCGTTTTCAAATATAGTTTCTGTATCAAAGAAATCTTTAGACAATTGCTATTGCACTCCTACAATTACAAATGCTTGTAGCAGCAATGATTTTATTGATAGTTTTTCATTAAATACTTTATTGAATGCCGCATCAGGTTGTAACGGGCAAGCTAATAACTATATTTCTTACACTGAAAATCAATTTACAACTACCTTAACCGCAAATGGCACTTATACATTAAGATTAAAAGCAGGTAGTGGATCCGGCACACATAGCGCTGCGGTTTGGATAGACTATAACCGCAACGGTAGTTTTGGAGATCCTGGTGAGTATTACTTAATATCAAATTCTATTCCTGCCAGCGGTAGCGCTACAATAAACGTTGCTGTTCCTGCTACAATTAACCCGGGTTTAACAAGAATGAGAGTTAGATACTTTAGTGGAACTACTATTAACCAAGCAAGTGTTTGCTCTAGTTATACCTATGGAGAAACTGAAGACTATAAGGTTACATTAGATATTGCAACATGTACCAATCCTCCTGCCTCAGGCACAATAACCGCAAATGCTAATGCTTTATGTGCAGATTCTTTATTAACATTAACGGCTTCAAATTTTGATTTGGGTGGAAGTTTGCAATGGCAAAAATCAAGCGACTCCATAGCATGGAGCAATATACAAGGTGCTACAAACGCTTCGTATTCAACAACAAATCCGGCTACTGCATATTATAGGCTTAAAGTTACTTGCACCGACTCTACATTCTCTAATGCTTTAAAGATAACTACTCTTATCTGCTACTGCAAGCCTACATTTTCAAATGGCTGCACCGGAGGGGATATGATTGATAGTTTAATTATAAATACCTTAGTTAATCCTGCTTCAGGCTGTAACGGACAAGCGGGAAATTATATTCTTTATCCTGACACTCAATTTACAACTACACTAATGACTACTGTTCCATATTCTGTACGTTTAAGAGCAGGAAACGGCAGTGGTACGCATGGTGCTGGAGTTTGGATAGACCTAAACCAAAATGGAAGTTTTGCTGATGCAAATGAATTTTTCTTAATTTCCAATAGTATTGGGGCAAGTGGTTTAGGAACTACAAATATTACCATTCCAAATACTGCAATGTATGGAAAAACAAGGTTAAGAGTTAGGTATATTTGGAACACTACTGTTGCACAGGCTGATGCCTGCTCTGCAAAGTCTTTTGGAGAAACTGAGGATTATACCATAACTATTGCAGCTCCACCATCTTGCACAAATCCACCTGCTGCCGGTACAATTAGCGCTGCTAATTCTGCTGTTTGTTTAGATTCTACAACTCTATTAACTGTTCAAAATTATGGTTTAGGTTCTTCGCTTCAATGGCAAGTTTCAACTGATTCTTTAAGTTGGACTAACGTAGTTGGTGGTAATAATTTTACACTTACTTCACAACAAGTAAATGGAATAGTATATTACAGATTAAAAGTAACTTGTATAGATTCTGTATTTTCTAATGTACTAAAACTATACAATAAAATGTGTTACTGCACTCCGGCACTAAGCAATGGATGTAGTTCTGGAGATTTTATAAACAACTTCTCAATTAACACATTGTCAAACCAAGGCTCAGCTTGCAATGGTTTACCTAATAGCTATATTTCTTATTCTGAAAGTCAATTCACCACTACTTTAGTAGAAGGCGTAAGCTATCAAGTTTCGCTTACCTCCGGCTCAGGAAGCGGCTCACACGGAGCTGGTGTTTGGTTCGACTTTAACAATAATGGAACATTTACTGATAGCGGTGAATTTTTCTTAATTAAAAACGGAATACTACCAAGTACTCAAGCAGATACCGTTATTACAATTCCTACCGGAACTGCCTTAGGCAAAATAAACATGCGGGTAAGATACATTTACAATACAACTGTTGCACAAGCTAATGCATGTTCTTCTAATGGTTTTGGAGAAACAGAAGATTATATTGTTACAATAGTGCAACCTGCTCCTTGCACTAATCCACCTGCCGCAGGCACAATTGCAGCAAACAATACTGCCGTTTGTACTAATGCTACTGCCAACTTAACTGCAACGAATTATGATTTAGGAGCAAGTATCCAATGGCAAGTTTCTAGTGATTCTACTGTTTGGAGCGATGTTGCAAACGCCACAAACGCATTTGTAACTTCACAAGCAGTAACTGCTCCTGTATTTTACAGATTGAAAGTAACTTGTGCAGATTCGTCTTTCTCTAATGTAATTAAATTGGTTACTAAACTTTGTTACTGTGCATCAAATGCAACAAGTACATCTGATACAAAAATAGATTCTGTTTACTTTGGCTCTATTGTTGCTGGAACTTCTGCTTCTACTTGTGAAAGTTACACAGACAATACTAATTTATCTACCACCATTCAAAAACTATTCCAATACCCATTAAGAGTTAGAAATGGAAGCTGTGGCGGCACACACTTCGGTGCTTATTTAGGCGCTTACATTGATTGGAATCAAGATGGCGATTTTGATGATGCAGATGAGGTAGTTTATACCTTTGGACAAACTACCGCGTTTGGTTCTATTCCAACCGGAATGGTAACAGTACCAGCAACTGCCTTGCCTGGTGCTACCAGAATGCGCATAGTTTTACGCGAAGGAAGTGTTGCAGCATCTTCATGTGGTACTTATGGCTGGGGAGAAACTGAAGATTATACCGTTGTTGTAGATACCACAACTCCTATTTGTGCCACTCCAACTGTTGGCGGCACAATTTCGGGACCTGATACAGCAGATGCAAATACCAATGGACTGTTTGTATTAAGCGGATTTACCGGAGATGTTATTTCTTGGGAAATTTCTACTAATCCTTCAGGCCCATATACTTCATTAGGTGTAAATAACGATTCATTAGTTTTATTATTAAATGCTGTTGGCACTTTCTATGGAAGAGCAAAAGTTAGCTCAAACGGTTGTGCTTCATCATATTCAGACACCTTCTCTATTGTAATTCAATTAAAAGGTGATGAATCTTGCGATGCATTTGTTGGTACTATAGGACAAAATGGCCCTTATGATTTCACACTATACACAGCAGCCCTAAATGAAGTACGCCCTGCAGGCGATACTTGTGAAGGTACTATGAGTTGGTGCGACCAAGATTTATTACAATCAATTTGGGTTAAATTTCAAGCTCCTGCTTCAGGAAGAGTATATATTGTTTCTCCTGGAACTGATACTCGCTTAGCATTGTGGGATGCTACAGATTGTGCTTCACTTTCAGATTCTACTTTGGGCGGCTATACCTTACTTGGTGCAAACGATGACAATCCTGACTATGCTACTATTGGCGCAGAGATGTTTTCTTCTTATATTGATACAGTTGAATGTTTAGTTCCGGGCAAGTTCTACTACATCCAATTAGCTGCTTATCCTGGATTTGGTCTTATACAAGACACTACCAGTTTGTTTATTTATGAAGCCCCTGCCAAAGATCCAAGTTTTGTAGGTTTACAACCGGTTTACTGTGAAGATGCAGGCGCTGAAACATTATATCCAACAACTCCGGGCGGAGTATTTACAGGTGCAGGAATAACTCCTAACAATGAATTTAATCCTAGCATTGCTGGCGTAGGCGGTCCATTCATAATTACTTATACTTTAACCGGTTGCTATAGCTTTAATGATACTGTTACTGTATCTGCAGTACCTGATATTGCAAACGTTGTAATAGACTCTGTAAAATGTAAAGGAGACTCTACCGGATCAATTGCTATTGTGATGGCAAGCGGAACTGCTCCTTTTGTGTTCCAGTGGAACTCAGGGCAAACAGATTCATTATTAGCAAACTTAACTGTTGGTCAATACCAAGCAACAATTACAAGTGCTGATGGTTGTGTTGGAAATTCAGCAAGTTATAGCATTACTGAACCTGCAACTGCATTAACTGCAACCATTTCGGGTTCTACCGATGTGAAATGTTTTGGTGGTGCAACCGGTGGTTCTACTGTAAATGCACAAGACGGTACTCCTGGCTATTCTTACTTATGGGATAATGGTGCAGGAACAGCTTCTGTAACAAGTTTAACTGCCGGAGTTCATAGTGTTACCGTAACCGATGCAAACGGCTGTGCGGTTACATTATATGACACTTTAAACCAACCTGCAAGTGCATTATCTGCTACTTCAGTTTCAACTGACCAAGTTGGTTCTACCAATGGTTCAATTACATTAACAGTAAACGGAGGAAGCCCAATTTACCAATACGTTTGGAGCAATGCTGCAGTATCTCAAAACATTACTGCTGCTGCCGGAACTTACACCGTAACCATTACAGATGCTAACAACTGTACTTTTGTACTTACTGATACTATCAACTTTATCAGTGGTATTGAAGGTGCTTATTCAGGCGTTCGTAAAATTAGCTTGTATCCAAACCCAACTGCGGGCGATGCAACACTTTTAGTTGAGTTAGAAAACGAGAAACCAATTAGTGTTGAAGTATTTGACGCATTTGGTAGAATAGTTTTAGAACAAAAAGCAGCTTCTGCTAAGCATGAAGTAATTCACTTAGATTTGAAAGACTTCGCTGCAGGTTTGTACAGCGTTCGCGTAAAAGTTGAAGGTTCTACATACACTAAACAGTTAGCAATTCAACGCTAAAGAACTTTAGTAAATATTTAAAAGCCGCTTGAGAGTAATTTCAAGCGGCTTTTTTTATTGTTTCAGTTTGACTGTTCTATAGGTTTCAGATAAAAAAGACTTTCATTTAATTCCATTTAATTTTAAAACCATAGTTTAACCCAGAACGGAAACTAATATATCCTCGTTGTGGCTCCGTTAAAATTATAGCAGACAAAGAAGGCTTTGCACTTTTTAGGAAATAAATGATCGGCTCTAACTTCTTGGAACTTTGTGGGAGGAAGTATGCGAAGCAATGTTTTAAAAGTGTATTGCATTAACTGTAGTGTAGAGTTTTTATCAAACGAAATAGTTGCACAACCAGAGTTGCATAAAGAAATACGGATCCAGATAATGTAGATGGCTTAGTGCAACATGTTATACTAAATTGATTTATAAATTAGTCCAATAATATATTGTATAATGCCGATGTGATAGCCGTTTAGAACAATTTTATTGGTCTATTACGGATATCAAATCGGTATTAGTATTGTAAAAAATTTATGGTGATAGGCAACACTTGTATTTCTTGCAAGAGAATTCAATACAAAAAGAAAGATAATAATTCGGAAACGTTTTGGGGCTGCGTTGCGCTTCTTATAGTATTATTCCTTTTTTATTTGATGTCTATAATTAAATCTTCAATTAAGTAGCAAAATGGAAGCTATTGCTTAACCAGAACTAAGTTCATCAATCCATTATTTTATTCTTTTAGGTCAGTACCTTTTGTGTATTGCTTTTTCAATGCCCAAACATGAGCAAAAAAAAAAGGAAAGACTGAATTTCAATCTTCCCTTCTTTAAAGAAATATCTTGTTTGTTATTTCACACCTAATAATTCAACATCAAAAACTAATGTTGCGTTTTGTGGTATTGCGCCAGGGAAACCTCTTTCGCCATAGCCTAAATCTGAAGGGATAATAAATTTAGCTTTGCTGCCAACTTTTAAAAGCGCAATGCCTTCGTCCCAACCGCGAATTACCATTCCTTTGCCTAATTGGAAAGAAAACGGCTGACCTCTATCTAAAGAAGAGTCAAATTTTGTGCCATCAGCTAAAGTTCCGGTGTAGTGAACTTCTACAGTTTTGCCAGCAACTGCTTGCTCTCCTGTTCCTTGCTTTTCGATAATGTAATATAAACCGGAAGCGGTGCTTTTCGCCTTAGGATATTTTTCTTTCACTAATTGCTCAAACGAAGCACGAGCAGCTTTCTTAGCATCTTCTTGCTTTTTTATTGCATTAGCTTGAGCATCAGCAAAGGCTTTCAACCCATCAAATTTTTGAGCCTCATCGCCAACACGCACTATCGAAAGTTTTTCAATTTTATCGCCTTGTGCAATGGCATCAACCACTTTTTGTCCTTCAACTACATGACCAAACACGCTGTGTTTTCCATCTAACCAAGGCGTTTCTTTGTGTGTAATAAAAAACTGAGAGCCGTTAGTTCCAGGTCCTGCGTTTGCCATAGATAAAATTCCGGGACCGGTGTGGCGAAGCGATGGATCGAACTCATCAGCAAATTGGTAGCCGGGCCCGCCCATTCCTGTGCCTTGTGGGTCGCCACCTTGAATCATAAAGTTCGCAATTACGCGGTGAAAAACCAGCCCATCGTAAAAAGGAACACCTTCTTTCTTTGCGCTGTTTTTCATTTTGCCTTCGGCTAAAGCTACGAAGTTACCAACGGTCATTGGTACTTTTTTGTAATCTAATTCGCACACAATTGTGCCTTTAGAAGTTTGAAATTCGGCATACAAGCCTGGCGTTTCTTTCCATTTTAGGTTTTCTTGACTCATTTTTTGTTGTTGTTCTGTTGGTTGATTCATTGCTTCGCTTAAAGAAGCGGTTTCAGTTTTGTTACTGCCATTTGCGTTGCAGGCTGCAAAAAGCCCGGCAAAAAGCGCCATTGCAAAGTTGGTTGTTTTCATAATTAAATTGTTATTCATTTTGGTGTTTTTCAACTGTCAATTATCGTAAAAGTTTATTGTTTGGGAAATAAAGTTTCTAACGCTTCTAAAAATTTAGCTTCTGTTTCCTCTACAGAAAGAAAACTTTTGCCTCCCGAAGCATTAAAATGTCCTCCGCCTTCAAAAAAAATTCTGGCGAATTGATTCATATCTAAGGTATTGCCTCTGCTTCTAAAAGAAACCTTCACTTTCTCCCCTTCTTCACTAAAATAGGCAGTCATTTCCACGCCTTTTATTTTAAAAGGATAATTAACCAAACCTTCGCTATCACCATTTTGTAAATGAAAACGTTTAATTTCTTTAGCACTTGCCATTATATAAGCCACTTTTCCTCCGCAGGTGAGTTTCAATTTTTTATCTAAGCAAAAACCGAAAAAGTTAAGTCTGCGTTCATGGAAAATATTATTCACCATTTCGCTTATGTAATCCGGTTGCGCACCTTTTTCCAATAAAATACTGGCCACGCGCAACACATTTGGCGAAGTATTATTAAACTGAAAAAAGCCTGTATCTGTGCACATTCCGGCATAAAGAAGCGTTGCAATTTCTTTGCTTATCTTATCGGTTTTACTTAACTTTTCAATTACGTCAAACACCATTTCGCAAGTAGCCGCAAATCGAATATCGCTAAAAGTAAATGCCGCAAAACTTTCGGGTTCGCGGTGATGGTCAATCATCACTTTAGCAGCACTGCTATTGGCAATTAAGGTTCCAAGTTCTTCTAAGCGAGAAATTGCATTAAAGTCTAAACAGTAAATAACTTCTGCTTGTGCTAAAATTTCTGTAGCTTTCTTTTTACCTTCTTTTTGTTCAAAAGAAATTGCTTCAGAAAAAAATGGAAGCCAATCTAAGTTCCTCGTAATTTCTGTTGGTGAAATAAAATGCGCTTCGCAACCTTCACTTTTCAAAAAAGCCCACCAAGCAAGAGAAGAACCCATTGCATCGCCATCGGGCTGGCGGTGTGTAACTATCACACTTCTTTTTTTTTCAGCTACAAGCTGTGAAACACCTGAAATAAATTCCTGAAACATAAGCGTGCGAAAGTATATTTTTAACCAAATGTTTTAAAGAATTATTAGCGGCATTACACATTTTATACATTACATTTGTACGATTGAAACAATTTATATTATGCTTCGTTTTTTTCGCCTCTCTATATTTATTATATTTTCCGTAGCAGCATTTACTCAACTAAGTTTTTCACAAGCTAGACTTACTTTAACACCTGCTTTCGAGCCGTTTTATCACGGAGTGGCAAGTGGCGATCCAACGCACGAAAAAGTTATAATTTGGACTCGCTGCACGCCAGATACGGGCGTGAGCGGAAATTTAGATGTGTATTGGCAAATGGCAACAGATACTAATTTTACAAACGTGGTAAATTTTGGCTATACGCAAGCTTTGCCGGAAAACGACTATACCGTAAAAGTTGATGTGTGTGGGCTACAACCAAACACTTGGTATTATTATATGTTTCAAAACAATGGAAAAAACTCTATTACCGGAAGAACAAGAACTGCACCTTTGCCAACCAGCGATAATGATAGTGTACGTTTTGCGGTAGTAAGTTGTGCCAGTTGGGAGCATGGCTTTTTTAATGCGTACCAAAATATTGCCGATAGAAATGAAGTGGACGCAGTAGTGCATGTTGGTGATTATATTTACGAATATGGTGTAGGGCAATATTCTTCAAATATTGCAGGCAGAACTTATGAACCAACAAATGAAATTATTACGGAAAGCGATTATCGCGTTCGCCATTCACTTTACAAATTAGATAATCAACTCAAGCGCTGCCACCAAATGTTTCCATTCATAAACGTGTGGGACGATCACGAATTTGCAGATAACTCATGGAAAGGCGGAGCAAACAACCACCAATCAAACGAAGGCTCGTGGTATGTAAGAAAAAACAATAGTGTGAATGCTTATTATGAATGGATACCGATTAGAAGACCAGATCTTGCAGATACTTTTAGAATTTTCAGAAATTTTAAATGGGGGAAATTAATGAACTTGGTAATGTTGGATTCAAGGATTTACGACCGTTCTGAACAAGATGGCAGCAAAGCAAATGATACAACCCATCATTTACTTGGACCTTACCAAATGAATTGGATGCTGCAACAACTTAGCGATACTAGCGCTAAATGGAAAGTAATTGGTAACCAAGTAATGTTTGCACCATTTAAGGCTTTTGGGGCAATTTTAAACGATGACCAATGGGACGGTTACGAAATTGAACGCAAAAGAGTTGAAAACCACATTGTGAATAACAATATTAAAAATGTGGTTGTGCTTACGGGCGATATTCATACTTCGTGGGCAAACGATATTCCCGGGTCTAACTACAATTCTTCATCTGGAGCAGGCTCTGTGGGCGTTGAGTTTGTTGGCACAAGCGTTACTTCTAAGAGTATGCCATTTTCAATTGGTGTTAATTTGATTAAATCATTTAACCCACACATGAAATATATTAATTTGGTAGATCATGGTTATTATACTTTAGATGTGAAGAAGAATAAAGTACAAGCTGACTATCGTTTCTTGGCGGTTGATAAAATTTCAAACACCGAAACAAGTGGCGAAAGTTGGTATGTAAACGGAACTGAAAGTTTTTTGCGCAAAGCAAACGCACAAGTTGCTGCACCAAAGGTATCTGCACCTATTCCATCGCTATTTCCTAATAATTTTGTGCCATTTGCAAAGGTTGAAAGAGAAATACATGTAACTACAGCACAAAACAATCCACTTTCTATTGCCGTAATTCCAAATGCTCCGGCCTGTCCTGCAATTGGCTTGCAAATAATTGAAAACCCTGTTTATGGAACTGCTGTGGCAGTAAATAATAAAGATGTTTTATACACGCCAATACACAACTACAGCGGCTACGACACAGTGCTTACTTTAGTTTGCCAAACCGCCAACCCAACTGAATGTGATACTATTCCAGTATTATTACAGGTAACCGCTGTTACAAAAGCCGACACTGTAAATGTTTCACTTACCAGCGGGCAGGTTTACAGCAATTGCAAAGGATTTGACGATTTGTTTAGCACCAATGTTGCAGTATCCTACGAAGGCGCTTATACCGGGTCTGTATCAATTAGCAACGATAGCTGTATCAGCTACACACCACTTTCAACTTTCTGTGGCTACGAAGAAGTTTATTTAATCGGTTGCGAAAACAGCCAAGCTACCGTTTGCGATACAGTTCTCTATATTTTTAGAGTAGGTTTGCCTGTGGTGAAAGACGTAGCTACCATTTCGGTGAAACAAAACGACACCATAATTTATTGTATTCAATACAACGATTTAGAATCAGGCGTTGCTTCTTCTCAAGTTATTGTTCAGCCTAACATTGGCAACTTAAATTTCATAAATGATACCTGCTTTAGCTATACCTCAAGCGCTACGGGGCAAACTGTTTTTGTAGCAACAGGCTGTGATAACTGTAATGTTCAAAACTGCGACACTATAGAAGTTCAATTAAATATAGTACCGGAATTTAGCACTCAAACTTTTACCTTTTCGGGAAGTGGCGGAACAGCAATTCCTATTTGCTATTCTTTTGATGAAGTAAACCAACCTTTTAACAACGTAAACATTATTAAAAAAACCAACGCACTGATACAAGTGCAAAGTGATACTTGTTTTAATTACTACGCACCAAATGGCTATACAGGCGTTGATACTGTTTACGCCATTGCATGCAACAGCAATTCTCCAACAAACTGCGATACTGTGCGATTAATAATTTACGTTGGCGTTTCTTCAATTAAAACGAATGATGATGATTTTGCCATGCTTGGAATTTATCCAAATCCTTTTGTGGACGGCTTGGTATTGCAGTATTACAATTACAAACAAACCGAATTAGAATGCAATATTTTTGATGCTTCGGGCAGAAGAATAAAACATCAAATTCTAAAAAGTAATTCTATTGGTTTGCAGCATACTTTAATTAGAACCGATGAGCTTTCTACCGGTTCATACATTATTGAGCTGCGCGATAAAAACAATAGCTACAGAAGGCAGTTGGTGAAACAATAAGCAATTAACTATTGGCAACCTTTTAATTTATGATCGCAACACCATACAAAAAATGACATAAGTCATAATACTGCATATTTTAAATCATTAGAAGTGATTTATGCAAGATATTCTTTTGCCATACGAAAACAAAAGAACATACAATGAGTGCTATAAATTACATACCAAATCTTTTTAGATTACTGCTCGTTTTAGTGTTTAGTTTGGGAATTTCAATCTCAAATTTTGCACAAGACACAACACAAACCAAACACAATACTTTCTCACTTTCTGGTCAGTTTAGACCCAGAGCCGAATTTAGATACGGAGCATTTCGTCCATTAAACAGAGGCGAAAAACCTGCAGCTTTAATAAGTGAACGCCTGAGAATAAATTTCGACTACAGTTACAAGAATATTTTGTCGCTTCGGTTTTCACCACAAAATGTAAGTGTTTGGGGGCAGGCAAATATGGTGCAGGGAGCAGAGAACAACGGTAGTAAGTTTGCCATTTTTGAAGCTTGGGCATTATTGAATGCGTCACCTTCTTGGAACTTTAAAATTGGCAGGCAAATAATTTCATTAGACGATGAGCGTTTCTTCGGTGAATTAGATTGGGCGCAAGGCGGAAGAGTTCACGATGCGGTATCAATAAACTTTAGTAAAAACAATTTTGAAGTAAAAAGTTTCTTTGCTTTCAACCAAAACTACAAAGAAGTTTATGGGAATAATTTAAGTAATGCAGCAGGAAACTTTTTTGCTCCAACCGATGCGCTTCCTTACAAATGGATGCAAACAGTTTGGGCCGCTTTTCCAGTAAGCAAAAAGGATAAAATTACCGTACTTGCTACCAATTTAGGTTTTCAAAATTACACCAAAACAGACAAAGACACCCGCACTTATTTTTCCCAAACTTTTGGCCTTAACTACACACATAAAGGCGAAAAATTCGTAGGTAATTTATCTGGCTACTACCAAAGAGGTAAAAATTTAAAAGGCTTAGATGGACAAGGTTATATGGCCGCAGTTTATGCAGGCTACATCATCACACCAAGTTGGGAATTAGGAATTGGAAGCGATTTAGTGAGCGGAAACAACTTCGGAAGCGCATCAAAACAAAATATGATTTTCACTCCATACTTCGCTACAGGACACAAGTTTTACGGCTTTATGGATTACTACTATGCAGGCAATGCACATGGCAATGTTGGGCTCTCTGATAGCTACTTAAAATTGAACTACAAATGGAAAAAAGGGCTTACTGTAAATTTAGCCATCCACCAGTTTTTAACTCCAAATTCAATTGCCGATAACATTAAAAATCACAATCACAATTTAGGACAAGAATTAGACTTAACAGCATCATACAACATATACAAATTCATCAATATAAGCGGTGGTTATTCATTTTACCTCTCCACTCCTACTCTAAATTTACTAAAAAATACATTAACCGCGAATATTTATCAACAGTGGGTGTGGCTATCTTTAAACATCAATCCTACATTATTTAAAACAAAATTTTAATTTTTAAACTTTAAAATACAATTAACATGAAAACTAAACACTTAATGCTTTGCGCTTCGGCTACAATGATGATTGCGCTTTCGGCATGCAACCAAAACCAAAACAACAACTCTAAACCCGCTGTTGATATTGTAGCAGAAGGCAACCCTGAAGTTGCAGAAGTTACAGGCGCACCCAATGTGCCAGCACCGGTAGGAACAAGAGGTGCCAAAAAGTTTATTGTAAATTTAGAAACAACCGAAATGGAAGGTATAATTGCTGATACAATTCCATATACCTTTTGGACTTTTAATAACACCGTACCGGGCAGTTTTATTCGTTTAAGAGTAGGTGATGAAGTAACACTGAATTTAAAAAATGCTGCTAATAGCGTATTGCCTCACAATATTGATCTACACGCTGTAACAGGACCTGGGGGCGGTGCTGCAGCTACAACAGCTGCTCCTGGAAAAGAAGCGTCATTTAATTTCAAAGCGATAAATCCGGGTTTGTATGTTTACCACTGTGCTGCTCCTCCGGTACCAATGCACATTGGCAATGGTATGTATGGCTTAATTTTGGTTGAACCGGAAGGTGGATTGCCTAAAGTAGATAGAGAATACTACATTATGCAAGGCGACTTCTATACCAAAGCATCTACAATTAAAAAGGGCTTATTGGAATTTGATAATGACAAGGCTGTTGCAGAACACCCAGATTACGTTTTATTCAACGGTAAAAAAGGTTCACTTTTAGGCAAAAACATGATTGAAGCAAAAGTGGGAGAAACTGTTCGTTTATTTGTAGGAAATGGCGGTCCAAACCTTACTTCTTCTTTCCATGTAATTGGTGAAATTTTCGATAACGTTTACTTAGAAGGTGGAAGCACTATTTCTCATAACATTCAAACAACTATGATTCCTGCCGGTGGTGCTGCCATCGTTGAATTTAAAGTAGATGTTCCGGGTGAATATGTTTTAGTGGATCACTCACTTTCAAGAGCTTTCAACAAAGGCGCAATTGGAAAACTGAAAGTTACCGGAGACGCTAATCCGAAAGTATTTAGTGCAGAGAAATTAACCGACCACTAAACTATTATTAAGCTCTAAAGAACAATAAAAATGTATAAGTATTTTGCAGCAATTATGGGAATGCTACTGTTGTTTTCTTGCCAAAAGCAAGTGCGCACAACAAGCGAAAAACCTATGCTGCAAAATACTTTTTCTAATACATTACATCCGGTTCCTACTACTACCAAAATGGTTTATATTCCCGGAGGAAAATACGAGCCATTTTTCTTAACAGACTCAATAGAAATTACCATACATCCGTTTTTGTTAGATGAAAATCCAGTTACAAATCAAGAGTTTTTAGCCTTTGTAAAAGCTAATCCACAGTGGCAAAAATCTAATGTGAAAGAAATTTATGCAGACACAACTTATTTACGCGATTGGATTGATGACACAACACTTCCGAAAGGTGCAAAGCTTGATGCTCCCGTATGCTTTGTTTCATGGTTTGCAGCTAAAGCATATTCGCAAAGTGTAGGAAAAAGACTTCCAACTTTAGATGAATGGGAGTTCGTAGCAATGGCAGATACCGATACTTTTAACGCCCGAAAAAAACCGGAGTATTCCAATCAAATTATTGGCTTATATTCTCAAAAAGATAGGCAGTTTAATTCCGTAAAAGAAAGCACTCCAAACTATTGGAAAGTTTACAATATGTTCGACTTAATTTGGGAATGGACAGATGATTTTAATTCTATATTAAGCACCGGAGATTCGCGAGTGGGTGAATATGATGACAAGGGTTTATTCTGTGCAGGTAGTGCCACAACCACTTCCGACAATTTAAACTATGCTGCCTTTATGCGCTTTGCACTACGAACTTCTCTTAAAGCAAATTACACTATTGCCAATTTAGGTTTTAGATGTGCTAAAGATACCATAACAGTTCACCAAAATAATGAATTATGAAATACTATAATTATCTTCTTATTGCATTATTGATGTTGGCTTCTTGTAAAGAAAAATCTAAACAGTCGGAGACACTCCCATCTAATTCCATATTTAATTTATCTACTGAATGGCAGAACCAAAAAGGAGAAACTCTACAACTGAAAAATTTACAAGGCAAAACTTTAGTGGTTGTAATGATTTATACTTCTTGCAAAACTGCATGCCCAATTTTAGTTGCCAAAATGAAAACTATTGAAGAGAAAATAGACCGAAAAGATATAGAAAAAGTTTCGCTTGTGTTGGTTTCCATTGACCCTGAAACAGATACTCCAACCCGATTAGCAGAATTTGCAAAAATCAACAAAATGGATGCTCCGCAATGGGTTTTCTTAACTTCAAATAAAGACGCAACACAAGAATTTGCAAACGTACTTTCTATGAAGTACAAAAGAATTTCGCCAATAGATTTTTCACACTCCAATATCATTAGCATATTTAAGCCCAATGGGCAATTAGTAAGCCAAGAAGAAGGCTCTGAAATAAATGTAGAAAAAGTAGTAACTACTGTTACAAAAACAGTAAAATCCAATTCATAAATTCACATCAAATAATTTGTTTGCTTTTAGTTTAGCCCTAAAGATTAAATTCTTTGGGGCTTTTTCATATCAACACACAATGCATCAAATAAACACAACGAAATCATTCTTTTTTCCATCTTCGATTAACAAAACAGTTAAGGAACATACTTTAGCATGATTAAGTACTACTCAATTTTAGCGCTTGCGTTATTGGCAGCACTACAACT
Organism: Bacteroidetes bacterium 37-13; assembly: GCA_001897535.1. Classification (GTDB taxonomy): domain Bacteria; phylum Bacteroidota; class Bacteroidia; order Chitinophagales; family LD1; genus UBA7692. The sequence goes on along the minus strand of MKTC01000041.1, from coordinate 1,346 downwards.
ACAAGCACAAAACCTTGTGGTAAATCCAAGTTTTGAAAACACCAATAGCAATTGTGCTAACTTTGGCGGAGAAGGTTTCAGAGCAGATTTAGGACCCGATTGGGATAATGCCAACTCAAATGCCGCAGGCGATAGTTGCTCTTCTCCCGATTTATTTGCGCCATGCAATATTGCATTTACCAAATCTCCTGGTGGCGGTATGGGCGCTCTTGGTTTTCAATATGCACACACCGGCACACGCTATGTTGGTTTAATTACTTATGAATTAATTTCAAGTACTTACAGAGAATATATTCAAGGTCGTACTTCTTCGCCCTTGGTTGCAGGGCAGAAATACTGTGTTTCAATGTATATAAGCTTAGCTGATTTTATGCCGTATGCAACTAATAATATTGGTGTATATTTTTCAAACACACGCTATATGCGCGATGCTTGTACACAAGGCGCAATCATAAATGTAACACCACAATTAAATTACGGCTGTAGTGCCATCACTGACACCAGCGAAAATTGGGTTCGTTTGCAATGGGATTATACAGCTGCAGGGGGTGAACAATTCTTTACAATCGGTAACTTTTATGGCAATTCAAATACCACAATTCAAAATACAGGCAACCCAAATTTCCCAAATAATTTTGCATACTATTTTATTGATGATGTGAGCATTGTGCCAAATACTTGCTGTTATGCAGACATTGCAAAGTCTGGTCCGTTTTGTATTTCAGACCCAGCAACAAACTTAATTGCCACAACTGGAACAGGAACTTCTTGCAGTCCAAATATTACCGGAACTTGGAGCGGTCCAGGAATTACCAATGCTTCGCTCGGCACTTTTAATCCTTCAATTGCAGGCGTTGGAACACATACCATAACATTTACACTTTCTTGTGGAAGTTCTTACACCACAAGCATTTCAGTAAATAGTTGTCCCGCAATTTCTGTTTGTAAAGAAACAAATGGCGATTTAACTGTGAGCGGAGGAACACCTGTTTTCAAATGGTCATATTGGCAAGCTGCTGCCTCTACACCTATTACAACACAAGCACAATGCACTGCTTGCGGAGGTTCATGGATGTTTGGGCAATGCTTATCTGGCATCACACCCATTACATCTTGTGCATCTCCTGCACAATGGGTGCAGTATGCAACAGGCGCAACTGCTACCCCGCCCACCGGAAAAGACTCTATTAAAGTGGAAGATAATGCAGGAACAAAAATTGTAATCTCAAATATTGCAGCAGTAGCTCCTTGTGCAGCTTGCCCAAGCATTAGCGTGAGCGTACAAAGCAAACAAGATGCAACTTGCGCAAGTGCCAACAGCGGCTCAGCAACTTTTAGCGCCACAG
>MKTC01000040.1 GCA_001897535.1 Bacteroidetes bacterium 37-13 | reverse complement strand
TACTCATGCTCACTTGTACTGCACTTGGCTCTGTTACAATCACACTGTCTCTTGCGCTACAGCCGTTTTTATCCGTTACTGTTACATAGTATGTGCCACCATTTAGGTTGCTTAAATCTTGTGTAGCTTGTCCATTGCTCCAAATATAATTATATGGCAAAGTTCCACCATTCACCGTTAAGTCAATACTTCCATTGCTTCCACCATTACAACTTAAATTTACAGCAGTAATTGAAGTACCTAAAAGTGACGGCTCAGATATTGTTTGGCTAATGGTTTTTGTACAGCCATTTGCATCAGTAACTGTTACAGAATATGTACCTGCATAAACATTTAAAATATCTTCTGTTGCTTTTCCATTGCTCCAATTGAAAGCATAAGGAGGAGTACCACCTGCCACAGAAATATCAACAGATCCTGAACTATCACCATTGCATAATACATTTCCAAATGATGCAACATTTACTGCCAATGCTATCGGCTGACTAATAGATGCTCCGCCAACAGCAGTACATCCTTTACTATCAGTTACTGTAACGTTGTAAGTATTTGCAGGAACATTAATTAAATCATCACTTAGTGAGCCATTGCTCCATACATAAGAATATGGTGCAGTTCCACCTGCTGTAGAAGTATAAATACCACCTGTAGAACCGCCATTGCATAATGAATTTACCACCGAGTCAATTAAAACTGAAAGCAATCCAGGTTGAGAAACATTTGCAGTTAAATATGCAGCACAACCTTTTGCATCTTTCAATGTAACTACATAATTATTAGCAGTTAAGCCTGTAAATACAGGTATAGGTTGAAATGTAATACCATTAATTGAATAATTGTAAGGCAATATTCCCCCTGTTAGTGTTACATAAACTTCCCCATCATTACCTCCAAAGCAAGACACATTCTTCACCGAATCTAAATTTGCAGAAACTGTATATTGATTAGAAATTGTAACTGTATCAGTTGCCAAACAACCATTTGCATCAATAGCCGTAAGCGTATAAAAGCCAGATGCTATATTGCTAAAGTTTGGAGAAATTTGGAATGGACCTCCATTTAAAGAATATTGATAAGGCGCAACACCACCAGATGCAGAACTATATAAATGTCCATCAAAAACTCCCGAGCAACTTGCATCTTTTGAAGAATCCACTGATGCAGCCAATACTGTTGGTTGAGAAACTACTATTGGAGTTGGATATGTTACAGAACATAAACTATCATCACGTATTGTAATGGTATAAGAATTTGCTGCTAAGCCAGTAAAAGGGCTTGTTTGGAATGCGCCTCCGTTTAATGAATATAACACCCCCCCATTTACCGAAGAACCGGAAGCGCTAATTGTTCCATCGCTTCCACCAAAACATTTTACATCTGTTTTTGCAACACTAACAAATGATGGCAAAGGAAGTACATTGATAATGCTCAAATTATTATTGTCTGAACAAGTTCCTGAAGTAACTACTCTGCGATACCAAACTGTTGAATTTGTAAATGGCGGCTGGTAATCTATCCCCGCATTTAAACCAGGAGCAGAACTCCATGTGCCTCCATTATTCACACTAACTTCCCATGTGTAAGTATAAGTTCCGTTACCACCAGTAGGCAAACCACCTATGAGAAGAGTTGATGTACCCGAAGCACAAAACTTCTGATATGTTGGAGATATTGTATTATTCGCTAAAGAAGGCTGGATAGTAATAGTAACAACATTTGAATAAGCAGTATCGCAACCTACTCCAGAAGTATAATATTTTGTTCTATAATAAGTAGTTGATGAAACTGTACCAGTGCTGTAAGAAGATGAATTCGTACCGACATTTGACCAAGTTGAGTTATCAGGACTACTTTGCCATTGATAAACCATTGTACCTGTGCCGCCTGCTCCAACTGCATTTAAAGTAGAACTACCGGAACCGCAATAAGTTGCAGAAGCAGAAATTGAAACTGTTGGGTCAGCAGCGACTGTAATAGTAACTGTATTTGATGTTGCTGCTGTGCAACCTAATCCATTAGCAGAATAAATACATCTGTAATCTGTTGTTGCCGATAGTGCTCCCGTATTTAATGTAGAAGTATTCCCTCCAACATTCTGCCAAGTAATTCCATCAAAATATTGCCACTGATAAGTTGTTGTTCCTGTTCCGCCACTCACAGAAGATGAAAGCGTTACACTTCCTCCGCTACAAATAGTCTGTGCTGTTCCAATTGAAATTGTAGGATTCGGCACTACCGTTAAAGTTGTGGTAGTTGATGTTGCTATACCGCAACCCGGAGCAGAAGGTGTAAAACTACAACGATATAAAGTAGTTGAAAGTAATACCGGTGTTGTATAGTTATCATTATTGGTACCAACGTTAACCCATACTCCACCGCTAAATACCTGCCACTGATAAGTGCCAGAGCCATTTCCTCCCACAACAGTAGCGTTCAATAGCACTCCACTACCACTACAAACTGTTTGAGATGGTGTTATTGAAATAGTTGCCTGCGGAAAAATATCCCAATCGGCAATAACCACCGGTGAAGTAGAAGTACAACCAGCAGAAGCATTACAACCACCTCTTTGTACTCTAACTTCAACTTTATTTAAACTTGTTGTTGTAACTGCTGAACCAGAGATGTAAGCAGTCCATGCACTCCACACATTTGCTGTGCTTCTTGTACGGTATTCATACACATCGCTGCAACCTACTCCACCTGTTCCTGCATTTATTGTTGCACTCACATTTTGCCCTTCACAAACAGAAGTAGAATTTGGTGATTTAGCACCTAAAGTCGGGTTAGCAGGCTGAGGATTTACTACCCAAGAAGCAATAGTTGAAAATCCTGTTGAAGAGCAACCTGAAGATGGATTACAATTTCCACGCTCTACTTGAATTTCCACTAAATTATACCCCGCTGTTGCAATACTCGCTCCTGAAGTATATGATGCCCAAGGATCATAAGCGTTAGAAATTGTTCTTCTTCTATATTGATAAACATCGCTACAGCCTACTCCACCGGAGCCGGCAGTAATGGTTGCACTAACCGTTTGCCCCTCACAAACAGTAGAAATATTAGGAGATTTAGCTCCTAAACTTGGAGAAACCGGTGAAGGAGAAACAGTAATTGTCTTTGTAGCCGTTTTAGTTCCACAAGGTCCGCTTGCGGTTAAGGTTAAAGTAATGCTTCCACTTTCGCTTGTACCGGCAACATACTGTGCGTTTACAGGGTCGTTAGCATTTAGCCAAGAGCCTGCACCACCACTCCAAGTGCCTCCGGTTGCACCTCCTCCAACAGAACCTCCCATTATTGCTGAAGTTGCGCCTTGGCAAATAGTAGGTAATGTAGGCCCAGCATTTGCAGTTGGTGTTGCGCTAATATTTATTGTTTTTGTTACTGTCGTAATACCACAAGAGCCACCACTGGTAGTTAGCGTTAATGTGACTGTACCACTTTCACCTAATCCTGCAGTATAGGTTGCTGTTGCCGGATTACTCGCATTTGACCACGTACCTGCACCACCACTCCAAGTACCGCCCGTTGCACCGCCACCAACAGAGCCCCCCATTGCTGCCGAAGTTGCACCAGGGCAAATAGCAGCTAAAGCTGATCCCGCATTTGCAGTTGGCTTAGGGTTCACTGTTATTGTTTTAGTTGCTGTAGTGTTTCCACAAAAAGCACTGCTTGCAGTTAGAGTAAGCGTAATGCTTCCACTTTCGCTTGCGCTTGCAGTATAAGTTGCACCCACTGGGCTTGTTGGGCTAGACCACGAGCCTCCACCTCCACTCCACGAACCTGAAATAGCACCTCCGCCAATAGAGCCACCCATAGATCCGGATGTTCCACTTTGGCATATTGCTGCTAATGCTCCCCCTGCATTGGCTGTTGGATTTTGATTAACAGTTATCGTTTTTGTTGCAACTACTGCGCCACAAGATCCACCGGTTGTTGTGAGTGTTAATGTTATAGTGCCGGACTCTCCTGATGCTGCCGTATAAGTTGCTCCCGAAGGGCTGGTTGCATTTGTCCATGTACCGGCACCACCGCTCCATGTTCCTCCAGTAGCACTACCGCCAACAGAACCTCCCATAGCTGCAGATGTTGCACCTTGGCAAATAGCAGCCAAAGCAGGTCCTGCATTTGCAGTTGGTCCTGCAACTACAGTAAAAGTTCTATCACTGCTACAAGCACCTAATGTTGCTCTAATAGTTACACTCCCTGTTGCACCACTATGAGTGTAAGTAGTACCTGAAACAGAACCAGACCCGGCAACAACGCTATAAGTTACAGTTGGGGCGCCTGAGTAAGTACCGCCATAAGAAGCCGTTAGAGCCTTTGTTCCTCCTTCACAAATATTTGCCGTAGAGGTGGTATTAGATACTGTTGTGTTTTGCTTTACTTTTAATATGGCAGAAGTACCCTCCAATATACTACCACAATTATAACGATGTACATAGGCTTTTGCAGTACCCGAGAAATCTGCCGTCCATGCAATAGATGCTTGCAAAGCACTGCAATCCGGTCCAGTATCATCGTTATAAGCTTTAAAGTTATCATTATTATCTCTAAGTGTCAACTGGGTATCCCAACCTGAACCACAAGTAGAAATGGTATAGTCCACTCCATTTATGACAGCAAATGTTCTATAAGCAGTTGATGGAATTGGAGAAGATGTTCCAAATACATTACAACCAACATCTACAGTTCCTGCATTATTAGTTGTGGCACTACATTGCGCAGAAACCTCTACTATAGACAACGTTGCAAGTAATACAAATAAAAAGTATAAAATATTTTTCATGGTAATAAAAAAATAAATGAAAAAAAAGCGCACATTTTGCAATATGCGCTTATATAATTCTATATAAGGTTACCCTTTCAAGATTTTAAATTCGGTTCTTCTATTAAGTGCTCTACCTTCAGGATTGTCTTTCCCTTCTTCTGTAGTATTTGGTGCTTTAGGGCGCGATTCGCCATAACCAACAGCTTTTAATCTTTCTTTAGCAATACCTTTAGAAATTAAATAACTTACGCAACTTTCTGCACGAGCTTGAGATAATTTTTGGTTTGCAGCATCAGAGCCTATAGCATCTGTATGTGAGCTTAATTCGATTTCAAATGTTGGGTTTTCTACTAAAATAGTGTAAAGTGTATCTAATACTTCTTTAGATGTTTCAGTTAAAGTAGCTTTTCCAAATTCGTAAAGAATATTTTTAAGTGTGTAATCTTTATTTAATTCTAACTTAGTTAATGCAACATCATTTAAAACAGAATCTTTATCGCCTAAGCTTTTTGTAGAATAAGGCACTGTTTTACTAAAATATCCGTTTTTGCGGAAAATAAGTTTGTAGTCCTTATCTCGGTCTAAATCAACTGCAAATTTCAAACTTCCAACTTCTGTTTTTCCATTCATAATTGTACGTTGCACACCGCTTCCGCTTTGTTCAATTACTGTATAGCTAACATCATCTAATTTCACTTCAGGTTTTCCTTCTTCAATTACACTGCCATACATAACATAAACGCTTTTTTGAACGCCTAAGTTTTTATTGATGGTATCTTCCATTGGTAAGTTTCTTGTAGAAACAAACTCCACCGTTGGTTTAAATCCTGCACGAACTACTTCAACTTCGTAATCTTCATCTGGCTTTAATTTAAAGAAGTAATTTCCACCTTTTGAAGTAGTATCTACTGCTACTAATTCACGTGAGCCATCAGCATTCTTTTTATATAATTGAAAAGTAGCACCTTCTACCGGGCCGGCATCAACATTTCCATCTTTGTATGCAATACCTTCAACAGCATAATTGAATAATTCCCAAGTAAAAATATCATCAGAAGATGAAGCTATTCCATCTAAAAATCTTCCACCTGGGCGATTTGAAGTAAAGAATCCTCTTGATTGATCTGATGCAATGTTATAGTACAACTCATCGTAGCCCGTGTTCAAAATTTTGCCAAGGTTATGAGGTTCTGTCCAACTCAAATCAGCCAATTCTTTGGTAGAAAACACATCAAATCCTCCAAAACCGGGCAAGCCGTTTGAAGAATAATAAAGTGTTTTTGTTGTTTCTTCCCAAAAAGGAGTAACCTCATCACCAACTGTATTTACTGAGCCGCCAACTAATTTGGGAGCAGTATATTCTCCGCTTTTAATACGGCTTGTGAACCAAATATCCAAACCTCCTTTTCCTCCATCTCTATCGCTTACAAAATATACAACTTCTCTGCCATCATTACCAACTCTTACTGTTGGTTGAGTGCTGGTAAATCTTTCTTTATAGTTTATTGGTTCCGGTAAACGCTGAACATTGCTGAATTTACCAGCTTTGCAGTCTGCTACAAAAATATTGCAAAGTGAGCGATCGTCCTCCATATCTACACACTTAGTAAAATAAAATCTTGATCTATCAGCATTAAAAGCGCCATTTCCTGCATTGTACTTTGGTGTATTTACATCTTCATTCTTTACTACTGCCGGTTTGCTCCAATTACCATCGGCAAGTGTTGTTGTGTAAATTTGATATTCTGGTCTTTCTTTTCTTTTATTATCAAATACTAAAGTATCTGAAGGTAAAGAAGAGAAGTATAAAGTTTGTGCATCGTAAGGCATAGGAGATAATTCATTGTATGCACGATTAACTACCGGACTTAAACGGTTGGTTTTAATTTTAGAATTATATGGATTTAATCCCAACTCACAGCCTTTTATACCATTATTCGCAAGTTTTGCCCAAGAAGCTTTATCCTCCTTATCATAAGAACTTTTGAATTTACTGTATTCGCCAATTGCTTGCTCGTATTTACCATTGCGGTGTAATACTTCGCCATAGTAATAGTGAAACTTAGTGAATAGTTTTTCATCTTCTTCTTTCCATTTGCTTTCCTTATCTTTTTCTCCTGGCTTAATAGCTCCGAATTTTGCAAAGAAAACTTCAGCATTTTCGTAATCGCGTGCACGCAATAAACTCATTGCCAACCAAAAATTTGCATATCTATTTTCAGGTTTTACTTGTACCACTTCTTTGTAATATTCAGCAGCAGTGTAGTAAGCAGATTCCGCATAAAATCTATCTCCTAACTTTAGATATCTTCTTACGTTTATCTTTCTAGTTTCAGTACTAGTATTTGCTCTGCTGCGCTTTTCAGCTTTTTGCTCTTTAGTAAGTTTTTCTTTAGGAGGCTTTTCTGCTTTCTCCTTTGGCGCTTTTTCGGTCTTTTCTTTAGTAGCTTTTTCAGCTTTTACTTTTTCAGTTTTAGCCTTTGGGGCTTTTTCTTGTTTCCCTTGTGCCATGCCGAAATTTAGGGCAAACAAGCTGATGGAAAAAAACAATATTGCTTTACGCATTTGTAAGGATTTTATTATTGTTTTAAAATTTAGTTTATGAAAAAACCTGCCTTTAATAAAGCAGGTTATTAGTTCTTTGTTTAGTGAAAATATCTTTAAAGACCAATAAACCTATCTTAGAATCTACGGCTTGGCAAACTCTTGTTGGCTTTAAATGATTTAATGCTTTCTCCGATATAGCTTAATGAGATTTCAAAACCACCACGATTTTGAGTACCTACACTTAACTTAGAAAGGTTTACATCATAAGCAAAGCCTAAGCGAACATTTTTAAATTCTACTTGTGCCAATACTACAAAAGCATCACCGATTTTATCCATACCGTTTCCAATACGGTAGCGACCGCCTAAGTGCACGCTATTATTGTTACGGAAACCTGTGTTAAAGTAGTAGCTCACCAACAAACCCGGAACTGCTTCCATTTGTTTGTCTTTATATTGGAATATAAATTCAGGAGTGATTGACACATTTTTCTTTTTAGTTAAAAAAGCCTCAATACTTAAATCAGCAACAAATCTACGTGTGAAATTACCAAGTACATCTAATGAATCTTTGATAAAATCTTCTTTAGGTTGCACAATATGGTAAACTGCAAAACCGGCATTTAACTTCACTTTGTCTTTAATATTTGAACGCCAGTAAAGACCAGCATTAAAGTCAAAAGCATGTTTGCCTTTTTGAAGTTGTTCATTTGTGTAGTTTCTCACTGTTTGGTCGTGCCCTTGGAATTGGTCTGCAAACAATGGATCTGTTACACGCTTTTGCACATAAGCGCCTTGTGCAGCAAATGACAAACGGTGTTTGCCATCTTTATCTATACCTTTATGATAAGCAACTGACAAAGATGCATTCAATACCGATAATCCTGCTTGACCGGAAATATCGTTGTAAAAACCTACGCCCACAGCAAGTTTATCTGTTCTCAAATAGTTTTCTAAGAAAGAAACATCCACATCAGCGGCAACTGTTTGGTATGCTTTTCCTGCAAGCATACTTCCCCACTGGTTTCTGTATAAAGCCGCCAAGCGGTAACTACCATCGTAATTACCTACCAAAGCCGGATTCATAGCAGAAGCAAAGGTGTAATACTGCGAAAAGTGAATGTCTTGTGCTGCAACGGTTCCAAACAAAGAAATGCCGGCAACTGCTGAAAATAACTTAGCTCGTAGATTTAAAGCCATAGTCAAGTTTTTTTTAAATTTTTCAAAAGATTGAATGCCAAAAGTAAAAATTTTCACAAAACTTCAAACGAAAAGAAACATTTTAATAAAAAATATTTTCGTTATTATTTGTGAGCACGATATATACGCAACAAAATCGCGGCAGACAACACTCCTGCTATTACCATTCCAATAGATATTATTTCTGCTTGCTTCAAATTAAACCCTAAAACATGGAATAATTCTCTATCAGAAATGTCTCTAATTTTTTCTATTGTAAATCTTTGAATACCATTAAATATTAAGAAAATAGAAAACAGCACTCCCGGATAAATTGTAAGTTTTTTACGTAATGATAATAGTATGATACAGATAACAGCGCACTGCAAAAATTCATAAACAGGTGTTGGATAAACCGGCAACAACAAATGATTGCAGAAATTTCCTTCGCAACCAGGTATTGGAACTCCGGCATTTATTATATTGTGCGCATAATCGTTACTCCATAAAAATTGCGGAATAAAATCTGGTTTAGGCGCTACATTCACAATTCCCCAATCGCCATCGCCACTTACATGGCAACCAATTCTTCCAATACCATTTGCTAAAATATAACCTGGAGCCACACTATCGAATAGATGCAAAATATGAATTTTCTTTACATAAGCATAAATTCCAAAGCCAATTCCCGCAAAAATTAAACCGCCAAAAATTGAAAGCCCGCTAAACAATGAACCAATTGGATCTTGAGCAAACGAGCTATAATCTTCAGGATTTTCTAAATAGTTGAAAAAGTTTGCGCCCAATACGCCAAGCACAGCAGCAATTACCACTAAATCGCCAATTTGCTGACTTGGATAAACTTTTACTATTTCAATTTTAGGAGTTGGCAACTGTTCTTTCTTGGCAGCGTAATAAGAATAGCCGCCAAATATCATCGCACCCAAAATTCCGGCAAGCCAATTGCCTCCCATTGAAAAAATAAACGATTGCGGATTGGCACCAAATGCTTCTTTATCTAAAAAGATGGCAACTATTTTAAATAATAAAATAAAACCCACTAAAGCATTTATTAATAGGCTTGAAACTGTTGGCGCTTCACCAGTTGTAACTGTTTTGGTTGTAAAATTGATTAAGCCAAGTTGTTCACGTCTGCGCAATTCCCAAGCGGCAATGGCAGCAGCAACTATAAAACCTAATGCTACAAAAAAACCATAGCTATAAATAGGTAAAAACCTCAAATCAATTCCGGAAACTTCAAAAAGCCAATCTGTAATTCGTGGGTAGCAACGCAATAAAAGCATGAGTAAAATTTGTGGCGAAGAAATAAAAAAATAATGCTTTAGCTGCCAACAAACCTAAAATTGAAAGTATGGCAATTCAGTTTTAGCAGTTATGTATTGGTTTATATGTTTGTTTCTGCAAAAAAACACATAGAGTAAACTTTAGCACAAAGATTATCTATATTACTTCACCACTAAAGTTTTAGTTCTTCTATTGCCGAAAGCATTAGAAAGTTCAACAAAATACATGCCGCGCGCAATATTTTCAATTTGTAAATAAATTATTGATTCACTCCTATTTATTATTCTCTCGGCAACAACTCTACCGGTTAAATCAATAATTTTTGCTTTATTAAAAGTATTTGGTTGAATTTCTACCTGCAAAAATTGCGAAGCAGGGTTAGGATAGAGTTTAAAATCCGGCAATAAACTTTCAGAATTTATTGAAGTAAAAATACAATCGGCATCTGCTACAGAAGTATCGGCAAGCAAAGCATTCCAAATACCAAAACAGTACTGCCCTTTTTGAATATTATTGACAATAATTTCTCCCTTTTTATCGCTTATGGAATTTTGGGTATTCACAAAAAATGAATCTGCAATTTGCCATTCTGTTTCACTATTCGGGCGATACAAAACACTTAAATTATCTTCAGTTGTAGAAAATAAATCCGCATCTAAACCGGCATCGGTGCCATCGTAAGCAAAAGTTGCCGTAGCTCTTATTGCACTTGAATCTTGCCATGTTCCATCTATTGTCCAATATCTTCTATTGCTTAAATGCAAACCAGAAATTTTATCTTTCATTGGTTCAGGGTGAATCCAATTATGTTCAATTCGCAACAAATCTGGCTCGCTTAATTCTTGCACATTTAGTTTAGCACGCGCCACATCAAAATCATACAATCCTGTGTCTTTCACTTCATACCAAAAATCGCTGATAGCGTCTTGTAAATTTTCATCAAAATCAAGTGCTACCATTTTTATGTTTTCTGATAAGTTGCTGTATGCAGAAATATGGTCGGTACAAGAGCCATTTACCCAAACTGTGTCGGTAAAACGTTGGCTGCTATTTTCATTGGTAAAATACGAAATCACTACCGGCACATTCGTGAAATATTCCGGTGCATTGTTCAATTTTTGCCTAATGGTAAACTTAGCTCTGTTGCGAGTTTCAGTGCCAACAGTTTCTGTTTCATACTGCAAATTTTCTATACTAAAATGCGTAAAGCCTTTTGTGTAAATCCAATTATTAAAATATGCTGTAAGGTCAATTCCACTGCATTGCGAAAAGTAATCGCGCATTTGTGCTGTACTCACACTCTTAAATTTAAAACTATCAAGATAATTTTTCACGCAACTAAAAAATGCTGCATCGCCCATGTAATAGCGCAATGTGTGAATCATATCCGAGCCTTTGTCATACACCGTTGAGCTATAGGTTTGCGCAGATGGCACACCACTAACCGGCAAGTATTCACCATCGCGAATGTGGGTTCTGTGCAGCACATCTTCGTGCAAAGTTCGCACACTTTGCCTATACACCGAATCGCCATAAAACTGTTCTAAAAACAACTTCTCGCAATAGCGTGCCCAGCCTTCGTTCAGCCACATTTCAGAAGCAGAATCGCAAGTAACCAAATCGCCAAACCAATGGTGCGAAAGCTCGTGCGCCATTGTTTCTTCACATTCTGCCGAATAAGCATTTAGATAGTTTTGCATAAACGCAATGTTGGTGGCATGTTCCATTGCTCCGGCATTAAACGGCACAATACAATAGCCAACTCTATCCCACAAATAGGCACCAAAAAGGTTTTCATAAATATGAAAAGCATCGGGCAAATGCACAAACAGGTTTTTTACTTTAGTTGTATCATTAGCGCGTGCAGCAAGTAAAACTTCCTTCACTCCGTTTAGCCCATGAACCGTATCGCGTAAAATTTCGTATTGACTTACTGCTACACTCGCCAAATACGAAGGTATCGGCTGGTTAAGTTGCCATGTCCAAATTTTATTTTGTCCAAAATCTACTTCGCTTTGCAAAATACCATTGCACAATGCTTTGTGTGTGTTCTTTGTGGTAATTTGAAACTCGTATAAACTTCGCTGCTTAAAATTATCAAAGCACGGAAACCACACTCTGCCATAAGAATGTGGATCGTCTGCAAAACTTACTCCGATATTAAAAGCATATAAATTTGTCCAATAAAATCCACCAAAATCGCCCGCCATTTGCAGTGGTTTGCCATGATAAGATACTTGCAAAACAGCATTTGAATTTTTAGATAATGCTGTAGGGAAATTAACTGTAAGTAGCGTATCGTTGTAACTAAATAAAGTTGTAGTTCCATTAAATTTTACTGAATCTACTATCAACTTCAACAAGTCTAATCTTATGCTTGAAACATTATTTTGAAGCGATTTAATTTCTATTTCAGCTTCCGCTTTAAGCGATTTATTGGCAAAATCTGTAAGGTCAATTTTTAGAATGTAAGATTGAATATCTATCGTATCAGAGCGCAAATCGCTTGCCTTAGATTGTAGCAATACAAAAGCTGTAAAAAACAGAAACAAACAATATTTCATTCAGCGAAAGTAAAAATTGAAATTGGCTTTTAAAGCAATACTTATCCTTTGTAATTAGCATGTTTTTTTAAACGTGTAAAACAGCAACTCTCTTTAAACAGATATTCTATTTATTACTTAATCTGCTTCTTAATTTCTCTTTCTGTTAGCGCAATTGCAACCACAATAAACAACAAAACTACAGCATAATAAACATACTCATTTACTTTATCGTGAAACAAAAAATACAACAAAGCACTCACAACACTACAAGCTAAAACACACAATAAAAAGTATCGAGAAGCAATCTTATTTGACAATTCAAATACTGCATCACTTCGCATGGTAGTTGGCGTTCTATAACCATAAAACCAATTTACCTTTTTTGGAGGAAACAACCAATAAAGAAAAGATACAATCAATAATATCACATTAAGTAGAAGGATTGAATTCATAGTAATGGAATATTTAGAATGAAGTTACAAATTTTTACCGTTTACCCCAAATCTCCATTACCCTTTGCATCTATCAAATTGAAACCACATCACACAAACCGTACTCAATTCTACACTAAACACATCTCCGTTTAGAGTATCTTATATTTTCTGTTTTAAAAAGAAACCTATGTTTACTTGTGTGAAAAACAGCATAAAAATTTTCTTGCTCTCCATTGCTATTTTGGGAAGCAAAATATCGCTTGCCGATAATCTAAAAACAGGCTTCAAACAACTTACAACGGGAGCTTACCAAGAAGCTATTTTGAGTTTCAATAAAGAACTACAAAAATCGCCCGAAAATGTAGCTGCCAATTTTGGTATGGCTAAAATTTTTAGTGCGAAAGATTTTAAAGGCTACAGCCTTGATTCTGCTTTTTTTTATTCTAACAGAGCTACACAAAAATTGCCATTAAATCCTACCGATAAATCAACAAAAAAATACCTGGAATTTGGCGTGCGCGACTTCACCATTAAGGAGCAAAACTCACGTATTCAAAATGATGCTTTTGCAATAGCAGAAAAAACAAATACCGTTGAACAATTTACGCACTTCGCTGCAACTTTTTCTGATACCAATTTAGTGAAGCAAGCAACACAAAAACGCAATGCTTTAGCTTTTGAAATTGCCCAAAAACAAAACTCTTATGAAGCCATGAAAAAGTTTGCAGAAACTTATCCGCTGGCAACAGAAAAAGCGCAAGCACTACAACTTTACGAGCAGTTGCTCTACCAACAAATAACAGCAGATGGCAAACCTGAATCGTATAAAAAATACATGGAGCAATATCCTAAAGGTGCTTATTTTGAAGAAGCATTAAGCGAGTTTGAGCAGCGTGGTTTGGAAAATACGCTCAAAGAAAACACACTTGATGCTTATGTAAAATTTCAGAAAAGTTATCCGCATCATCCGGCAATTGGCAGAGTACAAGACAGCATTTATGTGCTTTACACGCGCGATGGTTTTGCAGCACTTTACAAAGACTTTTTACGACTATATCCGACTAACAGAAATACTGAAACTGCTTGGCGTGAATTATATCTTTTAGAAACAGTTCATGCCACGCCTATTGAGTATGAAAATTTCTCTAAAAACTTCCCGAATTATCCATTTAAAAACGAGATAACAAAAGACTCTTCACTTTCAACTTTAGCACTTGCACCACAACAAAACGGAGACAAATTTGGTTATGTAAACACTGCCACAAAGCAAGAAGTAATATCGGCACGTTATTACGAGGCAAACGATTTTTCGTGTGGATTGGCAGCCGTAACCCAAGAAGATTGCGATGGCAAATGTACTTACTACTACATCAACAAAAATGGCGATACAGCATTTGCTGCAACTTTTAATTACGCAGCAGATTTTGTAGAAGGAAGAGCCGTAGTTGGCATTGGCGATTGTAGCGAAGATGCTTGTAAATACGGAGTTATTGATAAGCGTGGTAAATTTATTGTTCCAGCTATTTACAATGAAATAGACGACTTGAGTGAGCGATTTTATGCTGCCGAAATAAACGACAAATATGGCTTTTTAGATTCCAGAGGAAGAGTTGTCATTCCTTTTATTTACAATGATGCGCTTGGTTTTAAAGAAAATACCGCAGCAGTAAAAACCGATAGCGGCTGGACTTACATCGACACAAATGGAATAAGGCTTACACCAAAAGTTTTCAGCAATACAGCATCTTTTGCAAATGGGCTTTGCGCGGCTACCCAAAACGATTCCACTTGGGGTTACATCAACCATAATTTTAACTGGGCAATATTGCCTGCGTATGCAGAAGCTGATGACTTTGAAAATGGCTTTGCCACAGTAGCAAAACGCGAACGCACCAAGAAAAATATTTACGAATATCAGCGTTACAAAATTGATTCAACAGGAAAAATAATTGAAAAACTATTGGCAAAACCAACTAAGAAAAACAAGAGAAAAAGAAGGTAATTCCACTAAAATATTGTAAATGAAACCGTAGATTTTAATTTCATGGTTTCCATTACTTACTTCACAATAAATGTTGCTGCGAATAATTCTATTTTCTTATTTCTACTTTCTTTATCTCTCTACTGAAGCCCAATATAAATTTTTACCTGAAAATATTTTTGAAGACAAAACTCATGCGCCATTTATACACGGTGTTGCATCGGGCGATCCACTTCAAAATAAAGTAATTTTATGGACAAGAATTTCTTTACCCGATACCACAAAATCGTATGAAGTAAAATGGCAAATTTCTTCCGATTCTATTTTCAGCCAAATTAAAAATAGCGGTATTGCACTTGCAGAAAATGAACATGATTTTACTGTGAAAATTGATGCTGAATTACTTGAGCCGAATCACCAATATTTTTACCGTTTTGAACACAACGGAAAATTTTCTGCTATTGGCAAGGCAAAAACTTTGCCCAACGAAAATATTACACATGTAAAATTTGCTATTGCCTCTTGTGCAAGCGTGTGGAGTGGTTTTTTTAATGCCTACCGCAGAATTGCTGAACGCCCGGATATAGATTTTGTAATTCATTTAGGCGATTATGTTTACGATTATGCAGATAAAGATGAACTGATAAGAATGCCCGATCCTGCTCCAAAAGATGTTTCAAGTTTAGAGGAATGGCGCGAAAGACACCGCTATTATTTATTAGATGCAGATTTACGTGCAGCACGCCAAAATAAAACTTGGATTGCCGAATGGGATAACCACGATACCGATTGCGAAAAACCCGGCACTACCGAAGATGCCATTAAAGCATTTTACGAATATCTTCCAATAAGAATACCGGACACTACACATCTCGAAAGGATTTATCGCTCGTTTAAATTTGGAGATTTGGCACAGCTAAACATGATAGATATGCACCTTTTTAGAGGAAAAGAAGAATACGCTCCGGGACAAAAAAGTGTGCTTGGAAATTTACAAGATACTTGGCTTAAGCAAGAATTAAAAAATAGCACTGCAACTTGGAATTTAATTGGAAACCAAGAAATGATGGGCAGCTGGATGAGCCAAGGTTTACCCAAATTTTTGAATGCACCGGGCAACGGAAAAGTGTTTGACCCTAGAAACTGGGACGGCTTTCCGAAAGACAGAGAACGGCTCTACAGCTTCATTACAGACAACAAAATAAATAATGTGGTGGTGCTTTCTGGCGATGCGCACATGAGTTTTATTATCAACCTAACGGCAACTCCAAGAGATAGAAAACTTTACAAACGCAGAACGGGTGAAGGCGCTGTGGGTGTTGAAGTTTTATTCTCAAGCATCACGCGCGGCAATATGAACGAAGCCGGTATTCCAAAAGAATTTATTCCAATGGCGCAAAGCATTAGCCGCGATTTGAATCCGCATCATTTGTACAATCAATTCAGTAAACACGGCTATGGAACATTAGATGTTACACCTGAGCGTTGCATTGCAGAGTTTTGGTATTCCGCAATTTTATCGCCACAACTAACAGAAAAATTTGGCAGAGGCTACACCGTTTTAAACGGTAAAAACCATTGGGAACGAAAACCCAATCGCAATCGCAAAAAATCTACTTATCCATAGGTCTGTCTATAAAAAATCACCTTGTAAATTTCAATTAGAAAAAGCATTAAAAACTTTAATTGCTTCTACTGCTTCTTTCACATCATGAACACGCAAAATATTTGCACCTTGTGTAAGTGCTAACATGTTTACTGCGGTAGTTCCGTTCAGCGCTTCTTCACCGGTAACTTCTAAAAGTTTTTTAATCATACTCTTTCGCGAGACGCCCACTAACATTGGCTTTCCAAGTGCTTTAAAACTTTCTAAGTTTCGTAGCAACTCATAATTTTGTTCCATTGTTTTGCTGAAACCAAAACCGGGATCGATGATTACATCGGCAATTCCGTGTTGCTTACAAGCATAAATTCGTTCAGCAAAGTAATCGAAAACCTCCACCACCAAATCGTTGTAATTCGTATGCTGCATCATATTTTCCGGTAAACCTTTCATGTGCATTGCAATAAACGGAACTTGAAGCTCAGCAACAGTTAGCAGCATTTCTGCATCATATTTTCCGGCAGTAATATCATTCACCATTGAAGCGCCTTTGCCAACTGCCTTTGCTGCAACTTCAGCATTCAAAGTATCGATAGAAATAACCGCTTCGGGATATTGTTCTAAAATACTTTCAATCACCGGCAACACTCTGTTCAATTCTTCTTCGATTGAAATAATTTTATTGCCATGTTTTGAACTCATGCCGCCCACATCAATTATTGCTGCACCTTCTTGCAACATTTTTTCTGCTTGGGCTATTGCTGCTTCTTTTGCGGCATACTTTCCGCCATCGAAAAAAGAATCAGGCGTAACATTTAAAATGCCCATTACCAGAGGTGTTTCAAGGCTTAACAATTTGCCTTTACAATTTATTGAATAGCTCATTTTGAATTATTACAAAGCGCTTTTTTATTTTCCAAAATGGATATTCACTTTTTTACTTTTAATTTCAAACTTACCTTTTTCAATTTCTAAACCACCATTTTTCCCTTTCACATCTAATCCTTTTTTATTGGCTTCTACTCCCCTGCCCGATGCACTTTTTGCTTGCACACTTCCTTTTTGTGCGCTCACACCACCGCCTTTTGCATTGGTTGCAGATGCACCACTGCTGCTGGTTACAGCCTTTCCGCCATTTTTTCCGGTAACAGTGGAGCCGCTTTTGCTCACTGCTGCGCCATTGCCATTTTTGTTGGTAACTGTTGCTTCTTTTTTATTGAGTGTAGCTCCCGAAGTTTGTGCATTTACTTCTAAGCCTAAAAGCAAAAAAATACTTAGCGAAATACTAATGATTACTTGCTTCATTGTACAAAATTTAATTGTAGTAAAAGTAAGTAAAGTTTTTAAAAAACTATTTTAAGCCGTTGCGCCAATCCACTTTTTCGTTTACAATTTGTTGCAAACGTTCAATGCTGATGCGCTCTTGCTGCATGGTATCGCGGTCGCGCAAAGTTACAGTGCTATCTTCTAAAGTTTGGTGATCTACCGTGATGCAGAATGGAGTTCCGATGGCATCTTGCCTGCGATAGCGCTTGCCGATAGAATCTTTTTCATCGTAGAAACATTTGTGATCGAATTTAAGAACATCAAAAATTTCGCGTGCTTTTTCGGGCAATCCGTCTTTTTTTACCAAAGGTAAAATCGCAATTTTTACAGGAGCTAAAAATGCAGGTAAGCGCAGTAGTGTGCGTTCACTGCCATCTTCTAATTTTTGATTTTCGTAGCCATTGCAAATTAGTGCTAAAAATGTTCTGTTTAAACCAACCGAAGTCTCAACCACATAAGGTGTATAGCTTTGGTTGAGTTCTGTATCGAAATACTGCAACTTTTTACCGCTAAGTTCTTGGTGGTTTTTTAAATCAAAATCTGTTCTGGAGTGAATGCCTTCAATTTCTTTTATTCCAAAAGGATATTCAAACTGAATATCTACGGCAGCATTGGCGTAATGCGCCAATTTTAAATGGTCGTAGAATTTCAATTTATTTTCAGGAAATCCGAGGCTGCGGTGCCATTTCATTCGCGCAGCTTTCCAGTGTTTAAACCATTCCATTTCTGTGCCGGGACGAACAAAAAACTGCATTTCCATTTGCTCAAATTCGCGGGTGCGGAAAATAAATTGGCGGGCAACAATCTCGTTTCTAAATGCTTTGCCTATTTGTGCAATACCAAACGGAATGCGCTGGCGCGAAGTGTTGAGCACGTTCAGGAAATTCACAAAAATTCCCTGTGCTGTTTCTGGACGCAAATAAATTGTTCCGGCTTCATCAGCCACACTGCCTATTTCAGTAGAAAACATTAAATTAAATTGGCGAACTTCTGTCCAGTTTTTTGTTCCGCTAATTGGGCAGGCAATTTCAAGGTCAATAATTATTTGGCGAAGTTCTGTGAGGTTATTTTCTTCTAAAGCATTTTTAAAGCGTGTTTCAATTACGTTCAATTTCTCTTTGTTTCGCAACACATTCGGGTTAGTTTGCAAAAACATTTCCCTATTAAAACTATCTCCAAATTTCTTCGCTGCTTTCTCTGCTTCTTTTTCAATTTTCTCCTCAATTTTTGCCATTGCATCTTCAATAAGTACATCTGCACGATAGCGCTTTTTACTGTCTTTATTATCAATTAAAGGATCCATAAAAGCATCTACGTGTCCGCTGGCTTTCCATGTTTTCGGGTGCATAAAAATAGCGGCATCAATTCCCACAATATTTTCGTGCAACTGCACCATACTTTTCCACCAATATTGCTGTAAATTATTTTTAAGTTCAATGCCGTTTTGTCCGTAATCGTAAACAGCGCTTAATCCTTCATAAATTTCTGAAGAAGGAAAAATGAAACCATATTCTTTGCAATGTGAAATGATTTCCTGAAACTGGTTAGTTGAATTTTCTTTGCTCATGGCGGGCGAAGATATAGAAATGTAATGAGTACAATAATTTAGGGTATTGTAAATTTATTCCAACCCTTTATCGCGGCTTCCCCAAATATCTATTTTGAGAAGTCCCCTCTCCATAAAAGTTTCCTACAGAAAATTCTGTGAAGAAAAAAATCATTTTGCCAAAACCAAACGATGATGGCTAAAACCTCCGTTTGCATTTAGCCGCAACTGGTAAATTCCATTTGGCAAAGCGGAAATACTGAATGAGTGAACTTCATTAGGAGAAACATTATTCAATGCTTGATTCATCACTAACTTTCCTGCAACATCAAATAGTTCAACCGCAACATTCTTTTGCTCCTTTGAAAACTGAATGTTCACATTTCCTGTTGTTGGGTTGGGATATACGGCAACAAAAGATTTTGTTTCAACATTTTTAATTCCCGTTACCATAACCGATACAACACCTGATTGGCTTTGGCAATTATTTCCATCTTTTACCATAACCTGATAATCGCCCGATTGTTGTGCAATAAATATTTGCTGGTCTGCTCCACCAATAGGCGAGCCATTTAAGTACCACTGGTTGCCGCTTACTGCGCTTGAAGACAGGGTATTTCCATTAACCGTAATATTGGGTAGCGGAGGTAAAGGTTTAACTAAAACTGTTGTTGGGGCTGAAGCAATTTGTCCACAGCTATTCGTTGCCGTTACTGTATAATTCGCAGGAATATCTACTGTTTTAGAAATGCTTGTTGAACTATATGGAGACCATTCATAATTGCAGCCGCTACAAGGATTAGAAACTGTTAACACTGTAGATTTACCTTGACAAATAATTGCTGATGGGTTAGCTGTTACTATCGGAATTGTGGGCTGTTCCAACACCGTAACAGCCGCTATTTGCGAAATAGCCTGACTACAACTATTGATAGCAGTTGCCGTATAGTTACCGGAAGTGCTTGTTGATATTGTTTGTCCTGATATTCCTATCGGCTGCCACGTATAAGCGCAACCACTACAAGGATTAGAAACACTTAAAACTGTAGTTTCTCCCTGACAAATATTTGTTGATGGATTGGCGGCAATTATTGGAACAACAGCTTGAGGGTTCACTGTAACTGTTGTGGTGGCGGTGGATTGTCCACAACTATTACTTGCTATCACCGTATAATCATTAGCGAGATTAACGCTTATTGATTGCCCCGTTGAGCCGTTTGGCTGCCATGTATAATTACACCCATTGCATGGATTTGATACACTTAATGTTGTATTGATACCTTGGCATATTGTAGTTGAAGGGTTGGCGGCAACTACCGGAATAGACGGAGTAGGATTTACAGTAATATAACCATGATTAGTTCTTGTATTCCCTCCTGCACTATTGGTTGCCACAAGCTGAACATTATATACTCCCGGGCTCGGATAGCAAATATTACTTGGGTTTTTATCGGTAGAAGTCGGAGTAGAAGAACCCGGAAAAGACCAAAGCCAACTTGTAGGCGTATTAGTTGAATAATCTGTAAAATCAACACACTGCCCCGCACATAATATTGTGCTATTAGCACTAAAATTAGCAACAGGAGCTATTACCGGTATTGTTGATGTATAATTTGCAGTCCAGCCCTCTCCTCTTATTGTTGCATCAGATGCAAACTCAATAAACATGCTGCCTCCGGTAGTAGTAATAGGATTAGGGATATTGTTGCCTGAAAATCGTCCAAGTATTGAAGCCGAATTATTTGCTCCATCATACACTACCACTCCATCTTTATTTTGTTCTGTATTAAAATCTACAAAAGAAAGTGTAATTGCCGTAGCATTAGGTGGTTGAATTAACCATGAGCACTGTGCATTGTTTGCATATTGATTGAACCCGCTACCATCAGAAAGATTACCGCTTGGCGCAGTAAGCGTGGTTAAGCCGTTGCAATACGGATTAGTAGTTGATGTATAGGTTGCCGAAAAGCCTTGTGCTGTAACTGCTACATCTGTTACAAAACGGACAAACATGCTACCTCCGGTAGAAGTTACAGGATTAGGAATATTAGCTCCGGCAAATCTCCCCAAAAGAGGAGCATTGGCATTTACGCCATTGTAAACTTCTACATAATCATAAAGCGTTTGACTGCCTCCAGGAGTAACTTCCAAATCAAACGAATTAAATTCAAGTGTTACACTTGTAGCTTGCGGAGGTTGTATCAACCAGCTACATTCCATATTGTTGCAATAATTGTTTGTTCCGCTTCCGTCTGTAATTGTTCCCCAATCAGAAGTATTAAGCGTTGTTGTTCCTGAACAATAAGCCGAACCAGTTGATGTATAATTTGCCGTGAAACCCTGATAGGTATTGGCATAGTCCGAAACAAAATAAACAAGCATAGTTCCCGTGTTGGAAGTTACAGAAGGAGGTAGCGAAGTTCCCGAATAAACCGCCAACTGATTGGTGCCATAGATATCATCATACACAATTATCCCGTCATAATTTTGCTCTGTATTGAATTGCGATAAAGAAAGTGTAACCGATGTGGCACAAGGTGGAGCAATATACCAATAGCAATTAAGATTGTTTCCATAATTACTGCTGCCCGAACCATCAGAAAACGAGCCGGACGGAGTGGATAAGAGTGTAACACCACTACAGGCAGGAGTAATGCCCGAAGAAGTGTAATTAAACGACCAGCCGCCTGCCGTAACGCTTGCATCAGTTTTAAATTTTACCAAACACGCCCCAATTCCTGCGGGCGTTTGTATTTGAGGTGGTAAAGTTGTGCCTGTGTATTTTAATGGAGTGCTTGTTGTATCGGTTCCACCATAAACAAACACGGTATCGTAACCGTTTTCTAAATTAAAAGAAGTGAAATTTAAAGTGATTTGTGTTGCACCCGGGGGAGCAATAATCCATTTGCAATTTGAATTGTTGTTGTAATTAGCAGAACCGCTTCCGTCAGTTACCGTGCCACTGTTGGCAGTTAAAACAGTTGTACCACTGCAATAAGTATTTGGATTACTTCCAATGCCTACCGCATACCAAGCCGCACGGACTGCGTTGTATTGTGTGGAAGGATTTCCGTATAAATCTTCTGCTGCTTGCAAAGAACTGTTATATGCCGCTAAGTAGTTGGAGTTTGGAGTTAAATAATTCATCAGATTGCGATAGACGATTTGCCTTGCCTGATTGATGCCTATGCCTGTTACAGAGTAGGAATTTCCCAAATCGTTTGTTCCACTACCGCCCTGTGAAAGCAGATAGAACCAATAGTTTTGAACACCGCTATTAGTGTGAACTCCACCGTTGTCGTCTGATAAGTTTGAAGGGTTTATCCAATACTGACCTTGGTAAGTATCTGCTTTGCCCTCCAATCCACTATTAGGATTGGACATTGACCGAGTATAATAAGGGGGTATTAGAGTGAAATCTTCAAACAGCGTCCAATTAGCTGTAGAAGGTTTGGCGTAAAACTCAATACAAGTTCCAAAAATATCTGCAAAAGATTCATTTAACGCACCTGATTCTCCTTGATAATCTAAACCTCCTTTTCCATTATTGGCAACAACTAAATGAGTAAACTCATGTCCTTCAATATCTAATCCAACAACCGGATTCATTAAGCTACCATCGCCCATGCCATAAGCTATAAAGTTGTATGGAGGTGGGAAAGCTTTGGCATTGTTTGCATTACTACCCTGCATAATAGATGGGTTCAAATATTGTTTGATGATACCTCCATTTCCGTCATAGCTGTTTCTGCTGAAAACGCTTGAATAAAAATCGAATATTTTTTCCATTCCCCAATGAACATCTAACGCGGGATTACTTTGTAAGAAAACAGAGTAATATCCGTTATTTCCGTTGCCCGACCAGTTGAATGTTCCTGCATTGGAAGATATAGTGTAGCTACCCCCAAAATCGTTTCCACCCACCGCATCGTAATCCCAAACTTCAACTGTATATGGTGGGTTCGTGAGGTAGATATTCAGGTTGTTGAAAGTTACAGACGGAAATGTATTATTTAAATAGCCCGATGTGTAAACAATATTGTTTGAGCCATCTTTTATACTGATAAAAAGGTCAGGTTGTTCATCAGCAAAAGCAGTGTACCACCAACTTTGAGATACGTTTGTAATTGTAAAAGATATCAACTTAGGAGGAATACCCCAATTAGTAGAACTATTAGTAAAATCTACCCCTTGTTGTGCATTTGTAGCATCATAAGTTTCAATCTTTCTACCATTATCCCGTAACCTATAATAGCCATTATAGCTGTCGCAAATTATATTTTGAGTTCCGCTGTAAAGCGTTTGTGCTGTTCCAGGAGTATCTGCATGGGCTATTAAACTAATTTTATTAAGTACTTCACCGCTTGCAGCATCAACCATCACATTCGCCATTTGTAATGGATTGGCTACATCTATACGCACTTTATAGACAAGTTTGTAACCAAAGCCGTTTTCGGTTGGTATCGGAGCAATCACTAATTTAATAGGGTATTCATTTAGTAATTCAGAGGCATTCATATATGCCTTCGCAATAGAATAGGCTTGTTTTTCATCAATATTTTGCGCTATATCAATTTCTTGTTTTTGTGCAATTTGCCCGTTAATGGAATTGGCTTTGCCATCTTTAAAATGGAGCATTACCAAGCAACCGCTAATAGGAATCCCTTGGTATAATTGTTGGTAATTTACATGGGTAAAACCTATATCATCGGTTCTTTCACTTATTTGCTTAAAGGTATATTGTTTATCTAAATTAAGATAAGAATTAAAATTGCCTGTCAGCGATTCCCTGCTGATATTATACTTTGAAAGGCTGCGGTGAAACACACCATCTTTTTCTACTTCTATTTTAAGTTTTTCTTTTTCGGCCACAGGCGTTTGTTGTTGCGGAGCAGCCGAAATAAGTGTTGTAATTTTTTTTCCTCCGGTATTGAATGGATTTTGGAAGTTTTGAGGTGTAGAAATTGGTTTGCCTTGTCCAAAACAATTTGCAGAAACAACTATTGCCAAAAGGGTAGCCGAAACTATTGATATTATTTTGTTCATCTGGTAATTTATTGAATGAGTGATGTTATTTTATTGTTAAACTGAATTACTGCCATGTCAATTTTTGCAGAGCCGAAGCCCCAAACTATTCGGTTTGTTTTCTCTTTGGTTTTTATTTCAATAAAGGAATACATATTGTCAGGTTCATTGAAATTGTAGTCCTTCAGTTCTTTGGCTTCATTAAAAATTTCTAAGGTTTTCGTTTTGTCTATCTTTTTGAGTTCCTTTTCTTTTTCAAACAGCTTGCCATCTGCTGTGAGCGTATAATTTTTTATTTCTCCTGTAAATCCGCCACCACCGCCAAAGCTGATTTCTTCAACACCTGTTTTTACGGAAATTTTTTCGGGTGTGCAGGAGTTTAATAGTACAAAAATCAAAATTGGCAATATTTTCATGGCAATGGATTTAAACGGAGCGGTGGTAAAAAGTAAAAGAATATTGGCTGTCATATCTGTTCGTTTCGGTTGGTAAGAATAACAAGATAGTTGCAGCAATCCCAAATTCCATAGCAGAAAAAAGCCTTATTCTTAAAATCTGCCTATTGAAATTAGTTCTTTATATATGTTTATTTTAAGTCTTAAAAATTGTTTGCTTTATTGCAGCAAAATATGAAGCAGTTATACATTCTCTTTGCAATGTGTGTATTTAGTGCCAATGCTTTTGCCGGTGGCGAGAACTTTACTGCCGGTGCGCGAGCTGCTTCTATGGGCGATGCTTCCATTACGCTCAGTGATGTTTTTAGCACTACAACCAACCAAGCCGGATTAGGCTTTATGAACGAAATTGCTTTTGGAATATACAGCGACCGTAAATTTATTTCAGCTAAAACAAATAATTTTAATGCTGCCGTTGCAGTTCCGTTTTCACCTAAAATAGGCACTTTTGGGTTGAGTGTAAATTATTACGGCTACAGTTTATACAACGAAACAAAAGTTGGCTTGGCTTATGCCCGAAAATTCGGTGAAAAATTCAGCATGGGCATTCAGTTTGATTACATGCGGTTTTTTATTTTTGAAAACGGGCAAAAAAACATTTTCACTTTAGAAGCCGGATTTCAATACCGCCCTTGGAAAGTGCTTACTTTCGGTGCGCATATTTACAATCCCATTCCATACAAAATGGATAAGGTTTTTAACGAGCGGCTACCAACTATTGTGAAGTTAGGCTTGGGTTACGAGCCTTCGCCAAAAGTTTTATTGGCAATAGAATACCAACAAAATATTTACCACAAACCGCAGTTTAAAGGCGGCATAGAATATCGGCCGATTAAGTATTTAAACTTGAGAGCAGGCGTGCAAACCACACCATTTAGTGTTTCGTTTGGTTTAGGCACAGCCGTAAAAGGTTTTCGCTTAGATGCAGGAACGAGTTACCATCCTGTTTTGGGTTTCACGCCACAACTTAGCTTGATGTATGGTTTTGTTCCAAAAAAGAAAAATATTGAAAAGCCTACACAACCATAATTTAAAACTTTAAAATGTTCAACTTACCAAATTTTCTTACACTCATAAACTTGTTTAGTGGCTGCTTAGCCATTGTTTTCGTGTTTAGTTTTCATATAGATTGGGTTCCATTTTGCATAGTAATTTCGTTAGTTGCCGATTTTTTTGACGGCATGGCTGCACGCGCTTTAAAAACACCCAAAGGAATTGGTAAAGAGTTAGATTCTTTGGCTGATGTGGTGAGCTTTGGCGTAGTGCCGGCTTGTGTTGTTTTTCATCTTTTGCTTCAATTTTGGGAAACAAAAAACCTAAGTGAAAGCTTTCTTTTTTTAGCGGCATCGCCCGCGTTTTTCCTTGCACTATTTGCAGCCTTACGCTTGGCAAAGTTTAATGTGGACGAACGTCAAACTACGGGATTTATTGGCTTAGCAACACCTGCGGCAACCATATTTGTAATAGGAATTTTATTGGTTTTTCTCAACAATTCGTTCAATCTTTCCGCTACTATTTTTCAGCCATTTTTTCTTTATGGAATGGTTGCAGTGCTTAGTTTTTTAATGATTGCCAAAATTCCTATGTTTTCGTTCAAAATAAGTTTTAAAAACGGTATAAAGGGAAATGAAATTCAGTTAGTGTTTATACTTTTGGTAGTAATGTTGGCAGCAACTATTAAATTTGCCGCTGTACCTGCAAGCATAATTTTGTATGTACTTTTATCTTTCATTCAACCATTTTTAAAAAAATGAATTTTAGAGCAGAAATTAACGTAATGCCACACAAAGAATTATTAGACCCGCAAGGCAAAGCTGTGGCAGCAGGCTTACACAAAATGAATTTTAGTGATGTTGCCGATGTGCGCATTGGCAAACACCTTACTATAAAACTTTCTGCTGCAAGCGAAGCAGAAGCAAAACAAAAAATTGAAGAAGCATGTAAAAAGTTATTGGCAAATCCAATTATGGAAAGCTACACTTTCGAGCTTTTTTCAGAATAAAACCGCCTACGGTAAAATTTAATTTTTCAGTTTACCATGAGTACTGCGCCTTGCCTTGTAGTTGTTCCTACGCCCATTGGCAATTTGGAAGATATTACACTTCGCGCATTAAACGTGTTGAAAGATGCCGATTTAATTTTAGCTGAAGATACGCGCCAAACACACAAATTGCTTGCGCATTACAACATACAAAAACCGATGCACGCGCATCATGCTTTTAACGAGCACAAAACGGTAATGAACGTGATTGATAGATTGCGTGCCGGACAAAAAATTGCATTGGTGAGCGATTGCGGTACTCCTGCCATTTCCGATCCTGGTTTTTTACTGGTGCGGAGTTGCTTGCAAGAAGGCATTGCTGTGGAATGCTTGCCCGGAGCTACGGCTTTTGTGCCCGCGTTGGTAGTTTCCGGCTTACCGGCTGATGAGTTTGTGTTTATGGGTTTTTTACCACATAAAAAAGGTAGAGAAACAGCTATAAAAAAAATTGCAGAAGAAAGCAGAACCGTTATTATTTACGAATCTCCATATCGCGTGGTGAAGTTCTTAGAAGCACTAAACAAATTTGCATCACCAGAACGCAAAGTGAGCGCCAGCCGAGAATTGAGCAAAAAATTTGAAGAAACCATACGCGGCACCGCAGCCGAAGTTTTGCAGCATTTTACCACCAACGAACCAAGAGGCGAATTTGTGATAGTGATTGGTGGAAAGGAAGTAGAATAAATTTCATCTCATTTTTTCATCACCAATTATTTCACCATCTTTCATTTCGATAATACGGTCACAGTTAGCGGCAAATTCGCTATCGTGTGTTACGGTGATAATGGTTTGTTTTCCGCTGCTTGAAAGATCTTTTAGAATTTGAAAAACCGTTTGCGTATTGGCAGAATCTAAGTTGCCGGTTGGTTCATCGCCCATAATTATTGAAGGCTCATTGATGAGTGCTCGCGCAATGGCTACGCGCTGCGCCTGTCCGCCACTTAAACGCGAAGAAAGCTTGTGCGCGTGTTCGTGCATATCGAGTAGTTTTAGCTTTTCGTAAGCGCGGTCTTTAATTTCGCTCAATGGAAATTTCCCTGCTTTCTGTGCAGGAATCATCACGTTTTCCAGAGCAGAAAATTCGGGCAACAAAAAGTGAAATTGAAACACAAAACCAATATGCTCGTTGCGAAAAGCCGCAAGTGCTTTATGTTTCATGCCCGAAACTTTTTCGCCACCAATAAATATTTCGCCAGTGTAATTGGTATCTAAAGTAGAAAGCAAATAGAGTAAGGTAGATTTTCCACAGCCGCTTTTGCCAACCACACTCACAAACTCGCCTTTCTGAATACTAAAATTTATGTTTTTCAATACATGAAAATCTTCCGGCTCTGTGAAGTGCTTATTCAAATTTCGTACTGAAAGAATTTCATTCATGCTTGCTTAATTTTATAGTAAAAATCAGCCTCTTAAAATTTCAACCGGATCAATTTTTCCTGCTTTAATACTTGGAAAAAAGCCTGCAAAAAAAGTAGTGATAATGCCAAATACCAAACCAAAAACATAATGATACCAATGGAAAGTAACCGGAAAGCGCGTGATGCTAATCATTTCGTTTGAAGGAAAAGGCAAACTGTAAACGCCATAGCTCATTATGTAACCAAGCACCATGCCAAATAAAGCGCCAAGCACGCCAATGGTAATTGACTGCAACAAAAATATTTGACGCACATCTTGCGCACTAAACCCTTGTGCTTTAAGTATGGCAATATCTTTTAGCTTGTTTTGAATGGTCATGTTCATAATGTTGTAAATACCGAAACCTGCAACCACTAAAAGTGTAAAGCTCACTACAATCGTCATCACATCGCGAACGGTAATACCCACCATTGCCGAAGCGTTTGCCGTTTTCCAATCTTCGCTCACGTAATGGTATCTGTTTTTAAGTTCTTTCGCCATTGCAGCAGACTGCGCATTGTTCTTTAACTTTATGTTTATATCGGTTATGAATTGGCTATTTTTTCCCATCAACTGCTGCACACTTGCAAGGTTCACATAGCTGCGAATATTATCAATAGAACCAACGCCAAACTGAAATGTGCCCACCACTCGAAAGCGCATAGAATTTCCTTTTGGTGTAGCAAGATTTACAGCATCGCCTACTTTTACATTTAGCTTTTTAGATAAGCCGTGTCCCATTAAAATACCGTTGCTGGTGGTGAGTAAACTCTCAATTTTTCCGGTTTTAATTTTGGTGCGCAGCGAAGTAAGTTTCGCATCTTCAATAATGTTTACACCTTGCAGCGAGCCGTTTATTTGAACTGGACCGCTATTGTAAAAAATTTGTGTGGTAAGCTGTGGCGAAACTGCCAAAACACGCTCATCGCTTTTTAGAGAATTTACTATCGCCAACGGATTTTTTATGTTCGGTTGAATATCTTTTGGCTTTGGGTGATGCACCACCGAAAGGTATTTTGAAGTATCGTAAACATCACTTAAAATACTGTGCGAATAATCTGTTTTAATATCGTTATATAAATGAACATCGGGCGTGGCAGAAAGCATAGCATCTGATAAATATTCATTAAAACCACTCATAAAACTTATCATCAAAATGTACATTCCAATGCCGAATGTAACGCCTAACATTGCCACTAATGTTTGCTTTTTTTTAGCAAGCAGATGTGTTTTTGCAATCTTGAAATTTACGCGGCTAATCATTTCGATTCTATAATTTTCAATTCATCATTTTCGCTTAAACCACTTGTAATTTCAACCTCTTCAAGGTTTCCAATGCCAGTGATTACTTTCTTTTCGCTGCCATTTTTTAGAATAACTTTATCACCATTAACTAAACCGGTACGCGGAATCACAAGCACATTTTCTTTCTGTGCAATCACAATATTTGCTTCTACTGAAGTGCGAATAAAACCAATGTCTAAGCCATTCTCAAACACTGCATCTACACGAAAACTCTGTTCGTTTTGGTTCATTGTAGGGTATATTTTATCTACTGTAGCTTCATAAACTTTATTGCCCGAAATGTCAATTTTCACCATCACCTTCTGCCCTACTTTTACCTTTTCAATATCTTGTTGATCTACCGAAAGCTGCAAAATTTTTTCAGTCTTATCACCGAGCAAAGCGATTAAATCGTTGCGTTTTACTAACTCACCGGGTTCTTTGTAGGTTTCAAACACTTTTCCATTAATAATGCTTTTTAAACTGTAATTATTAAAATCGGTTGTAGCTGCTTGCAAAGTACTTTGAGCATTTTTTGCATCTACATTAAGCTGGTCTTTTGTTTTGCGAAAGCGGTCTTTTGCGCTCTGCAAATCATTCTTGGAAACATTAAAAGTAAGTGTCGTTTTATCAAATTCACTCTGGGTAATTACACCTTGTGTGAACATATTTTTAGAGCGTACATAAGCCAAAGAATCATTGCTAAATTTTAGTGCTGCACTCTCCACACTGTTTTGCAATTCCTGCAACACAGGAGAATTATTTTGCAAATTTTGCTGTGCTACACGATAAGCACTTCCGGCAGCATCTAACTTAGCACTTTGGTTATCGTTTTGTATTTGATAAATCGCTTCTCCTACCTTTATTTCATCACCAGCTTTTTTAAATTGCTGAACCACATAACCATCACCAATGGCATAAAGTTTATACTCATTTTTAGGCATCACAAAACCCGAAGCATAAACGGCTTCTACAATGGCTTTTTTCTTTACCTGAACTGTTGGCGTTTGCTTGCAAGCATTTAGCAGCAATGCAAATACAAACACAAAAGGAAAATATTTCATTCGCGTAAATGGTGTTTTTAATGGCATAAATTTTACACTCAAAAACTTAGCTTATGCAACAACGAATGGGCGTAAATTAAATTTTTGCGAAATGTAAAAAAGTAGTTGAAATATAGAAAAACGAAGACCTGCATTTAGCATTTTTCATAAATAACAGCCATGCCTTGCCCTACGCCAATGCACATGGTAGCCAAACCATAACGCACATTTTCTCTACGCTGCATTTCGTGCAAAAGTGTTGCAGAAATTCGTGCTCCGGTGCAACCCAGCGGATGTCCGATTGCTATTGCACCACCGTTTACATTTACGATGTTTGGATTCAATTCTAATTCTTGCAAGCAAGCAAGTGATTGTGAAGCAAATGCTTCATTTAATTCCGCTAAACCAATATCGCTTATCGTGATTCCTGCGCGTTTTAATGCTTTTTGTGTTGCCGGCACTGGACCAATTCCCATGTAAGCGGCTTCTACACCAGCAGCCGCACTTGAAACTACACGCGCCAAAGGCTTTAGATTATTTGTTTTCACCACATCTTCGCTTACTAAAAGCAGCGCTGCAGTGCCATCATTTATTCCCGAAGAGTTTCCTGCAGTAACTGTTCCATCTTTCACAAAAGCAGGTTTCAGCTTTGCTAAACTTTCCAATGTGGTTTTGCGCGGATGCTCATCTTTTTCAAACAGAACAGTTTTGCCGCGTTCCACTTCTACTTCTATTGCTTCAATTTCATCAGTAAATTTTCCGGTAATAAAAGCCGTTTCGTATTTCTGCTGCGAAGCAAGCGCAAAAGTATCTTGTGCCTCTCTTGAAATATTCCACTTCTTGGCAACATTTTCAGCAGTTTCGCCCATACTATAGGTAATATCTTTTGCAAAAGCCGGGTTGGTAAAACGCCAACCAATAGCTGTATCGTACATTTGCTGTGTTCTGCTAAATGAAGTTTCTGCTTTGCTTAAAACATAAGGTGCGCGGCTCATGCTTTCCACACCGCCAGCCATATAAATTTCGCCATTATTGGTTGAAATATTCTTTGCAGCATCGGCTATTGCTTGCAAACCCGAAGCGCACAAACGGTTTACAGTTACGCCACTCACACTCACCGGAAAACCAGCCAACAAAGCCGCCATTCTGGCTACGTTTCTGTTATCTTCTCCACTTTGGTTGGCTGCGCCAAGAATTACTTCTTCCAATTCATTTAAGTTGAGCCAAGTATTTTTTGCAGCTACTTTTTTAAGTATAAAAGCCGCCAAATCATCGGGGCGAATATGGCTTAATGTGCCGCCAAATTTACCAACTGGAGTGCGCAATGCTTCAACAACAAAAACAGCTTTCATAGTTTGATACTTAAAAATGTTTTAATAAAAAAATAAAGCGCTGCAATGCTGCGCGTAAAAAATTAAAGGCTAAACAACTGCTGCTTTAGCCAATAAACTTTCGAATAAAATTCTGCCATCGGTATTGTTCATCGCCAACTCCGAAGCGCGTTCAGGATGCGGCATCATGCCAAACACATTGCGTGTTTTGTTCGTAATTCCCGCAATATTATCTATTGAACCATTTGGATTTGCAGCTTCAGTATAATTACCCGTAGCATCGCAATATTTAAAAAGAACTTGGTCGTTTGCATACAACTCTTGCAGCGTTTTTTCATCGCAGTAAAATCTGCCTTCGCCATGCGCAATTGGAATTTCTAACACACTTCCTTTTTGAGTGAGCGCAGTAAATTGCGTGTTGTTTGTTTCAACTTTTAAATGAACATTTTTGCAGATGTATTGCATATTGTTGTTGCGAAGCAAAGCTCCGGGCAACAAATGACTTTCGCACAAAACCTGAAAACCATTGCAAATGCCAAGCACTTTTCCTCCTGCGTTTGCAAACTCAATAATTGCATTCATCACTGGCGAAAAACGCGCGATGGCTCCGGTGCGCAAATAATCGCCATAGCTAAAACCGCCCGGTAGCACTATACAATCTTTTTCCGAAAAATCATCTATGGAAGTTTCTTTGTGAAAAATTTCGCGAACCTGCGCTCCCATTACATTTCCCAATACATGGAGCATATCTTTATCGCAATTGGAACCAGGGAAAACTACTACACCAAATTTCATGATTTATTTATTTGAAAAAATGAACAATTACAGCACTCAAAATTAACATTCCAAACAGAAGTTCGGAAAGAAAAACACCTTTTAACGATTGAAAATACATAGCGCACAAAATACTTAGCGGCAAACACAATACACTAAAGTGAAGCGCAGTAAATTCTGCTTGTAAAAATGAGCTCAGCAGTACCAATGCAATCATAATGAGCAAAAGGTTTACAAATTTACGCACCTGAATTACGTTTGAAAACAAAATGCGCGGCAATGCACTTGCAGATAATAAAAAAGCAATAACAAAAACTAAAGCAGCAATAATAACACTCGGTGAAAATTCAAAACTACGCGCTTGCACATTCGGTAAATTTGTTAAGCCAATTAGCAATTCATGCGTTTTATCGAACCAAAAATAGAGTGTAAAAATGAAAAAGAAAGGCGCTAAAAATCCTATAAAAACCATCAGCCATTCTTTTAGTGAAAACGGCCTAAACACTACTAAAATCAAGAATGAAAAGAACAGCATCCAAAGTGATGGAAAATAAAAAAGCACAGATAGCGCGCTAATCCAACCTAAATCAAAAATATTTCCGAAAGGCTTTTCTTCCTTCACAATCCGCAATGCCTTTTGAATAATTCTAAGTGAAAAATACACCGAAATAAGTTCCGGAGATAAAACTCCAAAGTGCCGTACTAAACTCAAAAAAATTATAAAGAAAATACCGGTGGTGTAACTGCGTGAGTTTAAAATTTTATTTGAAGCGATAGTATTATTCAAAAAAATGGCAATCACTAAACTCAAAACCAAACCCAAAGATTGCAATACCGACTTAGCATTTGGCAATGTTTGCAATTTAGGAAACAACAAATTGCTAAGCGGCTCTGCGTGTTCAATTACTACATTTTCCGCAATAGGCTGTGCCCACCATGCTACTTGCAATGCAAGCAAAACGATGGCATAAAACAGCAAATTAAGCGGAGAATTGAGTGTGAAAATTCTATACACGAGCAGCGAAATAATTACATTATTAAACTACATTTAAATTGAATATAAACACCTTGTGTAAACCTAAAATGTAATTTTCAAAATTCTAAACTGATTGCGCAGATAGCTTGGCAACACCACCTCATCGGGTGCAACTTGCTTGCCCGCTTTTGGTAAAAGCATCACGTCCATATTTTCTTGATACAGCAAATTATTATTGGTAACTTTCCCGCTACTGTTCATTACATATTCGCGCAAACTTGCCGCGGTTGATATTTCATCTAAATATAAAAACCGAAGTTTATCGCGTTCGTTTACGGTTAAGAACGAAGAGAAAATTCCGTTATCTTCTTCGCTGGCTTGCTTTTTGCGCATTGTAACATGCCAATCTACAGTGCCATCGGGTTTTAAACTAAACGCAATAATATCGTTGTACTGATAAATATTTATGCGCTGAATAGAATTAAAGGTTGGTGAAAACTGCGAATTAAAAACTGTTTCGCGCGAATCTTTCACCAGCGATTCTGCAACAATAAGCGCGCCACCATCGTTGCGCAATATCACATTGCTTATATTAAAAGTAAATAACCTCGGCTCTTGATTAGCTCTACCTGTAAGCTCTTGCATAAAATCAGCATTGAAAGCGGTATATTTTACTGCATTCAGCGAACCGGAATCTGCATTTAAAGAAGTGAAGAAAAAGCCGTAAGCGGCAGGTTCATTTGTTATATTATCATCATCAAAAAGACCTGATAGCACCACATTGTTGTTGACATTATCTGCATCAAAATAGAAATTACCAAACAAGCTTTTGTCTATTGCTATTTGCGTTTCGTAAATATCTTCTACTTCGGGCACCATTTTGTAAACACTAAAATTTTCTCCATGTGTATGGTTTGCTTTTTCTTTAGAATTTAGAAATATTGCGTAAGCGCAACCATTATTTGCAACTACAAATCTTGCGGTTTCAATTTCATAATCGGGGCGGTCTAATTTTAATCTTCGAGTATAAACTTTATGCAGCGCTCTATCTACGCACATAAATAAAATGCTCTCAATTTTTTCACCTCTAAAATATGGGTAATAAAACAGCGTATATTGCTGATTAAGCGATTGCTTAACGCGCAAATTTACACTTGCAAAATCGGGCTTATCAAAAATACTATCTATCGCTACCGCTTTGCCATTTTCTACAAAGCGCGTGCTGAGCGGTTGGGCAATTAAGGCAATTCCCTTTTTATCGCCACTTAAATAAAAAGCCGTAGCGCCTGTTTTATTCAACTGCAAATGTTGTATTAACCCAATTTGATTTTTAAAATCTATCGTTCTCGTTGCCAGCAATTTTAAATCGCTGCTAAAAGATTGCAACACATCGGTTGAACCAAAAAACCGAACAACATATCCATCTTGATTCTTACCAATAATTTTAAAGCGCGAAGCTTTACCGGTAAGTTTTGTTGGTGCCGAAATTTCTAAATGTGGCTGTGCCATTGCAGTAAGGCTTACTGCCAAAAGCAATAGAAAAAAAATGAGTTTATATTTTGTTTTTAAATTTTCAATCACGGTAAATCTCCTGCTTCTATTTCTAACCAATTATCATCAAAAGTTAAGTCTTTGTAATATATCACTTTCCATTCGCCATTGTTATATTCCAAGGCAGTTAAGTTTTCAACCCAATCGCCTGAATTTACATAAGTAATGGAACCTCTATCTGTTCTAATTACCTTTTTACCAGGCTGGTGCGAGTGTCCGTTTATCACAAAATCGTATCCATTATCTACTGCAATTTCAGCTGCGGCAACTTCATAATTATTCAATTTTTTCACACCACTTTTGGTTGCCTGTTTTATCTTTTGGCTAAAGGTTGTTTTCTTTCCTCCTAATAATTCCAGAAAAAAATTTACCAGTTTGTTGAGCAAAATTAAAAGTTCATAACCAATGCTTCCTAACTTTGCCAACCACTTTGTGCCGTGAATAGAAACATCAAAAATATCGCCATGAAAAAACCAGTGCTTTTTTCCATCAAGTTCCAGCACAAGTTTATCGTCTAAAATAAAATTTCCGAGATGTAAACCGCTATATTTTCGCAACAATTCATCGTGATTTCCGGTGAGGTAATATACCATTTTTCCACTGCTCACATATTTAAAAATACGCTGTAAAATTCTGGAGTGCGATGCAGGAAAATAATACGAGCGAAACTGCCATATATCAATAAAATCGCCATTTAGAATTAGAATTTCGGGGTCGATACTTTTTAAATAGCGCATGAGTTCCTTTGCCTTACAGCCCACGAAGCCTAAATGCACATCAGATATTACACAAATTTTAACCTTGCGCTTTGCCATTTTATTACTGCAACAAAGCAAACAAAATTTCCCGTTTGTATAACAAGTAAAACAGATTTAGTAATCCGCTAACAATTAGTGGATAAATATTATTTAATAAATAAGATTAGGAAAACACTTTCGCCAACAATTCGTAAACGGAAAAAGAGTGAAACAAATTACCACAATTGATGCCCCAGCAGTATTTGAATATGACTTTGTAGAAAAAGACGTACTCGCCAATTCGTATCACCAAGAGTTGCGAAAAGATACGCTATTCCTTTCAATGGTATTGGGCAATAATTACGGCAAGCGCGTGCAAATGCAAGTGGTTACAACCGAAGAAACTGTCGAGCTTCACGGTATTGTTTTAGCCATGAACGAAGGAATGGTATTTTTGAAAGGCGGTACCAAAGTGCCTGTTCATGCCATTGCTGAAGTAAAAGTTTATTAGCAGAAACCTTTTTATTGTTTTAGCGTAAGTATTAAGGAACATTAACCTTAAAACCAAAACACGTATGCACTTATCTGCTATTGCAACTATTGAAAAAGAATTGATTGGCGTTTGCAATTTCACAAACGGAAGATTGCGCCTTAGCGCTGAAGAGCGTAAACAAAACGACAAAAACTTATATCGCGCCATGCTGCTCGGCAATGGCTATCATAACAAAGTAAAAATTCATTTTTCTACTTCTGAAGGAAGAAAAGTAGTAGAAACAACCGTGTGGGCTTTCACCGACAGTTTTATTATGCTAAAGGGTGGAATTTATATTCCAACAGAAGCTATTGTGAAAGTGGAACTGAGTTAATCTAAAACTACTTTTCCAACTGCTTTATTGCGGTTCTCATTTTCAGTTTTAGTTCTTCGCCAATAGAAACCAATGGCAAGCGAAGATTATTTTCGCATACGCCAAGAATTTCTAACGCATACTTTACGCCACCCGGATTTCCTTCGGCAAAAAGCATGTCTGTAATATCGTTTAGTTTGTAATGTAATTCGCGCGCTTGGGCAAAATCGCCACGCAAGCCACAGCGAACCATTTCGCTAAATATTTTTGGAAATGCTTGACCTACCACAGAAATTACACCATCGAAACCATAAGCAAGTAAGCCTAAAGTGATATTGTCGTCTCCGCTGATGAGCAAGAAATTTTCAGGGCGATATTTTGCTAAGTGCATAGCTTGTGCAAAATTGCCGGAAGCTTCTTTTATGCCAATTATATTTGGTATTTCATTGGCAATTTTCAAAGTAGTTTCTGCTTCGATATTTGAGCTTGTTCTTCCTGGAACATTATACAAAATTATTGGCTTGGGAGAAGCCGCTGCAAGCACTTTGTAATGCTCTATAATTCCTTTTTGTGTTGGCTTGTTGTAGTATGGACTCACACTCAAAACTGCATCAATTCCTGTGAAATCAAATGTTTCTAAATCGTGGGCAATAGCAAGTGTATTGTTACCACCAAAACCCGCAACCACAGGCACTCTTCCGGCAGTTTGCTCCACTGTAAACTTTATTACTTCTTTCTTTTCTTCTTTTGAAAGCACGGCAGTTTCGCCCGTTGTTCCTTGTGTAACTAAATATTCAGTTCCGTTGGTAATATTCAGTTCAATCACATTGGCCAAACCTTTAAAATCTACTTTGCCGCTTTTGCTAAATGGCGTTACCAAAGCAACACCTGTTCCTTGAAATTTTTTCATATTAATTTTCAGTTTTTTGAAGATAAGTTATACTCTGTTCTATTAGTTTTTTCAAGCTCAGTATATTTTCTGTTGGTGGATTTATCATTAGCTCAAAATTATCGGTTTTGGCTTCGCTAAAAATACCAACTCTACATTTTGCACTGCTTTGCTTCACTATAAAATCCATGGTGAGATTTTCATGTTTGTAAAAAGCAAATAGCACATCGCTTTTAGCATTGCAGAAGTTTGTAACCGCAATACCTTCGGGTACAAAACACCAATTTAAACTCTTTTTAGAAAATAATTGTTCGCTTCCTTCTACTTTTTCTTGCTCGGTAAAAGACAACAGTACAACAGCTCTATTTTCTTTAGCTAAAAATTGGATTGCCTCATTTAATTCTTGCTGTGAAGTTGCCGAATTATCTGCCAACAAAATACTTACAGTTTTCACTTTTTCCCAGTTTACAAAACTGTGCTCTTTTGCGCGAATTGCATTAAATGTTTGCAAAAAAAAGAATTTTCTTAAACTATACCACCAGTTCATTAGCCCTGTATTTCTTCCTTCGTTTGCAATGTTTCGTAAACTCCAATTTTCGAGAATTTATTGATTCTGTTTTCAATTCTTTCTTCAGGTGTTTGTGCTTTTAATTCTTCTAAATATTTGTGTATTGTCTTCTTTAAAGTTTTCGCCATTTCTTGTGGATTGCTATGTGCTCCACCACACGGTTCTTTCACAATTCCATCAATAATTTTGTACTTAAATAAATCGTTTGGTGTTGGCTTTAATGCGTTGGCAGCCTTTTCTTTGTGTTCCCAACTTCTCCATAAAATTGAAGAGCACGATTCAGGAGAAATTACAGAATACCAAGTGTTTTCCAACATTAAAAGTTTATCGCCAATGCCAATTCCCAAAGCCCCGCCCGATGCGCCTTCACCAATTACAATGCACAAAACCGGAACTTTTAAATTCACCATTTCAAATAAATTTCTGGCAATGGCTTCGCCTTGTCCACGCTGCTCGGCTTCTTCACCAGGGAAAGCACCCGGAGTATCAATTAAAGTTACAATCGGCTTATTAAATTTTTCTGCCAACTTCATTAAGCGCAATGCTTTTCGATAGCCTTCAGGATTTGCCATTCCAAAATTTCGATATTGACGCATTTTGGTGTTTACTCCTTTTTGGTTGCCGATAAACATTACTGTTTCTCCGTTTAGGCTACCAAAACCGCCAACCATCGCTTTATCGTCTTTAAAATGGCGATCGCCAAAAAGTTCGATAAACGAATCACAAACAAATTCAATATAAAATAAAGAATAAGGGCGTTCAGGGTGGCGACTCACCTGAATACGCTGCCAAGTTGTCAAATTTGAATAGAGCTCTTTTTGCTTTTCTTTAATTTTAGTTTCTATTTCACTGGTTTTATCGCTCATGCTCACTCCGCTGCGAAGCTCAATTTGTTTAAGCTTTTCGCGCTCTTCAACCAATGCGGCAATGGGAGATTCAAAATCTAAAAATGTCATTTATATTTTGTTTTGTTTATTCTAAATAGGAAAACAGAGTGGCGAAAATAAGCGTTCGCAAACAATTTTTTACGAAACTCTTGCATTGAATTTTTAAGCGATTATATTTGCGCTCCCTTTTCAAGGAAAGGATCGGTAGTTCAGTTGGTTAGAATGCTGCCCTGTCACGGCAGAGGTCGCGGGTTCGAGTCCCGTCCGGTCCGCAAAGCCTCACCTTTTTGGTGGGGCTTTTTTATTTATGCTCTATTACGTTTCGCTTAAATTTCTATTGCTTAATCTGAATTTAACTTTTATACCCAGTGCAAACCTTGGGTTACCAAAGAATAAAGTACTTTCACTTCTTCAAATATGAACGCTCGAAAATCTAAACATATATTGTTTTTGGCTTCTTGGTATCCTTCGCGAACCGATAACTTTAATGGCGATTTTATTCAGCGCCATGCACAAGCAGCAGCTTTGCACAATAGAATTACAGTGCTTTATGCAGTGAACGACAAAAGCTTAAAAAGCAACTATGAAATTACAGAAACGAAAAGCGACATCACTGAGATAATTGTCTATTACAAACCTTCATTTTTTCGTCCGTTTAATTTTTTTAAAAGGTTTATTGCCTGGCAAAAAGCATTTAAAAAAATTGATGAAATAGATTTAGTGCACTTAAATGTTTGCTACACGGCAGGAATTTTTGCGCTCTACTTAAAATGGTTCAAGCATAAAAAATATGTAATAAGCGAAAACTGGACAGGATTGCATCAGGAGCATTTTCCAAAAATGAATTTTGGAATGCGTTTTATGATTAAAAAAATTTTAGCCGGAGCAGCAATGTATTTACCTGTTTCTAATCATTTAGGGAAAAGTATGCAAGCCATTTCTCCTAAAAAAGCAATGCAAGTAATTCCAAATGTAGTGGACACCGAACGCTTTCACATTCAAGCAGCAAACACAAAAAATTCAACTGTAAAATTTCTACACATTTCTATGCTGAAAGAAGAGCATAAAAATGTAAGCGGCATGTTGAATGTTGCCAAACGCTTAGCAGATGCAGGTTTCGACTTTGAATTTCATATTGGCGGCAACGGATCTTTGAAACCGATAACTACTTTCATTGAAACACATCAACTTTCAAAATACATTAAAGTATTTGGCGACTTAAAGCATAACGAAGTAGTTGAAAAAATGGCAAATGCCGATTGCTTTGTACTTTTCAGCAATTACGAAAATCAACCCTGTGTTCAAATTGAAGCTTATGCAAGTGGTTTAATTTTTATTGGTACTGATGTGGGTGGCATCGCTCAGTTTCTACCTGAAGAATTGGGAATTTTAATTCCTAAAGCCGATGAGAATGCACTTTATGACGCGATGGTTTTAGTTTGTAATGGTAAAAAGTTTGCTTCTAAGGAAGTACTGCATCAATATGCCGTAGCGCATTTTTCTAAACAAACTATTGCACAAAAATTTGATGAAGTTTACAATCAATTAGTTTGCAATTAAATTTGTGCTGCTAAGCAAATGAAAGAGCTAATCCGTTTTCTTAAAGAATTTATTCAAAACAAAGGACTGTTTGTTTTTACATCAATCTTTGTTTCAAAATTCTCAATGCTGCTTACCAATATTATTGCAGCGCGCTTAATTTCAAAAGAAGAATTTGGATTAGTAGCTTTAGTATTTTCTGTATTTGCCATTTTTGTTCCGCTAAGCGGAATGGGCTCTTACCAAGGTTTGCTGCGCTTTGGAGTGCTTGAAAAAAACAATGAAAATAGAGACGCTATAAGCAACTATGCTTTTAGAAAAGGAATGGCAAATCATTTAATGATTACTGTTTTTTACTTTATCGTTTGCTATTTCTACACGCTCAAATACGGGAATTTAAAACTCATCATTCTTCTCTTTGGCGTTCGTTTGGTTGGCACTTATTTTTTAAATCATATTCAAACTTATTTACGTACCAACAACGACAATAAACGCTTTTCAATTCTAAACATGACCGTGAGTGTTGTTGGTTTAGCAATGGTTGTGGTTGGCACTTTTGGCTTTGCCTTAACCGGCTATTTGGTAGCAATGGCAATAATGCCTTGGGTTTCGCTCATCTATTTTAAAAAACCGATGTATGCCAACTTTGTACCTACACTTAATTTTAATACTAAAGAATTCTGGAGCTACTCTATTCACTCCAGTTTAAATAGTTTTTTTTCCGATATTTTGTTTTCAATAGATTTTATGCTTATCGGTTTAATGATGCAAGAAAGCGATATTGCCTTCTACAAAACAGCTATTATTTTACCTATGAATTTAGCGCTGCTGCCACAAATTTTTATGCAAACAGATTATCCCAAACTCACACTAAATCACCAAGATGTCGGCTATTTAAAATACTACATTAAGAATTACTACAAAATATTTATTCCGCTTGGCATAGCGATAATTTTAGTTGGATTTTTACTCAAAGACCTGATTGTTCCACTCTTTTTTGGAAATGATTATTGCGGAAACGGCTGGGTGTTTTTTATTATACTTTTGGCATTAGTTTTAAATATGTGGCTTAGAAGTTTATATGGAAACTTGGCTGCTGCCATCGGTAAAGCAAACTGGAATACACACGCCACTTTAGGCGCAATCGTAATTATTTTAGCAGTTGGTTTTTGGCTTATCCCAATTTACGGCATTATTGGCGCAGCCGTAGGAATGGCTCTGGCATTAACCTTCACAGGTATTTACACTATGCTTCTCTTTTATGCATATCTAAGAAATTTAGAAAATGGGAAAATTTAAAAAGCTTTTAAAAGCACTAAAAATTATTATTCGCAAACCTTATATGCTTAACCTTGTAATTGATGAAAATGAAAATTGGAAAAGCACAGTAGTTGAGAAATATGATTTACCAAACGGCTTGCCGCAAATACAACTGAACGAATTATTTCCTAACTTTTCTGAACATCTTGAATCCTTTTCATTCTTAGGCGGAGGTTCGCTGCCCACCGATATTGCATTGCTAAAATCGCTTTGCAAAAAGTTTGAAAACACCAGCTATTTTGAAATTGGAACTTGGCGTGGCGAAAGTGTTTTTAATGTTGCCAATGTTGCTAAAGAATGTTTCACATTAAATCTTTCTAAAAAGCAAATTGAGGAATTAGGCTTTGGAAAAAAATATGCAGATGCGCACTTTTTCTTTTCAAAAAACTTACCGAACGTAACACAATTGGAAGGCGATTCGCGCACTTTTAGTTATGCAGCATTAAACAAAAAGTTCGATGTAATTTTTATTGATGGAAACCACGTTTACGACTTTGTAAAATCAGACACCCAAAAAGTTTTTGAGCATTTAATACACGAAAATTCAATCGTAGTTTGGCACGATTACGCCTATACACCGGAGAGTTTAAGGTTCGAAGTAATGAATGCTATTTTAGATGGCGTGCCAAAAAAATTCCACTCCAATTTGTACCATGTTGCTAATACTATGTGTGCAATTTTTGTTAGGGGAAATTTTAAATCAAATGAATTTGACGCTTTGGCAAATCCAAAATGCACTTACGAACTAAACTTAAAAGTAAAGCAGTTTTAGCCCTCTCTTTTATCTATACCGAAAACCAAGTCCGCGCTTTTTAGAAGTAATTTCTTCTAAATCTTTTAAATCATTTTCGGTGATAGAAGAAAGATTTTGTTTAGCGCGTTCTTCTTTTGCAAGCGATGCCAAACGCAAGTGCTGGTTTTGAATAGCGTGTTCCACCAGTTTACGAATTTCACGTGCGTTGCCAAAATGTTTTTCTCTGTTTTCAAACAAATTGGTGATGTATTTTTCTAAATATTTTTGCGAAACTTCATCTAACTGGTAACTTTCTTTTTTGAGTAACGACATGGCAATATTGCACAAATCGCCAATGCTGTAATCGTTGAAAGTATATGTTTTATCGAAGCGCGATTTTAAGCCCGGATTTGAATTAACAAACCGCTCCATTGGCTCGGTATAGCCAGCTACAATTACTGCAAATTCTCCACGCATATCTTCCATTCTTTTTAGCAAAGTTTCCACTGCTTCTCTACCGTAATCGTTGCCTTCGCCAAGAG
This sequence comes from Bacteroidetes bacterium 37-13, assembly GCA_001897535.1. Taxonomy (GTDB): domain Bacteria; phylum Bacteroidota; class Bacteroidia; order Chitinophagales; family LD1; genus UBA7692. The sequence continues at coordinate 225,425 of MKTC01000040.1, read as the reverse complement.
AATATGCTTCGTCAATAAACAGCACTCCACCTTTTGCAGAATTAATAATTTCGTCTGTTTTTATTGCAGTTTGTCCTAAATATCCCGCAACCAAACCTTGCCTATCAACTTCTACTGTGTGTCCGCGTTCCAGCAATCCAAGAGCTTTGTAAATTTTAGCTACAATGCGTGCTACAGTTGTTTTTCCTGTTCCTGGATTACCAATAAAAACACTGTGTAATGAAAAACGATTCAAAATATCTTTTCCTTCTTCTTCGTAGAAGCGAACCAGTTTCACTAACTCATAAATTTCCTCTTTTATATTTTTAATACCTACTAATGCATCAAGTTCTTTCAGCGCATCTTTCAGTAATTTTTCATTCACCTTAATATTTGCTTTGCGTTTGCGTTTGGTATCAAATACCTTTTTTATATCGCTTACTTCAACTAACGAAAGTTGCTCTTGCGAAAGCTCATTTACATCATCTCTCTTCATTATCCGCAAGCCTAAATTCATTTTCGCCTCAGCAATTACAGAGTGAGCAAAACGCGCATTACCAAAGGTTTTATCTCTATTTCTAAATGCTTCTGTGAGCGCATCGAAGAGATACTTTTGTGCATCGTTGGTAATAGAAACTGTGCTTTGGCTGGCTGCTAAAAGTGCAATCTCTTGCAGTTCTTCAGGCAAATAATCTTCAAAATTAAAAAACTGATTAAAGCGTGATTTTAGCCCAGGATTTGAATCGAGAAATTTTTCCATTTCGCGCGGATAGCCTGCAACCATAATGGCAATATCTTTATTTCCATCGCTCATTTCTTTCACCAAAACTTCAATCACTTCACGTCCAAAATCTTTAGAGTCATCTGCTTCGCGCGCAAGCGAATAAGCTTCATCAATAAACAAAATTCCACCTTTCGCTTCTTCTAATGCTTTCTTTACTTTAGGTGCTGTTTGCCCGATATATTCGCCAATCAGCTGGCTTCTATCCACTTCTTTTACATGTCCTTTACTAAGCAAACCCATGCCTTTGTAAATTTGTCCAAGCATTTTTACCACAGTTGTTTTTCCTGTTCCCGGGTTACCCGTAAACACGCTGTGTAAAGAAATACTGCCTTCTTCGTTAATGCCTCTTTCTTGCCTAAGTTTCAGGAAGTTTAAATACTTAATGTGATTCTTTATTTCTGATTTTAAATCTTCCAAACCAACTAATTGCTCCAGTTTATCCATCTGCGCTGCGAGCGATTCGCTTGGCTCAATTGGTTGCGCATTAGCCGGTGCAATATATGCGTGAGCAATATTATTTATTGGCACATCGCCTTCTTCATCTTCACTGCCAGTTTCTAAATGCACCACAGCTACAACCGTACCCATAAACACCACTTCGAGCCTGTAATGTGCGTCTTGCCAGGTGCCGGGGTAATCGTTTCCCCAACCTTCGTTAAAGGTAAAAATTTCACCTTCGTTGCCGGCTTCAATTCTTCGTTGGCGTTCAATATGTGCCTTTAACATTCCGGCAGCATTGTACCAATTAAAAAATAACTCGCAATTCCAATCTGTATTTAGACGGTTTTTAATTTTAAATTCTACATACAAATACGGTGTTTTACTTCGCGAAATTTTTTTCAAATAAGTTTTTTCCGGCTCGTTTACGGCTGAGTATATTCCCGAAAAAAATCGCAGAGATTCTAAGTCGAAAAACGGATTACTATTTGCTGAAACACTGCCTGCATCTTCAATAAAAAACTTTCTAAAGCCTACTAATTCGCCATCAATATACGCTTCCCAGCTATATTCGCCATGTGTCCAAAACAAGCCTGCGTTGGTGTTTCCCCAGCCTTTGTGTAGGTGAACAATATTTTCATCTGTTCTCACTTTTCGCTTTTCTTCTTGGCAGCAGAGTTCTTTTTTTTCACCACCAATGTGCGAAAATGCTTTTAGCATAACTACACATTCCCATTCTTCTTCATCAAAAAGTTTATTGTAGAAAGCGAGTTCGCCATTTATGTATGCAGTTTCCATACGGTCGAAAACTGTTCGGTATGCACGGGTTCTGTTCGCAAGCCATTCATCGGAAGCAAAAACTTTTAACGACTTAAATTTATATTTCTTCATACTTCTTCGGGAGTAGTGAAAATAACACAGAACGTTAAATTTGTCAAGTAGAATTTTCTGCTTCCACAAACAATCGAAATAAGTTTTACCAAAATGTATTTCACAAAATATAGCAAGCCATTCGTTTTCATTGGTTTTTATTCGCGAAAAATATTTATAGATTAAGTGGTAATTGGTTCTGCAAAGTTTTATTTCATAAGAATTGATGTTCTTTCTAAGTGTTTATGGCTCACATTAAAATCGTTTAATTTACGGCTTTGGGTTATCACTATTCTTTTTTTAGTGCTTTGGCTAATAGATTTACTGCTGCATATTTTATTCCGTTTGGTTGATGAATTTTTTTACAGCGATTTCAAGAAAGTTCAAATAAAAGAGCCTGTTTTTATTATTGCCAATCCGCGAAGTGGCACTACTTTTTTGCATAGAATTATTTCAATGGATGGCGAGCGTTTTGCTTATATGAAATTTGCACATACGCTATTTTGTTCCGTTTCGTTTATCAAATTCTACAACCTGTTAAGTCGCTTTGACAAAGCCATCGGTAGCCCGCTAAAAAGGGTAATGAATTGGACTGAGAGCAAATTGTTTAAAGGTTGGAAAGGTGTTCACAACATGGGTTTTAGCCAGGCTGAAGAAGATGAAGCACTCTTTGCGCAAATGATGCAAAGCTCTGGTATTTTCGTGCTGTTTCCTTTTTTAAATAGAATAAAAAATACGCATTGCTTAGATTGCGAATCTGAAACTGTGAGGAAAAACGCAATGGACTTTTATGAAAGCAGTTTGAAACGTTTTATGTATGCCACCGGAAGCAACAAAATCTATTTGGCAAAGAATGTAAACAGTACCGGCAGAATACAATCAATACTTACCAAATTTCCTGATGCGCGTTTAATATTTATAGCTCGAAACCCAATAAATGCCGTGCCTTCAACCGCCAGCATGTTTTCAGCCATGTATCCATTGCATTCTCCTGCTTTGCAAAAAACTGATGCCGAGTACCGCGAATGGTGCGAACTTAGTATTGCTTTTTACATTCACTTTGACGAGGTGTGCAAAGCATTTAATCAAGATAAATTTTTAGCAGTAGAATATGAAGATTTAGTTGCAGAACCGATAGAAATTGTTGAACGTATTTACAAACAATTTCATTGGAATTTCACTCCGGAATTTAGAGAAAAACTCACACTTGGAATTGAAAAAAAGCGGCAGTATAAATCAACAAATCATTATACTTTATCTCAATACGGTTATTCGGAGAAAGAAATAGCCGAAAGGCTAAATGTAATTTTTGAAGCGTTTCATTTTCCCTACACATCTACGCCTCAGCAAGATTCTAAAAATTCCGTTTCTTCTAATGAAGTAATAGGATAAACATAAAAAAGCCCACAAAAATTGCGGGCTTTTCCAAGTATTGAAAGTTATGTTTATGATTTTGCTTTAGCAGTTGTATCGGCAGCAGGAGCAGCGGTTGTTGCTGCGGCATCATCTTTGTAAAGTTCACCTTGTGGTTCTTTTGGATTAGCCGGCTTAGTACCGTGTAAGGTTTTAATATAGCTTGCGCAATCTTGAATTTGAGCCGGAGTTAATTGGTCTTTCCAGCTTATCATTCCTTTATCAGGCACGCCAACAGTAATAGTATGAAAAATATTGCCTAATGAACCGCCATGTAACCAATAATCATCAGTTAAATTTGGACCAACCATACCTTCTCCGGCAGCACCGTGGCAAACACCACATTTTTCATCGTAAATAGTTTTACCTTCTTTAATTCCGGCAGCATCAGCCATTTTTACATTAGATTCGTTTATTTCCGGCTCTTTTGGTTTCACAATAGCAACAGGCTCCGGTTTGCCAATTTCAAAAACAAAATCGTATAATATATAACCAAATGTAATTACTGAAATTGCCGCCATTCCATATTTCCACCAAAGTTGGGTAAGCATTCCCGGTTCTGTTGAACTCTTAGCTGCCTCTGTTTTTCCTGCAAGTTTACTAGACAAGCTCATGATTTTTGTTACCAAAATGGCAATTGCCGAAATTTCTGCCAACAAAACGACACAAGCTAAAATCACACTAATATCAGGTAAACTACTTGCAGCAGGAGCAGTTGCCGGAGCTGCATCTTGTGCATTCGCACCAAATGCAAGTAAAAGTAACAACAATGTTGCAGCGCCCTTTGCTTTTTTCACGCTTACTTTTGCCAATACTATTAAAACATTGCCTAACACTCCGATAGCCAACAACAAAATTATCATTGCTGCAATAACCAACCACCAAATAAAACTTGAACTATCTGAAGTTGAAGCTGCTACTGTATCTTTTGCTGCTTCAGCTTGGCTCATTGCCTGCATAGAAATTGTGGTTAAAGCGGCTACAAATGTGCCACGCCAAAATGAAAATTTACTTTTAAGAGAATTCATAAATTAAAATTGTTTATTATGTATAAGTTATAGTTTTTATCTAAAAAAGGAAGCAAAATCACAAGAATGCTGCTTTCGGGCGGCATAGTTACAAAAAGTGAAACAATATTTGACAAATTCATTACAAACTTTTTGCACCTTCTACATAAGAATAGAAAATAGTGTCTAATTCAGATTTTAGCCAACTTATCCTTTGTTTTTAAAACCGAATTTGCACAAGATATAAACACAAGTTGAACCTTTCAAATTTCACATTACATTTGCATTCCGAAATGTTAAATACTTCAACAACGCCAGCCGCCATCTTAATGTTGCAAGATGGCACAATTTTCAAAGGCAAAGCATTAGGAAAAATAGGAACAGCAACGGGTGAAATTTGTTTCAATACCAGCATGACCGGTTATCAAGAAATTTTTACCGACCCATCGTATTTGGGGCAAATTGTTGTAATGACAAACGACCATATAGGAAACTATGGCGTTCACAACGAAGAAACTGAGTCATCTTCCATAAAAATTTCGGGTATGATTTGTAAAAAATTTACTGGGGCAGGATATTCAAGAACTCTTGCCACAAATTCTTTACAAACTTATCTTGAAACGAATAATATACCCGGAATTTCTGAAATTGATACGCGCGCTTTAGTAATTCACATTCGCAATGCAGGTGCTATGAATTGTATTATTAGCAGCGAAACCGATGATATTGAATTGCTAAAACAAAAGCTAAATGCAGTACCCGATATGAGCGGCTTAGATTTAGCAAAAGAAGTGAGCACAAAAGAACCTTACTTTGCTGGAAATGCAGATGCTCCTTTAAAAGTTGCTGTTTTAGATTGTGGTATCAAATCGAATATACTACGTTGCATAACCGAAAGAGGCGTGTATGCCAAGGTTTTTCCTGTTACGGCAAAAGCGCAAGATTTATTAGACTGGCAGCCCGATGGTATTTTCGTTTCAAACGGACCGGGAGATCCTTCTGCCATGCCTTATGCTATTGAAACTACCAAGCAATTATTGGCTTCAGGAAAACCGTTTTTTGGTATTTGTTTGGGCCACCAATTACTTGCATTGGCAAATGGAATTCCCACTTTTAAAATGCACAGAGGACACCGAGGTGGAAACCATCCTGTAAAAAATTTACTTACCGGGAAAAGTGAAATCACTTCGCAGAATCACGGCTTTGGCGTAAGCATGGAAGCTATCGAAAAAAGTGAAACCGTAGAAGTAACACACATAAATTTAAACGATAATACGGTTGAAGGAATAAGACTTAAAAACGGCAAAGCATTTAGTGTGCAACATCATCCGGAAAGTTCTCCAGGTCCGCACGATTCGCGTTATCTTTTTGATAACTTTATTGCTATGATGCAATAGTTGCCATACGTTTCAGATTTCGGTATTTTTTTTACATTTAGCGACTCAACAATTTCAGCATTGCTTTTTAGCATTAGTTTGGAGGGAGAAAGTTGCAGCATCGTTTTTATTTGCAACTGAACCAATCGACCACTATCGCTAATAGCATTTAAAAAAATCAATGGACGCCAACTTTCTATTACAGGCAATAATCTTTTTATCAGCAGGAGTATTCTGTGTTCCATTAGCTAAGCGATTTGGATTGAGTGCGGTATTGGGGTATTTAATTGGCGGCATGTTAATTGGACCCTACATTTTAGGCTTAGTTGGCAACGAAGGCGAAAGCGTGATGGGCTTTGCAGAATTTGGTGTAGTAATGATGCTATTCCTAATTGGGTTAGAATTAGAACCCTCACAATTTTGGCAAATGCGGAAAGGTATTTTTGGATTGGGAAGCATTCAATTTTTTCTCACAACAATTGCTCTCTTTTATGTTGGTAAGCTATTTGGTTGGCAATGGCAAATGAGTTTAGCTGTAGCAATGACACTTTCTATGAGTTCAACAGCCATAGTGTTGCAAACATTAAAAGAAAAAAACCTTTCACAAACTGCTGCCGGGCAAGCCTCATTTTCGGTGCTGTTATTTCAAGATATAATGGTAATTCCCATTTTGGCACTACTACCATTTCTTGCCAACAAAACAAATGCAAATATTGAAGCAGAAGAAACTCATTCCATAATTAAAGGTCTGCCGGCATGGACACAAGCAGCTATTGTATTGGGTGCTGTAAATTTAGTGGTATTAGCAGGTAAATTTTTGGTAGTTCCGGTTTTAAGAATTGTTTCAAAAACAAGACTGCGAGAACTTTTCACGGCATCTGCTTTGCTGCTGGTTGTTGCAGTTTCTTATTTAATGGAATTAGTTGGATTAAGTTCTGCATTAGGAGCATTTTTAGCAGGAGTGGTTTTGGCCTCAAATGAATTTAAACATGAATTAGAAACCAATATTCAGCCTTTTAAAGATTTGCTACTCGGTTTGTTTTTTATTGGTGTAGGCGCATCAATCAATTTTAAATTATTAGCAGAACAGCCGCTGTTGGTTTCAGGAATTGTATTTGGCTTAATAATACTCAAGGCTGTAGTTTTATTTATTGCAGGAAAAGTATTTAAGCTTAAAACAGACCAAAACCTAATATTTTCATTGGGTGTAGCACAAGTAGGTGAATTTGCATTTGTGCTGCTCGCATTTTCAAACCAATTAGAAATTATAGATAAAACATGGAGTGATTTGTTAATGGCAAGCACCGCAGTAAGCATGACTCTTACGCCTATTTTGCTTATTTTAAACGAGAAATTTATCAGCCCAAAATTTGAAGAAAAAGTAACAGCTAAACCACAAAAAGAAACCGATAAAATTGAAGAAACCCACGATGTAATTATTGCAGGCTTTGGGCATTTTGGAAGTACCGTTGGCAGATTTCTAAGAGCAAATGGAATAAAATCTACCATCTTAGATTTTGACCCAGACAGGGTAGATTTATTGCGAAAAATGGGCTTTAAAGTTCACTATGGCGATGCCACCAGAATTGACTTTTTAGAAGCCGCAGGTGCCGAAAAAGCCAAAATACTAATTGCCGCTATTGATTCTCCTGCCATAAATGAAGAATTGATTCGCAAAGTAAAAAAGCGATTTCCACATTTACATATTATGTCGCGCGCCAAAAATCGTTTTGATGCGTATGAACTAATGGACTTAGGTGTAAATGATATTTATCGCGAAACATTATATTCTTCTGTAAAACTGGCAGAAGATACCCTTAAATTTCTTGGCTTTAACAGTAATGTGGTCAAAGAAAAAGGACAACGATTTATTGAATACGATGAAAAATCAATTCGTAAACTAAAAGCAGATCGCCATAACCTAAAGCAATATGCTTTAAGTGCAAAAGAACAAATGGAAATCCAAGAAAAGCTTTTGCAAGACGACCAACTTCACGAACATAATGAACAAGCAAAAAAGCAATTTCCTGATATAGAATAACTTGCTTAACTTATTATTCTTCACAAAGTTTACCGATAATTTACCTCGAAAAAATGCTATAAATACTATTCTGCTTTTATATTCGCGATTGGTTCTTTGAAACAACTTATCCAGAAAGACTGAGGGATTAGGCCCTGCGAAGTCTTGGCAACCGCAAAATTTATTCTAAAATATTGTTGGTGCTAATTCCTACACTGCCCCAAAAAAGCAGAGAAAGATAAGTTCAGTATAGTTTTTGTTTTACTGACCTTTTCTGTTTCATATCTTTCAGGATACGCTGTTTCATTTTTTAAAAATAATGAAAGGTGCATTTTATGTGCCGTAGAGTAAATGAATATGAATATAAAAGAGAAATTAACACAACTCGCCCAAGAGAAAATATTAGTATTAGATGGCGCAATGGGAACTATGATTCAGCGCTATAAACTTACTGAGCAAGATTTTAGAGGAAAAGAATTTGCACAACACTCGCACGATTTAAAAGGAAATAACGATATATTAAATATTACTCGTCCTGATATTATTGAGTCTATCCATTTAGAATACCTCGAAGCTGGTGCCGATATAATTGAAACCAACACCTTTAGCGGAACATGGATTGCACAAGCCGATTACAAACTTGAAAAAGAAGCATACAAAATTAATTTTGAAGGTGCACAACTTGCTAAAAAGGCAGTTGAAAAATATCGCTTATCGCATCCCGAAAAAGAAGTTTTTGTGGCAGGTGCTTTTGGTCCCACCAACCGCACGGCATCTATTTCGCCCGATGTAAACAATCCCGGTTTTCGCGCTATTACTTTTGACGAATTGGTAAACGCCTATTCTGAGCAAACACGTGGTTTAATTGATGGTGGAGCAGATATTCTTTTAGTTGAAACAATCTTTGATACACTTAATGCCAAAGCATGTTTGTTTGCTATTCAACAAATACAAAAAGAAAAGGGAACAGATTTGCCCGTAATGGTTTCGGGCACAATTACCGATGCCAGCGGCAGAACACTTAGTGGACAAACTCCTGAAGCATTTGTAATTTCTGTTTCCCACTCTAAACCATTTTCAATAGGACTAAACTGTGCTTTAGGCGCAAAAGATATGCGACCACATATTGAAGCAATTTCTAAAAGTACAACCTGCTTTGTAAGTGCTTACCCAAATGCCGGATTGCCCAATGCATTTGGCGGCTACGATGAAACACCCGAAAGCATGGGCGAAGCTTTAGAAGATTTTTTAAAAAATGGATTTGTAAATATTATTGGCGGCTGCTGTGGCACTACGCCCGATCACATTCGAGTGTTTGCAGAAGTAGCAAAAAAGTATCCTCCTCGCAAAGCACCACGCCCAATTCCTTTTATGCAACTCAGCGGTTTAGAGCCTGTGGTGGTTACGCCTAAAAGTAATTTTATGAACGTAGGCGAACGTACTAATGTTACGGGCTCAAAAGTTTTTTTAAAACTCATTAAAGATGACAAATACGAAGATGCGCTTTCGGTTGCATTAGAGCAAGTGCAAGGCGGTGCGCAAGTCATTGACATCAACATGGACGAAGGAATGTTAGACGGAGAAGCCGCCATGAAACAATTCCTAAATTTAATTGCCTCAGAGCCGGATATTTCGCGCGTTCCGGTAATGATAGACAGTTCTAAATTTCACATTATCGAAGCTGGTTTAAAATGCTTACAAGGCAAAGGAATTGTAAATTCTATTTCTCTAAAAGAAGGCGAAAAAGAATTTATTCGCCAAGCCGAATTAGTGAAGCAGTATGGCGCTGCAGTAGTGGTGATGGCTTTTGATGAAGATGGACAAGCCGATACTTACGAAAGAAGAATTGAAATTTGCGAACGCAGCTATCGTGTTTTAGTTGATAAAGTTGGTTTCCCTGCTGAAGATATAATTTTCGATCCAAATATTTTTCCTGTGGCAACAGGATTGGAAGAACACCGCAAAAATGCAATAAACTTTTTCCGTGCAGCAAAATGGATAAAAGAAAACTTGCCGCATGCACATGTAAGTGGCGGCTTGAGCAATGTGTCCTTTTCTTTCCGTGGCAACAACGTAGTACGCGAAGCTATTCACTCCGCTTTTTTGTATCATGCAATTCAACATGGTATGGATATGGGAATTGTGAATCCAAGCATGCTAGAAGTATATGACGATGTTCCAAAAGATTTATTAGAACGTGTAGAAGATGTACTTTTTGACCGCAGAGATGATGCCACCGAACGCTTACTTGCATTTGCAGAAACGGTGAAGAAAAAAGATAAAGCAGATGTGGTAAACGATGAATGGAGAAACGGAAGCGTAGAAGAAAGATTAACCCATGCTTTGGTAAAAGGTATAGTGGAATTTGTAGAAGCTGACGTGGAGGAAGCTCGTCAAAAATATAGCAAGCCATTAGAGGTAATTGAAGGTCCTTTAATGAACGGAATGAACGTAGTTGGCGATTTATTCGGCTCAGGAAAAATGTTTCTTCCACAAGTGGTAAAAAGTGCTCGCGTGATGAAAAGAGCTGTTGCTTACTTACTTCCTTTTATGGAAGAAGAAAAAAAGAAGAGCGGAATTACTTCTAAAAGTAATGGCAAAATTTTATTGGCAACAGTAAAAGGCGATGTACACGATATTGGGAAAAATATTGTGGGTGTTGTGTTGGCATGCAACAACTACGAAATTATAGACATGGGTGTGATGGTGCCTGCTGATAAACTTTTAGAACGCGCCAAAGCAGAAGAGGCAGATATAATCGGCATAAGCGGATTGATTACACCGTCATTAGATGAAATGATACATGTTGCCAGCGAAATGGAGCGTTTAGGTTTTAAAATTCCATTGCTTATTGGTGGCGCAACCACTTCCGAAATTCACACTGCGGTGAAAGTAGCACCGGAATATTCTGCACCTGCGGTTTATGTTTTAGACGCTTCCAGAAGTGTGCCGGTAGTGAGCGCTTTGCTTAGCAAAGAACAAAAAGAAAACTTTGTAAACGAAGTAAAACAGCGCTACGAAATAATGCGCGATACACACAATAATCGCAAAAACGAAATTGAATTTGTAAGCTTAAAAGAAGCGAGAGAAAACGCACCCAGGATAGACTGGAAGCAAGAAAAAATAACTACACCAAACGTAAGCGGAGTACATGTTTTAAACAACTATAGCTTAGAAGCATTAGTGCCATATATTGATTGGTCTCCTCTCTTTGCTTCATGGGAAATGACAGGAACCTATCCGCGCATTTTTGAAAGCACAAAGTATGGCGTAGAAGCGAAAAAACTATTTGACGATGCTCAAGCATTATTGAAAAAAGTTATTGACGAAAAATGGCTGACGGCAAATGGTGTTTTTGGAATTTTTCCTGCCAATTCTAATAATGAATTGGTTGAAATAAAAGATGCCAACGCTACCGTAAAAAATATTGCTTTTATGCGGCAGCAAACTAAAAAACAAGGCTCGCAAGCAAACTTATGTTTATCAGATTTTGTTGCGCCTGCCACATACAATAATCAACCGCTTACCGATTACATCGGAGCATTTGCCGTAAGTTGCGGTTTTGATATTGAAAAACATGTTGAGCGTTTTGAAAAAGAGTTTGATGATTACAACAGCATCATGCTAAAAACCTTGGCTGGCCGTCTTTCCGAAGCATTCGCAGAACATTTGCACGAGCGTATCCGCAAAGAATTTTGGGGTTATGTAAAAGATGAAAATTTTTCAAACGATGAACTAATTCAAGAAAAATATCAAGGTATTCGCCCTGCACCAGGCTACGCAGCCTGCCCAGACCACACGCTTAAAAAACAAATTTGGGATTTACTCAACGTTGAGCAAAACACCGGAATGACAATTACCGAAAACTTCTCCATGTATCCGGCAACTTCGGTTAGCGGTTTTTACTTTGCTTCACCACATGCCAAATACTATGGCGTAGGTAAAATTTTAAAAGACCAAGTGGAAGTTTTAGCAGAAGCAAAAGGTTACTCTATTCCAGAAATGGAACGTTGGCTTCGCCCGAATTTGGGCTATTAGTTATTCCTTTTTAAAAAAAAAATCAGTTAATCGCGCTTTTGCTTGCCTATTTAGTACAAAATAAAAAAGCGAGCCAATATTGACTCGCTTGTAGATACTATTGCAATAGTAATATTAGGGTGTGAGAATCTTACTTTTGGGAAGCTTGAAGTCTTTCTAACTCTTTCAAGAATAAATCGCCATAGCCTCCGGTAATTTTAATATCACCTGCGATTTTTTCAACCTCTTCTTGAGATAAATCTTTCAAGAATAAATCTCCGTAGCCTCCAGTGATTTTAATGTCGTCTTGAATTTTTTGAATTTCATCAGCAGACAAATCTTTTAGGAATAAATCTCCGTAACCTCCGGTGATTTTAATGTCGCTAAGTTTGGCAGCAACATCAGTTGGATTAGCTTTTAAAAATAAATCGCCATAACCACCTTCGTAGCCTTTTGTATCTCCTCCAAGTGTTAGAGAAATTAAGATTGCAAGTAATAGTTCCATAATTCAGATGTTTTTTGTTTTTGTGTAAACAATATCGTTTACATAATGCAAACATAGTTGCTCGAACACCCCTTGTGTTCTACACTTTTATAGTTTTGTTGAAGTTACATATTTAAAGAATAAAAAATTAAATCATTGATAATCAATTACTTAATTGTATTGTAAATTAGGCTTTCTAATTGTATGCGTGTAACCTTTCTAATCTTTTTACCGTAGAACAAAGGTTTTGCTTGTTCCTATTTTTATGATAAAACAAACAACATGAAAACACTTAAAACCATTGCCGCTGCTTGGTTTCAGCTGCTTTGTTGTGAAAAAATCAGTGTTTTTTAAAAGGAAATTGCAAAGGGAATCCGGTTATTCACTCCAAATTTTCCATGATTCTTCGGCTTGAATTTCGAGCATTTCTAAGCCACTTTTGGTTACTGCGCCTTGTGTTTGTGCGGTATGTAAGAATAATGTTTGTGCAGGATTGTAAATTAAATCAACCACTAAATGCCGGTGCGAAATTGCATTATATGGAATAAGTGGCATGGCTTTAATATTAGGAAACATACCTGCCGGAGTCGTATTCACAATAATAGTATGAGCCTCTACAATTGAGTCGTTTAACGCTGTGTAAGTAAAACCATTCTCAATTTTTTCTCTTGACACAAGTGAAGCAGCAATACCCAATTTCTTCATTACATATTGAACGGCTTTTGAACTTCCTCCTGTTCCTAAAATAAGTGCACTTGTATGATGCAATTGCAGCAACGGTTTAATGCACTTTTCAAAACCAATTATATCGGTATTAAATGCTGCAATTTTATTATCTGATATTTTAAGGCAATTCGTGGCACCAATAGCTTCTACTTCTTTAGAAACATGATTGCAGAATTTCAGAACACTTTCTTTATGCGGAATGGTAACGTTTAAGCCGAATAAATTATGCTGTGAAATCAACAAAGGCAGTTCTTGAATAGATTGCAGCGGAAACAAATCGTAAGTAACATTTTGAATATGTTCCCGCAGAAACTTTTCTTCAAAATATTTTTTAGAAAACGAGTGTGTGAGCGGAAAACCGATTAAACCGAGATTCATGCTATCACCACATTATCTATTAAGCGTACGCCACCAATATTGGCTGCCACCAAAGCTACCAAAGACTTATCCGATATTTTAGTTTCGGCACGGAGTGTTTCGGCATTGCGCACTTCAAAATATTCTATTTCTATTTCTTTGTAAGCAGCCAATTTTTCTTTTGCAGCAGTTACTATTGTTTTCACGGCTGCAAGATTTTTTTCTCGTTTAAGCCTTTGAATTTTTCTGCGTGTGTAAAAAAGTGCTTTGCTTAGTTGCACCGCAATGGCTCTCGATTTTTTATCTAAACGAACATTGCGCGAACTCATTGCCAAACCATCTGCTTCGCGCTTGGTTGGGCATTTCACCAATTCAATTTTCAGCTTTCTTTTCTTTATCAATTCTCCAACTATTATAGCTTGCTGAAAATCTTTTAACCCCATAAACAATTTTTGCGGCTCAATAATTCGAAGCAGTCGTTCTACCACTTGTGCCATTCCGGCAAAATGTCCAGGTCTAAATTCTCCTTCCAGCGTTTGCGCCATAAAACCAAAATCTATTTCATCTTGTAGAGCTGTTCCATTTGGATACATTTCTTTCACCGAAGGAAGAAAAACTGCATCGCATTTTACTTGCTCTAAAAGCGCAATATCTTTCTCTGTAGTGATAGGATATTTTGCAAAATCTTCGGCATTATTAAACTGTGTTGGGTTCACAAAAATGCTTACCACCACATAAGTATTTTTGCGCTTTGCTTTTTCCACCAAACTCAAATGCCCTTGGTGCAGTGCGCCCATTGTTGGAACAAAATACAAAGTTTTGCCTTTAATAGTAGCAAGTTCATTTTTCCAATCGGCAACGGTTTTAAATATTTTCATTGTTGTGAGCTTCTACATTAAAAATCTTTACAGTTGCAAAATACAATAGCGCATTTGCTGCCATCATTCCTGCAAAAAGCAGAAAATAATCAGCACCGGAAAATTGACTAAAAACACCTCCGGAATGAATGCTGTTATTGATGAATGATACCAGAATATTTCCGATAAAAACAGTGAAGAAAAATAGCGACATCACAGTGCTGCGCATATTTTTTGGAGAGTTTGAAAATGCAAATTCCAAGCCTGTAAGCGAAACTAAAATTTCTGAAGCTGTGAGAATTGCATAGGCCAAGAGTTGCCAGGCAATATTCAATTTTATTCCTGCATCAATTTGTTTTTGAATCCATGCAGAAAGTAAAAAAGTAAGTACAATTAAAATGAAGCCCCAGCCAATTTTTCGCACTGATGTAACTCGAATGCCAATCTTTTCTAAAGTTGGAAAAACCACTACTGAAAAAAGCGGAATAAACACCAATATTAAAATTGCATTCACGACTTGTATTTGTTCGCTTAGCCAAGTAATGCCCATAAAGTTCAAATCCATTTTGGCAGCTTGTAACACCCACTCAGAACCATTTTGGTCGTAAAGCGCCCAAAACAAAGGTATGAATGCAAACACAATTAGCACCTTAGAAAGTTGCCTTACAGTTTGCATAAATGATAGGGTATTTTCACTCTTAGTTGGCGGCACCATTTTATATTTTTTCGTTCCTGCCAAGAAAATAATTAGTGCAACCAGCATCAGCAATCCCGGAACTGTAAATGCTACAGATGCACCGTATTTATGTTTCAAAACCGGAATAATAAGCATTGAAAAAAATGCACCTAAATTGATAGAGAAATAAAAGACATCATAGAGTTTACTTATTCGCTTGTCATCTTCATTTTCAAATTGGTCGCCCACCATCACACTCACATTAGGTTTTACGCCACCTGCGCCAATTGCAATAAGCATTAAACCGGTGATAAACAAGTTGTAGTTATTTTCAAAAACAGCTAAAAACAAATGCCCGATGATGTACAAAACACTTAGGTAAACAATAGTTTTGTATCGTCCTAAATATCTATCGGCAAGCAAGCCACCTAAAATGCTGCAACCGTAAGTGATAGCAGTAAATAAGTGTGTAATTTCATTAGAGCGTGCTTCTGCGCTTGCTTGTAGTGTGGTATTACTTTCAGGATTAAAAAAATTGCTCACTAAAAAAGTAGTGAGTATGGCTTTCATGCCATAAAAACTAAACCGCTCTGCTAATTCCGTTCCAACAATATATGGAGCAGACTTTGGAAATACATTAAATTGTTTTAATGGCATTTTTTCTTTTTCTAAAGTTTTAAAAGCGAGTGAAGTTAGATGATTTTTTATTTGAGCAATCTACTACTTTAAATTCTTTTGCGCCCATTGCAAATTATTTTTTGCCAAAGCATAACCGGGAGTAATTTTCAATGCTTCTTCGCAAGCGGCAGCGCCTTCTTTAAATCTGCCGAGTGCATTATTTGCCGAGCATATATTGTTCCATGCTTCAGCATAATTAGGTTTTATTGACAATGCTTTTTGCGCTGCTTCAATACACTTTTCGTAGTTACCTGCCTGGTAGTAGCTTAAACTTAAATTCAAATAACCATCAGCCGTTGGCGCAAGTGCGAGTGCAGTTTCTTCAATTTCTGCTTTGCTTTTTCCGGTAGCAGCCAATTCTAAAAATGCTTTTGCTTTCGCATCGCTGGGCAAAATGTCAAGCGTTTCATTACACAGTATTTTTAATTCTTCCAATCGTTTGGTTTCGTAAAGTGCGTCCATTAAAAGGTATCTGGCATCTACTTGTGCACTACTCATTTTCAGGCATTGCTGCAAGTAGCCGATTGCCTCTTCTTTTTTACCTTGTTTGTATAAATACTTTCCGTAGAAATAATAATTATTTGGATAGCTCTTGCCGTATTCTAAACCTTTCAAATAATAGTATTCTGCTTCGTTCTGTTTTCCTGTTACTTCTTTCACTATTGCCATATTTATATACAAATAGGAATAGTAAGGCCAACGCTCTAAGCCCCGCTGAAAATAGTTCTCGGCTCCTACATAATCACCTCTTCCCATCAATGCCAAGCCATAATTCATTAAGCCGCGACCATTAAGCGGGCTTTTTTCTGAAACATCTTTCCATAAAGTTTCTTCATTCAGCCAAACTTTATTACGCTCGAAAGTGCCATAGGCATAAGCGGTGCAGAACAGAAAGCAAACTACAAAAACTGCTGCCGCAGGAATCCTCTTTAATATATTTTGCAGCAATAAATACGCTGCCCAAGTAAGCGCCAGCGCTGTTCCTACATGCGGAAAAAATTGGCGGTGGTCGTTCATTACTTCTGCCAAAGGCACAAAAGTGGTTGGCACTAAGGCAAAGAGAAACCACAAAATACCAAACGCTATCGGGCGTTGTTTTTTATTTTTAGAAGTAATAAAAACTGTTGCAATAAGAAGTATAAGAAACACAAAACCAATTATTGAACCAAATTCTGAAAGTGATTTAAAAGTGCCCCAATCGGTATCTGCACTTAGCTGCAATGGCAATAAAAACATAGATATGTAATGCAAATAAACGTATGGTTGTGTAATTACATATTCAAACAGTGAACTACCGCCCGGTTCAAACATTCCTTCTTCCATTTTTTTGATTAAGAAATATACAAACACAAAAACAGCCATTGCAGGCAAAGCAACTTTTAGCAAACTATCCCATTTCCATTTGCCAAATGCAAGTAAACTTTGTTCTTGTTCAAAAAGCAAATGATAAACCATAAGCATTGGCGCAAACATAATTGCCGTGGGCTTTGCAAGGCCTCCAATAAGTATTGGAATTAAGTATAAATAATACTTACGCGACTTGCTTGAATATTGGTAAACCACAAAAGCCAGCACCACAAAAAAGGTTGAAATAGAATCGGAACGAGAAATTACGTAGTTAATAGTTTCTGCCATTACCGGATTGAGCGAATACCATACAACAGCAAAAAGAGAAATGAAATTATTGGGAGATTCAGGAGAAACTTTATCTAATATTTTTTTAAAGAAAAACCACATTAAAATGCTTTGCAGCAGAAAGAAAATAAAGGTTGAAAGATGAAACCAAAACGGAGTGTATCCCTTGCCCGAAAATGTTTCGCCAAGTTTGTAATCTATGGCAAGCGTGGTAGTTACCAGCGGGCGATACGAACCATGTGAGGGAATAGAACTGAATGTGGTGCAGTCTTTAAAAAAGAGTGGAATATTTTGAATGTGGCGCACATACAAATTGTTTTCTACCGTGTGCGAATCATCAAAGTGAAAACTATTGTTCCAATGATTGCTATATGCGAAAATCAGCATTGCAAATGCAACTATCGCAACTAACCAAAAAGCTTTTTTATTGTTGAACATAAAAGAAATGAAAGCGCTAAGAAAGATATTTTTTTGCACTGTAAATATTAAGCAGATGTGGGAAAACATTTAGTGTAGTAAAATAAAATTCATTTAGGTTTGGAGCTAAATTATAAGCGTATGAAAACGATTGCTGCAGCTACATGGAAAAGCCCTTCAAACATTGCTATTATTAAGTATTGGGGGAAAAAGAAAAACCAAATTCCTGAGAACCCATCGCTGAGTTTCACATTAAGCAAATGCTTTACGGAAACTTCGGTTTCGTTAGTACCGAAAGAAACCAAGAGCGATGAATTGCAGTTGCAGTTTTATTTCGATAAAAAAGAAAATATAGCTTTCCGTTTGCGCTTGCTAAATTTCTTTGCATCTATACAAAAAGACTTTAAATTTTTAAATGATTACGGGTTAGTAATTCACTCTGCAAATTCGTTTCCACACTCCAGCGGAATTGCTTCTTCGGCATCTTCGTATAGCGCATTGGCAGCGGCTTTGTGCGATATTGAAACTCAATTATCAAACAAAAAAGCAAGTAGCGAAAAGCAGTTGCTTGCTGATGCCAAATGGATAAAACGCACTTCTTATTTTTCGCGCATTGGTTCGGGAAGTGCCTGTCGTTCTCTATTTCCTTATGCTTCTGTGTGGGGCGAAACAGATGCTGTAAAAAACTCTTCTGATGAATATGGAATTGGCGCAGAAAATCTATTGCATAAAGATTTTAAAACCCTTTGCGATAGTATTTTAATTGCTAGCAGCAGAGAGAAAGTAGTATCGAGCCGTGTTGGGCACTCTTTAATGAAAGGGCATCCTTTTGCTAAAACACGCTATAAGCAAGCAGAGAGTAATTTAGAAAATTTATTGCCTGCACTCAAAGCCGGAGACTGGGAAACTTTTGGCAACATTGCCGAGAACGAAGCCATGACTCTGCACGCTTTGATGATGTGTTCTAATCCTTCTTTTATTTTGATGAATGCACATACTTTAAGCATGATAGAAAGTATCCGAAGCTTTCGCAACAGCAGTAAAATTCCGGTTTATTTTACTTTAGATGCAGGTCCAAACGTGCATTTGCTTTATCCGAAATCTTATGCAAAAAAGGTTTTAGAATTTGCCGATTATGAACTTTCCGGCTTGTGCGAAGACGGAAAAATGATTCATGACTTTACGGGCAATGGAATTGAAAAAGTAAAGTAGGTTTTAATGTTTGATTTAAGTCTAAAAATATCTTCTAATTTCTTAGACTATATATACTATAAAAATTGCAATCCGTTCTATACTTAACTTCCCCATAGTATGTTATTTATAGTCTTTAACTTTTCATAATCAATGGTATATTCCTCAGAATTTGATACAACACCAACCTCTTTCAATGTTAAGTATTCATTTTCACCCTTCCACTTACAAATAAATGGATTGTAGTTACATTCTAATTCGTGATAATAGCCGCCACTTTCTCTTTTAATAGGCACTCTAGAATCTAAGCATAAATAGCGGAATTCACAATGCTTGCAAATGTCTATCTCTGTTTTAGGAATATGCCAATGCCAAGTAAAATCAGCATTTTCAGATAGTGCCTTTAAATCATTTATTTGGGTAATATTTCCAAATTCTTTCGTTAAATTTACATCGTTATATATTGTACCTTCTCCATCAATAAATATTTTCTTGTTGTAAAAAAGATTATGCCTTAATGCTTCCATATAAATATCAATAGTTACTTGAAAATAGTGTTCGCTATTACTTATATAGTTTTGAGCAACATTAAAAGGTTGACTTACTCCAATAATTGAACACCCTGTTAAATCGTCTTTAACAATTATCGTGTCATGTGAAAAGTTAAAAATGAAAATATTATTTATTCTTGGCTCCGACTCCCATATTTGTATGATTTCATCTAAATCCTTTAGATAATTTTTATTGATATATATTTCAATATTTTCAAAGCCTGATGTTGATATATTTTTCCTAAGTAATTGGCTGTCAAAGTAGTTTTCAAATACAAGTGCAATATCATGGCAATTACTTACTTCTAATTGCTTAAATAAACAATCCAAATAAGATGGGTATAATTGACTAACAAAGATAACAGCGGAGCTAAAATGGCTGGGTTGGTAGAAATGCTCGGTAAGAGGCGCAAAATTAGATAACAATGAAGCAGGGCATTTAAAAAAAAAGGATATTATCGTATTTATTTAAAATCACTTGATATTCTTTTAAAGTAGAATCATTAACGTAAACTCCATTTATCCGCTGAACTGTATCAATAACTTCATTGGGTATATAGTTCCAGGATTCTCTTGTTAAATCTATTGATAGTCCACGTAGAAATCCCTTTGCAAATTTAATATCTTCAAAAGATTTGTAAACAATCATTTTACAAAATCAAAAAAATTTATAATAAGTTCATTATTGCTATTCGCAGCATAGATAAAATACATGCCCGGATCTAATGTAAGAAGTAAGGTAGAATTCATAAGAGGACAATAGTCTTTTCTATTTATTCTATACCATACTATCAAATAATATTGTAACGGCTTTATCCTTTTACATTAAATTCTTTGTAAAAGAAAATTGAAAAAGTAAAGTAAATATTAGAGGAAATTGCTTTGTGGCACTATGCCATTTCTAAGTTTTCTTCACCAGATTGCAGTTCCACATTTCTGCTCACGCTAAGAATAATTCCAAAAGCGATACTCGTGAAAATCGCGCTGCTTCCGCCCATGCTCACAAGTGGCAAAGTAACGCCTGTTACAGGCACTAAATTCACTACCACAGCCATATTTATCATCGCTTGAATTACTAAAGCAATGCCTAAGCCTGCTGCCAAAAAAGCGCCAAATGCTTTTGGGGCTTTCAAAACAATTCTCACACATCGGTATAGAAAAAACAAATACAAAAGCACAATTACGCCACCGCCAAGCAGGCCATATTCTTCAATAATAATGGAATAAATAAAATCGGAGTAAGGATGTGGCAAAAAGTTTTTTTGGTCGCTACCGCCAGCGTTTAAATTCACTATGCCACCTTTCGCAATAGCAATTTTAGATTGCAATACTTGATACTCTTCATCAGCATTTCCTGTTGGGTTAGAAAAACTTTCTACTCTGTGTTTCCATGTTAATGTTCTCCCTTTGAGTGCGCTTTCCGGCATCACAAAAAGCAAGGTTAAAAACAAGCTCAAAATTAAGATTCCAGAGCCGGCTAAAAGTGCAATATGTTTTAGAGAAACTCTTCCAACAAACATTACGAAAACACCTGTAAATACAATAATAAGCGCTGTTGAAAGGTTTTCTGGAGCAATAAGAATTGCAGTGAGCAAAGTGGGTAAAAGTATAGGTAAAAATGCTTCTTTAAAATCTGAAATATTATCTTGCTTTAGGCTTAACTGCCGCGCCAAATACATAATAAGCGCCAACTTTGCCAAGTCAGAAGTTTGGAACGTTAGCCCAACCAAAGGAATGGTTATCCAGCGATTAGCATCGTTTAGTTCAGTTCCAAAAAACATAGTATAAATAAGTAAGGGAATAGAGGCAATCCAAAGTATTTGGGCTATTCGTGAATAGTAACGATAGTCCACCAAATGCGTTACAAACATCAGCCCAAAACCAATGGCTACATAAAAGAATTGTTTCATCACATAGTATTCGGTATTGCCACCTTGCAAGCGAAAAGCCAGAGTGCTGGTAGAACTGTAAATGCCCAACATGGAAAATCCAATGAGCAAAAACACAACTAACCAAATTAGTCGGTCGCCTTGTAAATATTTGAATACGTTACTCATTTATTGATGAATCAAAATTCATTTTACTTAGTTGAATACAAGTTTTTACATGCTACAGCTTAATTACTTCATCTTTAAACTTCATTCCTCTGTCTTCAAAATTTTGGAACAAATCGAATGAAGCGCAGCATGGAGAAAGCAGTACTACATCGCCAGGATTTCCCAAGTGGTAAGCCATTTTTACGGCATCTTGGATATTGTTGGTATTCACAATTACATCAACTGCTTTGCCGAATGCACTATGCAATTTTGTATTGTCTTCACCTAAGCAAACTAATGCTTTCACTTTCTTTTGCACCAAAGGCAAAAGCACAGAATAATCGTTGCCTTTGTCCACACCGCCCGCAATCCAAATCACAGGTTTGCTCATGGTTTCCAGTGCATACCAAGTACTGTTTACGTTGGTTGCTTTTGAGTCGTTAATAAATTCTACTCCACGCACTTTTGTTACGCTTTCCAAGCGGTGTTCAAGTGATCTAAAATCGCTTAAACTCTGCTTGATTTCTTCTTTGCGCAGCCCATAAATGTTTGCTACAATTCCTGCTGCTAAAGAATTGTAAGTGTTGTGGCGTCCTTTAATGCCAAGTTCTGAATTGCTCATGGTGAACTGAGATTGGTTTATGTTAATGAATAAAGTTTCGTTTTCTAAATAGCCTCCTTGCGAAAATTTCTTTTCAAGACTGAAAGGAATTTTTTGTGCTTTTGTTGGATAACGCTCCAAGTTTTGCATGGTTATTTCGTCATCAGCACAGTAGATGAAATAGTCAGTTTCGTTTTGAAATTTTCCTATGTTAAATTTCGCTTCCACATAGTTTTGAAGGTCATAATTGTATCTATCTAAATGATCGGGTGTGATATTGGTAAGCACCGCCACATTGGGTCTAAAAGTTTCAATATCATCTAACTGAAAACTTGAAATTTCAAGTACGTAATAATCAAATTTTTCGGTAGCTACTTGCCATGCAAAGCTCTTGCCAATATTGCCGCCAAGCCCAACATTTAATCCGGCATTGCGCATGATGTGATAAGTGAGTGCAGTAGTAGTAGTTTTGCCGTTACTGCCTGTGATGCCAATAATTTCTGCATTGGTATATGGTGCAGCAAATTCCATTTCGCTCACAATTTTTATTCCTGCTTCTTTTAGGTGTTTTACTATCGGAGCTTTATGTGGAATTCCGGGGCTTTTCATTACTATGTCAGCATCTAAAATTTTGCTCTCAGTGTGCGATTTGCTTTCGTATTGAATGCCATATTCATCAAGTACTTTTTGATACTTAGGTTTTATTTCTCCACCATCGCTTAAAAAAACTTCATAGCCTTGCTTAACACCCAAAATAGCAGTGCCAACGCCACTCTCTCCTCCACCAAGTACTACTAATTTCTTAGCCATTTTAATAGTTTTAATTCCTTTCCTACTGAATTTTTAATGTTACAATGCTCAATACCGCCAGCATAATTCCAATAATCCAAAAGCGGCTTACTATTTTGCTTTCATGTATTCCCATTTTTTGAAAATGATGGTGCAGTGGGCTCATTAAAAAAATTCTCCTGCCTTCTCCATATTTCCTTTTAGTATATTTAAAGTAGCTTACTTGCATCATTACACTCACAGTTTCAACTAAGAATACACCGCAGATTAGTGGAAGCAATAATTCTTTGCGCACACAAAGTGCCATTGTTGCAATAATTCCACCTAATGCTAATGAGCCTGTATCGCCCATAAATACTTGCGCAGGGTAAGCGTTGTACCACAAAAAGCCAACGCAAGCGCCAATAAATGCTGCGCAAAAAATTACTAATTCACCCACATTCGGTATGTACATTATGTTTAGGTAATCAGCGAAAATGATATTGCCTGATACGTAAGCAAATACTAAAAGTGTGGCACCAATAATTGAGGCGGAACCTGCAGCTAAGCCATCAATGCCATCAGTTAAGTTTGCTGCATTGCTTACCGCAGTGATAATAAAAATGACGATTGGAATAAAAATAAGCCAAGTGTATTTAGTCCATTCTTCATTTATGCTGCCTAATATTCTTTCGTAGTCAATCTCTTGGTTTTTAATGAATGGTAAAGTTGTAATGGTTGATTTTTCGGTTATCATATAGTGCGCTACGCCTTTATCATCAGTTACTTTTGTAACTTCATTACTATCGTATTTATAAACCTCTCCTGTTGGAATTTCATCTTTAATCACCACATTTCCATTAAAGTAAAGCACCGTTCCAACTATAATTCCCAAGCCAACTTGGCCAATGATTTTGAATTTTCCTGAAAGCCCTTTTTTATCTTTTTTGAAAACTTTTATGTAGTCGTCTAAAGCACCAATTATGCCCAACCAAACAGTAGTGATGAGCAACAAAATGATATAAACACTTCCGATTTTTGCAAAAAGTAAAGTAGGAATTAAAATAGCGCTTAGGATAATTAAACCACCCATTGTTGGTGTGCCTTTTTTGGTTTTCTCTCCTTCTAAACCAAGCTCGCGAATGGTTTCGCCAATTTGTTTTTTGCGTAAAAAATCAATGATATTTTTTCCATAAACAAGAGAAATAACCAAGCTTAGCAGCAAAGCCATTGCTGCGCGAAACGAAATGTAGTTAAACAATCCCGCTCCCGGAAAATCGTATTGAACATCAAGCCATCTGAACAAATAGTATAACATGGTTCTATATTTTATTTTGAAACTTGGACGTTGATTCTTTCTTGTTTTTAATTATTTCTTTATTCTGATTTTTTTATTATTTCTCTAGCTCTTCAAAAGTTTCCTGCAATATTTTTTTATCATCAAAGTCATGTTTTACACCATTTATTTCTTGGTATTTTTCATGTCCCTTTCCTGCAATTAGAATAATGTCGTTTGCATTTGCCAAAGAGCAAGCAGTTTTTATTGCTTCTTTTCTATCAGAAATAGTGATTACTTTTTTGCGTTCAGGCGCAGGAACACCTTCGTTCATTTCACGCAAAATTTCATTTGGGTCTTCAGTGCGCGGATTATCTGAAGTAAAGATTGCTTTATCTGCAAACTTGCTTGCCAGCATTGCCATGAGCGGGCGCTTTGCCGCGTCTCTATTTCCGCCACAGCCAACTACAGCAATAAATTGTTCATTGCCATTGCGAATTGCATTGATGGTAAATATTACATTTTTCAGTGCATCAGGTGTGTGTGCGTAATCAACAATTCCAACTATTTTTCCTTTTAGCGAAATTACTTGTTCAAACCTGCCGGCAGGTGGAGAAAGCGCAGAAATAATGCGTAAAACTTCTTCTTTTTCAGCACCAAGTAAATTTGCTATTGCATAAACCAAAAGCAAATTGTAAGCGTTAAATTCACCAATGAGGCGCACGTGCAATTCTTGCCCGTTGATGTCTAATTGCAAGCCGGTGATGTTGTTATCAATAATTTTTGCCTTGAAGTCTGATGGCGTTTTTAATGAATAGAAATACTTTTTTGCTTTAGTATTTTGAAGCATCACAGAGCCATTTCGGTCATCTGCATTTGAAATTGCAAAAGCATCTTCGTTCAATTCATCAAAGAATTTTTTCTTGGCTTTAATGTAATTGTCAAACGTTTTATGATAATCTAAATGATCGTGTGTGATGTTTGTAAACGCAGCACCTGCAAACTTTAATCCTGCAATTCTATTTTGGTGAATAGCGTGTGAGCTTGCCTCCATAAAGCAGTATTGGCAACCTTCTTGAACCATTTGTGCTAATAGCGAATTTAAGCCTATGGCATCAGGTGTTGTATGCGTAGATGGAATTACAACTTCATCAATTTGATTTTGAACCGTTGAAAGCAATCCTACACGATGACCCAACTCTCTAAAAAGCCTGAAAAGTAAAGTTGCGACAGATGTTTTTCCGTTTGTTCCGGTAACACCAACTACTTTTAATTTGTGCGAAGGGTTATCGTAAAAATTTGCTGCCATAATACCAAGTGCACGGCTGCTTTCTTCTACTAAAACATAAGTTACATTTGAGTTTATATTGACAGGTAGTTTCTCACACACAATTACAGAAGCACCTGCTGAAACACATTGTTCAATAAAATTATGCCCATCAACCAAAGTGCCTGAAACTGCTACAAAGCAATCTCCGGTTTTCACTTTGCGTGAGTCTAATTGCAAAGCATTTACAACCGCATCGCTGCTGCCGCAAAGCTGCTTTACTTTTACATTCACTAAGAGGGTTTTTAAATCTTTCACTTTATGATAATTCTATTACTACTTGTGTTCCTTTCACAATTGGTTCGCCCGCTTTTATACTTTGCGATTTCACCATGCCTTGCCCAACTATATTTACTTTCAATCCCATGTTTTCTAATAGATATAAAACATCGCGCAAACCCATTCCTACTACTTCCGGCATCACACTTTCTTTTACATTAAAATCTGTTGGCTGCAATACAGTTTGGTTGCGTGAAACCTGTGTCCATTCTTGGTCCGAAGTTTGAATTTTCTTTCCCCAAGCAGCGTAGATATTTTTTATTTCATCGCTATTGCCTTTCTTTATTATTGGCACTTCTTTTTGTGCAATCAGTTGCTGAACAGGTTTCTGCATTTGCAGCGATTTAGAGTAAACTTTATCAGCCACTTCTTTAAAAATTGTACCTGCTACTTTATTTCCATAGTAACCATTTTGAGAAGGAGAATTGATTACTACAATCATTGAATACAATGGATTTTCAGCAGGAAAGTAACCGCAAAAAGATGCCTGATAAACTGCTTTTTTATAGCCTTCTTTTCCTTGTGCAATTTTTGCTGTTCCTGTTTTTCCCGCTACGCGCAAGTAGTCAGTTTTTAAATTGGTTGCAGTGCCATTTTCCACTACGCCTTCCAGCATTTGACGGAGCTCTACAATAGTTTTTGCACTTAATAATTTTTTATTCAATACAACTGTTGTAAACGAATCAACAGTTTGATTATATGCTGTAATTTTTTCTATTAAAGAAGGCTTTACCATAATGCCATTGTTGGCAATTGCATTGTAAAAAGAAAGGATATGCAATGGTGTAACTTGCATTTCGTAGCCGTGTGCTAAAAACGGAACTGATGTTGCTTGCCACTTTTTATAGTTTCTTAAAATAGGTTTTGCAGCACCTTCAATTTCAATATCAATTGGTTGTGTAAATCCAAAACTTTCTAAGTGCTGAAATAGTTTTTGCTTGCCTTGTGCGGTATTGTAAAATTTATCAGCTAGTTCGGCAATTGCCACGTTTGAAGAAATTTCTATTGCGCGTTTTAAATCTATAATCTGAGTTTTGGGCACATCGTGATCGCGCACTGGCAAGCCATAGAATATTGCTGTGCCATTACCTAAATCTACTTTGGTTTGATTATTTGCATAGCCATCTTCGAGCAAAGCGGCAACAGTTGCAATTTTAAAGGTTGAGCCAGGTGCTTCAGCTTCTGCCAAAGCATAGTTTTTAATTTCCTTGTAAATTGAATCTTTGGTTAAGCCTAAGTTTGCAATGACTCTTATTTTTCCAGTTTTGCACTCCATTAAAACAACGCAGCCATGTTCTGCTCCGTGGTGAAGCAACGCACGGTTTAGTGCATCTTCTGCAACATCTTGAAAATCTATATCGATAGAAGTATGGACATCTTTTCCGGGTTGAGGTCTTACGTTTTCAGGCGACTCCAAAGGTATTCTTAATCCTCCTGAAATTTTTTGTGCTAATGTGTTTCCAGGAATACCGGTGAGAATAGTATCGAATTTTTTTTCTAATCCAACACCTACTTTTTCTTTTGAATTTTCTTTGTAATAGCCAATGGTTCTTTCTGCTAACCAGCCGAAAGGCTTCAAGCGCTTTTTGTGTTTGTCGAAAACAAAACCGCTTTTGTTTTGCCCATTTCTAAGCAATGGCCAGTGCTGCATTTCATTCTGTAAATCATAAGGAATCCCTTTTCTTAATACAACATAGCTCTTCTTGCTTCTGTGTAATCTCCAAAGTTCTTTTTTGTATTCTGCCGCAGATTTATCTTTAAATTTATTGCTAAATAGAAGTGCTAATGAATCAACATGCGCTCTAAAAAGTTTATCGTTTCGCAGGCTTGCTTTTATATCAAAACCTAAATCAAAAATTGGCAGTGTAGTAGCTAATAACCTGCCATCGTTGGCATAGATATTTCCGCGCTCGGCAGGTAATTTTATTTTTGAAATAGTGAGAGAATCGGCTAAGCTAAGGTAGTAATTGCCTTGGTAAGATTGAATGTAAAAAGCGCGTGCAAGAATGGCAGCACCTACCAAACATATAGCTAAAAAGCCAATGCGGACACGTACTACTATTTCTTGTTTTTTATTCACTTTAATTTTTCTATTACTTTTTATTCTTCAACAATATTTGGTGGAATACGTAAAGGCTTTATTCCATATTCTTCAACTAAACCGGCAACTGAACTCTGCTTGCTTTGCTTCATCATTTCTGAAGAAGTAAAGAGGTAATCCCAACGCAGTTGCTGTACTTGTTTTTCTTTTTTAGCTATGTCGCGCACATAGTTTTCAGCTAAATGTGCATTGGCAATGTGTATCACACCCAAGCCAATTAAAAACAGAATAAAAGGCAAGTTTGTAAACAAGCTCATAAAACCTATTTCACTGGCTTCGTTTGCTTTACTCCAAAAATTACCCTTACTTTTTTCCGTTTGTTTTTCCGTTTCTTCCATAGCCTCTATTTTCAAATTATCTTTTTATCGCCACACGAAGTTTGGCACTTCGCGCTCTTGAGTTTTGTTTTAGTTCTTGTGCGTTTGCTTCAATTGGTTTTTTAGTTTTTACATTAAATAATCGCTCAATATTTCCAAAGTCATCTTTAATATGTTCACCTTCAAAATTTCCGGTTTTCATAAAGTTTTTCACCAATCTATCTTCGAGCGAATGGAAGGTGATTACTGCCAAAATTCCATTTGGATTCAGCACTTTCGCACTTTGCTCCAGCAAATCTTTTAGCGCACTCAACTCATCGTTTACCTCAATTCGCAGCGCTTGAAAAACTTGTGCCCAGTAGCGATGTTTGTCGCCTTTCATTACTACTTCGCACACGTTGAGCAAATCGCTAATGGTTTTGAATGGCTTTTGGAAGCGCACTTCTGCAATTTTTTCTGCCAATGTTTTTGCATTGCGCACTTCACCATATTCGCCAAAAATTTGCTGAAGTGTTGCTGCGCTTTCTTGGTTTAAAATGTCTGCTGCGGTTCTGCCTGAGTTCACATTCATTCGCATATCCAAAGCACCATCAAAGCGATAGCTAAAGCCTCTTTCAGCTGTATCGAATTGAAATGAACTAACGCCTAAATCAGCTAAAATCCCATCTACTTTTGCAAAGCCTTCTGCTCTAAGAAAGCGCTGCAAGTGCCTAAAGTTTTGCGGAATAAAAACAAGCCTTTCATCGCTTGGCAAATTCTGTTTCGCATCGGCATCTTGGTCGAAAGCAATGAGTTTGCCTTTTGCTGAAAGGTGTTTCAAAATTTCGCGCGAATGACCGCCACCGCCAAAAGTTGTATCCACATACACGCCATCGGGCAAAATATTCAGCGCCTCCACACATTCATGTAAAAGAACGGGTACGTGATAATTGTTCTGCTCTGAACTCATTTTCACGGTTATTTTTTGTTTCGTTCTAACTCGTTTAAATAGTTAGAAACTTCAATACTGTATTGGTGCATGTTTGGCAACGTTACCGAAGTGAAATCGTGGAGCTTGCTTGGCTCCCATATCTTTATTAAATTAAGGTCGCCAACCATAATTACTTCGCGGGTGTTGTTTAAGTACCCCATTAAACTTTTGGGAATTAAAAATCTGTCAGAACCATCTAATGTAAGCTCCGTAATTCCTAAAATAAATGTGCCACGAAATGCGCGATGAATAGGATTGTAATCATCTAATCGGTCTAAGCGCTCCTCTTCTTTTGTCCAAATTGCCAAAGGGTATATTTCAAGACAATCGTCTAACCCTTTTTTTATCATGAATGAACCTTTATCAGCCGGGTCAAATTGCTGCTTAAACGACACAGGCATTTTAATACGCCCTTTGTCGTCCACCGAACAATTAAACTGACCTCTGAATTTGCCCATTTCTTTAAATTCAAAACGAAATTATGAAATTAGTCCACTTAATGCCACTTATTGCCATAAAAATAGACAAAAAAGTTTTCAACAATTTTAGCAAATGGGGCAAAATCATTATGCAGTATATGTTTCAATGAAAATTTGCACTATAAAACCTACCTGTGGAAAACCTTTAAATAGAAGAGCTAACAGCTCAATAAACATGTTTTCAACAGAAAACAATACTTTTTAAACCACTATTAACGATAAAAGAACATTGTACTTTCTAACAAAGTGCAAATCTTAAAGCCATTTTAAGTAGTTATTTAGAAAATTATGAGAAAAACTCGGTTCCTGGGTCAAAAAGTGGCAGCGAAATAGGAGGACTTATTAAAAAGCAGAAATCAATGCCGGAATTATACCAATGGTACATTCTGCTATACACCATTTTAGTGTTGTTTATATTGTTTTTGTGCCATATAAAAGCAATGAACGAATTTTCGTTTCGTTGAAACAAGTTAAGATGCAGGAAGTAGTGTTTGAAAATTCATTTAAGGGAAAGAAAAAGAAAGAAGAAACCGCTGAAAATACAGTAGAGGAAACGGTAAAAGAAAAGCCCCAAAAAGCTAAGCCCACAAAGCAAAGTGAAGGCAAAAAATCATCTAAAACAATGAAAGACGATTTTGATACTCCGGTTCAAGAACCTAACTTTTTTAAAGATGGTCGCGCATTAAAAATTGTGGGTCTACTGTTGCTTCTATTTTCATTTTTCCTTGGTATTGCGCTTACTTCTTTTTTGTTTACCATCGAAGAAGACCAGTCGCTCGTTCATGGAAATTCGTTAGAAACACTCACTCGCAATTCCATTCACGCAGAAAATGCATTAGGCAGACTGGGCGCGGTATTGGCGAATTTTTTCTTCAATAATTTATTTGGATTTTCATCATTTATTTTAGTGGCAATTGTGTTTGCGGCAGGTTTTAATTTGCTGCTTCAAAAGCGCGTTTTTAATGTGCTAACAATGACTGTGAATGGTGCACTTTTAGCAGTGTGGGGCGCAGCAACTTTAGCTTTTGCCAATTATTTAATCTCCCCAGATTCAGTTTTGGCTTGGGGCGGAAGCGTTGGTAATTTTTTAACCGGAAGCTATGGCTGGCTAACCGGATTGATTGGTATTCCCGGTGTTTTCGCTACGTTATTTATTTCAGCTTTAATTGTTGCTGTTGCTATTTACAACATCAGTTTTGGCAGTATGCTCAATTGGTTTAAGAAGAAACCGCAAGCGACTTCTCCAATTTCTACAAACACAGGAACGGTGGCACACACAGCCGATTTTCCGGCAGATTATCGCGACCCTTCTGAAAACATTTTTGCAAAAGATAATTTAGATGAAGCAGTAGAAAACGGTTTGGATTTAGAAATTGAAAAAGAGGAAATTATTGTTCAAAAAAATAAAGTAGTAGCACCGCCAAAGGAAGCAGATGAAGAAGACTTAGATTTAGAAATTGCAGAAACAAAACCGGAGGAAGAGGAGTACGAATACGAACAAAAACATACGCACACAACACCTTACGATCCAACAGAAGATCTTTCAAACTACAAAATGCCAACACTAACTTTGTTAGAGGAGCACGGTAGCGAAAAAATAAATTTAGACAAGGAAGAATTAGAGCGAAACAAAAACCAAATTGTTGCTACGCTCAACAACTACCAAATTGAAATTTCTAAGATAAAAGCAACTGTGGGGCCAACCGTTACTTTGTATGAAATTATTCCTGCTCCGGGCGTTAGAATTTCAAAAATTAAAAACTTAGAAGATGACATTGCGCTTAGCTTAGCAGCTTTAGGCATTCGTATTATTGCGCCAATTCCGGGCAAAGGAACAATTGGTATCGAGGTGCCGAATTTGAACAAAGAAGTGGTTTCGATGCGCAGTCTTTTGGCAAGTGAAAAATTCCAAAACACTTCTGCCGATTTGCCGATTTGTTTGGGTAAATCTATCAGCAACGAAATTTATGTTGCCGACCTTGCCAAGATGCCACACTTGCTCATGGCGGGCGCAACCGGACAAGGAAAATCAGTTGGTATAAATGCCATCATTGTTTCGTTGCTTTACAAAAAACATCCATCGCAAATTAAGTTTGTATTGGTCGATCCAAAGAAAGTTGAGTTAAGTTTATACGAAGCATTAGAAAGGCATTTTCTTGCAAAACTTCCGGGTGAAGAAGATGCAATTATTACCGATACAAAGAAGGTGGTAACTACGCTAAATGCACTTTGTGTGGAAATGGATAACCGCTACGAATTACTCAAAAAAGCAAGTGTTAGAAATTTAAAAGAGTACAATGCAAAGTTTATCAGCCGCAAATTAAATCCACAAAACGGACACAAGTTTCTGCCATACATTGTATTAGTAGTTGATGAATTTGCAGACTTGATTATGACTGCCGGAAAAGAAGTAGAAATGCCGATTGCGCGATTGGCTCAGTTAGCTCGTGCCATTGGTATTCACTTAATTTTAGCAACACAGCGCCCTTCGGTAAATATTATTACAGGAACAATTAAAGCAAACTTTCCTGCGCGTATCGCATTTAAAACAACTTCAAAAATTGACTCGCGCACTATTTTAGACCAAGGCGGTGCAGAGCAGCTAATTGGTAGAGGCGATATGCTTTTGAGTGTGGGTAGCGATATGCTTCGTTTGCAATGCGGTTTTGTGGATACGCCTGAAGTGGAATTGGTGCGCAATTATATTGCCGAGCAGCAAGCTTACCCAACAGCATTTGAATTACCGGAATACATTGACCCTAAAGGTGAAAAAAGTGCCGATAGCGATTTCTTTTCCGATACTGAACGCGATGAATTGTTTGAAGATGCCGCACGCATAATTGTACAAAACCAAATGGGTTCAACTTCGCTTATCCAGCGCAGAATGAAGTTGGGCTACAACCGCGCAGGTCGCTTAATGGATCAATTGGAAGAAGCCGGAATTGTAGGCGAAAATGTGGGCAGCAAAGCGCGTGAAGTAAAATTTAAAACAGAAGCAGAATTAGAAAGTTACTTGCTTAAATTAAGAGAGTAGTTTGCTATAAAAAAAATTGAAACGGATTACTTTAATGGAATTGCTACTACTCTAAAGCCAACGGTAGCTAATGGTTTTCCATCGTAAGGCTCAGAAGCGGCAATCTGCACTTTTTCAGATTTTGAATTCCAACTTCCACCTTTTGTAAATGGCTTATCGCTTAGCATTTCAGCTACATTGCCACACATATTAAACAAGCCATAAGCATTTGGTAAATAGGAAATAACCGGTGCTG
This sequence comes from Bacteroidetes bacterium 37-13, assembly GCA_001897535.1. Taxonomy (GTDB): domain Bacteria; phylum Bacteroidota; class Bacteroidia; order Chitinophagales; family LD1; genus UBA7692. The sequence goes on along the minus strand of MKTC01000040.1, from coordinate 192,526 downwards.
TAATATCGGCTGACGGATTAACCTTTGCAGTATCAGTTCTTGAAGTTGTTGTGCTAATTCTGGCATTGCAGAGTGTTCTGCCAAATAATTTCCCTTTTTTCTCATAAGTGAGCGACCCGCCTTCCCAAGCATACTTTGCAGAAGAATTACCTCCTTGTGCAGCAAGCAGCCATTCTTGTTCAGTTGGCAATCGAAATAAAAACTTTTGTTTAGCAATAGCATTATAAGTTTCTGTAAGCCACTGGCAGTAAAGTTCTGCACCACGTTTACTTATATTTACCATAGGATATTTATTGTATTCAGCACTCTTAAAATAGTAATTTTCATACAATTCCCCATAGCTGAATTCATTTTTCCAACGAGCCGAATCTACTTGTGCTTCCTGGAGTGTTTCAGAATCGTTGATTGCTCTTAGGTGATTCAAAAATTTGCGATATTCTTCGTTAGTTATTTCGCTTTTGCTGATAAAAAAGCCTGAATTTTGAGGAATATAGGAATAACTGCTTTTGTATTTGCCTTCAAGAACTAAATCGGCTTTGGGCTTTGCCGCTACGAGAATTAGCAAAAGTATAACGAGTTTTATCTGTTGCATATTAAACGTGTTTAGTTTCACGAATTTACAAATTTTAATTTTGTAGTGTTCCTACAACTCCTTCTTCAACAAATCTAAAACACTACTTCCTTCGCGCACAAAAACAGGAAATTCTTCATAAGGAAAATTCATAGTAACAGTTGTGTTTGCATCATACACTTTTGAGTTATCGAATAAATAAACCCAGCGACCTTCGCTAGGTAATTGTATTGAAATATTATCGGCAGGAACCTGTAAAATTGGTTGCACAAAAATGTCTTTCCCTAATAAATAGCGATAATTGGTTCTATCCAAAAAAGTATAGATAGATTTTTTTAATCGCCAAGCACTATCGGCACTGCTTTGAATGTATGGAATCATAGCATGATGTAGTTTTGTAAATTTACGGTAAACATTCAATGCTGTAGCGCTAAATTTCCAAGGGCGATGTTCGCCACCTCCACCATTTTCCATAATAGAACAAAATGCTCCAAACTGTGCCCAGCGAATTAAAATATCTTCGGTTCTGCCTCTTGGAATGGTATTGTCTTCGCGGTAGCCACCAATATCGGAACCAAAAGAAAGATAACCATAAGCAGCACTCAAATACATATTATCCAAAGCTACTTTTAAGCCTTTGTAAGTTGGGTCTTGATCTCCAACCCAACCTGCCCAACAGTTTGCTTTATCGCTAAACGAAAAGTTTTCTGCATTCGAAGCAGGAATGCTTTGAAAACCGTAATACGTATCAACCGGGCGTGTGGTATTAGCGCGGTCAATTCCTAAGCGCTCTCGCGTGTAATTATGAAAGAAGTTATAGTATTTGCGCGAATAATCTATACGGCTAATATTTGCGCCAAGTCCTTTGCTGTAAACATTTCCACCGAGCAGCATAGAGAAATCTGTTCCATCAACTTTCCAACCATCAATGCCGATAGCCAAAACAGAATCTACTTTTCCTTGCCACCATTTTACTGCTTCCGGATTATAGAAATCTATTAAACTGCCGTTCCCTTTCCACCAATTTGCCACAAATGCAGAAGTATCGGTTGCACTTTTGGTTAAGAAATAGCCTTTTGCAGCAGCTTCGTTATACATCGGCTGCACATTTACGTTCACCACTCCGGTAATCCAAACCATTACACGCACGCCTTTTGAGTGAAAATAATTTACCATTCCTTTCGGGTCTGGATACAAAGTTTTATCCCAAGAAAAAGTGTTGTAATCCGTTTCCCAAGGGCTATCAATTATTATGGCTCCAACAGGAATATCATTGGCTAAGTAATCATCAACCAACTGTTGCGCACTTTGTTGTGTGCCTTCATCTTCCCAAACCCAATGTTTAAAAATCCATTCGGGCCAAGGAGTAGTTTGTGCGGTTTTAAAAGGCGAATCTGCCGGATTAAATTTATCTTTTTGGCAAGATGCCAATATCAAGAAACTTAAAAGTAACAAGAGTTGGAGATGTTTCATTTTTGCGGGAAATATTAGGTGAAGTTAATCTGAGTTTTTTCAGTTCAAAATGTTTATGATTTGAACGGTTTTTGTTTCGCTACATAAAAGTGGCAATTCTACCGTTGCTAAAAAACTTATCGCTATAACCGAAAGAAAAAATTACATTCGCCCGTTATTATTAGCAGATGAATCAACCGCTTTCTTTTATTCACCCGCAGGCAGACTTGGCAGACAATGTGGTGGTAGAGCCTTTTGTTACAATTTCCAAAGATGTAGTAATTGGCGAAGGTACTTGGATAGGACCGCATGTAACCATTATGGAAGGCGCGCGAATAGGCAAAAACTGTAAAATATTTCCCGGTTCGGTAATTTCTGCCGTGCCACAAGATTTAAAATTTAAAGGCGAAAAAAGCGCTGTGCATATTGGCGATAACGTGATGATTAGAGAATACGTTACAATAAACCGCGGCACAGAAGCAACAAGAGTTACAGAAATTGGCGACAATTCTTTGTTAATGGCTTATGTACACGTAGCGCACGATTGCAAAATTGGCAAAAACTGTATTTTGGCAAATAACGTAAACCTTGCAGGGCACGTAGAAATTCACGACTTTGCAATTTTAGGCGGAAATGTGAGTATTCAGCAGTTTTTAAAAATTGGACGACATTCAATTTTATCGGGTGGAACTTTAATGAACAAAGATGTGCCGCCATTTGTGCGTGCAGCTCGCCATCCAACTTGCTACGCAGGCGTAAATTCAATCGGCTTGCGCAGAAGAGGTTTTTCTACCGAAACCATCAACCAGATTTTAGATATTTACCGTATTCTGTTTGTGCGTGGCTACAATACCACCAATGCAATAAAAATTATTGAAGCTGAAATTCCGGCAAGTGCCGAAAAAGATGAAATAGTTGCATTTGTGCGCGAAAGTGTACGCGGTATTATGAAAGGCTTTAACAGCAAAACAAATGATGATTGATGCACAAGGCATAGGCAAACGCTTTGGAACACAATGGATTTTTAGAAATGTAAATTTAGCATTAAAGCCCGGCAGCACTTATGCCATTACAGGCAGCAACGGCAGCGGAAAATCTACGCTTTTAAAAACACTAGCAGGTCTGGTTACTCAAAACGAAGGCACAATCACTTACACTTTGGAGCAACAAGCTATTTCGGCAGATATGTTTCCGGCACATCTTAGCTTTTCTTCGCCCTACATGGAATTGATTGAGGAACTTACAGTTGGTGAAATGGTAAATTTCCATGCTTCGATGCGACCGCTTTTAGTTTCGTTAGAGGAATTGAGCGAGCAGATTAAAATTTCAAACGATCTTGAAATTCGCAATTTGTCTTCGGGTATGAAACAGCGCTTAAAATTAGCACTTGCAATTTTTACAAAAGGTAGCGCACTTTTTGTTGATGAGCCAACTGCAAATTTTGATAATGAATGGTCGAATTGGTATTTAGAAACTATTTCAAAATATCGAGAAAACAGATTGGTGGTGATTGCTTCAAACCATGAAATGGAATACAAAGATCTATCCACCGAAGTGTTCGACATGAACCTTTGGAAATAAATTTCTACCGCAAAATCTGAGTTTAAACACTTCTTCTTAGCGTGAAACCAAATGTGGTTCCAATACCAACGGTACTGCGAACATTTACAGTTTCACCATGTGCTTCAATAATATGTTTTACAATAGAGAGCCCAAGCCCTGTACCGCCTCCATCGCGCGAACGAGCTTTGTCCACCCTGTAAAAGCGCTCAAACAATCTATCTAAGTATCGCTGCTCAATTCCAATTCCATTATCGCTTATTTCTACTAAAAGTTTTTCATCTCTTTCATAAAAGCCAACAAACACAAAGCCGCTTTCGTGTCCGTATTTTATAGCATTGGTTATTAGATTATATAGCACTTGCGATATGCTATTTTTATCGGCTTCAACTTTAAAAAGCTTATTGCTTTCTTCCTTAAATTGCAAATGAATATTGCGCTGTTCTGCTTGCATTTTCAGGCTCTCAAAAATATCTTGAGCGAGTTGGCGAATGTCAAAAGTTTCGATATGGAGTTGTAATTCTCCTGCTTCGTATTGCGAAATCAATAAAAGGTCAGCAACAATATTTTCTAATCGTTCAGCATTTTTTGCTGCGCGCTCAATGTAGTCGCGCGTAATTTTGCTATCTTCTAAACCACCGTCTAACAAGGTTTCCAAATATCCTTGAATATTAAATATGGGAGTTTTTAGTTCGTGCGAAACATTGCCGAGAAATTCCTTGCGATATTTTTCTAATTTTTTTAGCTCGTCAATTTCAGCACTTTTCTTTAAGCTAAACTCAATCACTTGTGCTTTCACATCGTCTAAAATATTGGGAGAATCTTTTTGTTCGCGCAGCACATTTTTCCCTGTTTTCAAGTCGGTAATAATTTTGTATATCAACTTTACTCTTCGATATATAAATTCTTCAACCGTAAAATAAACCAAAAGAAAAGAGATGATAAAAACCAATAGCGGAAGGGCGGCAATAATGTAAAATGGCATATTTTCATCTACCGAAAATTTAATAATAACTAAGCCTACCAGCAAAAAAATTGCGATAAGAACAGATACTAGTAATGATACACTTTTTTGAGTAGCGTTCTTCATTCAATACAAAAGTTTGGGGCAAATTTAGAAAGTAAAATTGCTAATGCACAAACTCCTAAAACTGCCTTTCTGTCATATAAAAATAGAAACTATGGCTTGCAGAAATTAAAAAGTATGCCACACTTAGCAAAATAAGTACTTGGCACAGCAGTTGATAAAGCTATAGCAACTTTAATTTTTAAATTTAATCAACATGGGAAAAATAATAGGAATTGACCTGGGTACAACCAACAGTTGTGTGAGCGTGATGGAAGGCGCAGATCCAATTGTAATCGCAAACGATGAAGGTCGCAGAACAACACCTTCCATAATTGGATTTTTGGCTAATGGCGAGCGCAAAGTTGGCGATCCGGCTAAGCGCCAGGCAATTACCAACCCAACTAAAACGGTACAATCAATTAAACGTTTTATGGGGCATAGATTTAGCGAAATTGAAAAAGAATCGCACCGCTTTACTTACAAATTAGTAAAAGGCGATAACGATACTGTGCGTGTAGATATTGACGGACGTTTGTACACACCGCAAGAAATTTCGGCAATGATATTGCAGAAAATGAAAAAAACTGCTGAAGATTATCTTGGGCAACCCGTTACGGAAGCGGTAATTACTGTTCCCGCTTACTTTAACGACAGCCAACGCCAAGCTACCAAAGAAGCTGGAGAAATTGCTGGTTTAAAAGTTCGCAGAATAATAAACGAACCTACCGCAGCAGCTTTAGCTTACGGTCTTGAAAAAAAAGGTCAAGATATTAAGATTGCAGTTTACGACTTAGGTGGCGGAACATTTGATGTTTCTATTCTTGAATTAGGCGGTGGTGTGTTTGAAGTAAAATCTACCAACGGTGATACACACTTGGGTGGTGATGATTTTGACCACGCAGTTATCGAATGGCTTGCTGATGAATTTAAGCGTGAAGAAAATGTAGATTTACGCAAAGATCCAATGGCTTACCAACGTTTGAAAGAAGCTGCTGAGAAAGCTAAAATTGAATTAAGTTCTTCGCAAGAAACAGAAATAAACTTGCCATATATTACTGCTGTTGATGGTGTGCCGAAGCACTTAGTGCGCAAACTTTCTCGTGCTAAGTTTGAGCAACTTACCGATGATTTGGTGCAAAGAACTTTAGAGCCTTGCCGCCAAGCATTAAAAGATGCCGGATTTACTGCAAATGATATTGATGATGTAATTTTGGTTGGAGGTTCAACTCGTATTCCAAAAATACAGGAAGTTGTAGAAAAATTCTTCGGAAAAAAACCTTCAAAAGGTGTGAACCCAGATGAGGTTGTAGCTATTGGAGCTGCTATTCAAGGTGGTATTTTAAGCGGAGATGTGAAAGACGATATTGTGTTGGTTGATGTAACACCACTTTCTTTAGGCTTAGAAACTTACGGAGGCGTATTCACTAAACTAATTGAATCTAACGCAACCATTCCAACTAAAAAATCGCAAGTGTTTACTACTGCTGCCGATAATCAACCATCGGTAGAAATTCACGTATTGCAAGGTGAGCGTTCTATGGCGAAAGACAACCGCAGCATTGGTCGTTTTCACTTAGGCGATATTCCTGTGGCTCCGCGTGGTGTTCCTCAAATTGAAGTTACTTTCGATATTGATAGCAACGGTATTATTCACGTAAGTGCAAAAGATAAAGGCACTGGAAAAGAACAAAGCATTCGTATTGAAGCTTCAACAGGATTGAGCAAAGAGGAAATTGAAAAAATGCGCAACGAAGCAAAAGCCAATGAATCTGCCGATAAAGAAGCACGTGAAAAAGCAGAGAAGAAAAATGCTGCCGATAGCTTAGCTTTCCAAACAGAAAAACAATTAAAAGAATACGGAGATAAAATTCCTGCCGATAAAAAGTCTGCAATCGAAAGTGCTTTGGCTGAATTAAAATCTGCATTAGAAACAGATAATATGGCTTCCATAGAACCAGCAACAGAAAAATTGAATACTGCATGGCAAGCTGCTTCACAAGATATTTATGCTGCACAACAACAAGCAGGCGCTCCAACTGACGGTGGTGCAGATGCTAATGCCGGCCAAGCTTCTGATACCGTGAGCGATGTAGAATACGAAGAAGTGAGAGACAAAAAAGATAACTAAGCAATTGTTGCTTTATTTTGAAGAAAGCCCGAGTAAAACGCTCGGGCTTTTCTTATTTAACTCTATCTGTAAGGCGAAATGGGAGTTTAACAAAAGTGATTGAAATTTTTGTTCCAATATTTGAAACATTATAGAATGCTTTTTCGGTATAAGCATACGAACCATGAACCCAATTTTTAACCTTATGAAACCACAAATTACAAAATGGACAACCCTCGTTGTTAGTTTCTTGTTGGCAATGTGGAGTTTTTCTGCAAATGCGGCTACATATTATTGGGTACAAGGCTCTGGAAACTGGAGCGATTTACATCACTGGGCTGCAACTTCTAATGGAAGCGGACACGCATTTCAAGAATTGCCGGATAGCAACGATATTGTAATTTTTGACCGCTATTCATTCACTGGTTCGTTACAAGTTGTTACCGTTGATGTTGCTGCTACTTGCGCAACCATCGATTGCCGAAATGCAACTTATACTTACAAAAGTTCTTCAAATGCACCAAGTTTAAAAGTGCAAAGTTCACTAAGTATTTTTGGAGATATTATTACTACATCAGTTTTTAAATTCGTAAACAATAGCAATATATATTTTAAAGGCACGGGCGCGAAAGCATTAAACATTCCAAGTGCAATTACAGGAACAGGAAACTTAAAATTCAATTCAGATAGTGGCACTTGGACACTTGTATGTAACTTAACCTCAACATCCGGAAACATCTATTTAGAAAAAGGTACACTAAACACAAATGGCAAAACCGTAAGTATTCGCAGTTTTATTTCAAATAGTGGAGAAAACAGGGTGTTAAACATGGGTTCTTCTTACATTAAAATGTATTGTGTTTCATCTACTACGCCACTGTGGGATATGAGCAACTCAAATGGGCTCACGCTAAATGCAGGAAGCAGCAATATAGAGTTTTACTCCTCCTCAAGTAATGGCGTTGTTTCTATGCAAGGTGGAAATTTAAGCTACAATAAAATTACAGTTAATCTGCCTATTTCTTCTCCAACCAAAACAAATGCTATTAGCAGTCTTACTATTGAAGGCAATAATACAATCAATACATTTGTAGCCACAAAAGGAAACTTGTTGTTTAATGGAGATAATACATTTGTTAATAGTGTCTCTTTAGCAGCAAATGCCCGCCATCGCTTTAAATATGGAACCACTCAATTTTTTGGAGCAAGTACAACACTTAGTTCAGCAGCTACGCAAACTTATCCCGTATATTTACAAAGCACTTCTACTTCAAATGCAGCAAATTTTTCTAAACCAAGTGGCATAGTTTGTGCAGGATATATTTACATAAATGGAATACGCGCAATTGGCGGAGCTTCGTGGAATTCAATAAGCAGTAGTTTTAACCAAGCACCGGTGCTAAATGCCGGTTGGAATTTTGCTTCTGCTACTTCTCCGGCTTCAGTTACTTTAGAAGGCGGTACAAAATGTAGATTTCAACCATTTGAATTAAAGTTTACTTTTAGTGAAACAACTTATCCTATTGAAATTTTTCTGCAAGATTCTGTAAGTGGAAAAATTGATACTATCAGAGATGTTACCAACTCCACTTTTTATTACCCCGTTAATCCAACAGTAACTACAACTTACAAAGTATTAAAGCTTTCAAGTACCGGCTGTGCTACGCATACAACTAACTTTACTAATGTGCAAGCAGTTGTTTCTTTGCCAAGTGCCATTACAAGTGCCAGATGGGTTGGAAGAAAAAGTGCAGATTGGTACGATTGCTACAATTGGTTTGATTTTAATGTTCCTGCCGATACCGTAAACACAGTAATTGAGCCAAACAGTGATTCCATTCAACCAATTATTTCAAGTGGTATTGCAAACACACAACGCTTAGAAATTGCTTATGATGCAGATTTAACTTTAATAGGCCCAACTACTGAATTAAATGTGTATGGCGATTTTGTGAACAATGGTCGTTTTCACCCAAACAATGCAAAGGTTTCTTTTATAGGCAATGATGTAAGCCTCATAAGTGGCGGAATTTATAGCAACTTAACTATCAACAACACTACGCCTGAGGGAATTTCAATTCAAGATACTGTAACAGTTTCTGGCACACTAACGCTTAATAATGGAATTGTAAAAACAAATGGAAACCTAATCAGCGTTACTAACCCAGCAGTAAATGCCATTACAAACTATGGAGAAGATAACTATGTGAATGGAGCATTGGAAAGAACTATTAGCGATACCGGCTCGTTTGCTTTCCCTGTGGGCGATGATATAGTATATGCGCTTTGTGAAATTCGCCCACGCGGTGGAACTACCGGAGGAGTTACTAAAATTAAAGTTCAATTCATAAACAAACCCGGTACAGACGATGGATTGAATTTACAATACGGAGATGTGCAAATAAATACAGTACACCCGGCTGGCATTTGGTTAATTGAGCCGGATCAGCAACCTAACTTTGGCGTAGGTGGCGAGCTGAGTGGTGATTACGAATTAATTTTTGATGTGAGTAGTTTTGCAGGCTTAGAAAATTATGACTTCTATATCTTAACCAGAGGCGATACTTCAACTTCTGCCTCCGATTGGACACTCGCAGGAACACAAAACGGAGCTGCCGTACAAGATGGTAAAATAGTAGTATCGGGAATCACACACTTTTCACAGTGGGGCGTTGGCTCCGGTGGTGGTTTGCTTCCGGTGAAAATGTCTTCTTTTAAAGCTGTTCCGGTTGATAATAAATTTATACAACTGCAATGGACTACCGAAACAGAAATCAACAATCGCGGCTTTTCAGTTGAACGAAGCACCGATGCAAAAGAGTTTGCTGCCATTGGCTATGTACAAGGAAATGGAAATAGCACAGAAACCATAAACTATACTTACAACGATAAAAATGTAGAGCTAAATAAACGCTACTACTACCGCTTAAAGCAAGTGGATTTTGATGAAAGTTTTGAATACACCAAAATAGCAAGTGCTGTTTTGAACGATAAAACAGAGGCTATTCGCATCGGGGAGTTTATTCCTAACCCGGCAAGCATTACCACTAAAATTGATATTGATGTTGCTACAGAACAAGATGCTACTTTCAGCTTTAGAAATGCTACAGGACAAACTGTAAAATCAATAGATATTATTTTAAGAAAAGAATTAGCAAACTATGAGTTTAATGTAGAAGATTTAGCAAGTGGAAATTATATTGTAAGTATAAAAACAAATGATGATATTTATGTGCGAAAACTATTGATAAAATAATTTGAAACTATAGAGCGGGCATGGGTTTTAGAGAGGGTTTCCCATCCCGCTTTCTTACAAAAAAACAAACTGTAAAAAAGAAGCAGAACAGAAACAAATATTAAAGATTATGCAGGGTGCTGAGGTTTTAGAGAGGGTTTCCTCACACCCTGTTTTTCTGTTTTTAACCTTGTTTTAAAACTTCCTTACAAAAGTTTGCCGCGCATTTATATTTTTGAGTTCCGGTAAACAAGCCCATGAACATTCTTATTCGATTAGCTAAGATTATTGACACCGGTTCCAAACATCACAACACCGTTAAAGATGTTTTTATTCAAAATGGTGTAATTGCCAAAATCGGAAGCAATTTAAAACCTACGGGAAAATACACAGAAGTAAAATTAAAAGGACTGCAACTCAGTTTAGGCTGGGTGGATATGAATAGCTATTTTGCCGACCCTGGTTTTGAGCACAAAGAAACTATAGAAAGTGGTTGCAAAGCTGCTGCCGCAGGTGGTTTCACACATGTTTGTGCAATGCCCAATACAATGCCGATTATGCACAACAAAAGCATGGTGGAATATATGCTTTCCAAAGCTAAAGACAACATTGTGAATTTACTTCCCGTTGGCGCAGTTACGCAAAAATGCGAAGGCAAAGAGTTAGCAGAGTTATACGATATGTTTCATGCCGGAGCGGTGGCTTTTTCAGATGGTGGAAATCCTTCGCTCAATGCAGGATTGTTAGAAAGAGCCTTAGATTATATCAAAGCTTTTGATGGCATTTTATTGGTTCACCCAGAAGATAAAAGCATAGCCAAACACGGTGTGATGCACGAAGGTATTTTTAGTACAAAACTTGGGCTGCCTGCTATGCCTGCATTTGCTGAAACACTCGCAGTAGCAAGAGATTTGTTCGTTTTGGATTATACACAATCACGCTTACATTTTTTAGATATTTCACTCAAAAAATCGTTGGAGTTAATTAAGAATGCTAAAAAGAAAAATGGAAAACTTACAGTTTCTGTAAATGCGTATAATTTACTTTTTACTGATGAAGCAGTTGGCAGCTACAACACACAATTTAAACTAAATCCACCTTTACGATTAAGTGAAGATATTGCAGCAATGGTAAAAGCAATTCAAGAAGGAACAGTTGATACTATTACATCGCAGCACCAGCCACACGAAGAAGATTGTAAAAAATTAGAGTTCGACAAAGCAGACTTCGGAATGATTGGATTAGAAACTTCTTTTGCCGTTGCCAATACCGCCTTAAACAACAAGGTAGATACAGAAACTCTAGTAAAATTGTTTTCAACCAATGCAAGAAAAATATTAAAATTAGAAGAGAACAGTATCAACGAAGGCAATCGTGCAGACCTCACACTATTCTCCACTGATACAAAATGGACGTTTACAGAAAAAGATATTTTTTCTCAATCTAAAAACACACCATTTATTGGTAAACAGTTTGTTGGTAAACCATTGGGAATTGTAAATAATAATCAAGTATTTTTAAGTTCAGAACTTCAATAAATTTGCTGATGAAATATATTACACCTATAAAGTTTGGCATTCTTGCCGGCATGCTTATGATTGCCGGATATACTTTGCTTTACTTGATTGACGCAACCTTGTTAGCATCATTTTTTACCTTACTGCTTTATGTTTTCCCTATTTATTTTATGGTATTTGGTGGCATCACTTACCGCAAGGAACATAACGGCTTTAAAAGCTACGGTGAAGCATTTTTAATTGTACTGATCATTGCTTTCGTTGCTTCGCTTTGTATTGATTGGTTTGGCTACTTGCTGTATAAAGTGATAGACCCAAGTTTGGTTGAAATAATAAAACAATCTACCATAGAAAAATCCGAAGCCATTTATGAAAAAATGAATTTGCCTGAAGACCAAATTGAGAAGCAACTAAAAGTTTTAAAATATACCGATTTCACACCCACGCTAAAATCGCAAGCAATGAGAATGGGAAGCTCTTTTGCAGTTGGCGTAGTGCTTTCTGCACTTATTGCACTCTTTGTAAAGAGAGGTGATAAAACTAATAAAGAGATAATGTAATGAATATTTCTGTAATTGTACCTTTATTAAACGAAGAAGAATCGCTGCCGGAGTTGGCAAAGTGGATTGAGCGCGTAATGCTTGAAAATAACTTTACTTTTGAAGTAATTTTTGTGGACGATGGCAGCAAAGACAATTCATGGAAAATAATTCAAGAAATAAGCCAAAGCAATAGCAATTTCAAAGGCATTAAGTTTAAAAGAAACTATGGCAAAAGTGCAGCCTTGTTTAAAGGTTTTGAAGCTGCGCAAGGCGATGTGGTGATCACAATGGATGCAGATTTGCAAGATAGCCCTGACGAAATTCCAGAACTTTATCGCTTAATTACAGAAGAGAACTACGATTTAATTAGCGGCTGGAAACAAAAACGATACGATCCTATTTCAAAAACCATTCCAACTAAAATTTACAATGGAACCACTCGCTTACTCACCGGTATCCAACTTCACGATATGAACTGCGGACTTAAATCGTACAAAAACGAAGTGGTAAAGAGTATAGAAGTATATGGCGAAATGCACCGCTACATTCCTGTACTTGCAAAGCGTGCAGGCTATGGAAAAATCGGGGAAAAAGTAGTGCATCACCAAGCAAGAAAATATGGCTCAACCAAGTTTGGAATTGAACGCTTTCTATATGGCTTTTTAGATCTGTTGAGCGTAATATTTATTACCCGATTTGCTAAACGTCCCATGCACATATTCGGTGGATTAGGAGTATTGAGTTTCTTTATTGGATTTTGCATTTTGCTATATCTTACATTTGCAAAGTATGCATTTGAGGTGTATAGAATGACAGAGCGACCAATATTTTATTTTGGTTTAATTTCAATAATTATTGGTGTGCAATTGTTCTTGGCAGGTTTTTTAGCAGAACTTATTTCGCGCAGTGCTTCCAACAGAAATGAGTACGACATTACCAAAAAAATAGGCATTGCCGATTAAACATTTAGATTTGGCGTAGATGATAAAAATTTTTCAGTCGTTAGGTGAATATTTATTGTTGATGCGAGCAACCGTTTCGCGCCCCGAAAAAGCGCGAATGTATTGGATAGAAGCCATGCGGCAATGCTATTCAATAGGCGTAGGTTCCTTACCAATTATTGCTATTATTTCATTATTTATGGGAGCTGTTACCGCAGTTCAGTTTTCGTATCAGTTACGCGGAATTGGCTTGGTGCCAATGTGGTGGATGGGTTCTATCGTTCGTAAGAGTATGATATTGGAATTAGCACCTACGCTTTCTGCTTTATTATTGGCAGGAAAAGTGGGTTCAAATATTGCTTCAGAATTAGGTACCATGCGTATTAGCGAACAAATTGATGCTTACGAAATAATGGGTGTAAACACACGCTCTTATCTTATTGGCCCCAAAATTATTGCTTCGCTATTAATGTTTCCAATGTTAGTAGTACTCAGTGTTTTTCTTGGAATTTCAGGTGGTTGGCTCGCAGGAATATTGGGTAATTTTTATTCAACCAGCGAATATGTACGTGGCTTGCAAGATGCCATGAAAAGCTATGATATTTTTATCATGTTCATTAAATCTGTTTTGTTTGCTTTCACCATTTCTTCCATTTCTTGCTTTAAAGGGTACACGGTTGAAGGCGGTGCTATAGAAATTGGAATGGCAAGCACACAAGCAGTTGTGCAAAGTAGCGTAATCGTAATTATTGTAAACTTCTTAGTAGCCTTTTTGATGTTATGATAGAAATGCAAAATGTAAAAAAGAGCTTTGGCAACAATGAAGTTCTACGCGGGGTTAGTGCCGTTTTCGAATCCGGCAAATGCAATTTAATAATTGGCAAATCAGGCTCGGGAAAAACGGTTACACTAAAATGCTTGGTAGGTTTATTTGAACCCGATGAAGGCAGCATTTTTTATCACAAACGCGATATAACCAAAATGGAATTTGACGAAAAGAAAAAAATTCGTCAAGAGTTTGGAATGTTATTTCAAGGCACAGCTTTGTTCGATTCACTTTCAGTTGAATCCAACATTCGCTTCCCATTAGATATGTTTACCGATATGAGCGACAGCGAAAAAGCTGATAGAGTGAATTTTTGTTTGAAACGTGTAAACATGACAGACACAAACAAAAAATTTCCGGGAGAACTTTCCGGAGGTATGAAAAAAAGAGTGGGAATCGCTCGCGCTATTGTGAATAATCCAAAGTATTTATTTTGCGATGAACCAAACTCCGGTTTAGACCCAAAAACATCTTTGGTAATAGACCAATTGATACAGGAAATTACTGCGGAGTACAATATGACAACTGTTATTAACACACACGATATGAATAGTGTGATGGGAATAGGTGATAAAGTGATATTTTTACACGAAGGTTTAAAATATTGGGAAGGAACCAACAAAGATATTCTTCAAATAACCGAAGGAGAACTTTTTGATTTTATATTCGCATCAGACTTTCTAAAAGATTTGAGGCGCAGAGCAACTTATTAAACACATTGATTTGAAACTATAATTTAAAATACAGAATAAAAGATGAGCGTTTTAGTAAACAAAAATTCAAGAGTAATAGTGCAAGGTTTCACAGGTAAAGAAGGAACCTTTCACGCTGAGCAAATGATAGCTTATGGCACTAACGTAGTTGGTGGCGTAACTCCAGGAAAAGGAGGTTCTTTGCACTTAGAAAAACCAATTTTCAATACCGTTTTAGATGCGAGAAACCAAGCAGGAGCAAATGTAAGCATCATATTTGTGCCACCTGCATTTGCAGCCGATGCCATTATGGAAGCAGCCGATGCCGGCATTGAGTTGATTGTTGCAATCACCGAAGGCATTCCAGTACAAGATATGGTGAAAGTAAAGAACTTTCTAAGCACAAAAAAATCAAGATTGATTGGCCCAAATTGCCCGGGAGTAATTACCCCTGATGAAGCAAAAGTAGGTATTATGCCAGGTTTTGTATTTAAAAAAGGCTCAGTTGGTATAGTTTCAAAATCTGGAACTTTAACTTACGAAGCAGCAGACCAAGTGGCAAAAGCAGGCTTGGGCGTTACAACCGCAATTGGTATTGGTGGCGACCCAATTATTGGCACCACAACCAAAGAAGCTGTTGAATTATTTATGAACGACCCTGAAACAGAAGCCATTGTAATGATCGGTGAAATTGGAGGAAACTTAGAAGCCGATGCCGCTCGTTGGATTCAAGCGGGAGGAAATAAAAAACCAGTGATTGGTTTTATTGCAGGCCAAACAGCTCCGGCAGGAAGAAGAATGGGACACGCAGGTGCAATTATTGGTGGTGCTGAAGATACCGCAGCAGCCAAAATGGCTATTATGCAACAATGCGGCTTACACGTTGTAGCCTCTCCGGCAGAAATTGGCGAAACCGTTGCAAAGGTTTTAAAAGGAGTAACTGCTTAATTTTTTTTCTTAAAAAGAAAAAACTTTATTATTGTAACATAAACACACAACAAAATACTATTATGAAATACAAAATTTCATCATTAGTTGCACTGTTTTTTGCCAATGCTACAATCCTTTTAGCAGGTCCCGGAGGTCCTCCACCGGCAGGAGTTCCAATTGATGGAGGTGCATTATTGCTTTTAGGCGCAGGTGCTGCTTATGGCATAAAACGCATAAAAGATTCAAGAGCAAAGACTCAGGAAAATAAATAGTATCAATTTCTTAGAATAAAATTAGAGAAGCCGCTTTTAGCGGCTTTTTTGTTTACATGGCTACAAGCTTCTATAAAGCTGCATCATTCTTTCGGCAATAGCCTTTGAAGAAAATTTACTGAGCTGCAACTCTCCTTCTTTAATTAACAACTGCCGTTGCACATTATCTTCAATAAGTAATGAAATAGCATTTTCTAATTCTGAAACTAATTTAGGATTGATGTATAATGCTGCACTTCCTCCTGTTTCTTTAAACACATTTATATTAGAAGTAATTACTGGAACATTGCTTGCAAAAGCTTCCAAAATTGGCAATCCAAAACCTTCGTTTAGCGATGGATAGAGCACCATTTCAGATGCTTGGTAAACGGTAGGCATATCAAATGCTTCAATGTTTTTTCTAATAATTATTTTTGAACTTAATCCGCTGTGTTCAATTTGTGTGCGGAGTTTATTCTCAAGGTTTCCACCACTGCCGGTAAACACTAAATTCAAATCACTATACTTTTTAGAAATAGAAGAAAATGCAGCTATTGAAAGAGCATGATTTTTCCGCCCCAAAAAACTTCCCGGTTGCAAAACGAACTTCTTAGGTAATTGATATTTTTTTAAAACTTTCTCTCTTTCTTCTTTGCTTTTTGCAGTGTAAAAATGATTGCCAATGGCGTGTGGAGTTACATCAATTTTCTTTTCGGAAATTTTAAAATAGCTGATTAAATCCTGTTTTGTCTGCTGGCTGTTTACTGTAATAATATCAGCGGTTTTAACTGCATACGCTGTTTTTTGTTGGTAGAAAAATCTATCAAATGCAGGAAAATCTTCAGGATGTTTTAGATATAACAAATCATGAATAGTAACTACATTTTTGCACTTAAACCGGTGTGCATTAAAAGGTAATTCATTTGATAAACCGTGAAAAATATCAATCCTATTTTCGCTTAGCTGCTTTTGCAATGCCCACGAGCGCCAATAGAATGAAAATAGTTTTTGGTAAGTAGTTTCAGGCAAAATTATTTTGCCGACTTTGGGAAAGTTCTCTAATAAAGGATACTGCACTTTTGGTGTGAAAAGAAAATAATCATTTTCAGGAAAATTTTCTTCGAGTGCAGAAATGAGCAAACGGCTATAATTTCCTAAGCCTGAAAAATTATTGAAAGCACGTTTGGCATCGAAAGCAATTCGCATAAAGCAAATAAGGTATGAAATTTAGGAACTAAAAAATAAAATAAAAAAATGGCGTGCGATAATTCTATTTTTGCAATGGTTGCACACCGCTCTGCCGCTCCAATTTACTTGGTGAGGAAAGTCCGGACAACAAAGAGTACCGTGCCACCTAACGGGTGGTTTTTGCAATAGCAAAAAAGAGAGTGCCACAGAAAATAACTACCTGGCAGCAATTTTTTGCCGCAAGGAAAAGGTGAAAATGTGCGGTAAGAGCGCACGTTCTGCCAATGTAAATTGGTAGAAGGGTAAACCTCACGGGTTGAAAGCTCATGTACACTTGCGCTTGAGGGCTACTCGCTCGATGCAAGGGGGTTGAGTGCTAAAGGTTTCGCGCGAGCGCAACTGCAGATAAATGGTAGAGGTTTGCTTTGGCAAAAACAGAATCCGGCTTATAGGTGTGCAACTTTTTTTTGGTAATCCTGAAATTAAAAATCCCGATTGACTTTTTGCTTTTGCCTAATCGGGATCTCGTATTGAAAATAATATTTTACTAATCTCTTCTTCTCATAAAGATAGAAACATAATAAAGCAATGTGGCTAAAGAACCTAATGCTGCAACTACATAAGTCATAGCTGCCCATTTTAAAGCGTCATAAGCTAAATCGTGCTCTTGCGAAGTGGTAACCCCTGAAGTTTCTAACCAATTTAAGGCTCTTTTTGAAGCGTCAAACTCAACCGGCAAAGTTACGAACGAGAAAATTGTTGTCATAGCAAACAGCACTATTCCTGCAAGTAATAAATATGGGAACACATTTATGGTTAAAACCCCGGCAAGCAATATCCATTGCATATATTTTGAAGAAAAACTTACTGCGGGAACTAATGCAGAGCGCATTCCCAACCAAGCATAAGCTCTGGCATGCTGCACGGCATGACCGCACTCGTGCGCTGCCACAGCAGCCGAAGCCACACTCCTTCCATGATAAACATCCGTTGAAAGGTTTACAGTTTTATCTGCAGGGTTGTAGTGATCGGTTAATTGACCTTCTACACAAATAATTTTTACGTCTGTAATGCCATTGTCTTTAAGCATCTTATCTGCAATTTCTGCACCTGAAAGATTGCCTCTAAATGAAATTTGCGAGTATTCAGAAAATTTGCTTTTCAGTCGCCAGCTTACTAATGCGCTCGCGCCAAAAATCACCACCATTAAAATAATCCACATAGTTTTTAATATTTATTCTTAGTTGTAATAGCAAACAAAATGCCAAAACATTTTGTCTGTCAATTTTACACGAACAAAGTTGCGATTTATTGTAAATCTAAAAGTTATTAGTTGATAAACTTAGTTCAACTTAGTAAAGAAGATTGCAAATTTATGGCTTTCGATAGTTTTGAGTTCATAGCTCAAACTTCCGCTGCTGCTCACTTTTTTGTAAGTTCCGTCTGGCAATAAAGAAAAGCGCATTTCAGAAAGTACTGTACCTTTATTATCTACAACTTTTAAACCAATTTGCTTTTCAATAGTGTTTAAACCTGAACGCATTCTGGCAATTTCTGCCGTATTTTCAGTATCAACTTTCTTAATGTCGCCAATAAAGTTGTTATTGTAAACAACATGAATCTCAGTTGGAAACGTTGGTTGAGATGATAAGAAATAGACATTAAACGGAGTGTCGTTTGGCTTACTGCAACTCGAGAATACAAGCGTAGCTAATACAGCTACCGCTGCGAATAGGGATTTAATAGTTTTCATAGGTTTATTGTAATACGTATTCATTTTATTTTTGTTACTTCTTAAATGTATTTTGTGTGTTTAAAGTTTAATTAAGGTATCCTTAATAAACACTAAATTTTGCGTTTGCCGTATTTAGAATCGGGGCGCGAAAGAGTAGGTTTTGAAACAAACCATTTGCCAAAAAAAACAAACAAAACTAAATGACATTTAAGAATTGAGAAAAAATAGACAGAAGTAGTTATTTAAACTTAATAGTGTGGATATGTGAGCAAATATATATTACTCAAAAAAATATATATAGCGAATATTTTTCTACAAATAATTTTCAACCCATCATCTTTAGTGCCTCATTGGCATTGTGTTACAAACCAACTGCAAACTATAAGTTTGTAGTTCAATATTGAAATCTTACGTTTGACTTAATGATTCAACAACCACCATTGCGGTATTTGCCGCCATTTTTAAAAATACTCACCTTGTTTGCACTCATGCTTATATGTATGCAAATGATGTTTTTTAGTGCTGCGTATATCATTCATCAATATCTCGGAGTTGTTGATACAGAAGCATTTTCGAGCGATATAGGATTACAAGCTGCTCACCCGATGGCAGCATTACTCATGCAATTTATCGGCACAGGGTTGGGTGGTTTTTTACTACCCTCACTAATGTTTAGCGCGCTCACTTATGGCGCTATTGGCAAACCTCTCAAATTAGTTTACTTCCCAAATGCAAAACAATTTCTTATCACTATTGGGCTAATTTTATGCAGCGGTATTTTTATTGCACTTTTAGTAGATATAAACAAGCTTATTCCTCTGCCCGAATCTCTTTCTTCGCTAAAAGATTTTCAACAGAAATACGATACACTTTTAAATGCTTTTTTTAAAGATGTTACACCGCTTCGATTTGCTTTTATTACTTTAGTTCTTGCGGTGATGCCCGCCATTGGCGAAGAGCTTTTTTTTAGAGGTTCTGTATTGAAAATATTATCAGAAACTCGCTTAGGAATTCACGGTGCGGTAGTTTTTTCCGCTTTGGCATTTTCGTTGATGCACTTTGAGTTTTACAATACTTTTGCCATCTTTTTTATGGGTTTGGTACTTGGTTATATTTACTATTTCACACAAAGTATTTGGGCTAGCATTGCTGCGCATTTTGTCAATAATTTTCTACAAGTTTTATTAAAATATTTGTTTGCAACTGGTGTATTGGCTACAGATATAACCACAAGTGAACATCTGCCACTTTATCTAACTATTACTGTAGGAGTATTTACATTTGCTTTACTTTGGTTGTTGTGCAAAAATAAGTCCGCTCCTATTGAAGAAAAATTACCAAATTTAGATTCAACAAACACAACAACTACAGCATGATAAAAAGTTTTATTACGCGCTCACTTAGCGCTTTGGTGTTTGTTGCTATTATGGCAGGTGGCATACTTTGGAACATCTGGAGTTTTGCCTTGGTAATGGCACTGGTTTTGGTTGGCTCCCTACACGAACTATACAAAATCACAAATGATGCGAGAAAATCTTTCTCACCTTTTGCCTCTACAAAAAGTAGAAATTTTGTAATTGCAATCAGTATTTTTCTTTTAATTATTTCATTTTTTTTGAATGGCGGGCTTAAAGATTTTGCCACAGGAGAAAGTTGGATTGCGCGAATACTTAATTCGCTATTGAGTCGCAAGTTTACCTTTGCTGATGTTGCTGTATTTTTCCCGGCAATTACCATGCTTGTGTTTGTGCACGAGTTGTTTTCCAAAGCTGAAAAACCATTCAACAATATCGCATGGAATTTGCTTGCAATAGTTTATATCACACTTCCAATTTTGCTCAGTTTCCAAATTTATTCTGAAAGCGGAAAGTGGATTTTGTTTGCCATTATTGGCTTGGTATGGATAAACGATGCCGCAGCTTATATGAGTGGAATTTTATTGGGCAGAACAAAAATGTTTGAAAGATTAAGCCCTAAAAAAACAGTTGAAGGTTTAGTTGGCGGAATAGCATTAACAGTTGTTGCAGGCTATTTTTTTACCAAGTTGCCAATTCCTGAATTGCAATTTTTCACACCCATGCAATGGGCGATAATTGCGCTTGTAATGTCTGCTGCTGCTGTGTTTGGGGATTTAGCCGAGTCGCTTTTAAAACGAAGTTTACAAATAAAAGATACCGGAACAATTTTACCTGGACACGGTGGTTTCTTAGACCGTTTTGATGCCTTTTTTGTTGCTGTTCCGTTTGCTGTGATGACTATTTGGGTTCTACAGCAAATCAGTTATTTAAAAGCACTAATTCAATATTTGGGCTAAACCTAAACACAATTCCAAAGCGCTCCATTTCTAATTTCAAGTTTGCTTGGCACATTGTTTTGGTACAAACTTCCCGTGCCCAATCCTTGCGGCAATAAATTTTCTTTTTCTGCAACCCACTGCGCTATAGCATTTAAACCAATATTACTTTCTAATGCTGAAGTTGCCCACCATTTTATTGCTCGCTTTTCTGCAAGCGAAATCCATTCGTTACAAGGCTGCAAGCCACCTAATAAACTTGGTTTTAAAATAATGTAAGTCGGCAAAATAGCATCTAAAACTTTGGCTCTTTCTTTTTGAGCATTTACGCCAATCAATTCTTCATCTAAAGCAACCGGAATGATATTTGAAGCGCAAATTTCTCGCATTAAATTAAACTGTTTTGGCTGCACGGGTTGCTCAATCGAGTGTATTTCAAAAGCTGAAAATGCTTTCAATTTTTCAAAAACATCTTGTGCATTGAAAGCTCCGTTAGCATCTAATCTAAGCTCAATTTCTTTGGCAGAAAATTGTTTCCGTATTCCTTCGATTAGTTTTAATTCTATTGAAAAATCTAATGCGCCAACCTTCAATTTTATACACCTAAAACCTGCTGCTAATTTTTCCTCAATTTGTTGTTGTAAAAAATCTTCTTTCCCCATCCACACCAATCCATTTATTGGTATTCCGCATTTGCCAAAAGCAAAATCACTTTGAAACAAAATATCATCAGAACTTTTTAAAGAAAGCAATGCTGTTTCAATTCCAAAACGAATAGATGGAAATTCACTTTGGAGGCTTTCTAAATTTGCTATATAGCTTTGTGGAGCAGCAGCAATTTCTTCTAATTTCTCTTCGTAGTTTTCTAAATTATCACAGCTTAATCCTTCAATAAAACTGCACTCTCCCACTCCTACTTTTCCTGCTTCTTCCAAATAAACAAAATAGCCATTTTTTACGTTCATGCCACCGCGCGAAGTAAGGATTGGTCGCGAGAATTTCAGTTCGTATTTCTTAAATGTAATTTTCATGTTTCACAAAATAAAAAAGGGCTAAGCAAAAGTAATGCTTAGCCCTTTCTAAACGAAAAGAAAAACTATTTCGCAATCATAAAGCGTTTTGTAGCGCTTTGTCCATTTAAGTTCAAATGGAACACATAATTTCCTGCTGCAAAGTTCTGCAAGTCAAAGAATTTTTTGAAACTGTTTCCTGTGCGGGTTACTATTTCATTTCTAAGTTCTTGGCCCATGTTGTTGTAGATTGAAACGCGCATAGTTTCTGCTTCGCTCGATGCTACATACAAAGTTAAAGAGCCGTTGCTTGGATTTGGCATCACTTGTACCAAATTGCTAAAGTCTTTTATTTCTCCAATGCCGGATACCACAAATGCAACTACATTACTTGTGTCCACACAGCCACTTGCGTTTGTAAATATGCAAGAGTAATTTCCATCAACCGGAGGATTAAACAAGAAAGAATCAGCACCTGCAATTGGCAATCCATCTAACAACCATTGGTAGTTGTAACCTTGCTCTGCAACGATAGTTGTTGCATCAGATTGGTAAATACCGGAGTATTCAATAAAGCCTGGAATTGGAGGCATTTGGCGCACGCTAATGTTTTCAGTTTTTTGAATACAGCCAGTTACAGTATCAGATATTTCAACGCGAATGGTTGAAATAGTATCAATTACAATATATGGATCTCCGGCAATGGTGTAGAAAGAATCTACTTCCAAAGGAATTACCGAAGTATCGTTTTTATACCAAGTGTAGCGGTAGCCATCATAAACTGAAAGCACCACTTCGTTATTACCACATAAAACAGTATCTGGAATATAATTGATTACGGTTGCCGGAGGAAGCGGATTTACAAAAACCGTATCTGTAAAAGAATAAACAGTATCTAAGGTTTTACCAATATAAATACTACCGGAAACTCCACCGCCATTAGGAGAATTTGTAGTATAAGTATAAATGCCCGGTGCGCTAATTAGTAATGCCGTTGTACCTCCATCGTCATTTGCACTGGTTGGATCGTAATCTTCAAATTTAATTACATTGGCTTGATCTTTTAATCTAAATGGTTTTCCGCTCTGCAACAAATCTGAAGCAGACCATTTTGCGGTTCTAGTATCGCTTTTGTAACTGGCAGACATGGTTGCATTACCACTCGTAAACTTAAATTGAGGATCGGGTAAGCCTGTGCAACCTACAATTGGATAGTTGGGTTCTTCTATATCTCCACAAAACCAATCACCGGTAACTGTAGCGGTTACGCTGTCTAAAGTTAAATCGTAAAACTTAGTGTTTAGTGTTACCAAGTATGTATCAGGTTGTGAATACATTACTTTTGCAGGAGTTTTTCCAGTGCCGGTAGTGCCATTGCCAAAATCCCATTCAAATTCAGTTTGTTTAGGCGCAGCAGCAGAGTATAAGCCTTCAAAATCAACTCCTAAAGTATCACAACCAACATTTGTGTTGTAGCTGAAAAACGGATTTCCACCTCCGCAATTCTTAACTATCAATGGCAAAGTAAAAGATTGAGTTCTTGAAGTAGAAATTGGAGAAGTAACATTTGCGTTCACCGTAACAGTAATGTAGAAAGTACCAAAAACTGTTGGTGTGCCACAAATTTTAATACATCCTCTAATTGCCGGAGCTGTAACCGAATAGAGTCCGCTTGGGTCATTCAATTCCCAGCTCATTCCGGCAGGAACATTCGTAATACTTACCAATTGAATGCTGCCAAGTGTAATTGCTGTTCCTTGATAATCCATATCTTTTGGAACATAAAAAGTAAGATCTTCACTATAAGGAGCATTAAAACAAGCATCGGGCAATGCCGGTGGGCAAATGGTAACATCGCGTGTTTTTTGGCACGTATTATCAATGTTACAACCCGGACATCCGGATTGCGAATAAGAGTTTGCAATAAATGCAACTGTAATAAAAATGGATAAAATTTTCTTTAACATATTTTCGTTTGTAATCGCCAAAACTAAATAATCAATTCTAAGAAACAACTTTTAAAGTTTGTAATTAACAATACCAACTTAGTGTTTTTCAAATAGGGTGAATTTTTCTTTTTTCACCACATGAAAAAAGTGATAATAATTGGTGCCTCTACAGGTATTGGAAGCGAACTTGCACGCACGTTTGCAAAACACGGCTACGAAGTAGGCATAACCGCACGCAGACAAGAGCTCTTAGAAAATTTAGCCGCAGAAATTCCTGCTGCAAAATGGCATATTAAAGCAATGGATGTAGCACAGCACGATGCTGCCCGCGAAGCACTTTCTCAACTTATTTATGAAATGAATGGAGTAGATATTTTTATATATAACGCAGGTATTGGCGATAGCAGCAGCAAATGGGAAAAAGAAAACAACATGCTACAAGTAAATGCTGTTGGCTTTGCTGCATTAGCAAATGCCATGTTTTATTACTTTAAATCTGAAAACAAAATCGGACAAATTGTAGGTATTTCAAGTGTCGCTTCACAGCGCGGCAGCAGAATGTCTATCGGCTATGGCGCCACAAAAGCTTTTATGAGCAATTATATGCAAGGATTAAGACAACAAGCAGCATTTAAAAAGCTGCCGATTACTATCACAGATATTCGCCCCGGTTTTGTAGAAACGCCCATGACAACCGGACAAAAAGGAATGTTTTGGATAATAAAAAGTGAACGTGCCAGCACCCTAATTTACAATGCCATCGTAGCAAAAAAACATATTGCTTACATTCCTGGCAAATGGCGATTTGCGGCATTTATTATGCGAAACCTACCCGAATTTATTTGGAATAAGTTTTAAACGCACTACCAAATCATTCAATCAATTTCTATGATATTTTTCACAAAAAACTAAAGTGAAAAATATTAGGTTTGCGCTCAATAAAGCTACCTTATTTTAAAATATATATTATGGGAAAAGTAATCGGAATTAAGAACTCAAGTGCAAATTTAGAAGACTTAGGAATTAAAAATACTTTAAGCCAATATTGGAATCTTACACAAGAAGAATTAGTAGAAGAAACCATAAAGCGCAATCAGGGGCAACTTAATGACACAGGCGCTTTGGCAGTTTGCACAGGAGAATTTACCGGACGCTCGCCTAAAGACAAATTTTTTGTAAAAGATAGCTATACCGAAAACGTACTAGACTGGGGCGATATAAATATTCCAATTAGTGCAGAAGTTTTTGAAAAACTTTACAATAAAATCGCAAACTATTTTGAGGGAAAAGAAGTTTTTGTACGCGACTGCTATGCTTGCGCAAAAGATGAATACAGAACAAATGTGCGTGTAGTATCAGAATTGCCTTGGGCAACAATGTTTGCCGGCAACATGTTTTTGCGACCAACACAAGCCGAAATTGAATCTTCACAAACCGATTGGCTTATTTTGCACGCTCCCGGATTTAAAGCAAATGGTGCAGAAGATGGAATTAGACAACATAATTTTTCTATCATCAATCTTTCTAAAAAAATTGCCATTATCGGTGGTTCGGCTTATACCGGAGAAATTAAAAAAGGTATTTTTTCTGTGTTAAATATGGTATTACCTCACGAGCACAAAGTACTTTCAATGCACTGCTCAGCAAATGCCGGAGAACAAGGTGATGTTGCATTATTTTTTGGTTTATCAGGAACAGGAAAAACTACTCTTAGCGCAGATCCTGAACGTCCACTAATTGGCGATGACGAGCACGGCTGGGACAGCAATTCAGTATTTAATTTTGAAGGCGGTTGCTACGCAAAATGTATTGATTTAAGTGCCGAAAAAGAGCCGGATATTTACGGAGCAATTAAACATGGTGCTATCTTAGAAAATATTGGTTTTATTCCCGGAACACGCAGTGTAGATTATGCAGCAACGCCATACACCGAAAATACACGTGTTAGCTATCCGCTTCATTTCATCAAAAATGCACTGCCAAAATCTGTTGGTGGTGAACCTAAAAATATTTTCTTCTTAACTTACGATGCATTTGGTGTGCTTCCTCCAATTTCACAACTCACAGTTGGGCAAGCTATGTATTATTTTCTTTCAGGGTTCACATCAAAAGTTGCAGGAACTGAAGTGGGCGTAGTTGAACCACAAACTACTTTCTCTGCTTGTTTTGGTGCGGTATTTTTGCCACTTCACCCAACCAAATACGCAGAGCTTTTAGGTGAAAAACTTGAAAAAAATCCAGACATTAAAGTTTGGCTACTAAATACAGGATACACCGGTGGTGCTTATGGCACAGGAAAGAGAATGAGTTTAACACACACTCGTGCACTTATTAAATCTGCTCTAAGCGGCAACTTAAATAACGTAACTTACGAAACACATCCGGTATTTGGATTAAAATTCCCTACCGCCTGCGATGCAGTTCCTGCGCAAGTTTTAAATCCAAGAAACACTTGGGAAAATAAAGACGCTTACGATACAAAAGCATTAGATTTGGCTAAAGCATTCGCTAAAAACTTCAAAAAATTTGAAGGAAAAGCAAGCGAAGAAATGAAAGCTGCTGCACCAAAAGTGCCAACAGAAGCATAATATTCTTAGCTAAACAAACTTAACTGCGATTTCAACACAAAACTCTTTCTGTGGTAAGGAGTTTGCCCATATTTTATCACTGCATTTCGGTGAACTTCTGTTGCATAGCCTTTGTTTTTATTCCATTGGTACAAAGGAAATTCTGCATGAAGATTTTGCATGTATTCATCACGGGCAGTTTTAGCTAAAATTGATGCCGCTGCAATACTCAAATACTTTCCATCACCTTGCACTATTGTTTGGTGCGGAATATTCTGATAAGGCTTAAATTTGTTTCCATCTACTATAATAAATTGCGGTTGCACTGCAAGCGATTTTAAGGCGTTGTGCATTGCCAAAATGGAAGCATTAAGTATGTTTATAGAATCAATTGTTTTTTCATCTACAAACGCAACAGCATAAGCCAAAGCATCAGCCTTAACTTGAATAGCTAAATGTTCTCGTTTTTCTTCACTTAGCTTTTTAGAATCATTTAGAAGTTCGTTCTCATAATTCTTTGGAAAAATAACTGCTGCTGCAACCACAGGTCCTGCCAAGCAGCCTCTTCCGGCTTCATCGCAACCTGCTTCGGGAAATAATGATTGGTAATTACTTAGCAACATTAAACAAACATAATGGCTATAAAACAAAAAGAGGCTGTAAAATTACAGCCTCTTAATTATTTGATTTTAAAAGTTCTATTTTTTCTTTGTAGATGTTGTGAATCCAGGTCCTGTTTTAACCTCTTTCACTACTTCACCGCCTACTTCAAACTCAGGAGCGTCTTGCATATTATCTACGATAATCTTAAACTCAACTCTTCTGTTTTTTGCTCTACCTTCTGGGTCATCGCTGCCATCAGGTAATTCATTCGGCACAGCAGGTTGCTTCTTACCAAACCATTTTGCTGTAACTCTTTCTTTTGCTAATCCTTTTTTAACTAAGAATTTTGCAACTTCTTGAGCACGTCTTTGAGATAGTTTTTCGTTGTATTCATCAGTACCTTTAGAGTCTGTATGACCTTGAACTTCTACTATCCAACCTGGATTTTGAGTTAATAAAGCATACACAGAATCAATTTTAGTTCCATAGAATGCAATTACATTGCTCTTATCGAATTGGAAGTAAACGTTCTCAATTTTAACTTTCTTCTTTAAAATTGGATCAATAAAGAATACTCTTGTTATGGTATCTCTTTCTTCGTCCTCACTTACTGAGAAGTTATCTACAGAAGGCCAAAAACCTTCTTTAGTTCCGTTCAACTTGTAAGTAGATTCTCTTTGCAATGGCATCACAAAAGCTGAAGTTCCGGTAACTTCATTAGTTTGCAATTCAAAATTTGTGCCATTCACTTTGTAAAGAGATGCATCTACACCTTCAACTGGTGTTTGAGTTGGATCATCGCGTTTAACAAATACACCTTTTAAGAAAACATCACCTCTAATGATTACAGTCCAAATATCATCGCAGCAAGTAGAACCTCTTTGAGAGATTGAACCTTCTCTGTTGGATACTAAAAATCCTTTGCTTCCTTTTTCATCTAAAGCAAAGTATAAATCATCTGCTCCGGTGTTTATTGGTGTTCCCAAGTTTCTAACTTCTCCAAAGCTACCAGGAGTTCCTACAGTTTTGAAAACATCTAAACCGCCAAATCCAGGATGCCCGTTTGAAGAGAAATAGAAAGTATTTGTTTTTGCATTGTAGTAAGGAGAAAGTTCGTCACCTGCTGTATTCACTTCGTTTCCTAAGCGTTGAGCAGCTTCAAAAGTTCCATCATTATTCAATTTTGCGTAGTACAAATCGAAGTCGCCACTTTTGCCACGATTGCTTGTAAAGTATAGAATGGTATTGCCATCTTTATCTTTACCGAAAGCTGGTTGTGTAGTGCTTGCTTCTTCTTTGTTTAAACTCTTAATTTCTTCTGCATTGCTCCAATCGTTCCCTTCTTTTGTAGATTTGTAAAGTTTACATTTCATTGTAGCAATTAAACTTTGATCGCATTTTGTAAATACAATTGTATTTCCATCAGCAGAGAAAACTGCATTACCAACGTGTGTTTTTGGGTCATTTGGAGGTGAAGGCAATTCAGTTTTATTGCTCCAAACACCACCTTGTTTCTCCGCTACAAAAACACTGGTAAAATAATCATTTGTTGCCAAATCAACATTTATTGCTGTGTCCGACTTTAAAGAAGAGAACAATATCTTGTTGTCTTTTAAAGGCTTTGGCGAAAAATCTTGAAGTGGGTTATTGATAACACCTTCTTCGTGTTTTACTTTAATTTTAGTTGGGCTTGCTAAAAGTGAAATAGCCGTATCGCAACCAGCAATATCAGACTTTGCTAAGCTTCTCAATTGTGGATAATCTTTAGCATCTTTCATTTTTAGAAATTCTTGGAATTTCTTTTTTGCCTCTTCGTACTTGCCATTTGCTTTAAGCATCAAAGCATAGTAATAGTTATCTTCAGGATACTTTTCAGCATCTTTTTCAACTACTGCTTTGTAATACTTTTCCGCTTTAACGTAATCGCGAAGGTGCATATTTAGCTCTGCTAACTGATGAACCCTTTTGATTTTGTTAGGCTTATCGGTTACCACATCTTCTAGGTACTCAGCAGCGTTATAATAGCTTCCATCTTTAATTTTAGATTTTGCTATACGATACTTTTTAGAAGTACTCGCCTTTGGATATTTTTCAACCTTAGGCATTGTAGATTCTGTTTCGCTCTGTGCGAAAAGGAACATCGGAAATAATGCGAGAAATAAAAATCTCATGTTAGGCTTTGTTTATCTGAATTGTTGGTTACAGAATGATTATTGACTATTAAATTTATACTATTAGAAACGTGGGTTAAACAACCAGTTGTATTCTTTCGGTGGAACCGGCTTAAACACATACGATAATGATATTTCAAATGCATTTGGCGCACGTCCGCTGGTTGCTGCAGCAATATCTTTTTTAATTGGACCCAAACCAATATCATAAGCAAATCCTAAACGAACTTTTTTAAATTCGATTCCTGCTTTAGGAATAATTGCTGAAGTTAAAGTGCTAGACACACCAGTATTTAAACGACTCCAAAGTCCTAAGAATAAGGTTGCTTTATCTTCAGGCTTGTTTATGAAGTGAATACCTGCTGTTAAGCCAAATGTTCCTTCATGTGCTTTTGCTTGTGTTTGAAACAAATAGCCGGGCAATAAAACTACACGCTTAATATCGAATTGGAATCCTCCATTAACTTGAAAGCG
Organism: Bacteroidetes bacterium 37-13; assembly: GCA_001897535.1. Taxonomy (GTDB): domain Bacteria; phylum Bacteroidota; class Bacteroidia; order Chitinophagales; family LD1; genus UBA7692. The sequence goes on along the minus strand of MKTC01000040.1, from coordinate 162,843 downwards.
CATTGGCAATTTTGCATTGTTGCTTGAGCTTAAATACTGCTCTTTCGGGCGAGTTAAGTTCATTGCAGAAAAGCCCATTGAGTAACTCATGTTTTTAATTAAACGCAAGCTAATGTTCAATCCCGCATTAAGGTTAAATCTGGTAAGTTTTGCAGAGTTAATTCCTTCTCCTTCAATACTTTTATCGTAAGATAAATCAGGTAAGAAACCAGAGCCAAATTGGAAGTTACTAGAGTTTAAATTCTTTAAGTAAACTCCTCCTTGCAAACCGATTCCGATTGTAACTCTATTTTTCGCTAAAGCTTGTTGCCATGCCACACTTGCCATAATTTGGTTGGTGCTGAAAGTTTTTTCGTTTTGCTGGTCATTTGTAAAATGCAAACCAACACCTAATTTGCTTCCTTCAATTTTTGTTCCTTCAAACTTATCGTTCAAAAGAGCAAAATCTACACCTACTGAAGGTGTAGAGAAAAACGGGCGCACATTTGCCACTCCTAACCATTGGTTTCTATAAATACCTGTGATACGAAACAAGCCGTCAAAATCGCCTGTTTGTGCAGGGTTTAACGTTAATGGTGCAGCATAAAACTGTGAAAAGTGGATGTCTTGTGCAAAGCTTGTAAGTACAGCAGCAGAAAATGCAAATGCAGATAGTAATTTTCGCGTCATTACAGTTTATTTTAATTTTTTTCGTCTTACGGGGCGCTATATTAGGGATAATTTTTTATTCTCAACAATTTATTTAACTAAGGTAAATGATTTATTAATTACCTGAGTATCATACTTGGTTGGGTCATTGTTGTTTGGCACCTTCACTTCGGTTACAAATAGGTAAGAACCAACAGGTTGTTCAGAACCTTTAAATACACCGTCCCAGCCAGTTGTAGATTGTGTAAAATCACAATCGTTGCACTCATACACCATTTGTCCCCACTTGTTATATACTTTAAAATAAGAGAACTTAGCTGAAGAACCTGCTGGCAGATATGGTCCAAAACGGTCATTTTTACCATCTCCATTTGGAGAGAATACACTTGGGAATGCATAAACTCCCGGCAGTGTTACAGAAATTCTAACCGTATCAGTTGCTACGCAGCCGTTTTCTGTATCAGTAATTTTCACCAAGTAAGTAATTGAACTATCCGGAGTTGCAGCAGTTGAACTTGCAGTTGGGTCTGCCAAGAAACTTTCAGGTTGCCAAGCATATCCAAAAGTGCCATTATAGGAAATGCTATCAGCAGAAATAGTAGCAGATTGCCCTTTTATTATTTCATGTTTATCAGCTGTAGCTACAACTTTTAAACAGCGAATACCAACATTTACGGTATCGCGGCTTATGCAACCATACTGTGAAATTACTGCTACAACATATTCATTTGAACTTGAAACAGATACCGAAGAAGATGTTTCTCCTGTATTCCACAAGAATGAATCCAACGCATCGGTGCTGCCGCTATTTAATGTGATTGAGGTATCACAAGCACATACATTCACATCTCCTCCAACTGAAACCACAGGATTGCTTGCTGCCAAAATATCTATTGAGCCCGAAGAAGCACAACCATGATCGCTTGCCGTTACAGTGTAAGTTCCTACGCTTGGTGCAATAGTTGTATCGCCTTGGTATTGATTATTATCATTTGGTTTGGTCCATGTATAAGTAACGCCTTGTAAACTGCCTGCATTTAACACAGAAGACTCACCAGAACAAATTCTCTGTGGAGTTGCTACCAAATTTATCACCGGAGCATTGGTAACTTTTACTTCCGCAGTATCTGAAAATTGTTTACAACCAAATGAATCTACTACAGAATAAGTGTAAAATCCGGCAGCATTTACATTGATGTTGTTTGTTTGTGCTCCTGTACTCCACAAGTAATTTGTATAGCCGATTTCTGCACTCAAATTAGCTGTTTGCCCGGCACACAAAGTTGTATCACTATATGCTTGCAGTGTAATTGACGGTATTACCTTTACATTTATTGTATCGGAATTAAATGTGCATTTTCCATCAGAAAGCACTACAAAATAATTACCATTGGTATTAACAGTTAAAGTCTGTGTAGTTTCTCCACCAGGATTCCAAGTATGTTGTACAAAACCGCTTCCCGGGTTTAATGTTAATGATTGATTATAGCAAATTGAAGTATCGTTACCTAAAGAAACTGCCCCATTTGATTTTACAAAAACAGGCAAAGTGTCTCTAACTACACAACCGGCAGTATCCGCAGCTACTACTACAAAATTAGTTGGTGCTGTAGGTGAAGCCGTGGTAACTGCTGCATTTGGAGAACTAACCAAATTGGCCGGACTCCATGAAATAGAAGAAAGTCCACCTCCTGTAAACGTTAATGTACTGGTTTCTCCCGGACACAAAGTATCTGCAACCGCAGTAAGTGTGTAAGGAAAATGTTTTACATCTACGCTTACTGTGTCTGTAGTTATACAGCCATTTGAGAATAAGCCGGAAACAACATACTCTGTTTTGCCATTTGGCGTAGCATATACTGTATCTCCAAATTCAGAGCTTAAAGTACTTGTGGGGCTCCATTGGAAAGCCACAAAACCTGCACCTTGTACATTTGGAATAAACTTCCAACCTTCTGCGGCTGCTAATGAGAAATTAACAGCATTTCGCCCAGTTGGCGTAGTGCCTACCGTGCCTCCTACATTTTCAATACCAATAACTTTATTGGAAGCTGCAGAAAATGGATTTACATGTACTTCCACATTATTTGTTGTTTCAAAAAGTTGAATTTGGAAGCTAACTGTTGTTCCTAACCCTTGTGCCAATACATTATCCCACTCAATTGTGTAGGTACGATATGGATAAGAGCCTGTTACAAAAGTAGAAACAGTTCCACTTCCTCCGCCATTTGCATTTGCATTCAAATCGAACCACAAACCTGCAATAGTATTATTAGGTGTTCCGGCTGCAGGCATTGCTACAGGAGTAGCTCCAGAACCATTAAAGTTTGAAAAAGTAATAAATCCATTTTCATTTACCACAAATGAATCATAGCCTGCACAGTAGTAATTAAACTTAAATGGCAATTGTATTGTGGCATTTCTATTATTCCCTGTTGAAGCTGTTGAAAATGGCACAGGCACTTTTCCCGTTCCACTTAAATAATTAGCAGCAGTAGATACAACCGAATAATCTGCTACACAAGTTGGCTGAACTTTATTAAGCACTTGAGCCGTAAGCATTGCCTCGCTTGTGTTACATACAATCATATCATCAACAGCTTTAATTTTTGTTCCTGTATCAACAAACATTTGAATTGTTGTATCGCCCGAACAAGTTCCATCAACAACTGTAAGTTTATACGAAATATCACTAGTAATTGTTGCAAATGGGTTCTGTGCAGTATCGCTGCTTAAACCTTGTGAAGGAGTCCACAAAAGCGAAACATTATTTAACGGCAATTCACCATAAACCATTTTTAAATTGGGGCGAAGATTTGTATTGTATTGGTAAGGCAATGTACATCCAACATCGTTATCTTTATAGTTATAGATAGTGGCATTAGTAAATGCTGTGCTGTATTGAATATAATCATAGCCTGTCCATGTAGTGTTATCGTAACAAACTTCAATAATTAAATTGGTTTGCCCGTCCCAATTAAAAGGAATATTTAATGGTATATTGTTCCATGAATTTGCAGTAGTTGTATAGTTACTGGTGTGAACTACATACATATTTTGAGTTACAAAGCTATTAGGCAACTGAGTTAATGTTGTACCTCCCATTTTAACTGTAAATCCCGAAAACGGAGTTGTGCCACTTCCTTTACTTGCTACATAGAATTGCAAATCAGTAATAACTCCGGCTGTCATACCGGCATTCTGCATTTCGCTCGCTAAATAGATATATTGAGTTCTGCCATCGTGCCACAATGATTTAAATGGAGTAGGGTTGCTTGAAGAAGTTGCTGTTCCTGTTCCAATTTGAGGAAAAGGAAAAGGGAAATTGCAATTAGGGCAAGCATTACCCGGATCTTGACTCGGTCCTGTTTGTATTGCTACAATCTCTGAGTTTAGTTGAACAGTTGTGCCCGGACAAACATAATTTGCACTTGGTGTTATTTTCACTTTGGGTCCAAAACCTTGTACATCAATTGAAATACTATCATTCATTTTACAACCATCTCTTGAAGTAACTAACAAGTTGTACTGTGTAGTAGTTGTTGGGCGAACAATAGTTGTTGCAGCGCTTGGAGAAGCGTTATTCAACACCGGAGTCCAACTATAAGTAAACGGTCCTTCTGTAGAGGGTGTAGCCACTACACTAAGTGTTGAACTTTCATTTAAACAAATTGTTGTTTTGGTTGCTGAAACAGCGGTTGCAAAACTACCGGCTACTGTTACATGCACAGTATCTAAATATTTACATTGCTGCTGAGGTTCGTTGCTGGAAACCACATAAGTTGTAGATTGTGAAGGTGCAACTACAATTGTAGCTCCGTTTTGTGAAGAGGAAACAATTCCCGTTTGCGGTGTCCATGTAAACTGTGTACCACCAACTGCAGTAATAGTTACAGGTCCGGCACTTGCACAATAAATTAAATCTTCAGAAGCACGTGTATCACGAGCCGGTACACTAATTGTATCCAAAGAAGAACAAGAACTATTATCTTTTACTACTATATTGTAAACTCCACCAGCTAAACCGGTAAAAATGTTACTCGATTGAAACGGGCTTCCATTTACCGAATAAGTGTATGGAGCCGTTGCACCTGTTGCTGTTATTTCCAAACTACCATCTGTGAGCCCACATGAGGCTGAATCAATATTAAAAGCTAATGGAAATGTGCTACCATTTTGGCCACCGCTGCCCGGTGCAGGTGTAATGTTGGAAAACGAGTAGTTTCCGGTTGCTCCTGCAAATCCATCAATCATTATGTAATAGGTTTGTCCTGGAATAAAACTACTTGAACTTAAAGTTGTTGGCGTAGTAAAACCATTGCTATTACATGCTAATACAGTTGGTGTAATACAATCATTTGTGCTATAAATCCACGCCTGCAGCCCTCCGGAAACAGTTCCCGGATTTATTGTAAATGCCATGGTTGTAGCAGTTGCATTAAATGCAAAAAATTGATTGTTTTCTATTGATGCACCACAACTTGCATAATTCGAAAGTGCAGTTACCAACGGTGTGGTAGTTATTACTCCGTTTACTGTTGAATAATTGTACGGCAGTGGTGTGCAACCATTAAATATAATTGTTTGAAAGTTCCCAAAGTTAGGACAATTTATCTGAGCAAAACTGCTAACCGTTAGAAATGCGCTGCATATAATCGTAAATAAATTTTTCATACTTATTTATGTTTTCTCTGTTCAACAAATCAATTCAATGCCTTTATTATTCTGTTTCTTTCCAATGCTTTCTGTTCTATATCATAAGAGTTTGCATCTTTCTTTTCAGCTCTTAAAACAACTGCTTTAATTCCGCTATCTTTCAGCATTTCTACTATTTTATCATCAGTTACTTGTGGGCGAGAGATAACAGTAAGCATTTTAGTTTTGCTATCTAATTCTGCGTGAAAAATGTTTATATCAGCATAAAGTGCTTTGTAAAGCCCTTTTAAATCTGCATCGCCTTTTGTTTCGGGCAATTGCAAATAATGATAAACAACATCCATTCTTTCAAAAAAACTCGTATTTTTTGATGAGGTTTTGCCTGAAGCGGCATTAAGCGTGCATTGCACAGCAATAAAAAGAGTGAGTACCAAACAAATCTTTTTCATTAGTAATTGTTTTTCAACAAATTGATAAAAATATGAACACAATAGTCGCCACAAATGTAAGCATTTAGCAATATCATTAACGCCTTCTTTTTAAGAATAAATAAGATGAAAGAAAACTTTAATTTATATTGTTGAAATTCAATACACTAAAGATTACAAATATTAAACACATAATTAAATTAGATAATTTTTATGCTTTATTATGAATAAACTCCTGTTGATAGCATTATAAATAAACACCTAAAACTATTTTAAAATAATTTCTTGGTTGCCTTCACAAATTTCATTTCGTTGTAGGCAACAAAATCAACTATTTCCTTTTTTTCGGAATCTGAATATTGCTTCATCAACTCATTTCCCTTTTCTAAAATTTCAACACCTAAAAGTATGGCATCAATATCTTCTTTGCCATAGGTGCTTTTGCGCTTTTCCATTTGTGTTGCCACATCTTTCAAAATCAAAATGGTTTTTTCAAGCATTTTGGTATTGGCAATTGATAGAAATAAGTTTTGGAGTGAATCTAAAAAAGTTCGAATATCCTCTTCTTCCAAATCGGCAATACACAAAAGCAAATCCTCCCTTGTTATTGGAGATTTAAGTTTTCTGTGCTCGGCTGCCTTTAAAAGCTTTGCCTCAAAATTTCTGGCTTCAGTATGGGTTTTCAAGGTTTCTATTCCGGCAACAACTGCTTTGGGAAATTGTATGCCGAACTTAAAAATAGCGGCAGTAAGATTTCCTAATATTCCCCAAATTTTTTTGGGATGATTTACATAGCCTGCCAAACGTTCGAAAGCAGCATCTAACGCTTCGCGTTTTTCAACCTCCGGATACAAATTATCTAAAAAGAAATATAGTAATTCATCAGTTTTCTCTTTTGTAAAAAAGGAGGGTAAGTTCTCATCTTTCTTAATACTTTTAAATTGATAACGCTCTTTAATAGTTTCTCTATATTGCTCTATCAATTCGCTTTTAAGTTCCATTCTATTTACTTTTAGGAAACACAAACTTATACCGAAAAATGAAGTTGCAATTAGGTAAATTAAACTTCATACCGTATTTATGTGTTTCAACGGAAATAACAAACAATGAAAAACTTGATTTTAGCTTTTATAGCAGTAGCCATTTTAGGCTTAGATTTTTCTTATGCACAAACTAAAATTGGTGATGTAAAATTCCCTACCACATTTAAAGCCGGTGATACAGAATTGCATTTGAATGGAGGCGGAATACGGAAAAAATTATTTATTGATGTGTATGTAGAAGGTTTATACTTACCTAAAAGCACTAAAGACGGAAATGCAATTTCAAAAGCAAACGAACCGCAAAACGTGCGTATTGTAATTACTTCCAGCTTAGTTAATTCAAATAATTTTATTGAATCTACTAAAGAAGGTTTTCAAAAATCAACTGCCGGAAACACCAAGCCAATTCAAGAAAAAATTGATAAGTTCTTAAAGCTATTTTTAAAATATGCTATCGCCAAAGGCGATGTTTACGACTTAACTTTTTTACCAATGGAAGGTGTGAAAGTTTATAGAAACCACCAGTATGTTGATGTAATTCCCGGCTTAGATTTTAAAACTGCTTTATACGGAATTTGGTTAGGTTCAAATCCTGTAGATGCAAAATTAAAGGCAGGACTTTTAGGGCAGTAAGAATACACTTATATTTTAAAAAATGCCTTTCAATTATGAGAGGCATTTTTAGTTTAAGCACTTTTCAAAATGCTTAAAAGAAACACCCAAAATTGCCAACTCCGCTAAAACAGGCTCATAAATTTCTTTCATCACAGGGCGAACTACTCCAACTAATTCAATTTGATTTTTCAAAATCATGCGTGCGGCAATGCCAATTGGCAAGCCAACTGTTTCTGCCATTGCGGTGTGATTTTCATTTCCATTTCTATCTAAAACCGCAGTTGCTAAATATTGCTTTCCGGCAAGTTCATAAATCATTTCATGCACCATTACCACTCTATCTTTATCGCCTTCTTTTAATTTCCATTTTTCTTCTAAAATACTTTGCAAAACCGCAGCTGCTGTTTGCTTTCCTGAGAGTGAAATTTTTTCATTAGTAAAAAGTCCAAGCCACTTCAAATTTTGAAATGGTTTACTACCCACATCAACGGCCAAAATTTTAGTGGTTTGAAGTTCTAAATTACTGCCACTTGCACCTTGTACAAATTTGGAAAGAAAAGACATTTTTGTTTCATTCTCACTCAATTCAATTTCGGTATAATTATTGCACAAACCAAGCTGCACCAACAGATTCCATGATTGGCAATAATTTTCGTAACGCAATGTTCCCCTATAAACGGTTTGAGCATTTTGCAAACCGTAAGGTTCAATAAAAACTAAAGAATCGCGATTGGGATACGACTCCAATTTTTCACTTTCAAAAGCAATAATTTCGGCCGAAGCAAATAAACGGTGATAGGGTAAAAATTGTATTCTTCCATTCTCTTTCCACTTAATAAAATCGCTGCCCTGCCCTGCCAATACTACATTGCGCGGATTCCACGAAAATTTGTAGCCCCAAGGATTATCATTGCTTTCTTTCGCTACCAAACCACCGCAATGCGATTTAAAACTTTCTATTGTTGCTCCTTTTTCTTGTGCAGCGTGTATCATTTCGCAAGCGCTCAAATGGTCAATGCCGGGGTCTAATCCCATTTCGTTCAAAAACAATAATCCGGCTTTTTCAACCTCGCTTTTCATTGCTTCCATTTCGGGAGAAATGTAAGATGGCGTTATCAAATTTTTCTTTTCTGCTAAACAATGCTTTGCAATTTCAATATGTAAAAAAGCAGGTAGCATTGAAATTACAAGTGTGCTTTTTTCAATCAAACTTTTCACTTGAATATCTTCAACACCGTTTATATAAACGGTTTCAATACCAACATAACTTTTTGTAATTTCAGCCAAATTGGGTTTGCTTGCATCAGCAACCGTAACTAAGAAATTGTCGCTCGCAGCGTGCTTCCACAAAAATTCAATTAAAGCACCACTTGATTTTCCTGCACCAAATACAACTATATTTTGCATGGAGTGAAGATGAAAATGTTTTAGGGAAAAAGTAACTTTCTACCAAAGTTAAACTTGAGCAGATAGAAAATATTGATATAAAAATTACTCCGGTTGCTGCATCAATTCCCAAAGTTTGTCCTTTAGTTTATCAATGCCAAAACCAGTTGCAGCAGAAAAGAAAGTAAAGTCAACTGTGTTCTTTTTACTTAGTTTTTTCTTTAAATCTTTTTCTACCAATTTTAATAATTCATCATCAGCCAAATCGCATTTTGAAATGCCCAACATTCTCTTTTTAGTGAGTAATTCCGGATTGTACTGTTCTAATTCATTCAATAAAATTTGATATTGCTCAACAATGTCGGCAGCATCAAAAGGCACTAAAAACAATAAACAAGCATTGCGTTCAATATGGCGTAGAAACCTGATTCCCAAGCCTTTTCCGGCAGATGCGCCTTCGATAATTCCGGGAATATCTGCCATTACAAAACTTGCTTTACCGCGATAACTCACCATGCCTAAATTAGGTACTAAAGTTGTGAAAGGATAATCTGCAATTTCCGGTTTGGCAGCACTTACCACCGAAAGCAAAGTAGATTTTCCTGCATTCGGAAAGCCCACTAAGCCAACATCGGCAAGCAATTTAAGTTCTAAAATTTTCCACTCTTCTTTTCCTTCTTCACCAGGCTGCGCATAAGATGGAGCTTGATTTGTAGAAGTTTTAAAAAAGTTATTTCCCTTACCTCCTCTTCCACCGCTTACCAAAATAAATTCTTGTCCGTCTTCAGTAATTTCAACTGCTACTTCTCCGGTTTCAGCATCTTTGGCAACCGTTCCAAGTGGCACTTCTAAAATTTCATCATAACCACTTTTTCCGGTACATAATTGTTTACTGCCATTTGAGCCATCTTCGGCAATAATGTGCTTGCGATATTTTAAATGCAGCAACGTCCAAAGCTGTTTGTTTCCGCGTAAAATAATGTGTCCACCTCTGCCGCCATCGCCACCATCGGGTCCACCACGCGGTATAAATTTTTCTCTACGAAAATGCGCACTTCCTGCTCCGCCCTTTCCGCTACGGCAACAAACTTTTACGTAATCAATAAAATTATCCATTATAGTACTGCCGAAAACGGTTTAAAACAAAATTAAGAATGCTTGTTTATTTCAGCAGATAATGCAGCAAAAATTTCTTCGATAGAACCTTCGCCTGCAATATTCACCAATTTGCTTTGTGCAGCATAAAAGCTTGCCAAAGGCTCAGTTTTAGTTCTGTATTCCACTACGCGATTGCGCACAATAGATTCATTTTGGTCATCTGCTCTGCCACTCGTTTTGCCTCGCTCTAAAATTCTGCGTGTAAGTTCCTCTTCACTAACAACTAACGATAAAACTACCTTAATCGGATTGCCATATTTTTCTAATAAATCATCTAAAGCCGAAGCTTGTGCCACAGTGCGCGGAAAGCCATCGAAAACAAAACCTTTTGCTTCTTTGTTTCCTGCAAGTTTATTTTCAATCATTCCAATTACCACGCTATCTGGAACCAATTCGCCTTTATCCATCAGCTTCTTAGCTTCTAAGCCTAACTCGGTTTGCCCTGCAATTTCTGCGCGAAGCATATCTCCGGTAGAAAGATGCACTAATTTATATTTCTCAATAATGTTTTGCGCTTGAGTGCCTTTGCCACTGCCCGGAGGACCAAAAAGAACAATATTTAGCATGATTTTTCTTATTTTGAAGAAGCAAAAATAGTAGAATATAGCAAATATGATAATTGATTGATTTTCATTTTATTGAGCTTTCATAATATATACAATATTTTATGAATTCAAATCTGAGTATAGAAAACTTACAATTGGCACTTCCGCATTTAAAACTACTTTTGCTTTTGTCGTTAATATCGAAACTAAGAAAGGTAAAATTTTACTACCATGAAAATTTTAAGACTGTTTGAAAAAGCGTGGATAGCTGCACTTATTTGCGCATTTGCTGTTGCCATCTTTAATTTTTTCACACTCTTTACTTTCGATTACCGTGTTTACTTTCCTTTTTTTTGCGGTATATTTTGCACCGTAATTTGGAGAAACCTTCGAGGACAACGAAAGTTCTACGAAAAACTTCATGGAAAAGAAAATCAAGCATCATAACCAAGAATAGTTTGCTTAATTGCGCCTTTAAACCATGTCTCTTTCATTAGAAGAAATTAAAAAACCGATTACTGCAGAGCTCGATTCTTTTGAAGAAAAGTTTCGAGAGTCTATGCGTTCAAATACGCCATTGCTCGACCGAATAATGCACTACATTGTGAGTAGAAAAGGCAAACAAATGCGCCCGATGTTTGTATTTCTTGCTGCCAAGTTGCATGGCGAAACTACTGATGCTACTTATGTTGCAGCATCTTTGGTTGAAATTTTGCATACCGCAACATTGGTGCACGATGATGTGGTGGACGATAGTTATTTGCGCAGAGGTTTTTTTTCGATAAATGCACTTTGGAAAAATAAAATTGCCGTGTTGGTTGGCGATTATTTACTTGCAAAAGGTTTACTGCTTAGCGTAGAAAACAACCAATTCCGATTACTGCAAATATTAAGCAACACCATTCGCGAAATGAGTGAAGGAGAACTGCTCCAATTAGAAAAAGCACGCAGATTAGATATAGAAGAATCCATTTATTTTGAAATTATACAAAAGAAAACGGCTTCGCTAATTGCTTCTGCTTGTGCGTGTGGCACAGCAACTGTTACAAACGATGAAACTTTAATTGAAAATGCGCGTTTATTAGGCGAAAAAATTGGCATTGCTTTCCAAATTAAAGATGACCTTTTTGATTATGAGGAAGCAGAAATTGGCAAACCGAGAGGAATAGATATTAAAGAGCGAAAAATGACACTTCCTCTTATTTACACGCTCAACCAAACTAACAAAAGCACTCGCAAAACTATCATCAACATTGTGAAAAACGAAAACACCAAAGCTGAAAAAGTGCGTTGGGTTATTGAGCAAGTAAAACAAGCCGGAGGCTTAGATTATGCACGCAATAAAATGCTTGAATACCGAGATGAAGCGTTGTCTTTACTACAAATATATTCTGAAGGAGCAGTGAAAACAGCTATTACAAACATGATACATTTTACTATCGAAAGAAAGGTATAATCCCTATTTCATAGAAGAATATCTATTGCAAAATATGGATTAAAATAAAAAAGTCCTGCTCGGTGAAAACAGGACTTATCTTCAAAAAAAAATCCAAGAGCAAACAAAACTTTATTCCAACAAGGAACTTTTATTATGATGTTTATTGCTTTGCAACAGTTGCAAGCGCTCATAAATATTTATCTGCTTTTTGTTAAGGGCTTCATTTATCTCCACATTTTTAGGCTCACCGGATATAATGGTGATTTTGTCATTTAGCGAAGGCGAAAATTTCTTGGTTGATAACTTTAAGGCATAAACTGGAATTTGTGCGCTTTCTAAGTCTGCTTTTAAGTCGCTACTCTCGGCAAGCAACAATTCAGGTTTTGCTTCCAGCTCCACATTTTCTATATGCTTTTTAACCAATTTAGTTTTTGGTTTTACTTCCGGCTTCACTGTTGCAACAGTTATTACATTCACAGCAGGTTTTATTTCTCCACCCAAATTGATTTCTGTTTTCTGTGTAGGCAATTTGGTTTGAACAGCAACTGTTTTATGCTCGGAGTTATTCAAAAACATAAAAGACAAGGTTGCAAACAAGCCAACTACTGCGGCTGCCACACCATACTTTAAAAATAACTTAGCAACAGATTTTTCCACTTCAATCGGCTTTTCGAAAGCATCTAACTTGCCTTCTAATTTTAGCCAAAGTTCATCTGGAGAGCGTACTTCTGCACGTTCCAGTTTGGCTTTTATGTGTTTATCAAAATTGTTTTCCATAACTATTTTCACTTTTTCTTCACTATAAATTTAGACGTATTTGTTAAAATAAAGTTGCATTACTTCGCCACACTTAACAGGGTTTTAGAAGTTTCGGCCAATTTTTGCTGTAATAAATATCGTGCTCTTGCCAACTGCGATTTCGATGTTCCTTCAGAAATATTTAGCATTTCGCCAATCTCTTTGTGCGAATAGCCTTCAATAGCATAAAGGTTAAAAACAGTTCTATAGCCGGTTGCAAGTTCACTTATCATTTTCAATAAATCATCAGCTTTCAAGTTTTCAAAAGCATTGGTTTCATTATATTCTACACTAGCAATTGTAGTTTCTTGAATAGCATAAAGCGTTGTTTTTTTACGAAGATTTTCAATGCAAGAATTCACAAATATTCTACGAATCCAACCTTCAAAAGAGCCTTCTCTGCGAAATTTTTCAATGTTTCTAAAAACTTTTATGAAACCATCTTGCATCATATCTTCGGCTTTGTTGGCATCGGCAGAATAGCGAAGGCAAACAGCAAACATTTTGCCGGAAAATTTATCGTACAAAGCTTTTTGATACTTGCGTTCTCCGCGAATGCAGCCATCTATTATGTCGTAATCTGGCAATATTTCTGTTGTTCCCATACCAAACAATTAAGGTTCTAAAAATAAAGACGATTATTTTAAAACGCAAGTTGCATCGAAAAATTTTCAAGGAATATTCAATAGGTTTGCAGCGAAAGTAAAAAGCAATATGTCGGTAACGGTAAAAGATTTAACCAAAATATACGGTGAACAAAAAGCCGTAAATTCCATTTCGTTTGAAGTAAAAAAGGGTGAAGTGTTAGGGTTTTTAGGTCCAAACGGTGCAGGAAAAAGCACTACCATGAAAATTATCACCGGCTTTTTGCCACAATCATCAGGAACTGTTACCGTAAACGGCATTAGCGTTTCCGAAGAAAATGTGGAACTAAAAAAGCACATCGGCTACTTGCCCGAAAGCAACCCACTTTATCCTGAAATGTATGTGAAAGAATACCTTGAATTTTGTGCTTCGCTTTACCAAATTCCCAACCCGCAAAAGCGAATTGCAGAAATGATTGGCATAACCGGATTAAGCGTGGAGCAGAAGAAAAAAATTGGGCAACTTTCTAAAGGCTACAAACAAAGAGTTGGTTTGGCGCAAGCGATGCTTCACAACCCGGAAGTGCTTATTTTAGATGAGCCTACTAGCGGCTTAGACCCAAATCAATTGATAGAAATTCGCTCGCTGATTAAGCAATTAGGCAAAGACAAAACCGTAATTTTTTCTTCGCATATTATGCAAGAAGTGCAAGCGGTTGCCGATCGTGTAATTATTATCAATCGCGGGAAAATTGTTGCAGACGATACTGCCGCAGAATTGCAATCGCGCTTGAACAACGAAATGGTAGTATCGGTAGAGTTTAAACAATCGGTTCACCGAGAATTGTTGCTAAAAATAAAAGGTGTAAAATTGGCTCAACAGCAAGGAAATACTTGGCAATTAACCGCTACAGGCAAAGAAGATATTCGCGAATCGGTGTTTGAATTTGCCAAGCAAAACCAACTTACCATGCTCGGTTTGCAGCGCGAAAAATATTCACTCGAAGAAGTATTTAAACAACTAACCGGAAAATAATTTTGAAAACCATAGTAATTGCAGGAGGCGGTGCAGCAGGTTTTTTTGCGGCAATAAATATTGCAGAAAAGCTCCCAAAGGCTCGTGTAATTATTCTTGAAAAATCGTCAAAACTTTTAGAAAAAGTACGCATAAGCGGAGGAGGAAGATGCAACGTTACGCATGCTTGTTTTGAACCTAAGCAGTTAGTAAAATTTTATCCGCGTGGAGAGCGCGAATTGCTTAGCGTTTTCATGCAATTTAGCCCAACAAACACCATACAATGGTTTGAAAAAAAAGGAGTAAAACTAAAACGGGAAAAAGACGGTAGAATGTTTCCTGTAAGTGATAACTCCGAAACTATTGTAAATTGTTTTTTACACGCTGCAACACAATCAGGCATTGAAGTTCAACTACATGACGGAATAGAAAGACTACACTTTAACGAAGCAGACAAAACTTGGAAAATAACAAGCGGAAACAATAAAAATATTTCTGCTGATGCTGTTGTAATATGTACCGGCAGCGCTGTGAAACCTTGGCAAATATTAAACGAAATTGGCTGTGATATTGTGCCTTCAGTGCCTTCGCTTTTTACTTTCAACACCAAAGATGAACGGCTAAGAAACCTTGCGGGAGTTTCTTTAAAAACCGCTTCAGTTGAGATAAAAAATTTAAAACTAAAAGAAACCGGACCAATGCTTATTACGCATTGGGGATTAAGCGGACCTGCCATTTTGCGGCTCTCTGCTTGGGGCGCAAGAAAACTAAATGAATGTGGTTACAAATTTGAAATTGTGATAGATTTTTCCGGCTTGGGCTTAAATGAAGTACAGCAACAATTAGAAAATTTCAAAACCAATAATCCTAAAAAACAAATAAGCACACATTCGTTTTTTGATATTCCAGAAAGGCTCTGGCAGCAAATAATTCCACTCGAAATTCAAGAGAAAAAATGGGCTGATTTAAGCAAAAAAGATTTGATTAAAATAAGTGAAAGTATTGCTGTTGCTAAATTTCAGATTACCGGTAAAAGTACTTTTAAAGATGAATTTGTAACTGCCGGAGGTGTAAGTTTAAAACAAATTGATTTTAAAACTATGCAAGCAAAACAGTTTCCCAATCTTTATTTTGCAGGTGAAGTATTAGATATTGATGCAATTACCGGAGGCTTTAACTTTCAAGCAGCTTGGTCCACAGCATGGGTTGCATCTGAAGCAATAAGCAAAAACTTCAAATAGAATATAATGCCGCAACACCTTACTTTTCAATAAAAGTTCATTCACTAAATTCATATATATCAATGCCGGAACTTCGTTGGAATCCACTCATAAATACTTGGACAATGGTTGCTACAAACCGCCAAAACCGTCCACACTTGCCCACTAACTATAATCCATTTGCGCCAGGGCAAGGCAAGCTCCCTGCAAGCTACGATGTATTGGCTTATGAAAACGATTTCCCGACTTTATGTTTAGCACCAAACGAGATAAAAGAAGAGGCAAGTTCTTTCTTTAAAAACAAAGCTGCTTATGGCAAATGTGAAGTAATTTTATACACCGATAATCCTGCTAAAGAACTTTACCATTTAAGCGATGAGCATGTGCTTAAATTAGTGGAATTATGGACAGAGCGCTATCGTGAATTGAGTAAGAATAAACGTATAAAATACATTTTTGAATTTGAAAACAGAGGAGAGGAAGTTGGCGTAACTATTCATCATCCACATGGGCAACTATATGCTTACAGTTGGCTACCACAAAAAATTGAAACCGAGCTCACCAATTGCAAGAATTATTTTAAGCAAAACGGCAGCAATTTGTTTGCCGATATGAATGCTGCCGAGAAGCAATACAAGAAACGAATTATAGCAGAAAACAAATCTTTTCTGTGCTACATTCCATACTTTACAGATTATCCTTTTGGAGTATTTATTGTGAGCAAAAACTTAAAGCAAAACTTTACAGAATTTACTTTGGCAGAGAAAAAAGATTTAGCTGAAATGCTCAAAAAATTAGTAGCAGCTTTCGATAAAATTTACGACCGAAAATTTCCTTACATGATGTGTATTCACCAAAGTCCTGTGAACACACCAAAGTTTAAAGACTGTGCAAGCTACTATTCTTTTCACATAGAATTTTATCCGCCACTGCGCGCCAAAGACAAAATAAAATGGTATGCCGGAAGCGAAATGGGAGCCGGAGCAGCAGCCAATCCTTTAGACGTAGATGTGTGTGCAGCTTTGCTCAAAAGCAAATTTCTGCAATAAGTTAATTTGCGTGGCTATTAACTTCTACTGATTTTTTCCCATTTTCTTTTAATTTTGTTTTCAGTTATTTTAAGCGAATAGCTATTTCGCAAATAAAGTGTTGCTTCATTTTTCAAGAAATAGCACACTAAAACCAACTAAAAACAAATGACCGATTTCATTGAACATATTACACATGAATTTGCTCTTCCATTGCAAAATCCTGTACTCATTTTTTCACTTATATTATTCATAATTCTTCTATCGCCAATACTGCTTAGAAAATTAAACATACCGGGCATTATCGGCTTAATTATTGCAGGTGTAATTATCGGTCCGCACGGTTTAAACATCTTAGAAAAAAACTCCGCCATCAATCTATTCTCCACTATCGGTTTGCTTTACATCATGTTCATTGCCGGTTTAGAATTAGACATGAATGAATTTAAAGTAAACCGCAACAAAAGTTTACTATTTGGACTCTTCACTTTTGCAATTCCCTTAAGTGTCGGTTTTCCCGTTTGTTATTATCTTTTAGGCTTCGATTTTGATGCAAGCTTTCTTACTGCAAGTATGTTTGCAACACATACTTTGGTTGCCTATCCTATTGTAAGCAAGTTAGGTGTTTCTAAAAACCAAGCGGTTGCCGTAACAGTTGGAGGCACAATACTAACCGACACGGCAGTACTGATTATCTTGGCGGTAATAATTGGCAAAAGCCAAGGTAATTTAACGCAGGAATTTTGGATACGGCTCGGAATTTCTCTACTTGTGTTTTCGGCAATTATGTTTTTGATAATACCTCGTATTGCACAATGGTTTTTTAAGAAATTAGAAAGTGAAAAACACTCACATTATATCTTTGTACTTTCAGTTGTTTTCTTTGCAGCATTTTTAGCAGAAGTAGCAGGAATAGAACCAATAATTGGAGCTTTCGTTGCAGGTTTAGCACTAAACAAACTCATACCGCAATCTTCTGCCTTAATGAACCGCATAGAATTTATTGGCAATTCACTTTTTATACCTTTTTTTCTAATCAGCGTAGGTATGATTGTGAATGTGAGTGTTCTTGCACAAGGGCCAACTGCACTTATTATCGCGGGCGCTCTGACTACTGTTGCCATCTTTGGCAAATGGTTAGCTGCATTTTTTACCCAAATTGTTTTTAAATATTCTAAAGCACAAAGGCAGCTAATTTTTGGATTAAGCAGTGCACACGCGGCTGCCACACTTGCAGTGATTTTGGTTGGCTATGAAGCAAAAATATTAGATGAAAACATTTTAAACGGAACCATAGTACTTATATTGATTACTTGCATTGTTGCTTCATTTGCTACTGAACAAGCCGCAAAAAAAATTATTGTTGAATCTGATGGTTTACCCACAGAACTTTTGCAAGCCAACAATAGAAAAAACGAAAATATCCTTTTGCCTATTGCCAACTTTTTAAATATCGAAAAAACATTAGAGTTTGTTACTTTAATAAAAGAAAAAAAATCTACCACCCCAATTTCTGTTCTCTCTGTGGTTTCTAATGATAATGATGCAGAAACAAATATCCTTAAAGCACGTGCCAAATTAGAAGAGTTTACAAAACAAGCCTCAGCTTCAGAAACTAAGGTAAATGTAATTACAACTATTGACTATAATGCAGCAAGCGGCATAAGCCGAATTTCGCGAGAAGTGATGGCAGATATTATTGTAATCGGCTGGCCTAGCCGTTCCGATTTTATTGATAAACTAATGGGTGAAAAATTTGATAGTATTTTGAATAATACCGACAAAACCTTATTTGTTTGCCATTTTGCACAACCACTGCCACTAACCAAGCGAATTTTAATAGCCATTCCACCTTTGGCAGAACACGAAAACGGGTTTAGCTTATGGCTTACCAAAGTTGCACAACTCGCGCAAGAACTAAGCGCTTCAATTCAACTATATTGTAATGAAGCAACACAAAAAGCTGTAGAATTTTTGTTTGAAAATGCTAAGCTTTCCGCCACTCTTCGCACACAAATACTTACCGAATGGGAAGATTTTTTAATTATTTCAAAAGATATACAAAAAGATGATTTAATCGTATTGGCTTCTGCTAGAAAGGGATCCACCTCTTATATATCGCAATTAGAAAATATGCCTTCAAAACTCGCAAAACACTTCACTACAAATAATAGGATTATTGTTTACCCACACCAAAATCTTGATGTGGTAGAGATTGAACGCTTCAGCGATATTTCAGGAGAGCCACTTTCAAAAGGTATTGAAGCTGTTCAAAAGATTGGAAAAGGCATTGGCTCTATCTTTAAAAAGAAAGAGTAAGTTTAATTACCTCACTAAAGGGTTTAAGGCAATTTTCACCTTTACTCTTTTGGCTTATTTTTATTTCCGAATTACAACAACAAGCACTATGATAGTTGATTTACGAAGCGACACCTTAACCAAACCAACTCCAGAAATGCTAAAAGCAATGTTTGCGGCCGATGCCGGAGATGATGTGTTTGGCGAAAATAAAACCGTATGTGAATTAGAAGAAAAAACGGCTGCCATGTTTGGAATGGAAGCGGCACTTTTTTTGCCTTCCGGAACCATGGCAAACCAAACCGCCATAAAAGCGCACACACAACCTTTAGACGAGGTAATTTGCGATAAACTTTCTCACATTTACAACTACGAAACCGGAGCTTGGGCAATGCTTTCTGGCGTAAGCTTGCGATTGGCAAATGGCACAAATGGTATTTTGCAAGCAAGTGATATTACAGCAAATATTTTACCCGATTTTGATTGGAATCCCAATACAAAATTAGTGTGTGTGGAAAACACCGTAAACAAAGGTGGTGGAGCAGTTTACCCTATTGAAACACTCAAAGAAATTAGTGCCGCTTGCAAACAAAACAACTTGCTGCTGCATTGCGATGGCGCAAGAATTTTTAATGCTCTTACTACCACACAAAGTAATGCAAATGTACTTCACGGCATCTTCGATAGCATTTCTGTTTGCATATCAAAAGGCTTAGGCGCACCAGTTGGTTCGCTGCTTGCCGGCAAAAAAGATTTCATAAAAAAGTGTAGAAAAATACGCAAAGCATTAGGCGGAGGAATGAGGCAGAGCGGCTACTTAGCAGCTGCTTGTATTTATGCCTTAGACAATCACATTGAGCGATTGCAACAAGACCATTTGAATGCGCAAAAATTAGGAACTGCTTTACAAAATTGCAGCCTTGTGAAATCAGTGCTTCCCACTCAAACTAATATTGTAATTTTTGAAGTTGATAACTCACAAACCTTTGCGCAATTACTCTTGCAAAATAATATTCGCGTGCAACCGTTTTCTCCTACTCAAGTGCGCATGGTTACTCATTTAGATATTTCAGAAAATGAAATAAAGAGAGTATGTAGCGTTTTAGAAAAACTATAAAATGTTCACACATTAAATTTGAGAAAAACATTTTTCGCTTCAAATTTTTATTTGAAACCACTTTTACTTTTCTTAGTTATACAAAACAAATTCTACAGAATATGAAATCAATTTTACCTATTCTAACAATGCTTATTTCGTTAAGCACTTTTGCACAAAATCAAGTACCGCAAATTTCTAATGTAAACATCTCTTTTAGTGGAGCAACTGCCACTATAAATTACACTTTAAGCGATGCTGAAAATGACAATGTAGAAGTTTATTTTTTAGTATCTGACGATAACGGGAAAAACTTTATTTCTAAAGCAGGAACAGTAAGTGGAGATATCGGCTACCCTGTTCAACCCAATGGAAATAAGCAAATTACATGGAACACAGATACAATTTCAAATTTGGCCAGCTATGCATTTAAAATTGTAGCAGACGACCGCCAAGTTCCTTCTATACAAAGTATTGTAGATGCTGTAGATAGCAACTTGCTGCACAACGATTTGCAATTTGTAACCGGAAACAGAAACCACATTACTAATCCAACTCACTTAGAGGCGGTAAAAGATTCTATTGAAAACCGCTATAAAGCTTATGGTTTAGCTACTTACCGCCAAGATTTTATGCGCGATAACTATTTAGGGCAAAATATTATTGGTAAAAAAGCGGGCTTAGCCAGCGAAGAAAAAACGCTCATTATTGATGCACATTTTGATAGTGTAGAAGATGCTCCCGGAGCAGATGATAATGGCAGCGGAACTGTTGGCGTGTGGGAAGCACTACGTGTTTTAGCTCCTTACAACTTTAAGAAAACAATAAAATTTATTGGTTTTGATTTTGAAGAATCGGTGGGCGGCTCCGGTACTTGGGGAAGTTACCTTTACGCTCAATCGCAAATTCCAACATGGGAAAAAATCTTGGGCGTTGCCAATTTCGAAATGATTGGCTACTACACCGAAGCCGTTAATTCACAGCAAGTTCCTACAGGGTTCAATTTACTTTATCCTAACCAATACAACCAATTAGCGCAAGATAGCTTTAGAGGAAATTTTATTATTAGTGTCGGTGCCGACTCTTCTGATAGGTTTGTAAAAGATTTTGATACGCTTACCAAGCAATACGTTCCCGATTTAAAAATTATCTCTTTCACTCTTCCCGGTAAAGGAACTATTTCTCCTGATTTTAGACGCAGCGACCACGCTCACTTTTGGGATAAAAACATTCCGGCTTTAATGATTACCGATGGTGCTAATTTTAGAAATCATAACTACCACACAACAACCGATGATATTTCTACTATTAACTTTACTTTTATGAGCCGTGTGGTGAAAGCCACAGTAGCAACCATCGCCACGCTTGCAGAGTTGCAACACAGCAGTTATTACCAAAGTTCTGTATTGCCGAATAGCATTCCTACAAATAACCAAAATTGCGAAGTTACTATTTCACCAAATCCTACCAGCTCACTATTCCATATTGATGCAGGCAACTGTTTTAACGGTAAATTAAATTTCACTCTTTATAGTATTGATGGAAGAATTATACTACAGACACAAGCTGAAAACAGTTCATTCAACTTAAATGTTTCTAACCTTAATAAGGGTATTTATCTTGGCGTAATTGAGAAAGATGGAAACAAAGTTGTGCAGCGCATGGCTATAGTTAAGTAATAAAAAAAGTGCTTTTCAACAAGCGTTTATACAATATTGAGCAATAAAAATACCTTTGCGAAAAAGAATATAGAATGGCTAACATTGAGGAATTAAAGAAGATTTGTTCGCAAGTGCGCAGAGATATTTTACGTATGGTTCATGCACCACAAAGCGGGCATCCGGGAGGTTCTCTCGGCTGCACAGAATACTTGGTAGCACTTTATTTTGATGCCATGAAACACAGCAATAAGTTTAATGAAAATGCTGTTGGCGAAGATGTTTTCTTTCTTTCAAACGGACATATTTCACCACTTTGGTACAGCGTGTTGGCGCGTGCAGGTTATTTTTCGGTAAGCGAATTGGCTACTTTTAGAAAACTAAATTCAAGATTGCAAGGACACCCAACCACACATGAGCATTTGCCGGGCATTCGTGTTGCCTCTGGTTCACTTGGGCAAGGTTTAAGTGTGGCAATTGGCGCAGCATTAACTAAAAAAATGAATAAGGATAATGCCTTAGTTTATACTTTGCATGGTGATGGCGAATTGCAAGAAGGACAAATTTGGGAAGCATTGATGTTTGCTGCACACAACAAAGTAGATAATTTGATTGCTGCCATAGATTACAACGGCCAGCAAATTGATGGCACTACAGACAATGTGCTTTCCTTAGGCGATTTGAATGCGAAGCTTACAGCTTTTGGTTGGGAAGTTTTATATTTAGAAAACGGCAACGATATGCAGCAAGTTCTGCAAACTTTAGGCGATGCAAAATCTAAAACCGGAAAAGGAAAACCTATTGGTATTATTATGAAAACTGCAATGGGAGCCGGAGTAGATTTTATGCTAAACAGTCATAAATGGCACGGTGTTGCACCAAACGATGAGCAATTAGCAAATGCTTTGGGTCAGTTAGAAGAAACACTTGGAGATTATTAATAACCTCCAAGCATTTTTTCGTTCTCAGATTTTAGTTCCAACCACCGCCAAGTGCTTTGTAAATATCAATTTCGGCAGCTAATTGTTTCTCCCGACTTCATCAAGAGGACACTCAAAAGTTCAAAATAGTGCTAATAGCCATTTTGTTCTTCTGTTTTATCAAGCAACATCAACGTCTTTAATACCAATTGGATACTCGTAATGTTTACTTCCGCATAAATCGAAAAGACCAATAAAATTGTTCTAAACGACTATCACATCGGCATTGTTTACTCCCGTAAATCGGGATACCGTTTAGAAATGGACTAATTTGTATTTCAAAATGGTATAATTTGTCTGTGTTCCAATCTCGCAACTGCAAGGCAGCATAAACAATTTCTCTGCTACTCCACCATCACTTTGCCTGTAAATTTCTTTGCATCGCTGCCCGTGATGGTAACGGTATAAAGCCCTTTTTGTACGGTTCCTATATCCACGCCAATAGTTGAATTGCTGATATACACGGTTTCGCTTTTGATGAGGCTGCCTGCCGTATTGTATATCTGCAAATGAGCGGTTGTGTTGGCTGCTATGCTTGCAGGTACCTCAATGGTAAATGTGCCGCTGTTTGGGTTAGTATATATTAGCAGTTTATCATTAAGCGTTGCCTCTTTTATGGTATTATTATTGCCTGTAATGGCGCTCAGCTTGGCAACAAAGTAATCATCACCTCCGTTGGATGTGCGCTCTATATCATCAAAATGGGTTGTGCCTAAGTGAATACTGCCTGTAACAATTGCGCTGCCTGAATCATCCGTAGTGATATTATTGGCTATGGCATTGTAAACTGTTTTTACACCCAAATAATTGCCATCGGCATCATAACGGGCTATAAACATATTTCTCGCTGCTGTTTTCACAGTATCAGTACCTGGTTTTGCTCTAATCACATCATTACCAAAAACAGCAGTGCCTGAGAATATTCCCACTATATATGTATATCCTGCATCATTGGTGTGAATGCCCCTAATACCAACTATGCTATCGCTATATATTTGGCGATGCCATGCAACTGAGCCGTCTGGCTTATATTTTATTAAAAATACTTCTAACGTTCCCTTTCCACTCTTATATATGGTATCTTTCAATAAACCAATGTTGCCATCAAAATTACCTGCTACATAGCAGTTTCCGATTTTATCAACTCCTATTCCGCTATAGACACTACCCCCGCTTAATTGTTTCAAAGGACTAAACCACTTCGCCTTCCCTGATGTATCCAATTGCATCAGGAAAGAGCCAGTAGGGCAATAGGTTTCGCTGCCAAAGATTACGCAACTGTCTATGCTGACTATACCATACAAATTGTTATTGACCATCGCAGTGCGTCCAAATCCCATACGTCCATAGCTTTGCTTTACCCAAATACATTTACCGTTGGAATCTAACTTAGCCATATATGCCCAAGGACTGGAACCACCCCCAATAGTTATTGAATTATTATACATCCTAAATGTATCTATCATTGCTATGCTGTTTTCGATTGAACCTGTGATATACATATTGCCTCTATTATCAAAAGCCATTGATTGAATATTATTAGATATTCCTGCTTTTATCCACTTGCAACGGGTATTTTCGTCAAATTTGGCAATATAACCTCCACCTACTCCCTTCGCTAATATGGTATCAAAATAGTAACTATCAGAAATTTCTCCACTCAAGTAAAAATTTTTCTTATCCGAAGTACAGAATAGTGGTGTTGTTAATCCTGCATAAGCAGTTGCTTTCATAATCAGCGAAGATGATATCGGTGTTCCATTAGGAGTGTACTTAGCTATAAATCTGGCACTTGGAATACTATAATTTACATCTAATTTTAATTTATTGTAAAACGCACCATGAGTGAAAATAGTGTCGTTTTCACCAGCAACTACTTTATAACCTGCATCAGGTGGAACAAATTCAGAATTCCCTCCACTATGTGCCCACTGCCATTTTTGAGCATAAGCAGAAACAGCCATAAACAGCAATAGCAAAATCAGGCATGTTTGATTAATTGTTTTCATAAGTTCATTATTTTTTGTTTACAAAAAGTTTAAAGATTTCAGTTTGTGATTGAGTTATGGCTTTTACAAGGTAGTTACCCGGAGCAAAGGCAGATACATCAACAGCATACCGCCCCCGTAGCATAAAGGTATTTGAATAAACCTGCCTGCCGTTCATGTCGGTAATAATCAAAGTGCAGATTCCATCTGTTTCAGATTCAACAAACACTATATTGGTTGCAGGGTTGGGGAGTAGTTTTATAGTTGAAGCTGCCGGCATATAGCGCACCTCAATCCTCTTTTCGGTAACTACTTCTTCTCCATCTGTTTTATAGAAGCGTGTTTCATCTGTTTTGTAAGAAAGATTAGTAAGCGAATCGCAGTTAAAACCAACCGGAGCAATGTAAATATCCACAAAACTACCTTCTGCTGCTTCAAAACCCGGCAGCAATTCTACCATGTCTGAGGCATGGAAATCGGCAATGCCTGTGCTTTCCACCGTTACATTTTGCAGCGTGAGCTTGTTGCGGGCGGTGATTTCAATAGGCGAGTTGCCGGAGTTAATAACAAGGTTCTCAACCTTTTTATCGAATATGTTTACCCCGCGCTGCAATGTCAGGTTGCCTATGTTGCCCCCATTTCCGTCAGGTAATGCCCATGCAAAAATTTTATCCTTGCTTGCTGCGGGGGCGGTGTATTCAAGCATCAAAAATTTGCTGTAATCAATAACAGGTGATGTTGATGAATAGTAGTGTTCAATCGGTGCAGTCAATTGAAAAGTGCCGTCAGGTTTAGAAAATGTAAACGGGAAACATTTGTACTTTTTTGGAAATGAATCATCTTCATCCCAATAGTTTCTTGCCATTAACACAGCATCTTTTATAGGATTGCCAATTTGGTCAACAATTTTTCCTGTAATGGTGTAGTTAGTTTGAGAATCTCCACCGAATGGGTTGTAATAATTGTCGGGCATTGTGCCGGAACCGGGCTGGGGCTTGGTAATGGGGTTTGTATTAAAGGCTGCCACCACAGGGCGGTCGAGCGAGTTGTTATACACATAGCCACTGCCTTGTGCGGCAGGGTCGCCTCTATCTAACAGCCCTATAAATTGTTCGGAAAATTCTTTTGCACTGTTAAAAGGTGCGTTTCGTTCATTCCACATAAACTCCCACCACCCGTAGCCTGCACCCGAATGGTTCAACACCATCTGCTGTGTTTGCCTTGCAAAATCAAGTTGGTCTTGGTAAGAGCCATAAGAAAATGGCGGCTGGCTGAAATTTTCGCCTACAAATTCAGCATTGGTCGTGTAGCCGGGAGCGTTTGTATTGGTACTTTGCCCGAAAACATCCTGCCCCTGTGCCGTCCACGCACTGGCAGCAGTTTCGCTAAGTATCCAAGATGTGGGGTTGTTGTTTTTTTGCCAGTAAAACATAATTTCGTACCTGCTAAGCCAACGCTCCCGTATTTGGGCAGGTGTAAAGAAATTACCCCACAGTTCAAAGCCCTGTATATAATTGTAAGGATATTCGTGATAATCGTGCAAGTCCGTTTTTATTATAGCGGGGTCGTAATCAAACACGCCAAATATATTTCCGGATGATATAGAAATAAGGTGATTGGAGTCAACCGCTTTAATAGCATCATACCACATAGCGGTAAAGTTACATATTTCTTCTTTTTTATCGGTTGTACTGGGTCCCCATGAGCGGTTACTGGGGATAGGGTCGTTTGGATTCCATATTTTTATACCATAAGACATCTCATTATATAAATCATAAGCTAACAATTCCGTACGGTTTTTGAGATTAGCTGTAAGTACTTCCATATAATCTCTATAATCCTCTGCCTGTGCAAGGTTTTCAACAGAGCCGTCTCTTTGGTAAGAAGCATCACCCGAAGCCGAAATGCAACTGCCTCCGGTAACAAGAATTACCTGCAAGCCAACATTATTTGCAACATCTAAAAAATTATGAATAGCAGGCAGTAAAATATGGTGCAGGTTGCTGTCGGATGTATATGGCGGCATTATCCTGAAAAAGTTACCCCACCAGCTATTGTAATCGCTCTCCGCATTGTCATACTTTAGGCATATCACCCTGCCACCCGGTTCATCGGACACAACATTGCCGTTATCCATTTTAAAATGCTTGTTTTCATGAAATTCCATCATAACACGCACGGTGTTAAAACCCATCTCTTTTATTTTAGTGAGGTCTGCACTAATTTTTTCCAAACCTTTATTAAACGGTTCTTCAAACTCTCGGGTAGAGCCATAATAGGGATTGGGATGTAGCGTGTAATCTGAAGGGGTACAGTTTATTCTGCCGCTACTAAAGCCAGAAATCAAAGTGCCTGTGTTGCAGTTTTGGCACGATAACCTTACACCATAATTACATATCACCGGATAAAACGGCTCTCCGGTTTGGTCATGAAACCTGTTGCCATTAAGCGTTATGTATTGTGCATCAACATAAGCCGCATACAGGCAGGCAAACAGATAACCCAATAACTTTAAATGCTTGTTCATAGCTCCATTTTTAAGTGTTAACTATTTGCAGTTATTAGATTTCAACAACTCAATTTCCTTCTGATGCCTGATAAGGTGAAGTGTTAACTCCTCTACTTTTTGCAGTAGCAAGCGGTTCATTTCCTCTAAACTTACCCCATTTGCCAAAACCTCTTTTTCACTTGGTATTTCCGGCAAGTGCTTATTCTCTTTTACAAAATTTTCAACTTCACTTAGCGTTGCCAAAGGATAGCTTTCTTCAAAAACATTATCTGCCCAACTATTCACTTGCACCACATATCGTTTGGCAACTATCATTCCGTCAATACCTAACTTGTAATCAGCAAAGGAACCATTGGGTTGTTCATTCCCAATAAACATTTTACCTTCAACCTGAAGAATATTATTTGCCACTGGGTTGCCGTCATTCCAGTAACCCGGCATTATTACCAAGTGATTTTTTTCAAAATTATCCACTATCAAATGCCTGAAATTGTTCATGCTATCCACAAACCTGATTTGGTTTTGCCAGCCATTTGTGCCTCCGGCTTTTATATCCAATTTTGTGCCGTAACCATCTTTTGAACTAATACGCAATGCTGCATCTTCTGTTGATGTAGTATTTATTCCTGCATGGTTATCCTGTACAAAAAATGTTGGCTGAATACCAAAACCCACCATCAGGCTGCTGGGGTGGTTATTTACAAGCGGCTGCATATTATCAACATCTCCATGCCCCATCGTAAAAGATAAATTTGAATTGGTTGAGCTGAGGAATAAGCCTGATTGAAAGCATAATGTACTATTTCCCGAAATTGAGTTTGCAACCCCGTTTATATAGTTTAAGCCCATATCTATGTCGGCACTTGATGTATTAACATTTATTTTGTTAGATAAGCCCAATATATAATTCAAACCCGATGAGTTTTCGCTTGATGTAAAAGTGATTTTATTGCTGCCTCCAAACACAAAATTACCACCGTATTTACTGTTGGAGGTAATTTCATTGCTCATTCCCAAAGCATAATTAAAACCGTCTAATGCAATTGTTTCGTTAAAATTGATTGTATTTTCTTTGCCTATGGCATAATTAAAACCCGCAAGAACACCTGCATTTATATTGTTGCCATAACCATGCGTAAAACCAAGTAAACCCGATACCGTATTTGAAATGCCTGTAATAAAATGATGGCTTGCCGCGCTGCTCAAAACATTACTTGTACCCACAATTAAATTATTTGCACCACTGCCAAAAGTATTTGACTGACCAATAGCAACATTAGCATTGGCGCCAATTATCATTTTTAGGCTTCCGCTGCCAGTAGGGGATAAATAGAGTGTTCCCGTACCGTCTATTACCCCGTCTGTAAGTTTTAGCTTTTGCGCTTCTATGGTGCCTGTAAATTTGCCGGCACCATCTACATCTAACTTTACGGTGGGCGAGGCAACACCTATTCCCAAATTGCCACTGTATTCCGATAAAACGGTTGATTCTACCGGAGAAGTGTCTGGAGCTAACAGAACGGGCGTTTGTGCTTTTAATGCAGGAGGCATAAGCAGCATTAAACTAATTGCGAAAAAAGCAGTCTTTACAAGTCTGCTCCCCCCCCCCCCGAGATTTTTGAATTGGAATGTTTTTTCATGGAATAAAGTTTTAAAGTGAATGGATGAACGAATGTAAACACTTTTTTGTTTTATTTCAAAATAATTAACAAAACTAAATTTGGAAGTGTGGCTGTTTTCTACACTATAATCCGATGTAATAACTGATAGTTCAATCTTGAGAAACTAATACCGATTGGATATTCGTAATGTTTACTTCCGCATAAATCGGAAAGACCAATAATACCGATTGGATATTCGTAATAAACCAATAAAATTGTTCTAAACGACTATCACATCGGCATTATACTGTTTAGAAATGGACTAATTTGTATTTCAAAAATGGTATAAAATTGTTCTAAACGACTATCACATCGGCATTGTTTACTCCCGTAAATCGGGATACCGTTTAGAAATGGACTAATTTGTATTTCAAAATGGTATAAGATTGAACTATCACAGATGTGCAATCACAATTAATACCAATTCTAAATATTAAATAGTCCAATATTTAATATTTTTAGAATGGTTTATACCGATATAATAGCTATTTAGTCCAACGAGATGAAATCAAATTGGGCTTTCCGTTTACACGGAAGTAAACATTATAGATATATAATCGGTATAACGATAAAACCTATAAAATAAAAAGAGGCTGTTTCATAAAAAACAGCCTCTTTTAAAAAAACATAAAGTACTCAGTTACTAATTCCAACCACCGCCAAGTGCTTTGTAAATATCAATTTCGGCAGCTAATTGTTTCTTTTTAATTTCTATCAGTTCCATTCTGGAATTTAGTGCTTCGCGCTGTGTAAGCAATACTTCAATATAATCTGCTCTTGCCGATTTAAAGAGGTTGTTTGATATTGAAATAGATTGAGAGAGAATATCCACTTCTTTTGCTTTTGTATCATGGCTTTTGGTATAATTATCAATACCGGAAAGTTGATTTACTACTTCATTGTAAGCATTTAAAATAGAACGTTCGTAATTGTAAACTGCTTGCACTTGTTTTGCGCGAGAGGTTTTGTAAGCAGCAACCAAAGCATTTCTATTGATAAGCGGAGCAACCATATCACCCAAAACGTTGTAAAGTAAAGACCAAGGATTAAACCACACAACCGGATTAAATGCTTGAAACCCAGCAGCAGCAGTAATTTTGAACGATGGATAGAAATTGGCTTTTGCAACTTTAATATCCAATTTGGAAGCAGCTAATTCATATTCTGCTTGGCGAATATCTGGTCTGTTTTGTAGTAACTGACTTGGAACGCCAGAGGAAATAGAATCAAATACCATACTATAAAACGAACCGGCATCGCGCTTAATTGGCGTAGGAAAACGACCGGTAAGAAAATTGATTTTATTCTCTGTTTCAATAATTTCTTGTTTTACTTGGTATTGTAAATTTTGAGTATTGAGCAGTTGAGCTTCGAAACGATTTACGGCAAGTTGTGTAACCTGTGCCGCTTCTTTTTGTTGCTTCACAATATTGAGTGCATTCTGTTGAAGTTCAATATTTCTTTGAATCATTTCCAATTCATTATCCAAAGCAAGCAATTCATAATACGAATTGGCTATTTCTGCAACCAACTTTGTTACCATAAAGTTTCTACCTTCTACACTTGCCAAATAGCGTTGTACAGCAGCATTTTTGCTATTGCGAAGTTTCTTCCACACATCTAACTCCCACGAAAAATTTACACCAACCATAAAATCGCCCAATGGCTCAGGAAATTTTGTGTGCGGCTGAATATTAAGATTTTCCTCTACTGCACCATTGCGAGTGTACTTCCCAACCTTATCTACACCAACACCTGCGCCTATATTTAGAAATGGCAAGTACTCCCCTTTTCTGGTTCTTACTTCGCTGCGAGCAATTTCTATTTCTTGCTTCACAATATTCAACTCTTGGTTTTTGCTTAAAGCAGTATCAATGAGCGCAATTAAATTTACATCATTAAAATAATTTCGCCACTTCACTTTGGCAGAGTTTGTGGTGTCTTGCGAAGAAGTATTAAAACCCTCTGGCACGCTTTTGTTTTCAGTTTTTATCGGCTCTTTAAAAAGTTTGCAGCCGCCAACCGAAACCAGCATTGACACAACAATTATATAACTTATGATTCTCTTATACATTACTTCTTGTTTCTCTTTAAAAATTTGTTTACCATTTTTCTTATTGTGCTTGTGAGTGCCGCTTCTTCTTGGCTCTCTACAAAATCTTCGCTTAATGGAACTTCTTCTTGGTCTCTAATCAATTTTTTACCTTCAGAAAGTTTCGCAAAAAT
Source organism: Bacteroidetes bacterium 37-13 (assembly GCA_001897535.1). Taxonomy (GTDB): domain Bacteria; phylum Bacteroidota; class Bacteroidia; order Chitinophagales; family LD1; genus UBA7692. Next base: position 131,865 of record MKTC01000040.1, on the reverse strand, counting down.
ATAGTACAGACCTGGCACAATAATTACTCCGAAAATTGTTCCAAAAATCATACCGCCTAAAGCCGAAGAACCAATGGTTCTGTTGCCCACAGCGCCAGGCCCTGTGGCACGCGCCAACGGGATTAAGCCTGCGATAAAGGCAAATGAAGTCATTAAGATTGGCCTAAATCTGATTTGTGCACCTTCAATGGCAGCATCAAGAATGGCTACGCCTTGTTGTTGTTTTTGCACAGCAAATTCTACAATCAATATGGCATTTTTACCCAGCAACCCAACAAGCATAATCAAGCCCATTTGCGCATAAATATCATTGGCAAGTCCCATTAATTTAAGCAACAAGAACGAGCCAAAAATACCCGGAGGCAACGAAAGCAAAACAGCAACCGGAATAACAAAACTTTCGTACTGTGCTGCCAAAACAAGATACACGAAAACTAATACAACTAATAGAATGTAAATTGCTTCATTACCTCTTTTTGCTTCGTCATACGAAAGACCTTCCCAAGCAATATCATAGCCGTGTGGCAATGTTTTTTCTGCAACTTCACGTATTACTTTAATAGCATCACCGCTGGTGTAACCTTTTGCAGGCACGCCTCTAATTGATGCAGACATGTAAAGGTTGAAACGCGTAATCTCATTTGGTCCCATTGTTTTTCTCATCGTCATAAATGAAGAATATGGAACCATTTCTCCTTGGTCATTCTTGATAAAGAGATTAAGAATATCGCTTGGTACTTTTCTGTATTCAGGCCCGCTTTGTGTGTAAACTTTAAAGAAGTTATTAAAGCGCACAAAACCTTGCTCATAAGTACTCCCAATTAAAATATTCAAATTCTCCATTGCCTTCCCTATAGAAACACCTTTCTGCATAGCGCGTTCGTTATCTATCACCAATTCGTATTGCGGATAATTTGCAGCAAAAAATGTAAACAAACCACTAAGTTCTTTGCGCTTTTTAAGCTCTTCCATAAATTCTTTGTTCACCTTATCGAATTCTTGATAATCAATGGTTGGGTGCTTATCAATTAAACGCAAAGAGAAGCCATCAGAAGAACCATAGCCCGGTACTGCAGGCGGTTCAAAATATTCAATTACCGCACCAATGTCTTTTGTTTTTTCTTCAAGTTCTTCAATTACTTGTTTCACAGAATGTTTTCTTAAAGACCAATCTTTTAAGTTGATAATACAAGTTCCTGCATTTGAACCACGACCTTCTGTGAGTACTTCATATCCTGCTAATGAAGAAACCGATTGCACACCTTCTACACCTTCAGCAATTTTTTGAAGCTCACGCGTTACATCGTTTGTTCTTTCCAATGTAGAGCCCGGAGGTGTTTGCACAATAGCGTAAATCATACCTTGGTCTTCATTTGGAATAAAACCTGTAGGAAGTTTTTCATTTATACCTACAATTGAAAAAGCAAACACTATCAATACTCCAAATGTTACAAATCTTCTATGCGTGATAATCTTTAGCAGCCAAGTGTATTTTCTCGTTGCTACTTCAAACTTTTTATTAAACCAATTGATAAAAAGTTGAATAGGAGAATGGCTCTTATGATGCCCGTGTGTATTTTTTAAAATCATAGCACACAATACCGGAGTAAGCGTAAGTGCTACCACACCTGAAAGCACAATTGAGCTCGCCATAGTGATTGAAAACTGACGATAGAAAACACCAACCGGACCACTCATAAATGATGCAGGAATAAACACCGTAGTCATTACCAATGTGATGGCAATGATGGCACCACTAATTTCGCCCAAAACTTCTCTCACGGCATGGTATGGCGAAAGCCCTTTCTCTTCCATTTTTGCATGCACTGCTTCTACCACCACAATAGCATCATCTACCACAATACCAATGGCAAGTACCAGCGCAAAGAGTGTAACCAAGTTGATGGTTAAGCCCAAAAGTTGCATAAATAAAAATGCACCAATCAAAGAAACTGGAACGGCAATAATTGGAATGAGTGTGGAACGAAAATCTCCTAAGAAAATAAACACCACCAATGCCACCAAAATGAAAGCTTCCAATAAGGTATGCAGTACTTTATCAATTGATGCATCTACGAATTTTGATACGTCATAATCAATTTCGTAATCCATACCGGGAGGAAAATCTTTTTTAAGTTCTTCTAACTTTTCCTTCGTACCATCAATTACTTTTCGTGCATTACTTCCAAAATTTTGTTTTAAAACGATAGACGCTGCCGGATAGCCATCTTTGTTTGAATAAATATCAAAAAACTCACTACCCAATTCTACTTCTGCAATATCTTTAAGTTTTAAGCTTTCGCCTTTGGGATTTGCTCTAATGATAATGTTTTCGTATTCCTCCGGTTTATTATAGCGACCTTTGTAAACCAAAACATATTCGAGCGATTGAGCTGCTTTGCCAGATGCTTGTCCGATACGCCCAGGTCTTCCGATAATACTTTGTTCTTGCATAGCTTCCATCACTTCTTCGGTGGAAACATTGTAAGCGCGCATTCTATCCGGCTTTAACCATACGCGCATGGCAAAACTACGACTACCCAAAATCTTGGCGCGTCCCATACCGCTAATACGCTGCAGCTCTGGCAAGAGGTGAACATTCGCATAATTGTATAAGAACTTTTCATCCGCATTTTTATCTGTACTGAAAAGGTTCACGTACATCAACATACTCGGTTGAATTGGCGTGATGATGATACCTTCGCGCTGTACCAAAACTGGAAGGTTATTCATAATTTGGTCTACACGAGTTTTTACGTTTACCACAGCAGCATTTGGGTCAGTACCCGGTTCAAACACAATTTGTATTGTTGCTTCACCAGCACTTGTAGCATCCGAAATAATGTATTGCATTCCCTGAACACCGTTTATTGCTCTTTCTAAAGGTGTGAGTGTAGTTGTTACTAACACATCGGCACTTGCACCAGGATAAGCCATAAACACCATTACGCGCGGTGGCGCAATAGATGGAAATTGTGAAATTGGCAGTGAGAATATTGCTAATAATCCCAATAGTATTATTCCGAGCGATATGGCAATTGCCAATACCGGTCTTTGTATGAATTTTTTAAACATGAGTTGCTAAATTTAAGGGTTCACTATTCAGCGTGTAACTGTTGTAGTTTAGTTAATACTTGCTCAAACGGCTCAAACTCTGTTTTAATTTTATCGCCATTTTTCACTTTACGAATACCATCAACAAGCACCATATCATCGGTACTTAATCCTTTTGATATTACATATATATGCGGCATTTCTTGCTCAATGGTTACTTCTCTTAAACCAACCACACCATTTTTATCTATAACAAAAACATATCTTCTATCTAAAATTTCAAAGGTTGCTTCTTGCGGAATCAACACAGCATTTTTAAGTAAAATCGGCATTTGAATGGTGCCTGTTTCTCCATGTCGTAGCAACTTATCAGGATTAGGAAATGTAGCACGAAAGGCAATGTTTCCTGTTTCATTATTAAAGTCGGCTTCAATAGTTTCCACTATTCCGGTATGGTCAAAGTGTTCATTATTTGCCATTATCAATTTCACTTTCGGTTTGCCTTGTTTCTTTTCTTCTGCTGCATAACTTAAATATTCAGCTTCAGGCACATTAAAATAGACCCACATTTTGCTGTTATCTGAAAGTGTCGTAAGCAATTCGCCTTCTTCAACCAAACTGCCTAATCGCTGGTAAAATCTATCCATAATTCCATCGAAAGGTGCGCGAATTTGAGTAAATGATAAGTGAGCCTGCGCAAGTGCCAACTCGGCTTTTTCCTTCTGCAATCGTGCTTTTGATAATGCTAATTCGTTTTTAGAAACGATGTTGCTATCTGCCAAACTCTTAGTATTTTGATATTCAATTTCAGCAAAGCTTACATTGGCTTTTGCTTTCTCTACTTCTGCTTCGTAAACCACAGGCATAATTTGAAACATCAACTGCCCTTTCTTTACAAGTTGCCCTTCATCCACATAAATATTTTGCAAATAACCTTTTTCTTGAGAGCGAACTTCGATGTGGCTAATGGCTCTAATTTGGCATACATAATCTTTGTAAACCGTTGTATCTTTTTGAACCGGTTTGGTTACTAAAAATTTGGCGGCTTCTTCTTTTTCTTGAGTTTTATTGTGGCAACTTGAAAACACTAAAAGTGCTGCTAATCCTACAAGAACAAACGTCCTTTTCATTTTTTTTGAAATTTATATTTTAATGGTCTGAAAAACTACTTTGAAAACTTCCTTTTCAATTTCTTTATTAAGAAATCATTTTAACTTCACTGAAATTTTTTTGAAAATAACTGAGAATGCTACTATAAAACGTAGCGAGTTTTCTCTTAGAAAAAGAGAATAGAAAAAATTAGATACAATACACTTTCCAAGCGTGGTGAAGCACAAAAAGGGGCACCTCACTTAATTCAGAAACAGGAGTTTCGATTTGCGTTTCTAATATGTTTGAAACAGTAGGAAAATATTGTAAAATATCAATACTTAAATAGCTCGATAGAGAATGAAAAACACCAATATTGCTATCCACTTTTTCCTTTCCAAGAATATTTGGCTCCTCAGGAAGAATAAGCGATTCCAATAAAAATTGAAAACTGAAATATTCTTTATACTGCTCAATGGCAGAAGTAATAAATGTGCCTTGTTGTATAGTTTCTAAAGAGCAATGTTGAGTACATATTGTTGGCTCTTCTGTTGCCAAACTACTTGTGGAAATTGTTTGCAACAAGAATAATAACGGCAAAAATAAATAGAAGAGTGGTTTTAAGTGATACTTGTAAGTAGCACCGCTGCACGAACTTCTTGCGTCTTTCATTAGAACTGCGAAAATATTACCGATACGTAACTTTTTAAGAAAATAACTTTTTTTAATAGCACATTTTAAAGTGTTTTAAATAAAAACATATTAAAATAATTATCATAAAAGTTTAGTAATCAATGACATTTCCAGAAATACTTTTGCGCATAAATTTTCAAAATTTATACTTTTACGAAGTGTGCGTTTCACCCCAAAGTTTTGCGCTGTAATTTTTTCTTCAACATGAATTAAAACAGAGTTATGGGCTTAATCGTTCTATCAATCCCAATTTTTTTCCTTCTCATTGGAATTGAATTACTCATAAGTAAATTAAAACATCTACCTTATTATAGGTTCAATGATGCCATTACAAATTTGAGTTGCGGAATTGGGTCGCAAGTAATTGGAATTCTTATTAAAGCTCTTACTGTTGGCGGTTATATTTTTATTTACAATTATTCTCCCTGGAAAGGAAAAATTTCTACCGATTGGTGGATGTGGATTTTACTTTGGTTTGCGGTAGATTTTTTCTACTACTGGTTTCATCGGTTAGCGCATCAAGTAAGTATTTTATGGGGAAGCCACGAAGTTCACCACCAAAGTGAAGAATACAACTTAACAGTTGCACTGCGCCAAGCATGGTTACAAGGTGCATTTTCGTGGGTTTTTTATTTGCCATTGGCAATTATTGGATTTGAGCCACAAATGTTTTTCACCATTGCTGCCATCAATACACTATATCAATTTTGGATTCACACACGCCTAATTGGAAAGTTGCATCCGGCAATTGAATTTATCTTCAATACACCATCACACCACCGCGTTCATCACGGAATTAATCCAAAATATATTGATAAAAACCATGGTGGCACTTTCATTGTTTACGATAGGTTGTTTGGCACATTTCAAGCAGAGGAAGAAGAAGTGGTTTACGGCATTACAACGCAGCCTAAAAGCTGGAATCCTTTATGGTTGAATTTTAATTATTGGGCACAACTTTTCAAAAACTTGAGTGTTTCAAATTCTGTTTCAAACACCATTAAAATGTTGATTTTAAATCCCGGCTGGAAACCCGCAGAACTTGGCGGAGTAGAGCCTTTTAAAGAAATAACCCCACAACAATTCAACAAATACAATCCTCCTGTTTCCAATGCTTTGAGTTACTACGTTTTGCTGCAATATATTTTACTCATTATTGGAACTTCCATTTTTCTTTTCTCTGAAACAAAACCGCCATTCAGCCAAAATATTTTTCTAAAATTTACAGTAATTGCATACATCATTTTTTCTATCGTGAACATTGGAGCACTTTTAGAGAAAAAACAATGGGGAACTATCGCAGAAATAGTGCGGTTGATTCTGTTGCCAATACTTATTTTTTGGTTAATGCCTACTCTACTTTTATTAGCAATTGTTCTTTGTATTTCCTTATTATCTCTTGTTGGTTTAAAAAGTACTGTTAGTTTATTGAATTAAAAAACAAGATTACAGCTTTCAAATTCTTTTATGAATCTAATTTCTGTACAAAATGTAACTATTTTATTATTCGCCATCTCCAATTAAAAGCACAAATCATACATTCACCATTCAATAACAAAAAAACTTATGCTACAAACAGGAGATAAAGCGCCTGATTTTTCAGCTCTAAATCAAGATGGAGAAACCGTTTCACTTAAAGATTTTAAAGGCAAGAAAGTGATTCTTTATTTCTATCCAAAAGACAATACCCCCGGCTGCACTAAGCAGGCATGCAGCTTACGCGATGGCTATTCGCAGTTAAAAAAAGCAGGTTTTGAAATTTTAGGTGTGAGTGTAGATAGTGTGAAATCGCACAAAAAATTTGAGGAAAAATTTGAACTGCCATTTACGCTTATCAGCGATGAAACAAAGGAAATTGTAGAGAAGTACAGCGTGTGGGGGAAGAAGAAATTTATGGGACGTGAATACATGGGTACTTTCAGAAAAACTTTTGTAATAAACGAAAAAGGTATTATTCAACAAATAATTGATAAAGTTGAAGTGAGCGATGCTGCTAACCAAATTTTAAATCTCAAATAACTTTACCCAAAAAGTTTAACATTCTACAAAATGTGATTTTCTATATTCGTATGTTTTCAATTCAAACAACATGAAATTAACTTTACTTTTTTCAGTATTATTATCTTCAACATTACTGTTTTCGCAAACTCGTTTTTTAAAGCATACTGTACTACCGGGTGAAACTATTTACACCATCGCATCAAAATATGGTACAGATGCCAAGTTTTTACTTATGCTAAACAACTTGCCTGATAATATTAGGCTTTCGGGCGGTGATGTAGTTTTAATTCGCGAACTAAAACCAGGCGAAGAACCTGCAAAAGAAACCAAGAGTTTCATCGAAAAATCTGAATACCAACCAGTGAAAACTGAAGCCGCAAAAACTGAAACCAAAGCAGCAGCAAGTAATGAAGTCATTAACTATAACGGAACAGGCTATTCAGTTACAAACTCAGGTACACACACAGTTGAAAAAGGGCAAACTTTTTACCGCATTAGTGTAATTTACGGCATTAGTGTAGATAAGCTAAAAGAAATGAACGGGCTAACCAATACAAACATCAGCATTGGTCAAAAATTAAAAGTTCCTGTGCGTTAATTTCTTTACAACCATTTTACAAAGCCTCACATCATATTTTTTTTTCCAATTACTTAAACAATAAAAAACAATCTTTACTTTTATGAAGTTAAAGCTCTACTCTGTTGCTGTAGCTACAACATTTTGCGCAGTAATGCTCTTTACAACCAAAACTTACACGCACAGCTCAGTTCCCGATCCGGGACATTCTGGAGACCCATTAACTAATCAAACTTGCGCTTCGGGTTCAGGCTGTCATGGCTCCACAACTCAAGACGGAACTTCTGCTATTGCATTACAAATTGGCACAAGTCCCAATTTATTAAATCCTGCTACTGCATCTTTCGTACCGGCTGCTTCTACCGAGTATAATTTAAGTGTTGGCTTAACAGGAACTGCCCAAAAATATGGCTTTGAATTAAGTGCTTTAACAGCAAGCAATCAGCAAGCTGGCAGTTTTACTGTAAACAATACCAATGTAACTTCAAATACATTTAATGGCATTCAGTATGTATCGCACAAAAATGCAACAGCTGCCAAAACATGGATTTTTAAATGGACTTCACCTGCTACTATCAACGGGCCAATCACATTCTACATTGCTTCAAATTTTGCCAATGGTGATACAACATCAAACGGTGATGTTATTTACAAGAAAGCGGTTTCTATCAATGGAGGCAGTGTTGGAATCATTTCACCGAGTAACCTAAATAATTTTACTGTATATCCTAATCCTGCGAGTGAAAAAACTACTCTTAGCTACAACTTATTGAACAGTGAATATGTTTCAGCACAAATTATGAATAGCGAAGGTACAGTTGTAAAAAATTTGTTTGCCGAAAAGCAAGCAATTGGCGTAGTTGAAAACACGTTTAACATTGCAGAGTTGGCAGCAGGAAAATACTTTGTACACATTAATGCAGGAGGAAAATCTTCCGTGAAACCTTTAGTTAAATTTTAATATCCACCTTACCACTTTGAAGAGGTTTAGATTAGCTTTTATATCGGCAAATATTATTGGAGTTCTTGCTTATGTTTTCTTAGTACAATCTTGCTCTAAAGATACTACTAAAATACCACAGCAAACTATTTGCGATTCGCTTGGAATACTCACTTATTCAACCGATATAAAAGCTATTTTAGATCAAAATTGCACAAGCTGCCATAGACCAATATTGCATGAAAACAATGTAGATTTAAGCACCTATCCTGATACTAAAACTGCAATAGAAAAGTACGATATTGTGTGTAATATAAAATTTGAATCCGGCTGTGTAGGAATGCCCAATACCGGCAAAATGCCCGACACACCCATTCAAAAAATTGAATGTTGGATAAAATCGGGTTATCCCAATTAAACTTTCACTACTTACACTATTCAACAATTGCAACTATGTTGAAGTTTTTAGCCTTTATGCTTTGTATTCTATCATCAATATTTGTTGATGCTCAAGATAATTTTATTACTCAAAATGGCAAGGTTCATTTCTATTCTAAAACACCATTAGAAGATATTGAAGCAAACACCCAAAGCGCTATCGGAGTACTTTACACTGCCACAAAAAAAGTACAGGCAAAAATCCCTATCCAAAGTTTTGAGTTTAAGCAAAAACTAATGCAAGAACACTTTAACGAAAACTATTTGGAAAGTGATAAATATCCTTACGGAAACTTAGATGCAACAATTGTTGAAAATATAGATTTTACCCGAAACGGAGTTTATGATATTACTATCAGCGGCATTTTAGATATTCATGGCATAAAGAAACCACGCGACATTAAAGCAAAACTTACCATTGCAGATGGTATGCCTAAAAAGGCAACAGCTACTTTTGATATAAAATTAGTGGAGCATAAAATTAAAATCCCAAAAGCTGTGATTCTAAATATCGCGGAAGTAATCACCGTTGATGTAAACTTTGATTTGGTGAAGTATCAAAAATAAAGAGAGTTTAAAAGCCTACTTCAACACTACAAACCGTTTTGTTTGGTTGTTTAGTTTTGCAAAATATAAACCTGCCGAGAAGGAAGAAAGATTTACTTTTTCTACTTTATAGAAATTACTTTCTACTAATTTTTCTCCCGTGAGCGTAAAAATTTCGAGTTTGCTAATGCCGTTATTTTCTGTGGAAACAGTGAGCGATTGCGAAGCAGGATTAGGAAATATTTCCCATGTTTTATTTGTGCCATTTTCAACTTCATTCACGGCTACATTCATCAATTTAGAGCTAAAAAAATTGATGCCCCCTAAAGTATTTCCAACTACAAAATCCGGAATGCTATCTCCATTAAAATCGCCCACTGCAATGGTGCTTTTTTCACCAACTGATTTGCCAAACAAATTAGAATCTAACAACTGAAATCTCTCGCTGCGCAAATCATTTCCCGGAATTAAAAACTTAAAAATTGTACCTCGCCTTGAACCGGAAAATAAAAACATAGAATCGTTTTGTTCATACATCACCGGCTGCGAAAGCCCGTCAATATCGTAAGTTCCTTTAAGGTTTACACCGCCCCAATTTGTAATTACAGAATCTTTACTAAACTGAGGGTTTTGTGCATTGCCATAATTTACATACCAGTTTAATGTGCCATCTTTTCTTCCGCAAATAATATCGTTATCTCCATCGCTATCTACATCATAAATAAATGGCGCTGCTAAAACAGAAGCATCTATTCCAAAATATTGTGGAGTGGTAAGTGCAGGAAATTTTGCTGTTGCACTACCGGTATTTTTAAAGAATTGTAAGTAGCCATCATAATCGCCCAAAAGCAAATCCGATAGTCCATCACTATCTAAATCGCCCCAAGCGGGTTGTGTTTGTTTTAATTGGTATTGAGCAATATTTTCATAGTTTAAATTAGTTAGTTGAAATGCCGGTTGTGTTGCGGTTCCAATATTCTTCAACAATGCTAACTGAGAAATTTTTAATCCTCCTTCTTGTAAAAAATAATAGCTGTTTCCAACAATAATATCTAACAGTCCATCACTATCGTAATCAAATACCGATACTTTGGAATCGCTGCCAAAATCGAGCATTGTGTTCACTAAAAAGCTATCGGTTTGATAACTAAAAGTATAGTTGTTGTTGCTACCTATATTTTTGTAATACAGCACATTTTTCACATTCCTTATTTCTGTTCTGGCATTGGGCGAAACCAATAAATCATTCTTGCCGTCATCATCTACATCAGCAAGGTAAGCCGCAGGAAACACCGGAATATTTATTGAAGTATTATAGCTTGGGAAAAGGCTGTCGTATCCGGTCATAGTTGCATCTGTGCTGCTTCCGCCATTGTGCAGCATCATCATTGAATTGTAAGAAATATCGCCCAACAATAAATCTATATCGCCATCGCCATTTTCATCAAATGGGCAAAGTGTAGAACCTGCGTGCCTTGCCGCGCTACTGCCTTGCATTCCGCCTGTTTTGCAATATCCTAACGAAACTGCATTGGAAGTGCTTGATTCAATAAATTTCCCCCAGCACTCATCTAAATTGTACGAATCAAAAATAAGTGAGTCGCTGCCAAAGCCTCCTTCTACAGATTGATTTTCATAATACTGCGGCACCGATGGATTAAGCAAATTTCCAAACACTAAAACGTCTAAATCACCATCACCGTTTACATCAATAAAGCCCGGAATATCATCGGTGAGTACATACATATTTATCTTTGGATAATTCACCATAAAATAATCGGTGTACATCAGCAAATCTGTTTTCAATTCAAATTGAAGTACTCCATTGGTGCGCTTGCCTCTGTAAACTTTTACACCGCCATTTGCCCAGCAAAAAATATCCGGCACGCCATCTCTATTAAAATCGCGCAGCAGTGCCCAATTCTCCATTTCGGGAAAAAGATTGCTGATGGAAGGCGAGTACACATAATTGCCATTTCCATTATTGATAAAGGCAAAAGAGCGCGAACCATTTCTATCAAAAACAAATAAATCTTGTTTGCCATCGCCATCTAAATCTGCCGGAGAAAACTGTGGTGCATCAAATCCGCCTGCCCAAGCATTTTTTAGTTGAACGCCATTTTTTTCAACCGGAATTGAAGTAGTTTCAAAATATGTTTGCGAATAAGCTTGGTACGCAAAGGCAAAAAATAAAAAGCAAATAATTGTATAGCGCATAATATGGAATAAAGATAAAAAGCTATTGGCGTGAGTTGTATTGATTTTAAAAATTTATACTAAACACCCACAAATACACGTTACTTAACATGCTCTGTAGGATATTCCAACCCTTAAACAATAAGGGTAGAATTTCACCCAAAAATAAACCTCAAATCCTACTTCGCAGAAAAATATTTGTGAAACCAAAATAAATTAGCATCTTTGCACCCCAAAATTTTTGAAGCAATGGCTCGAGTATGTGATTTATCAGGAAAACGTCCGGTTAGCGGCAACTACGTTTCGCACAGTAACCGCAAAACTAAACGTAAGTTTTTACCTAACTTGCAGAAGAAACGTTTTTTCGTTCCTGAATTAGACCAATGGATTGAATTACGTGTAGCAACATCAACTTTGCGCACTATAAACAAAAAGGGTATTTTTCAATATTTGAAAGAGTTAGACAAAAAAGCTACTCTATAACTAATTTTAAAAAGCAAGAGAAATGGCTAAAAAAAGTAAAGACGCTCGCATTCAAATTATTTTAGAATGTACAGAACATAAAACCAGCGGTATGCCTGGTACTTCACGCTATGTAACTTACAAAAACCGTAAGAACACAACCGAAAGATTGGAATTGCGCAAGTTCAATGCCATCTTAAAGCGTCATACCATTCATAAAGAAATTAAGTAACCTATAAAAACTTTAGTATCATGGCAAAAGTTTCAAAGAACTCAAGAACAGACCGTCAAGTACAAACAGGGTCAAAAGATTTTGTAAAAGTGATTAAAGCTGTAAAATCAAAAAGCAATACTTATGGCTTTCTTGAAAAAATAGTTCACAAAGACAAAGTGCAAGAATTTTTAGCACAAAAAGACTAATTTAAAATTTTTCTATAACGAAAAGCCTCGTAATGAGGCTTTTTTTGTTTAATGTTGGGCTATGGGCTTATTCAGTTTTTTTACCAAAGAGAAAAAGGACGACCTAGAGAAAGGTTTAGAAAAAACCAAGGAAGGGTTTTTCTCAAGAATTGCTAAAGTTTTTACCGGAAAGAGTAAAATAGACGATGAGGCATTAGACAATTTAGAAGAAGCGCTCATCGCCTCTGATGTAGGGGTGGCTACCACTTCAAAAATTATTAAAAGAATTGAAGCAAGAGCTGCAAAAGACAAATTTAGCAATGAGCAAGAAATGTATGCGCTCATACAAGATGAAATAGCAGCACTCCTTGCCGAAAATAAAAATACAGACACCGAAAATTTCGATACACCTGAAGGCAAAAAGCCTTATGTAATAATGGTTGTTGGCGTGAATGGCGCAGGAAAAACCACTACAATTGGCAAACTTTCGCATCAGTTTAAGCAAGCCGGAAAGCAAGTTTTATTGGGCGCTGCCGATACTTTTCGCGCAGCTGCCATAGACCAATTAGATGTTTGGGCAAAACGCGCAGGAGTTGAAATAGTAAAAACAAAAATGGGAGCTGACCCTGCCGCAGTGGCATTTACCACTTTAGAAAAGGCAGTTACCAATAATGCCGATGTAGTAATTATTGATACTGCCGGACGTTTGCATAATCGTGTAGATTTAATGAATGAACTTTCAAAAATTAGGCGCGTGATGCAAAAGGTAATTCCCGATGCGCCACACGAAGTTTTATTAGTTTTAGATGGTTCAACCGGACAAAATGCTATTGAACAAGCCAAACAATTTACAGCTGCCACACAAGTTACAGCACTTGCCATTACAAAATTAGATGGCACTGCCAAAGGTGGCGTGGTGCTTGGCATTACCGACCAATTCAAAATTCCTGTGAAATATATTGGCGTTGGCGAAGCGATTGATAAACTACAAGTGTTTAATCGAAAATTGTTTGTAGAAAGTTTGTTTAAGCAATAGCAAATTGCATCAATCAAGTCTTTTGTTTCTTCTTTCTCGCAGCTGGAAACAATACGTTATTTAGTATTAAACGATAGCCGGGACTGTTTGGATGTAAATCTAAATTAGTTGGCGGATCGCCTACCAAGTGTTGGTAATCTTCCGGGTCGTGCCCTCCATAGAAAGTCCACATTCCTTTGCCATATTCTCCATGAATATATCGCGCTTCGTTGTAAGTTTTATTTTGTCCCATCACCAATACGCTGCTTTTTACAAATTGCTTTTTAAATGCGGTAGTTTGTCCTAAAAAACCTTTCACAGTTTTGGTATGGTTTTGTGTAAGCATAGTTGGCACAGGATCCCATTTTGCACTAAAATCAAACAAGGTGAAATAGTCTAAATCTTTTGGCACTTGCCTTCCATACTGCGCATCAATGTCGCTGTATTCATATTCATAAGGATTGGTGATAAGGTGAAAATTTTCAAATGCAAAACACTTATCAAATTCCAATTTACTTTGTGCTTTCGGGTCTTGTGGATCGTGGTCGTACATTACATCGCAGATGTCGGTATGTTCTGCCGCCAAAGCTATATCGTAGCTATCGGTTGCGCTACACATGGCAAACATAAATCCACCGCCAAAAACATAGTTTTTAATTGCCTGTGCCACCGCCAATTTTAGCTGACTCACTTTTGCAAAACCTCTTCTTTTGGCAATATCTTCTAACTCATGAACTTGTGCTTTATACCATTCTGTTTGCCCAAATGAAGCAAAGAATTTTCCGTATTGTCCGGTAAAATCTTCGTGGTGCAAATGCAGCCAATCGTACATAATAAGTTTGCCATCTAAAATTTCATCATCATAAATTATATCGTAGGGAATTTCGGCATAAGTGAGAACTAAAGTTACAGCATCGTCCCAAGGCAATTTTCCTTTGGGAGAATAAACCGCAATCTTTGGTGCTTTCTCTAATTTCACTACGTCCATATTGGTTTCCGGATTCGCAATTTCACTTAGCATAGAAGTGTATTGGCCATCGGCAATTACTTCGTAGCCCACGCCTCTAATTTTACATTCATCTTCTATTGCTTTTGCATAAGGCGTAGAAAAACTTCCACCGCGATAGTTTAGCAACCAATCTACTTCCACACTTTGTTTGAGCGCCCAGTAGGCTATGCCGTAAGCTTTCATGTGGTTGGGCTGCGCCAAATCCATAGGAATTAAAATGCGAGCAGCAGTAGCAGAAAACAGAAAAAATAAGATAGAGAAAATCGTAAGCAAGAACTTCATGTCATAAAATTAAACGAAATTTTTGTACCTATAACATTACTGCAACAAATTGTAACAAATACTTTAAAAAAGTATCCAACTCACTTTCGAGATGTTGGCACAGTGTCTCTAAAAAGCAGTTTGTATCTTTTAAACTACAGCAGTTGTACTATTGGCTAAACAAAAGAACAAGTGGTTCTTTTAAAAAAAGCAAGTAGTAACAATAAGAATGCCTCTGCGTATAAATTTCGTATATTTAATTTTACATCTTTGTATCTTGGCATTGTCTTTGATGTTTGTAAGATAGACGTATAAAATATATATAGCATGAAAAAACATTTTCTCCTAGTACTAATTTCAATATTAGCAATTTCGCTTTCTTACTCTCAAAGCGGCAGAGTGGGTATTGGTACAAGCAATCCTGAACAGAAATTAGATGTGGCAGGAAGCGCTAAAGCAAATGATAAAGTAATAGGCACACGCGGCTTTGTGGCAGGAACGGTTACAGCAGATACTGCAAAAGCAATATTTAGTACAGATGTTACCAACAAAGGATTTTATATACCGCGTTTAACTACTGCGCAGAAAACTACTTTAGGAGGAACATTAAACGGAACAAATAAAGGCTTATTGGTATTTGATACCGATTTAAACCGAACCGATTTTTGGGACGGCACGGCATGGAAAGCCGTAGGCGATGGAGCAGGCGGTCCGCCAACAGGAAATGCTGGTGGCGATTTAACTGGAACTTATCCGAATCCCAATATTGGCAATAGTAAAGTTACTTCTACTCACATTTTAGATGGCACCATAACAGGAACAGATATACAAAACAACACTATAGATTTAACCCAAAAAGTAAACAATGTGTTACCAGTATCGAATGGCGGCACAGGTGTAAACACCGTAACAGGTGCAGTAATTGGCAATGGCTCAAGCCCGGTAAGTGGCGTAGCATCATCATCAGGCAATCAAGTATTGAGAAGAAACAATGCCAACACAGCGTATGAATTTGCACAAGTGCAATACAGCGATGTGGCAGGCACACCAAGCGCATTGCCACCAAGCGGGAATGCAGGTGGCGATTTAACCGGAACTTATCCAAACCCAACAGTAGGCGCAGGAAAAATAGATAATGGCAAATTGGCAAATGATGCAGTAAGTACAACCAAAATTGCAAACGATGCAGTTACTAACGCCAAGCTAGATAATATAGCCTCTAATACTATTAAAGGTAGAGCCAGCTCAGGCACAGGAGATCCAGAAGATTTAACTCCCTCACAAGTTAAAAATATGTTGGGGCTAAGTAATGGGATGAACGGCAGCGGCACAACTGATTATGTTTCCAAATTTACTTCTGCAAACACCATAGGTAATAGCCAGATTTTTGATAATGGAACGAGTGTGGGTATTGGCACAACCAATCCGGCACAAGGCAAGCTTTGGGTAGATGGAGGAGATGTTTGGATAAGAGGAAACAATATGCGAATTGCTTTTAATACTGACGGCTCAACTGATCCAACTCCAAATGCCTCAATTACCGGTATTCAAAATGGACTTTCAGGTTCAAGTGCCGATATAGTTTTTAATACATGGGATGGTGCTGCCAATACAGAAATTATGCGTATTCGTAGCAATGGCAGTGTAGGAATAAACAATAACCTAAGCACAAATACAAATGCAATGTTGAGTGTAACTCCAAAGTATGGAAATTGGTGTGAAGGAATAGAAATAAACCCTAGCTCGGGAGGATACAATGCTATATTTTTTAGAGAAACAGCAAATAGCATTACAAACTCGTGGTTTTTAGGGAAAATAAATAATAACAACTTTGGACTCTTACGTAATTCATTAACTGGTATGGTAGCCACCACTCGTGGCGATCAACCTTTTGAAGTTACAACAACTGGCAACTCAATTTTTGGCGGAAATGTAGGTATTAAAACTGCTACTCCTAATGCGGCACTCGATGTTTATGGTCAAGCACATATATCAAGGGATAAAACTACGGAATGTTGTGGCGGTGGAAATTATACACTATCATTGGCAGAAGCAACTAGTACAACAGGTCGCCAACCAACTATTCAATTTCACTCTTCGGGGTATCACGAAGGCTATATCCGTTTGCTTGGTAGCCAAGGTGGATTTAGGAGAATGCAATTTGGAGACAACCAAGGATCTTTAATGGGAATTGAAACAACCGGTCAAATAATGGCGGGCTCATCTCAGGCATCAATTGGCACGCACCCTACTTACGGTGAAAACTATGCTGCTCTTTGGAAAAACGGAAACGACTATGGAATATTAACTGATGCAACTAATACTTTTGTAAACTCTCCAAGTTATTCCGGCAATATATATTTCCGCTCAAATAATAGCGATATAGCGCATATACATCGAGATGCTTTAGGCGTCTCTCCCGGATTCATGTCTGGAGATTTATGGATATATGGGGTTTATTCTTATTGGCGTGGTTATTGGCTTGATACACATAATGATTTAGATGCCATAGATAACATGAAACCTTTAAGCAAAGTAGATGAAAAGACAGGAAATATTATCCAAGAAATTGATCCTGCAACAATACCTGAAGTAATTACAGAAAGAGGACACGGAATAAAAACCGATGATGTTAATGGAGGGGCAATAAACATGTCGTCTGCAATTGCTTTAGCATGGGGAGGCGTACGCCAGCTTCGTGCCGAAACCAAAAGCAGAGATGCTTCCCTTACTTCAAGAATTGAGCGCTTAGAAAAATTAGTAACCCAGCTAACCGGAAAAGAATTAGGAAATTTAGAATTTACAGAAAAAGCAACAGCATATAAAGGCATGAAAAACTATGTAATTATGGATGCTCGTATTTCTCCTGAATCGAAAATAACTGTAATAGGATTAAGCAATTTTGAAATAGTAAATAAAGAGGAAGGAACATTCACAATTTTATTTCATACTCCTCCAACAGAAAATGTAAAGTTTACATATTCTGCTAAGTATTAAGCAGTTATTTTGTTTAAGTGATTATAGTTCTCTTAAATCAGTATAATATAAACAAAAAAAGCAGAACCCGATTATAGTAACTGCTTTTTTTTAAAACAAACTGAATAATAAAATTAACTGAAACCCAAGCTGTTGCCGCAGTTTATGCACTTATAGCAAGTTCCACTCCTACATGTAATGTTACCACAAACATTACATGCAGGAGCATCGCCCATCTATCCTTTTGCTGCTTGGTTAAAAGCGTCCATTGCGCTTGGTTTTACTACAATGTTTTCCTGTTTTGTGTTTGGGTGTTCCATCGCACAAAACAGAAAAAACCTGATTGCTGTAACTCCTTTCTCACACATAAGATTTCTCTTAGCCATATTTATGTTTTTAGTAAAATTGCTTTCTGTAAAATAAACTACATCATTTTTATGACCAACAAGCAGATTCTGGAATATGTAAAGCAACATCCTTTGCAAAAAGTAAAATTAGCCATCACCGATATGGACGGAATTTTACGCGGCAAATATGTGAGCACCGAAAAATTTCTCTCCATTGCCGATAATTCATTCGGATTTTGCGATGTTGTTTTTGGCTGGGACAGCAATGATGTTGCTTATGACAATGCCCAATTTACAGGCTGGCACACCGGCTATCCTGATGCGTTGGTGAAAGTTGATTTTAATTCGTTTAGAACCATACCTTGGGAAATGGATGTTCCATTTTTTCTTGGCTCATTCGTGAACAGCAAAAACGAACCAATACAAATTTGCCCAAGGCAACTGCTTCACAAAATAAATTTACAAGCGCAAAAAGAAGGTTTCACACCCTATTTCAGCCAAGAATTTGAATGGTTTAATTTTGCAGAAACACCCGATTCTTTTCACCAAAAAGATTACAAAAGCCCAACGCCACTTACACCCGGCATGTTTGGCTATTCCATTTTACGCAGTTCACTAAAAAATGAATTTTTCACAGACCTATTTGAACTATTGCGCAAATTTCAGGTTCCGGTTGAAGGCTTGCACACCGAAACAGGCCCTGGCACTTACGAAGCTGCCATTCAGTATGGTTTAATTGAAGACTCTGCCGACCGCGCTGTTTTATTTAAGTCTGCCGTGAAAGAAATTGCCTACAAGCATGGAATAATGGCAAGTTTTATGGCAAAGTGGAACGAAAATTTACCGGGTTGCAGCGGACACGTTCACCAAAGTTTGTGGAATAAAAACTCCACCAAAAATCTTTTTTACGATGAAAAAGATAAACAAAAAATGAGCGAAACTATGCGCAGCTATATTGCAGGACAATTATACTGTTTACCTTATATTTTACCGATGTATGCGCCAACCGTAAACTCTTACAAGCGCTTGGTAGAAGGCGCTTGGGCACCCACCACACTAACCTGGAGCGTAGATAACCGCACAGTAGCTTTGCGTGCTTTGCCTTGCGGCAGCAAATCGGCACGTTTAGAAACACGTGTTGTTGGCAGCGACTGCAACCCATATTTGGCAATGGCAGCGTGTTTAGCATCGGGTTTGTATGGTGTAAAAAACAAACTTAAATTAAAACAACCTGCCTCAATCGGAAATGGTTACCGCGACACCAGTTTAGGAACGCTTCCAAAAAATTTATGGGAAGCAACACAAGCCATGAAAACAAACAGCATTGCTTCAGAACTTTTTGGGAAAGAATTTGTAGAACATTTTGCGGCTACGCGCGAATGGGAATGGTGTCAATTTAGCAAAGTAGTTACTGATTGGGAAATGAAACGCTACTTTGAAATTATTTAGCCTTTTAGAAAGCGAAATCCTTTCACAAGTATAGAAAGAATTGTTACCCCAAGCGGAGTCGAGGGGCGGCTTTTTTGAATTTGTTTTATGGCAAATGTAATATCGAAAGGATATCCGTAATAGACCAATAAAATTGTTCTAAACGGCTATCATCCCGATAGCTATCGGGAGTATTATACTGTAAAATTTCCGCCTATTTTAAAAATCATTTTTGTATAAAAACTTTGACCGATAGCCATTGGTTTCATTCAGCACTATAGTTTTCATCTTAAACTGATTACATGCAAATGAAGATTCCGCCTTTCAGCAGAATCCTCATTTTTTCGGGCAATTGTTTTTCTCTTAAAACTTATCGGCAAACTGTTTCGCAATGCCTTCTGATAAACTTTCAGCAAAGTGCATCATATCATTAAACGCAGCATCATAGTTAGAAACTGCATTAGGATAATCTTTTTGTAGCAAGCTAACCGAGTAAGCAATAGTTTTGGTTAAGTGGTCATCCATGTGTGTGCGCATGTGATCTTGCTCCCAATTTTGAGGATTAGCAAATGAAAGGAAATCAGCAATTTCTTTTCCATTAGCACGCCAATTGGCTACTGCTTGGTCTAATGCTGCTTGATCATTATTTTTTGCTGCTGCCAACACTGGCACTGCGCCATTAATGTGCCCTTTAAGCAATGTGGTTAATTGGTCGCCAGCAGCTTGTCCATAGTATGGAACTATTGCTGCACCAATTTCTTCTTGGTTCTTCATTAACCTGTCTAATGATGCTTGCAGCGCTGATGAGTTATTAAAATACGCATCAACTGTTGCATAAGTATATTGCATGTGATCTGCCCATAACTTTTGCATTTCACTATTTAGCTCTCCATACTTTGCAGTGGTTAAAGGATCTTTTGCATCTTCTTTTTTGCAACTCTGCACCGAAAATAAAAATGCTGCTGTAAGCATTAGCACCACAAATGTTTTGCCAACTGTGTTTAACTGTTTTTGAATTGTTTTCATGTTTTTGATTTTTTACTTGTTTAAAAAAAATGTTTGAATTAAACCAGTAGAGAAAACCAAAAACAAAAAGGTTACAAACTATTAAAAATCTATGCCAGAGTTGTTGTGTTATCCTTTAGTTTTTTACTTAAAAGAAATACCATTATTAGTTCATATACCTTTGCGATTTGTAGAATGGGCGCTTAGGTGTTTTTTGCTTTATGGTATAGCTTAAATTTATTTCGTGCGATCCGGTTTGGGAGTTCATTAAGCGACCAAAATTGAAATCGTAAGAGTAGCTGGCAAACAATCCTTTCCAAATATGAACGCCCAACAAAGCTCCTCCGGCATCGTTGCTCCTATAAATTAAACCTGCCACAATACGCTTGCGAAAAGTGGCGTTAATATTCACTTCTGCTTGTGTAATAAACACACTGCTGCGCACAAAAATTCCTGGAGTAAGGCTAAACTTTTCGTTTATATCCCAATTATATTTTGCATAAGCCATGTAGTGGCGCGGCACTTTAAATACGGTTGCATCTTTCTGCGATTGGTCTAAATGCGTAACTGCAAAACCTACTGTTGCATTCCAGCCCGTAAACTCAATTCCCATAGCAAAATAAGGCTTCCATTTACTTGTGTTATCGTAAATCCCGCTCTGGTCTGAAGATTGCTGATACACTAACTCAGAGCCGCGAACAGAGCGATTTAAAAAGCCTAAGCTTACTCCGGCAGAAAGATATGCTTTGCCACCTGCCAAGCGTTGCGAATAAGCATAAGAAACGCGGGCAGAAATGCTGCGCTCTTTACCTAGCATATCGTGCATTACCACCAAGCCAACACCACCGTGAATTTGTTTCACGTAGCCGTAAGCATCTAAAAGTTGTGTTGATGGTGCATCTTTAAACCCAACCCACTGCTGGCGTGCTAATGCGCTTATATAAATATCGCGCGTATTGCCCGCCACAGCCGGATTAAACACATGGCTGTGATACATAAAATGTGCAATCACAGTTTCGTTCTGCGCACTTGCGCCAACAGCAAAAAGCAGTACAAATGTTGCTGCAAAAATTTTATTTAAAATATGCTTCATTGCTTAACTAATTAGTCGTTTTTCAAAACTTGGAATGTTGTTCTTCTGTTCTTTTGGTGGTCTTCTTCGGTTTTTGCATTCTTAACTACTGGTTGTGAACTTGCAAAACCTTTTGAAGAAAGCCTGGTTGGGTTAATTCCTTTTTCAATTAAATAATCAACCACACTCTTTGCTCTGTTTTCAGAAAGTTTCATGTTGTAATCGAACTTGCCGCGCTCATCGGTGTGCGAATTGATTTGCACGTTTGCTTCCGGTGTATCTTCCAAAAGTTTCACCAATTTATCTAAGCTCGGTTTCGATTCTTCGCGCAAAGTATAGCTATCGTAATCGTAATAAATATCTTCGATTTTTATTTCCTCTTTTGGTATGCGCTTAATACCAAAATCATAGTTGTGTCCGGTGGCTTTAGAAAACTCTTTGCTAAACTTTTCGCCTTGTGTACTCAACTTGCGTGAATCGCCAAAATAGCCCGGTGCAATTGCGTTTATTTTGTAGTCTTTATTCTTATCTAAGTTAAAGCTGTATTCACCATTCGCATTGGTGTAAGCTGTGTCGGTAGTGCCATCGCTTGCAGTTAAAACTACTTGTGCATTAGCAATAGCTCGGTTGCTGTCCACATCAAAAATTCTACCTTTCACAGTAAGTAAAACAGGTGTAAGGTAAAAGCTATAAATATCATCACCGCCAACACCACCTTGCCTATTTGAAGAGAGAAAACCTTTCGATTTTTCGCTGTCGTTGTAAGTAATAAAAAAGTCATCGCCTGCGCTGTTGAATGGTGGTTTTAAATTCACCGGTTTTGAAAGTGTACCATCGCCATTGAAATTAGAAACATACAAATCTAAACCTCCTAAACCTGCTAATCCATCGGTTGAAAAATACAATGCAGTTTCAGTTGCTACAGGAAACATTTCGTTGCGTTCTGTGTTTACTGTTGAGCCTAAGTTTACAGGTTCGCCCCATTCTTCTCCATTTTTTTTCATCACCCAAATATCGCTGCCACCATTTCCACCTTCCATTTTAGAAGCAAAATATAGTTTGTTTCCATCAGCAGAAATTGCAGGATGTTCTATATCGTTTGTCGGTTTAAATGATAATTTTATTGGTGTTGGTGCACTCCAATTTCCATCGCTACCTAAAGTAGTTTCTACAATTATGCAACTTTCGCTTTTGCTCTTATTGTCGTTGCACTTGGTGAAATATGCTGTTTTTGTTTTCTCGCAATAGGTCATCACACCTTCGTTGAAAGGCGTATTCAGCACCTCAACTTTTTTAGGTTTGTTGTAGCTTTTATCTTCGTTGCTATAAGAAGTTACATAAATATCAGAGAAGCCCTCTCCGTCATAAGAATAAGTTTTGTCTAACTTTTCATCTACTATTTTCGATGAAGTAAAATAGAGTTTATCCTTTATTTGAATTGGTGCATAATCGTTGTATTTAGAATTAAGCGAACTCTCGTTTTTAAAAGTATAAAGCGTAGAATCTTTAGGCAGCGACAATGCGTAATTGCAGTTGTTCAATATTAAAGTTCCGTCTTTATCATCAGGTACGGCCGCTAAAAATGCAGTGATTTTAGATTTAGCATTTTCGTAATCGCCCAACTGCAAATAAATATTTGCTTGATGATACAAATAGTTTGGATTTTCATAGCCTCCGGCTTTTGCTTTATCGTACCATTTCACCGCTTCTAAGCCGTGTCCGGTATAGCGATAACATTCAGCCATTTTAAAATTCAAATCAACTTTTGCTTTTGCACTTCTAGTTTTTTCGTACAGTTTTTGGTATAAATTTAATGCCGTAGCATATTCTTTATTTTCAAAAGCTGCGTTGGCAATTTCCATATCGGTTTGCGCATGCACATTTAGCGAAAACGAAAACAGAAGAATAAAAATTACCATGCACAAACGCCAATTACTTTTCATGCTTAAATATGAATTTGGTATGTATTTCATGTTTAAAAAAGGTGTGTCTTTAGTTTAATCTTGAATCAATAAAACAGTTCCTTTCACAATAGATTTTCTATCGGTAATGCTTTCCATTTCCACGATGTAGAAATAAGTTCCGGGTGAAACTTTTTTACCTTTAAAAGTGCCGTCCCAACCATCAATTCCTTTGTAAAGTTCTTGTCCCCAACGGTTCAACACTACTAAGTCGTAGCCTTTCAAAAACACATCGTTTTTGCCATCGGTGTTTGGTGTAAATGCGTTTGGAAAATCTACTACGCGCACAATTGCAGTATCGGCAACACTGCGGCAGCCGTTGTCTTGCGCAACTACAACTACTGTATCTTT
Source organism: Bacteroidetes bacterium 37-13 (assembly GCA_001897535.1). Taxonomy (GTDB): domain Bacteria; phylum Bacteroidota; class Bacteroidia; order Chitinophagales; family LD1; genus UBA7692. The sequence continues at coordinate 108,045 of MKTC01000040.1, read as the reverse complement.
ATCACCTAATTTTGATGATGCATAAACGTTTTCAATACCTGATTGAACCGATTTTCCATTCACGAAAAATTCATAGTTGGCATAGCCCGAAGGATTGGCAGTAAACACAATTCGCTCCTGCGGAAAAATTTTGTTTTCTTCTTTATCGCTGGTAAGTTCTACTACCGGAAGTTGTTTTATTTCAACCGTAACTACTTTTCTTGCTTCTAAAGTTTTGCAACCGCTTGAGTTGGTTGCCGAAGCATAATATGAAGTAGTTTCAGTAAGTTTTCCTGTGTTTAAAGTTGCGCCTGTTCCTATTTGGTTTCCATTGAGAGGCGCGTCCCACCAAGTAATGGTAGCTCCGTTTGAAGCAGTTGCCGTAAGCACTGTAGAATCGCCATAGCACACCGAAGCGTTTTCAGCTTTCACCTCTAAAACTTTTGGTGCATTAACCACCGTTACCGTAACAGGAATGCGTGTACCGCTGTGGCGGCAACCAAATTCATTCACCGATTCAAGGTAGTAAGTTGTAGTAATGGTAGGAGAAACGGTAAGTGGGCTTGCACCAACTAAGTTTCCGCCAACCTCTGCATCATAAAAATTATAGCTCACATTTCCGCCTAAAGAATTGCTACCTGTAAGCACCGTAGAACTGCCTTCGCATATTGTTGCATCTTGCGCTGTGGCAGTTGGCACAGTTGGAGCCACATTCACACGCACTTGGATGGTTGCTGCAACTGAAGTTCCACAACTGTTGCTTGCCGTTACACTCAATGTATGTACGCCTGCGCTTGTCCAATTTACGGTAACACTTGTAGTACCTTGTCCAATTAAAATATTGCCACCGGAACTTAACGTCCAATTGTAAGATGTAGCATCAGTAACCGCTGCAATGCTATACACTTGCTGAACCGGACAAGTTGCCGTGTCGCCAATAATAGCTGTGTTTATTACTGGAGTGCCTGGCTGTACAGTTACTTGAATAGTTTGCACTGCGCTTTGTCCGCAATCATTTTCAGCATAAACAGAAATGGTGAAAGCGCCTGTGGAATTGCCCCAGTTGATATTTATTCCTGTTGTACCTTGACCAGATATAATTATGCCACCATTGGAAATTCCCCAAACATAATTTGTAGCATTCGGTACACTTGCAATGCTGTAATTTTCGCTCACACCACCGCAAACAGCTTGTGTTCCAGTAATATTTCCCGGTTGTGCAGGAGCACCCGGCTTCACTGTTACATTTAAAGTTGCAGGAGTGCTATTGCTGCATGAACCATTTGCAATTACACTCACTACACCGCTACCGGCTTGCGCCCAATTCACATCAATGCTCGTGGTAGATTGACCCGAAGTGATTGTGCCGCCACCTGTTACACTCCACACATAACCCGTAGCGCCTGAAACTGTTGCTATGCTATACGTTTTGGTTGAAGGACAAAGCAAAGTATCGCCCGAAATTGCACCCACAACCGGAGCGCTGCCGTTTAATACGTTTATAGTTAAACTTGTTTGAACACTCGAACCGCAAACGTTTTCGGCTGAAACAGAAAGTGTGTAAGGTCCTCCAACAGTTGTCCAATCAATATTTACGGAAGTAGTTCCTTGACCTGAAATAATTGAACCACCACCTGAAAGTGTCCAAGTATAAGAAGTAGCTTGTGAAATTGAACTAATGGTATAAACCAAAGTTCCCGGACAAGGAGAAGCATTGCCAGTAATTACTGCCGGAGCAGGAGGTGTGGTATCCGAAACTGCTACATTTAATGATGCCGTATTAGAAGTGCCGCACACATTACTTGCAGAAACCGTAATTGGGAAAGTTCCTGAAACATTTGGCCAGTTTACAGTGATAGAAGAAGTGCCTTGACCTGAAACGATTGTGCCCGGATTGCCAACTGTCCAATTGTAATTTGAGGCACTGGAAATTGGTGTTACGCTATAGGTCGCTGTTCCTTTACAAACTACTGCATTGCCTAAAATATTTCCTAAACCTGTTGGGGCACCACTTTCTACTTTTACAGTAACAACACGCGCAGTGCTGTTGCCGCAACTATTGGTTGCCGTAACTGAAACTGTATATATTCCAGCGGCTGTCCAATTTATGATTGTGTTTAACGCACCTTGACCTTGTGTAATTGTTCCACCCCCCGAAACTGCCCAAGTGTAGCTTGTAGCATTCGTTACAGGAGCAATAGCATAGTTTCCATTTCCTACACACACTACGGTGTCGCCAGTTATCTTACCCGGCTGAAGCGGAGCAGGATTTTGCACCAATACACTTAATGTATTAGAAGCATTTCCGCAATCGTTGCTGGCAACAACACTCACAGAATATGGTCCGCCAGGAGTAGTCCAATTTACATTTATTGAAGTAGTGCCTTGCCCTTGCGAAATGGTTCCGCCATTAGAAACACTCCATTGGTAGCCAGTTGCTCCGGTTACAGGAGTTATAGAATACGTTTCAGTTCCCGGGCAAACATTATTGCTTCCTGTAATGGCATTTACTGAAGTTGGCGGAGCTGTTTTTACGGTTACAGTTAAAGTAGCTGTAGAAGTTCCGCAATCGTTGGCTGCTGTTACGCTCACGGTATAAGTTCCAGAAGTAAGCCAATTTATGTTTGCACTATTTTGTGAAGGTGTAACATTTCCACCTCCGGAAACTGCCCAAGTATAACTTGTAGCATTTGGCACAGCAACAATAGAATAGTTTTGATTGCCAGGACATGGATTTTGGTTGCCTATAATTGTTCCGCTAATAACAGGTTTAGCATTCTTCACTGTTACTTGTGCAGATTGCCCAACTGAGCCACAAGAATTGCTTGCAGTTACACTCACGGTATAAGGTCCACCCGGAGTAGTCCAGTTTACAGTATTAGACACAGAACCTTGCGTGCCTGTTAAGCTGCCGCCACCTGAAACACTCCACACATAATTTGTAGCATTTGCTACTGGAGAAACCGAATAATTTTCACTTCCCGGGCAAGGATTTAAGTTTCCTGCAATAGCACCAATACCAGTTGGCGGTCCACTTTGCACTGTTACCGATAAAGTTTGTTGCTTCGTACCACAAGAGTTTGTTGCAGTTACCGTAACCACATAAGTTCCGGCATTTGTCCAAGTAATTGTTGCATTGGTTGAAGACCCTCCACTTGTAACACTTCCACCCGCCACAGGTACAGACCAAGTGTAGCCTGTTGCATAATTCACCGTAGGAATAGCATAGCCTTGCGCACTAGGACACGGAGCTACATTTCCGGTAATTGTTCCAATATTATCAGGCAATTTATTTACTGTTACAACTACACTTCCGCGATTGCTCACACAACCCGGGTTGCTGTTATCTTCTGCTTCTACATAGTAAGTTGTAGTTGTAGTTGGCGATACTGATAATGAAGTTCCTGTACCAATTGCTGTGCCACCGGTTGGAACTGTGTAAAAACGGTATGTAACATTACTTCCACCCGAAGCACTCAACAAAGTTGAATTGCCTTCGCAAATAGGGTTTGGATTTGCTGTTACGGTTGGTGTGGCAGGCTTAGGATTACAAACCACCGTGCGACAAAGAATATTTTGTGCAGGAGTTATATTGGTAACCGTAGGTGTTGCAGAAGTATTGCTAACAGTATTTGCATTCCAACTGTTGTAATATGGAGCAGCATAAGAATAGCCAGGAACTTTTGAAGTTGGATTTAAATCCGTTTGAGGACAAGCTGCCGGAGCATTTCCTGCGGAGTCTGCTTTTACTAATTGCAAATCGAAATTGGTTAAGCCTCCTGCAAGCGATAAACTCACATAACCTTTATCAGAAAGCTGCTGCCCTGTTGGGAGAAGCGCAAAAGTACTTACCTGATATTGCTTACCAAAAAGTATGCCACCAGTTGGTGTTACTTTTAATAATGCAGATGAAATTGCCGGTGGAATTCCAAATGGAATCATTTGCGCCCAAGTAGCATAATTACCATCGTCTGTTTCAAAAAAAGTATTTGGCAAAAAAGGTGTGTAGCCTGTAATAAAACTATTACCAACAGAATATTTTTGAATCCATGATGGCGAAGCCCAACCACCCGAAGCTGCTAAACGCATTAAAATTCCAGGCTCACCATCTACATCATTCCCCGCAATAAGCGGCAAGCCAGTGCTTGTTTTATTTGCCGAAGCTAATGTTTTACTTTTTTGAGAAGTAGAAGTATTTGGTGCATCAATTTGTTGATGATAAGTAACAGCTCCAGCTGTTGTTGTTTTTAAAAATATTGCATCAGAGGGTGTAGCATCATCTCCATCGCTATTAGTGGCAGAACGAAAGTCATTCACTTTATAGTTACCAACTGCAATGTAACCATCACTCACTTCTACTACATCATTTAGCGAACCATCGTTGTAAATTCTATCGGTAGCAAGTTTTGCAGATGTTTTGTAATAGCGCAACACATGGTGCCACAAATGGTTTCCACTCGCATCAAACTTTACAATTATCGGTGAGCCGATACTTTCTGTTTGGCTATCGCCATTGTTATCAACATAAGTAATGGAAGAAAACTTTACTTCAGGTCCTGCACCATCCGGGTCGTAGCCATTCACATAACCAACTACCACATAACCGCCATCGCTAGTTTTTATCAATCGGTTAAAATAAACGCCATCTGCTTGAGCAAGAGAGAAATTTCTTGTAATTACAGGAGTTCCCGCATTGTTCAAAACCATTAAAATACCTACGCCATTTCCTGTGCCGCCACAAGCAAAATATTGGTTAGCAACAGCATCTTTTCTAATATCATTTAGTTGATACGAAATACCTCCGCTATAACGCTTAGACCACAGTACATTACCACTTCCATTTACTTCAGTTAATGAAGAATAAATTGGAATAATGCTGGTGTTCCAACCGCAAAGCATAATGTTTCCCGGGGTTAGCGACTCTACGGTTTTAGATGCAAAATCGAAGTTTGCAATGTCGTAGTTAATTCTAAAAGTAGTTTGCTGTGCATTGGCAGTAAAACAAACAAGTATAAAAAGCGCCCAAAATTTGGCTCTGATAAATTCCATAATCAGATAATATTTAAGTGGTAAATGTATTCATTTATCTTATTCAAGCTAATAAATGTAAAAATAAACAGGTTTAAATTTTCACCTCCCATTTTATGGTTTAGTAGTTTCCAAGAAAAAAACTTAGTTTGTACTTAAATTAAGAATAGAAAATGGAAATTAACGGAACATTGGTTTCTTTGTTAGAAACAAATAGTGGCGTAGGTGCAAACGGACCTTGGAAAAAGAAAACATTTGTGATTGAAACAAAGGATAAATTTCCTAAAAAAGTTGCCATCACCGCGTGGAATGAGCAAGCGGACTTGGCAGATAAACTTTCGTCCGGCTCGGAACTTAAAATAAGTTTCAATCTCGAAAGCCGCGAGTTTAACGGCAAATGGTACACCGATGTAAAAGCTTGGAAAATTGAAACCTTTTCGGGTTCCGCTGTATCTAATGAGAATAATGATATACCAGATTTTATTCCCGATGAAACAGATCCATTACCTTTTTAAAAAAAGCACCAACAAAAGCCTGCTTTTTATTCTTGCTATTTTATTACTCGCCAGCTCTTGCTCGCTTGATAAATTAGTGCAGAAAAAAAATAAAATAAGCCTTGCAAAAGCGCCATACGATGTCATCATTATTCCGGGCTATCCGTATAAAGCTCCCAGCAATCAAGAGCTTTTTACCGTGCGCGTGCATTGGGCAAAAGCACTCTACGATAGAGGCATTGCCAAAAACATTATTTTTTCCGGAGATGCTGTGCACACGCCTTATACCGAAGGTGCTGCTATGAAGCTTTTTGCCATTTCACTTGGCATTCCCGCAGAGCACATTTTTGAGGAAACAAAAGCACTGCACACCAATCAAAACATTGTGAAAGGAAAAGCACTAGCAAAGCAACTCGGTTTTCAAAAAATAGCATTTGCTACCGATCCATATCAGTTTTCGTACATGGTTCCATTGATGAATTTTTATGCGCCCGGCACTCCGCTCATTAGCTTTCCAACAGACTCTATGGCTTTCTTCATAAAGCCTCTGCCAGAGATAGATTTGAAATCTTCTTTTGTTCAAAACTGGACTGATAAAACAGAATAGATTTCGTCTTTTAAAACGTATAAGTATAAGTGAGCGCACCTTTGTATTCTTGAGTGGCAAGTATTTGCCCGCGGGTGTACATCATGCTATTGTCGAATTTAAGCGCGTGGTGTGTGGTAATATTATATCCAATGCCAATAGTGTTATTTATAGTGTGGCTGTTCCACAATTTATTTTGGCGTGAAGCTGTGTAGCCAATCATAAGCGAAGTATTGATTTTTCCTTTCCAAAACGATTTGTTGAAAGCTGCTGCAGGTGTAATATTTAGCACATCAAAAGAAGGAGATTTAGAATACATTACATTAAAACTCGGAGAAAAACCAAAGCCCGATTTTATGTGCGAAAGTGTGTATCCGATATTGGTGTTTATAGTATTGTTACGAGTAAATTTTTCGGTAAATTTATTGAGGTCGTCTAAACGAGTGTATGTAATTGCCGCAAAAATAACATGAACCATTTTGGTGTTTAAAATCATGTAGCGCGGACTTAGCAGAAAGGTATTTTGCAACTGTGCCACTTTGGTAGAATCGTTTACTTGCTTTAACCCTTTTGATTGGAACATGAAAAAGTTGTTGTAAGAAAAAGTGGCTCCAAATTTTTGATTTAACTGCCAATTAGCATTAGCACTCAAGCCGGTGCGATGCGTGCGCAGTGCTTTGCGCTTATTCAAATTATCGTGCTGGTAAAATTCATTAAAGCTAAAACTCCATTTCTTTTTCCCTGCATAAAAAACTTGGTTGAGCGTAATCTTTTCTTGGTCGTTTAAAATGTAATCTACACCCATGCTTTGATATTCCGGTTCAATACGGTTATAGTCAAAACCAAGAGTAAGATTATCTGTTTTGTAAGTAAAATTATTGTGTAAACTCCAAGCAAAACTACTGCTTAGGCGTGGAGGAAATGCTACTTTCAAAAACTTGGTGCCGAAACCATTTCCTATATCCAAAAGTTGCGAATTGGTATTGCGCGTGTAAGCACTTATTGCACCATCTAAATCCCAAATAAACTTTCCTTTTACAAATGTTTGGTGGCTCTTAAAACCAATGATGGCATTTTGTGCCGGTGTGTAATTTAATTGGTTTAGTGTATCTACGGGATTAGGAATAGAAGCATTTTGGTCTTTGCCGTAGAGCCAAATAAAATCGAAGTAATTTTTCTCGTTTCCTACGCCAATTTTTAAACCCCAACCAAAGCGTTTGTATTGTGGTTGAATAGGTTCTGTACCTAATAGGTTTTCTTTTACTGCGGGGTTTAGCCTTCCCCAAAAGCCGCCAAAGCGAAATAAAGAAGGGTTAATTTCTAAGCCAACACCAAGAAAAGTTTTTCCACCTAAAGTAGTTGGAGTCCAATTCATATTTGTCCAGCACAGATAGCCTTTTATCCATTTCCAATAAGGGTTTACACCAAATTGCGCAAATGGGTTTTTGAGCGAATTGCTACCTTCGGTTAATGTAATATTAAACGGAATTTGAACGCCATAAATTGAAACTGTGGGTGCTGCCATTAGTGAATAAGTATAAGGCTTGCGGGTGCTGTTAAAACCAGAACCCTTGTAGTAGCCTCCGCTTAAACTTATGGCTCCGTGTATCTCAAAAGGTTTTTGCTTGGTAATATTTTCTAAGTCTTGTGCCAATAATGCAACATGGCTTAAACAAAGCAAAACCATTGCTGCCAAATATATTTTCCATTTTTTTATGCCCTTTTGTGTCATAAAATTTACCATATAGGCAACTTGTATTTGTTTAGTGTCGAACTCCTGCCTCTTCACTCTCTGTGCTTTCAGTACCTTCGCTGTTTAAAGAGGTTAGTGTGTAGAAATACAATTCTCCGGGTTTAGCTGTTTTGTCTAAATAGTTTTCTGCATCGGCATTAGGCTGTGCAATGGCAACAGGGTTTTGTCCGCGCTGATATCGGTATAGTTTATATCCTTTCAAGTTGGATATATTCGGCTTGCTCCATTCAATTAAAATACCATCGGGTAGGTTGATAGCGCTGCTTATAGCTGGTGCTGCCGGCAAATATTTATCAATACTTACTTGTGCCGAAGCGCGGCTATCGCTTGCGTAGCCAAACAAATCAACGCTTTCTACTGCATATTCATAAGTTTTTCCCGCACTGTATATTGCATCAATAAAACGGTTGCCTTCATACACAGAATCTTCGGAAAATATTGAAGTAAACTTAGCGGCACCTTTTTCTCTTTTATACAGGCGGTAACCTGCCACCATTTCATCGTCTTTGCGTATATCGTTCCAAAATAAATTGATAACTGAATCTTGAAAATAAACCGACAAATTAGTAGGTGCAATAACCTTAGCGCTCATTTCCGGACGTGCTTGGAGTTTATTTGATAATTCGCTCACTGCATGAGAAGTATTTTCACTTTGAATTTTATAGTTGTAAAAAGTTCTGCCGTTCATAGTTGCGCCTGTATCGTAATAAGTAGCCGTGTTTGAATCCGGATTTAATTTCACCATATCAGCAATTACAGTATAGTCATCGCTGCCGTTTTCGCTTCTAAAAACCCTGTAACCTGCAATAAAATTATCGGGAACAGCAAGTTCTAATTTTATGCCATTAGCTATACCTACTGCATTCTTCAAAATAGGTGTGATTGGTGTGCTTTTGTCGAAGCCGAAATCGAAGAATTTTGCAGAGTTTTTAGTAAGCGTGTTTGTTTTATCTGCTATTTGTAAATAGTAGTAATAAATCTTATCTGGAATAATGCTCTCATCGGTAAACGAAGTGTCGGCTGCTTCCATTACGCCAATCTCTTTAAATCCCTTATCATAATTATCGCTTTTGAAAATGTGAATACTCTTCACGTTTGTTACATCGCTGATATTCCAATTCAAATTGATAGCCAACATGGCATCTGCCTTTTTAGCTTTTATGCGCTTAAAATAAACCGTACTAAAGTCGCGTAAATCAATAATAAAAGGCAAACTACCATAGCTGGTGTTTCCATACACATCTACACCAATCCAAGAGTATTGGTATTGCTTGGCTGCGGTTACTTTGGTGTCGTTAATGATATAAAAAGTAGTATCTTTTATCTTGTATTGATTGCGGATGCCACTTACTTCTTCGGGCTTTTTATCATCGTTGTATTTATATAACTTAAATGCTTTTGAGGGGTTTCTTCCAACAGATTTAAAGCGGATGTATAAACCATTTTTATCGTATTGATATTCAGATAAACTCACATCATCGTATTTTGGGTGAAATGGATAACTCACTTCGGTAGAAGTATAATTATCAAACTTGTAACTGTATTTCGTATTCTCTTTTGCATCTAAATCGTAGTATAAAATACCTAATGCCATGCGCACCGCAGGGTGCATTGCCCAATAGCCGGCAGAATCTAATGTGCCGTATTTAGAAGCACGCAACCACACCGATTTTAGAGAGGAATCGGGCGCAAAACTGAAATCGGGAAAATACTTGGCGGCATCTTTTGCTTCGCTCATAAATTCCTGTTCGGTGGCTGCACATTTTACTTCAGCTAATTTTTTAAAGTTTCCTTTCTCATCTTTTCTGCTTAGTAGAATAGAACTTATTTTTTTACCGTTGGGAATATTTTTTCCTAAATACACAAAAATGCCTTTTGGTGCTGCAAATGCAAATTCTTCTTGTGCTGAAATGCTGATACTAATGAGTAAAACAGCTATTGATATTATGCAATTTTTCATTTTCATCTCTTTAGTATTTTATTATTTACAACTTGAACTGCAACTGCTAAACTGAATACCTATATCTGCGCCTTTATTGCTATTGTAATTCAAATTTATACCTACGTTTATATCGCCTGTCCTAATGCCGGCACAAGTACTAGAACATAGACCTAAAGCACCAAGGCATTGCTGCGCTTCAAGGCTAAAACCTACGCTGCTACAGCCGTTAATATTGTATTCTCCGTTGGTGCCATTGTAAGTGCCGCTAATGCTCACTTCTGCATTAGCATTTGCCTCAACACTGGAGCAGGTAACTTCACAATCTCCTTTTGCAAAAGCATGCCCACGTGCCAGCAATGAAAGCCCTAACTGGTTATTGTTTTCTCCAAAGGACTTCCAAAATCGGGTATTTAGTCCAATATCTACACCAAAACCTATTGTTAGCAAACCCGGAATACCCATATTTATTTCCGGTACTACCTGCTTATGAATTCCGGCTTGGAATAAGAAGCCATTTACTTTATTATTAAAAGCAGGTGGCAGACATTTAAAATCTCCCATATTAAGTTTTATTCCCGGGGGGTATTGAGGATAATCACCAAATATTCCCATAAATCCTAAATCGCCTACGCCTGTTACTTTTAAATTTCCATCTATACCAAAAAACCAACCGCTGCCATCTACAATAGTGTTAAGGTTTCCGCTAAGGTGCATAGCATTCAAATTCATATCTATACCCAAATATCCAATCAATCTGCTTTCAGGGAATTTGTATGTCCATGTCATATCACCAAAAGGTGTTTCCACATTTTTTACGCTCAGGCTTTGTGCATCGGCAGTTACTTCACCTTGCACAAAAAATTTCATGCGTTGTTTTTTTCCGCCAACCTGAACATCAGAAATTCCCGCCATTCCTTCCATATCGCCACTAAACCAAAACGGTGTCCAGTTGTTGGCTTCAATGCGCATTCCACCTTCGGCTTTGCCAAACTTACGTGCACCGCTTATTGGTATATCTTGTCCGCCATCTATCCAAACACTCACAGAGTCGTTTGTATAATACAAAGTAGTTTTGGTTGCAGGGAAAGTGCCCGCTTCTTCGCTCGTGCCATTGTAAGTGAATTTACCATTGGTGAGTGTTGGCTTAGCGTCAAATTTATGGGCTAATTGTGTAGGTTTATTAAACGAAACAATTTCAGTATTCACCATGCTAAAATTCAAACTGTTTCCACTACGCTCATACATCAAAGTGGTAGAAAAGCTTTTGGGATCAGGTAGCTTTAATTGAAATAACCCTGTAATTAAAAATTGATTAGCTGAAGCACTGATATAAGTAGCATCTAAAGGAGTAAATTTTAAGAGATTCCGAAGTGTAACCGGCTTGGCACGGAGTGCTAAACGTTGCTCACCATTGCTCAGTAATCTTATACTGCTCAACTCTATTTTATCGGTAGAATTGAGTGCCGGCAAATTAGAAATAGTAGCCGCCACATCTGGTGTGGGACCTGCATAAATTTGCCATGCTTTTTTTCCTCCTGCAACATCTATTAAACCAAAAGTTTTATTGGTAGAAACAATATTTACAGGATGCATTTCGGCTAATTTCATTTCATCTAATTGTACTTCAGTCGCATTGCTAAATAATTGGTTATATCGGATACCTAAATTTTTGAAAGGAACACTCACTCCTGCATCAATCGTTCCTTTATTGAGTTTTAATCCATTTTCATCTAACACAAAATCGCTGCTGCTCAACTTCCAGTTGCCCATATTAAAAGAAATAGGCGTGCTGCTGTTGATGCTTGGGTTTGTTCCTTTTCTTAGTTTAATATTTGAAAGTGCAATGTTTAAATTTGAGGGTGTTATATCTTTAATATCGGTTTGAATGCGTGCAGTAAGATTGAGTTCTCCATTGAAAAAAGTAGTGGCATCATAATCACTCAGCACACTATTGGCAAAGCCCGGCAAAGAAAACTTTACAGGATAGCCTACGCTGTTTGCAATTTTAAAACCCGAAGGTGCAATAGCCGGATTTTTAATTGTTTTATCGGCATTGATAACCGGAATAATCAATTTAGAAATAGATGTTTCGTTGGGCAGCGCTAAATAGAAAGTATCACCAAATGCAATAACACTTTGGTTGAATGCCGTGTTCAGTATTTTTACTTTTCCTTTAATTACGCCATACTGTTTTCCGCCCACATCTTTATCTAAATAAATCCCTAATTTTTTGTCTTCCACCATGCCATCTACACTATTGTAAAGCAGCAGTGGCAGCATATTGTTTTCGGTGGTAATTGGTGTACTTTCGGGAGCAGCTGCGGGAATGCCTTTGTCATTTTTAATTGTAGCACTCGGCAACACTTTTATGTTTTTAAATTGTAAAGAACTATTCGGCTTTGAGTTAAATTGATCGTTACCATTGAGCGAAACAAATTGCCCCGTAATAATTGCGCCATTTGTTCCATTAGGTTTCAGAGAACTTACTTCAATAGGAAATCCCATTAAGCTGCTCAAGTCTAAACCATTGTAAACAGTTAAGTTAAAATCGTGTTTTATACACGAACTCTTTTGAGAACCCGGTATAAGAGAATTGGCATTAAAATTCATATTACCATAATTGCCGCCCGGCTTGTAGCTTCCACCACTAAAATTGTAATACGAAGAATTGTTGGAGGGCTGTGTAACAATCACAAAACTATCACCCACCAAATCGGCACTGCCTTTCATGGCGCGAACAATTTGCGGATAATCGCGCAGTGGCACGTTCTTTAATTCATAATAACCATTGGCATCGCTTATCGCTTCTACTTCACTGGTTTTAGCATATTGCTGCCCATAATAAAAAGAATATCCCGCAGGCGCTGTAACATCCATTTTCACCCTTGCGCCCTGCACTGGAGAAGTGTTTCCTTTGCCTGCATAAACATAGCCGGCAATACAAGTGGCAGGTTTTAATTTTACTTGTAGTGTTTTACTTTTTGAAGAATATGGAATAGCGGTAGATATAGTTGTGCTTTCGTAGTTGCTGCTGTCTGGTCCGGTTATTCTAACTTTATAAATTTGCCCGTTATTTTCTTGCCCGCCTGCATTTTTAAAACTGAAAGACGCAGTAGCTATATCTATACCTAAAAAGCTATAGAGTTTTTTGGTTTTTTCCATTAAAGGGCATTGGCTCACAATATTAAATTGCCCACTTTTAGCTTTGCAAGTGGTTGTTACACCTAAAATTTCAACACTAGCATTTTCAATAGATTTTCCTGTTTTTTCATCGCTTACACTCACTGTTAGTCTTCTGTTGAGCGTATAGATTTTCAAAGTTCCCAAATCTGTTTTTTCTTTATCTACCAATACTTCCGCAGTATCTGTAATATATCCCGGATAAGAAATAATCAGCTTCTGCTTAGTTGTTAATTTGCGTGCCGGGTAGCCACTAAAATAGCCGCTGCTATTGCATTTGTCCGACTTGTTCTCATCTATAAAATAAAAGTTGGCAGCCAGTCCTTTGCCTGTTTCTCCATCTACTATTCTGCCTGCTATTTCACCACCTCGGTCTAATTTTAGTTCGGCATAATGTTGTGAGCCGTAGTAAAGAATTTCCGATATTCCATGATTTTTATCATCGTAGCCCGGTGCTTTTGCTGTAAGTAAATGAAGCGGACCTGTAATCTTCTTTTCGTTCAAATCGTATAACACAGCGAGTTTATTAAACTCAAACTCTCCTGAGTTTCCTCTGTAAAATGAGCGGGTTACTTTCCTTGCACAAAAAGATGCACAAGAATAGAAATACTCAGCAGCATCATATTCTGCTTGAGTACTACCTATTGATGTTAAAACAGTTTTGCCTCCGCTTGACACATAAATACTATTTAAAGTAATAAGTCCACTTTTAGGCTTTCCATCAAATTTATCAATTACTACACCTGCAATTCTGGGTGGTTCCGGATTCATAGTGAGCGTTTGCACATAAGTTTCTCCTACACCATTCGAAATATTAAATCCTCCCGGAGGCACTTCTTTTTTAAACTTTTCGGGGCCATTTACCGAAGTATAATTATAAAATCCTGTTGCAGTTTTATCAAAATCGGCATAAATGAAATATTGATAATTGGAATTATTGTGTAGTGCCACACGTTCAAACACAACCTTTCCATTACTCTTACTTTTAGTTTGTGCCACAACTTCCACCGCACTTAATGCCTCAGGCTTATCATTTTTAGAGCTTGACCCAGGGGATATTACAATGACTTTTTTGGGCAATCCATCGTCTTTCGGAAAAGAATTTTGAGCAAAAATAGAAATTGGTTTTCTGCATAAGTAAACCTTGGCATCGGGCAAAGTATTATTAGATGTGCCGTATAGCTGATTGCCAACACCGCCTTTTCGCACTACTGTTACTTCTAATTTACATGTTTTTACGGCTGAAGTTACTATGCCGACATTCACGCTTTCGCCCGGTATGGGCAATATTTTTTGTGTTGGGTCATGGTAGTATTGGTTGTGGGGATAAAGTATTTCAATCACCGCTTGGCGATAAAGTGTTCCTGTGCTTTTAAATTCTCCACTTCCAGAAGTATGCTTATCTGCTATTTTTCCAAAAGGAAATGCAGATGCAAAACTAAAGTTGAAATTTCCATTGGCATCTGTTTTTGTTACTGCAATTTCTGCACCATCGCAAATTCCATCGTAGCATATTGAAGTATAAGCAGGAAGTGTGTCTAAACCACTTAACAAGAAATGTTTAACTACTAAGCGTATGGTAGCAAAAGTCATAGGATAATTCTTGTTTGCACCGCTCTGCCAGTTGTAAACTAATTGTCCATTTACATTAGCAAGCTGTACTATTGGCGGCAGATAAATATTTCCTTGGTTAGGTGTGCTTACTGGATTGTATCCAGAGCCGCCTTTGTTTTGCGTTGAAGAAGGAGCGTTTACTGTTGGGTCTATATTAAAGTTTGGTGCTGCGGCTTTAGCCTTATAATTAAAAGTGCAAGGCTGGCTGTAACCATTATTTTTAAATTGAACAGTATTAGTTGGGTCTATACATTTTATGCGCCATACATATTTTTTAGCTGCAGTTAATTGTGGCAGTGCATTAGTATATAACAACGAATTGATGGCTGTGCCGGTGTATGAATAAACCACAGGGAAAGCAGCATTTTTAATAACATCGTTGGGGTTTAAATTATTGGGAACTTCTTTAAGCGTAAACTCGTATTGTAAGTTACCCGGAGCGGTAGCCGGTGGTGTCCAAGTGAACAAAATATTTTGTGGTTCAGTCTGTGTTACATCACCATTGCACAATGGCTGAGTAAGCATACAAGGATCTATATAACTTACTAAAAACGGTGCTGAACAGCCTTGCCCATCAACAGAAAGCGGCTGAGAGGTATTGTAATCCAAAGCCTTTACACAAATAGTATATGCGCCTTCGGGCAATGCTTGGTTTTGTATTAGTTGCGCTTTAGTAATACCTACTAAAGTTACATTATTAGCATCAAAATAGGATTTAGTTTCTGCACTGCTAAAATCTATTACTTTGGTTTGGTATGGCGACAAAACAATTGGACTAAAAGGTTTAAAGCCGTTGGTCGTAGTTCCACTTACGCCATTATCTCCAGAAATACGAACCCAAAGTTTTACATTTTGCTGCTGTGCCGAAGTATTGGTAAGCGTTAAAATGAGCTTGTTTGGATTATCAACATACGTGCTGATGTATGGCGAATAAGGCGGAATAACTTGCGTATTAACAACTACCGTGTTTTGTGCAAACGATTGTAATATCGCAACGAGGCAAACTATAGCAAAGAATAGTTTTTTCATAGCCAATAAATTTTGTACAAAAATCGTTAAACGATTTATTGGTTGCAAACTAAAATTCTTCAATTATTTAGTAGTTGAAAGAACTTTAACAAAAAGCAATTATTTGATAATCAATATATTAACTCTACATCGAAATAAAACTTGAATGAAAAAAATATTATTTTAGAAAACATTAAAACATAGAATAATACTTTAGTTGATAATAAATACTGAAAATATTGAATAGGATAGAAAAGACATTTGCTTTCTTTCTTTGTTATTGAGCTTACTTTGATCAATTCTATCAATGCAAAATCTTAAACCCCAAATAAATATTTCCACTTTATTTGTTCCGCATTTTCACAGAAACAATTTAAGCCTAAATGAAAAGTCTATTTACATTTTTACTAACTGCCATTACCATTGGCAATTTTGCACAAACCATAAATGGCAGTATTTTTATTGATAATGTAACACGAACCTACATTATACACTTACCTGCCTCATACACAGCTTCTGCACAATATCCTTTGGTGTTTAATTTACATGGCTACACCTCCGATGCTTCGCAGCAAATGCTTTATACACAAATGAATGCTACGGCAGATTCCAATAATTTTATTGTAGTTTACCCCAATGGTGTTTCTAATTATTGGAATGCTTTTAACTATGGTGCCAACGATATAAAGTTTATTGATTCTCTCATAGAAAAATTATCCAGAGATTACTCTATTGATAGAAGTTCTGTTTATAGTTGCGGCATGAGCAATGGCGGTTTTATGAGCTACTCTTTAGCTTGCCACCTCAGCAATAAAATTGCAGCTATTGCATCTGTTACAGGTTCGCTGAGTGCTTGGGATTTGCAACATTGTGCCATAGAACATAAAATGCCCGTAATGCAAATTCACGGCACGGCAGACCCCATTGTAAATTACCAAACCGGTGGTATAAATGCCGGACAGGGAAATTTTACCGGCATGAGTATTGAAACTTGTTTGCAGTTTTGGAAAGACACAAACGACTGCTTACCCATATCAGACACAATCAATATTCTCGATATAAACACCACTGATAGCAGCACAGCCCAGCTTATTCGCTTCCGGAATTGTGCCGATAATTCTGAAGTATATTTCTATAAAATATTGAATGGCGGGCACACCTGGCCATCGGGCTTAATTGATATTGGCAATGGCAATACCAATAGAGACTTTAATGCCAGCACAGAAATTTGGAACTTCTTTAAACGCCATAAGTTAAACACACAAACAGGAATAAGAACCACCATTCAAGATGAAAGTTTTATTAAAATTTCACCCAATCCCTTTACAGATAAATTAAAGACAAACACAAGTGATCCAGTAGAGAACATTAGCATTTTCAATACTATCGGCAATATTGTTTATGCCGGAAAAGAACAAGAAATAAACACAAGCAGGTGGCCGAGCGGAATTTATTTTGCCAATATTAAAACTACAAACAGCTTACTAAAAGTAAAAATACTAAAGCCTTAACTCTACTTATCGTGAATTAATATACATAATTATAAACAACCCACACATGGCAGACGCACTGTTTGATTTAATAAAGTCGTTGGATAAAACCGAAAAGGGCTATTTTAAAAAATTCGCCAACCGCTATGGCGAAAAAACAGAAGGCAACGAATATTTAAAGCTGTTTGATTTGCTCGATAAAATGCCCGAGTACAATGAACAAAAATTAAAAGAAGCATTGCCGAGCAAGAATGGGAAAAAGATAAATTTAAGCGCACAGAAAAACTATCTCTATCATCAAATTCTAAAATCATTACGCTCTTACACTTCAGGCAAAAGCCAGCTCTACAGTATGTGTGAGAGCATTCTGGATATTCAAAATTTGATAGATAAAAATCTGATTTCGCAAGCAATGGATTGCATTTTCAAAGCGAAAGAATTTGCCAATAAACATGAAAGTTTCGATACATTATACGCTGTACTCTGCATAGAAGAATCGCTTATGCAGCGCAATATTGGCATGTTTTCCAATGCTCAAATATTGAAAGTGAAAGAGGAAATTATTCATGCACTACAAAAACTAAATCAAGAAACAGAATTAAGCCAATTGCTCTTTAAAGTAAAAATGCTTTACGATGAAGGCAACAACAGGGCGATGCAGGATAAAAGCATTGTAGAAGAAACTTCAAAGTTGATGACCAATAAACTTTTGCAAAACCCCGAAACGCTTTCACGGAAAGGAAAGTTGATGGCTTATGCTTCACTCCATTTCTATTCAGCCCTAAAAGGAAATGATAAAGATGTGCTACTCTACATGAAATTGCGGCACAATATTTTTGAAGAAATTGAATTGGATGTTCGCAACACAAATGGCTATTTAGCAAACATCAGCAATATTATTCTCGCGCTGCTAAACCTTGGCGAAATTGAAGATGCAGGAAACTACATCACTCATCTAAAGCAACAATCTTTTCGCGATAGGCAATTAGAAGACTACCGCAAACGCATTTTAGCAAAGAACACGCTTATGTATTTGATGGTAAAAAGTTTAGAAAATATTACGGAACAAGAAGTAACGGAAGTAGAGAAATTATATGTGAACCAGAAGCCTGAAAGCAGAGGCGACAACAACTTAATGAGCACTTATTATTTAGCTGTTTTATTCTATTGTGTAAACAATAAAGAGCAATGTTTAGAATGGCTTGAACAAGCAGTAAGGCACACCAACACCAATCTAAAAAATGTGCAAGCATACTGCCGACTTTTAATGGCGTTTGTGTATTTCGATTTAAAGCAAATTTCATTGGCAGAAAGCACACTGCGCGCAGTAGAATATTTTATGAAGAAAGAAAATATAGTATCTCCTTTTCTAAAAGAAACTATTGCTGTGAGCAAAAAAATATTACTGCTTTCTGAAGCTGAAACACAAGCAAATTCAATACTTTTGGCACATGACAAAATTGAAGAATTATATGGTAAACATTTTGAACAAGAAGCTACATACTATCACGATTTCAATTTGTTGTTGTGGTGCAAAAGCAAACTGAATAATAGTTCCTATGCTTTGGAGTTGCAACAAAACAAGCTATTGACTACCACATAAAAATATCTGCAATTGTTCGCTCAAAAGTCAATTCTTTTTCTAATACATTCGCAGTGCAAATATGTTTTTTTAAGAAATACCACGTCCTAAAAAGAACGCACTCAACAAGCAAGTATTTTCGTCCACACATGTGGGTAAATATTCTTCAAAACGGTTATCCACAAACGCAAACCACGCCACACAAGCAATAGAAAAAATAACCGCCCCTTGCACACTCAAGCTGTTGAAAAGATACCTTTTAAAATCTTAGTCTGAAATTTACATTCGTTCCACGTTTATGAAATGAACATTAAAAACGCATTTCATTTTCGCACGACAACGAAATCAATAAATTTTATCAATCTCAATAAATAATTTAGCTGATGGCAAAAAAAATTACCAAAGGACTAAAGGTTAATCGCTACTATACTAAAGAAGGCGTTAATCCTTTCGACTTGTTCGACTACGAACTACGCAGCAGTGTTATCCGAAACCCAAAAGGAGATGCTGTATTTGAAATGTATAATGTGGAAGTGCCAAAATTTTGGAGTCAAGTAGCTACCGATATTTTAGCGCAAAAGTATTTCCGCAAAGCAGGCGTTCCTCAACCCGATGGTTCTTTGGGAGGTGAAACTTCTATTAAGCAAACAGTACATCGCTTAGCACATTGCTGGCGTTTTTGGGGCGAAAAATACGGCTACTTCGCTACCCAAAAAGATGCAGATATTTTTTATGATGAAATCGTGTATTCACTCGTTGGGCAAATGGCAGCGCCAAACAGCCCACAGTGGTTCAACACCGGTTTACATTCTTCTTATGGAATTACAGGCAGTCCGCAAGGTCATTACTATGTAGAACCCGAAACCGGAGAATTAAAAGAATCAACTTCAGCTTACGAGCGTCCACAGCCGCATGCTTGCTTTATTTTAGGCGTGGTTGATGATTTAGTAAACGGTGGAGGAATTATGGATTTGTGGGTACGCGAAGCACGTATTTTCAAATATGGCTCAGGCGTAGGAACGAACTTTAGCAATGTGCGTGGCGAAGGCGAAAGATTAAGCGGAGGCGGAACCTCTTCAGGCTTAATGAGCTTTTTGAAAATTGGAGATAGCGCAGCAGGAGCAATAAAATCAGGCGGCACAACAAGAAGAGCTGCCAAAATGGTTTGCTTAGATTTAGACCACCCTGAAATAGTGGACTTTATCGAATGGAAAATGAAGGAGGAAGACAAAGTAGCTGCACTTATTGCTGCCGGCTACGATAACCACTACGAAGGCGAAGCATACCGCACCGTGAGCGGACAAAATTCCAACAACTCCGTTCGTATTCCAAATAGCTTTTTCCGTGCCTTAGAAAAAGGTGAAAATTGGGCACTTAAAGCACGCACCAATGGCAAAACCATGAAAGAAATTCCTTCTGCGGAATTATGGAATAAAATTGCACATGCAGCTTGGCGCTGTGCCGATCCGGGCGTTCAGTTCGATTCAACTATAAACGAATGGCATACTTGCCCTGCCGATGGACCAATTCGCGCAAGCAATCCTTGCAGTGAATATATGTTCTTGGATAACACCGCTTGTAATTTAGCTTCGTTTAACCTTCGCAAATTCTTTAATGACGAAACTTTAGAGTTTGATGTAAAAGGCTTTGAACACCAAAGCCGCGTTTGGACTATGGTACTTGAAATTTCAGTACTCATGGCTCAATTCCCTTCAAAAGAAGTTGCTCAACTTTCTTATGAATTTAGAACTTTAGGTTTGGGCTATGCTAACTTAGGCTCTGTGCTTATGGTAAGCGGCATTCCTTACGATAGCGATCGCGCCCGCGCCATTGGTGGAGCAATTACCGCTATTATGACCGGAACTTCTTACAAAACTTCAGCAGAAATGGCGGAAGCTTTAGGAACTTTCCCGGGCTACGAAAGAAACAAAGAAAACATGCTGCGCGTTATACGCAACCATCGCTACGCAGCTTACAATGCTTCACCGGAAATGTATGAAGGTTTAGATATTATTCCGGTAGGTTTAGACCCACAATATTGCCCTGATTATTTATTACAAGCAGCAGCAAACGCTTGGGACGAAGCGCTTAAATTGGGCGAACAGCACGGCTTCCGCAATGCACAAGCTACCGTAATTGCACCAACAGGCACAATCGGTTTATTGATGGATTGCGACACTACAGGCGTTGAACCAGATTTCGCTTTAGTGAAATTTAAAAAGCTATCCGGTGGCGGTTACTTTAAAATTGTAAATGAATCAGTACCGTTTGCACTGCGCAATTTAGGCTATGCTGAAAACCAAATTGAAGCAATCGTAAACTACGCTAAAGGAAACGCTTCCATCTATGGCGCTCCGGGTGTAAACCCTGAAACGCTTATGGCTAAAGGTTTCACACAAGCAGATATTGATAAAGTAGAAGCCAATATGCCTTCAGCTTTCGACATCACATTCGCATTTAATGTTTGGACATTGGGCGAAGATGCCATGCAGCGCTTAGGCATTAGCAAAGAGCAATACAGCGATCGCACTTTCAATTTACTTCGTACCATTGGCTACACCAAACACGAAATTGAAGCAGCCAACGAGTACGTTTGCGGCACAATGACAGTGGAAGGTGCGCCATTCTTAAAAGACGAACACCTTTCGGTTTTTGATTGCGCTAATAAATGCGGCACAAAAGGTCAGCGATTTATTCATGCACATGGCCACATTCGCATGATGGCAGCCGTTCAACCATTCATTAGTGGAGCAATTTCAAAAACAATTAACTTACCAAACGAAGCTACAGAAGCAGACATTAAAAGCTGCTACGAATTAAGCTGGAAATTGGGCTTGAAAGCAAATGCACTTTACCGTGATGGATGCAAACTTTCTCAACCACTTTCTAACAAAAAAGACGAAGAAAAAGAAGATACCCAAACAGCAAAAGTTGCTGAAACTTCAACTGCTGCGCCTGAACAAGAATTGAGCAAACTTACACCTGAACAAGTGTTGGAAGCCGCCCGCATTTTTATGCAAGAAAGCAGCGATACACAATTTAAAACCGCATTGGCAAGAATTGTGGAGCGCAAACGTTTGCCGCACAAACGCAATGGCTTTACACAAAAAGCAAAAATTGGTGGACAAACTGTTTTTGTGCGCACAGGTGAATACGAAGATGGAACCTTAGGCGAAATCTTTATTGATATGCACAAAGAAGGTGCGTCCTTCCGCAGTTTAATGAACTGCTTTGCTATTTCGGTTTCTATCGGTTTGCAATACGGTGTTCCACTAAACGAATTTGTAGATAAACTTACTTTCACTCGCTTTGAGCCAAGTGGAATGGTGGATCATCCAAATATTAAAAATGCTTCTTCAATTGTAGATTATATCTTCCGCTTGTTAGGCTTTGAATATTTGAACCGTACAGATTTGGTTCACGTAACACCAGAGCAAATTGCTTTGCGCGAACACAGCGTGTTGGATTTATCTCCAGATGCACACGATGACGAGCCAGCAGTTGCTGAACGTTCGCACTCTATTCAAGAGTTCAAGGTGAATAAATCAATGTCTGCCTCAATTACTACTCCTACAAAAAAAGCAGAAGTAAAAGTTACGGCTACGCATAAAAACATTATAGTAAAACCAGGCGCAATGGACGCTTTTAACCAAGCAGCTAAAGGACAAATGGGCGATGCTCCGGCATGTAATGTTTGTGGCAACATCACCATTCGCAGTGGAACTTGCTACAAGTGCTTAAACTGCGGCAACAGCTTGGGTTGCAGCTAATTTTATTATTCAGTTTGTTTTAAAAAATAAAAGCAGTTTCTTTAATCGGAAGCTGCTTTTTTTATTTGTAGCCTAATTCGCTCCACCCAAAAGATAATTTAACCCAGATTCCGCAATAGAAATTTAAGCGAGATGAAATAATACAAAACAGCTGCAAAATGCGATAAAAGCATAATGAATTATGGTTTTTGAGCAGTTGAAGCAGATGTAAAGTAGTATTTTATCGTAGCAAAGAATCTATTGCGGAATCTGGGTTTAACTTACAGCTACTTTTCAATATTTATACTAATACTCTAAATTATCTAACAATCTTCGATTCTTTTTGGTTGGGCGACCTTGTTTACTTTGTCGCTTGCCAGTGTTTTCAACAAAAGTAATTTGCTGCTTTGCAGGAATTTCTTTCGGGCTTAAATCGCTATAAAACAAACATGCTTCGCTAAATTGTTTGCGCTGCTCTAACAATTCAAGCACTTCAATTTCCCAATTTTTATGCTCCGCTTTTATTTCGTAGCAGTCGCCAATTTTTACTGTTTTGCTTGGCTTCACCGCTACGCCATTGTGTTTCACTTTACCCTTATCAATAGCTTCAGCAGCCTGTGAACGGGTTTTAAAAATTCGTATCGCCCATAAATATTTATCTAACCTCACATTTACCGCACTCATTTTTCAAGCTGCTTTTTCTTTACTCCAAATTCTACTTTCCAACTAAGCACAGGCACAATACCTAAGTTTTTAATAATGCGCACTTCATCTTTTTGCGGGTCATAAATTTTTCCTGCCACATTTTGTCGGTTAATTACATTCTGAATATCTAAACTTAAAATCCAACTCCAGCGCTTTTTATTTCTTCTAAAATAAGTGCCAAAATCCATTCGCACATAATCGGGTAGTTTTTCACCGTAGGCATTTTTGTAGTCATAAACAGTTTGTTGCTGTTGCTTACTTTCTGCAATATTTATAGGCGTAATTCTCATGCCTCCGCGATACAAAACTTTTGCTGTTATGCCTATAATATTTATCTTTTGCTTGCCTAAAAGAAACTCTTTGCAGCCTACCACATTCAGCACATAATTTCCATTGTAAGCCGTGTTTCGCCACACGCCATCGGTTCCGGCATAGCGCGAATTAAACAGCGAAGTGGTAACTAAAAAAAAGTAGTTGTTCGAGAAAAATTTTTCCACCGTAAGCTCCAAACCGTAGTTCATTCCTTTGCCTTTATTCATCAAAGGAAAATTTACAAACCCATCGTTTTGATTGATGGTTGCATACCAAGCATTGGTATCAACGCCAGCTGGAATTTTAAACAGGTATTGAAAATATGTTTCTGCATGAAGTCTAAAATTTTTCAAGAAAACAAAATCATAACCCAGCACAGCATGAGCCGCTTTGCTCATATCTAAAAACTTATTGCTCTGCTGCAATCCGTTCACTGTTTCCACCGTAGAAACATAAGCAGAAACAGCATCGGTGCGATTGTGCAAACCAACTGCTGCGCTCACCGTGTGGTTAAATGTCGGCTTCCACTCAATATTTGCGCGAGGCTCTAAAGCAGCTTTTTTATTCAACAAAAAGTAAGTAAAGTGTAAGCCCGAAGTAACACTCAGCGTTTCAGAAAAGCGATGCTTCCATTGCCAATATGCTTCGAGCAAATGTGTGTTTCCTTTACTCTGCACACGGGTTTCTAATTGATGATGCAGAAAACTGAAATCTCTGTTTTGCAAATTATAAAAAGTACCGGTGTAATAAATACCACTGCGCACTAAATTTTTGCTATCAATTTTTCTATTCACAGCCACTGCTAATCGCGCATTGTAATACTTGTAGCTTTCATCAAAAATTGTAGTTGGCTTCAGCAGCGTTGTAAATGTATCTGTATTGCTTCCGCTGTTGGTGTAGCTAAAACTCAGCGTTGTTTTAATATATGTCTTTACATCGGGTAAAATTAAGTGTGTAACGCCTGTTGTGAACATATAATAATGCTGCATATCGCTCGATTTATCTTGAATACTTTGCCACTTCAAAGTATCTTTTTGCAATGAAGTTCCCAAGCTGCTCATGCCACCCAAACCAAACAAAGAAAATGTGCCAATTTTCTTTGTAGGAAATGAAAAATTGAAACTCAAATCTTGATACTTTGGAGTTATATCTCCACCAATTTTAAAACCCATCAATGCAAACAATTCCAAAGTTGAGTAGCGATAATTTACCAAATACGAAGCATTGTTTTTTTTACTGAATGGGCCTTCTAAAGCTGCTTCTGCGCCAAGTATTCCGACCTGCAAAGTAAACTCGTGTTTTGCGCTATTCCCTTTCCTGAAATTCATATCCATTACACCGCTTAAAGCATTGCCATACTCTGCCGGAAAAGCACCGCTCAAAAAATCTGTTCTACCCAGCATGTTTGCGCTCAACATTGCAACACCGCCACCGCTCGCGCCTTCGCTACCCGCAAAATGGTTGGGATTAGGAATTTCTACTCCTTCCAAGCGCCACAAAATTCCGCGTGGTGAATTGCCTCGTACCACAATCGCATTGTTTTCATCATTAGCAGAAATTACACCTGGAAATGTTTGAGCCATACGTGCCGGATCGTTCATGGTTGCTGCAAATCTTTTGGTTTCTTCCATAGAAAAAAAACGCGCACTAATTGGCGCAAACTCATTGTTGGAACGGGTTTTATCGCGCTCTGCAGTAACTACCAACTCTTGCATTCCTGAAATTTTTTCAGTCATTTCCACATTCAAAATGGTTTCCTTTCCTGAAGTAACTGAAACATTATTCAATGCCGCATCGTGGTAACTCACCATCGAAAATTTAAGTGAGTAGCGCCCTGCTTTTAGTTTTTCAAACGAAAATTGCCCGTTGTTATCTGTAGTAGTTGCTGTAAATTTCGGCATGTTTAAAATCACCACATTCACGCCTTCAAGCGGCTGCTTAGTGTCGCTATCAACAACTCTGCCGCGCAATGCCTTTGAATAGTCTTGTGCTGTTGCGCTAAAACACAAGGTAACAAGGCATATAAACGCAAATATTTTTTTTTGAAACTCCACTCTTAGGTTATGAACTAAACAAATGATTTAACTGGATATACTCCCAAACTTTTTCAGGCAAAAAGTATTGCATGGAAATTTTTTTTCGGATATTTTCTCTAATAAAAGAAGCTGAAATATCCAATAAAGGCACGTCTAATAAGTGCACATTTTCAAGTGCTGCGTATTGGTTTTCCGTAAAGCCTTTCCGCTTGTAAACATAGATTTGATAATGCTTTAGCATGAGTTCTGCATTTTTCCATTTATGAAAAGAATGTAGATTATCGCTTCCCATAATTAGCGAGAAATTATGTTGAGGATATTTTTCCTTCAAATGTGTGAGCGTATCAATGGTGTAAGAAGGTTTGGGCAACTTAAATTCAATATCACTCGCTTGCAATCTCGTGTTTTCGCCAATGCCTAAATTCACCAAATGCAATCTATCGTATTCATTAAGCAAAGTATCTTTTTGTTTGAATGGATTGTGTGGACTCACCACCAACCAAACTTTATCTAAACCGGTAGTTTCTACTATATAATTTGCAATCATTAAATGCCCGTTGTGAACTGGATTAAACGAGCCGAAAAACAAGCCTATATTCATTTTAAATACTATGGAATTGAGGAAATAAAATTACTTTATGCGCTCTAAAATATCATTCATCATTTCAATTTGCACCCGTTGAATTTCCAATAATTCTTCTTGTTGATGAATAATTAAATGATCAATTTTTTCGTGTAAAATTCTTATCTCTAATTCCGATTTTAGGTTAATCATATAATCTTTTTTAGCGCGCATTCTATCCTTTTCTTCTTGTCTATTTTGGCTCATCATAATCACCGGAGCCTGCACTGCAGCAATACAAGAGAGAATTAAGTTGAGTAGAATAAATGGATACGGATCAAAGCCTTTATTGCTCAAAAACAAAACATTACCAAGTATCCAAAAAAATATAAACACTGTGAAGATAGAAATGAATGTCCAGCTACCGCCAAAATCTGCAACCGCATCTGCCAATCTTTGCCCCAAAGAAAGTTTTGCATCATCGTCATCTAATTTATCGGAGATAATGCTTCTATCCTTCACAGAATACAAAACTGATTTTTCCAACTCCGAAAGTTCGTCAACTTTTTTGCCAATAAAATCAGCTACATATTGCTCTCTAAAAGTATTTAGTTCGCTCGCAGCAATCGTGTTTTCCTTTGTAAATTCTGGCTTTGCAGCTTGAATTAAATTGAGCAGCGATTGGCGAATGTTGCTACCGTGAATTTTTTCACTTACAGGAAATTGCTTACCCGAAAAGTCACTTGTAAAATTCTTTGATTCAGATTTTTTCAACTTAAAAAGCTTTTGTGTTTTGAAAAGCGTTACAAGTTTGCAATTTTACTTTCATAATTTTCATTTCCTAGTTCGCTGAAATTGCAATCATGCCAAATATTTCTTCAAAACTTCCCGATATAGGTACTACCATTTTTTCAGTAATGAGTAAGCTTGCTGCACAACATCAAGCGGTAAATTTATCGCAAGGCTTTCCCGATTTTCCTCCTAAAAAGAAGCTAATGGAGGCTGCTGAAGAAGCACTAAATGGCAATCATCATCAGTATGCGTTAATGGTGGGCAATGCCAAACTTCGCGAGCAGCTTGCTACAAAATACAGTAAAAAATATACTGTTCAAATTGATGCAGAAAAGGAAATTACCATTACGGCAGGCGGCACACAAGCAATTTTTACAGCTATACAAGCGGTAGTAAAACCAAACGATGAAGTGCTTTTGTTTGCACCTTGCTACGATAGTTATTCGCCTGCGGTAACGCTGGCTGGAGGCAAATGTGTTTATTACAATATGCTGCCGCCAAATTTTAAAATTGATTGGAACGAAGTGCGAAAATTAGTTTCCGATAAAACAAAACTCATCATTTTCAATTCGCCACACAACCCAACAGGATCACTGCTTTCGGCAGATGATATGGCACAATTAAAATCAATTCTTCAACACACAAATGCACTTTTGCTTAGCGATGAAGTATATGAACACATAGTATTTGACAATGAAAAGCATTATAGCTTTTTGGCAGATGAAGAATTGCGCAGCAGAAGTTTTGTAATTTTTTCTTTTGGAAAAACATATCATGTTACCGGTTGGAAAATTGGCTATTGCATTGCACCGGAAAAACTTACTTCTGAATTTAGAAAAGCGCATCAATTCAATGTGTTCAGCGTAAGTAGTTTTGCGCAAGAAGCATTTGCCAATGTTTTAGATTTCCCAGAAATGTATCATTCGCTTTCTTCTTTTTACGAAACCAAGCGAAATTATTTTCGCTCACTTTTAGCAGATTCATCTTTTGAATTTCTGCCGTGCAAAGGCACTTATTTTCAAGTAGCGAGTTACAAAAATATTAGCAGCAAAAGCGATATAGAATTTTGCAAATGGCTTACGGCTGAAAAAGGTGTGGCAGCAATTCCCGTTTCTGTTTTTTACGCTGAAAACAATAACAATGTAAATCTTGTTCGCTTCTGTTTTGCGAAGCAAGAAAGCACTTTAGAGTGCGCTGCTGAGAGGCTGAAAGGCTTATGACAACTACTTTTCAGTATTAGGCAAAACTTCCTCTGCTGCTTCTTGCTCAGTAGGTGTTTGAAGGATCTTTTGAGAAAAAAACTGTTTCTGAAAAATAAAAATTATAAATACTCCAACAGAAATAGCAGCGTCTGCCACATTAAAAACAGCATTAAAAAACACAAAAAATTGACCGCCCATAAAAGGGATCCATTCCGGTAAAAATCCTTTGAAAATTGGAAAGAAAAACATATCAACCACATGCCCTTTCATAAAATCTGCATAGCCGGTTCCGAATGGCACAAAAGTGGCAATTTGCCCATAGTAACTTCCTGAAAAAATAAGTCCATAAAATGCGCTATCAATAATATTTCCTGCTGCTCCTGCAAGTATCATGCACATAGAAACTATGAGTCCGGTATGCGCATTTTCCTGAATTAGCTTTCTGATATAGTAGATTAAAAACCCAACCGCAAAAACACGAAACGAGCTCAATAATATTTTACCGTAAATACCCGGAAGTACCATTCCAAAAGCCATTCCTTCGTTTTCAGTAAAGTGAATCCTAAACCAATCGGCAACTACAAATTCTCCGGCATCGCCCATTATCATGTGCGTTTTCACCCAAATTTTTACACATTGGTCTATAAGCAAAATTCCAAGTACTAAAAGAGCCGGATATATTTTTCTCATTCGTGCATATTTTAAAAAGCGATGTTATTCATTTTTACTTAGTTTCCTAAAACGATACTAAGCAATAATCAAAAACCAATGGAAATATATTTGCAGAGTGATTTGTGGAAGCCGGGGTTTGTGTATAAGTTAAACACTCCAAATTTCCAGATTTATACCTTCTATTTTTCTTTTATCAATATGAATCTGATTTTTATCTATAACAATTCCACAGTTTGCCAAATTTACATATTGTTGTTCTTCCTTCCACTTTGAAATAAAAGGATTATAGTCACATTCTCCCTCAAAATAATAACTACCGTTATCCCGTTTAACAGGAACACGATTATCTACACACATATTTCTATATTCACACTGATTGCAAACATCAATTTTATCTTTAGTAATACTCCAATATTCTTTAAACTTTCCCATTTCAATGATGCTTTTCAATGAGTTGTCAACTATATTCCCAAAAGAATTATCATTGAAAACTGAGTTCTTAATGCTTCCAATATTTACTTTAAAATAATCCAATCCTGTAGTTTGCAAGGATTGCAAATAAGAAAATTGATTGCGGCAAAACATAAATGTGTATGCTTGCTATATACAAGTATAATATTTTATCTATATACTAACAAGTAAATTTGCAATTTTGACATTCAAGATTTAAATGCAAGCAACACAAACAAGTAGTGAAAGAAAGTGTTAGAGTTTTCTTGCTACTTCAATTTCTTCAAACACTTCAATTACATCGGCAACTTTTAAGTCGTGGTAGTCTTTTATTTGTACTCCACAATCCATGCCGCTGGTTACTTCTTTCGCATCGTCTTTAAAGCGTTTTAATGATGCTAAGCTTCCGGTGTGAACCACAATACCATCGCGGATTAAGCGTATTTTAGAAGAGCGTGTAATTTTTCCTTCGGTAACAAAACATCCGGCAATAGTTCCCACTTTTGTAATGTGGAATGTTTCTCTCACCTCAACGTTACCAATCACTTTTTCTTCAATCTTAGGCTCTAATAAACCTTCCATCGCGCTCTTCACTTCTTCAATAGCGTTGTAGATAATTGAGTAGAGTTTTATCTCTATATTTTCATTCTCTGCAACACGTTTCGCTCCAATTGAAGGACGAACGTTAAAGCCGATAATAATAGCATCAGAAGCGGCTGCAAGGTTCACATCGCTTTCGCTAATGGCACCCACACCTTTGTGAATTACATTCACTCTAATTTCTTCTGTAGAAAGTTTCAATAATGAATCGCCCAATGCTTCAACCGAGCCGTCCATATCACCTTTAATAATTAAGTTCAACTCTTTGAAAGTTCCTAAAGCTAAACGCCTTCCTATTTCATCTAAAGTGATGTGTTTCTTCGTTCTAATTCCTTGTTCTCTTTCAAGCTGGGCGCGTTTAGATGCCATTGCTTTAGCTTCTTGCTCATTATCAAAAATCTTGAATTTTTCACCTGCTTGTGGCGCACCGTTTAAACCAAGAATTTGAACCGGAACTGCAGGTCCTGCTTCTTTAATTTTGCCTCCTGTGTAGCTGTACATTGCTTTTACTTTGCCATGATATGGGCCACTCACCATAATATCGCCAACTTTTAAAGTACCTGCTTGAACTAACATTGTTGCCACAAACCCTCTACCTTTATCTAACATTGCTTCTACCACAGAACCCGAAGCTACTTTATTTGGGTTTGCTTTCAGTTCTAATAAGTCTGCTTCCAACAAAATTTTATCCAAAAGGTTTTCGATATTCAATCCCTTTTTAGCTGAAATTTCTTGGCTTTGATATTTTCCGCCCCATTCTTCAACCAATAAATTCATGCCGGCTAATTGTTCTCTAATTTTCTCTGGCTGGGCGCCTTCTTTATCCACTTTATTGATGGCAAAAATCATTGGCACACCAGCGCTTTGAGCGTGGTTAATCGCCTCTTTGGTTTGTGGCATCACCGCGTCATCAGCTGCAATCACAATTACTGCCACATCGGTAACTTTTGCACCACGCGCACGCATCGCTGTGAAGGCTTCGTGCCCCGGAGTATCTAAGAATGTAATTTTTCTTCCTTTTGGTGTAGTTACTTCGTAAGCTCCAATGTGCTGGGTAATACCTCCGGCTTCTTTAGAAACCACATTTGCTTTTCTAATATAATCGAGTAATGAAGTTTTACCGTGATCCACGTGGCCCATGATGGTAACAATTGGTGCGCGTGGTTTTAAATCTTCCGGAGCATCTACTTCTTCAGTTTCCAAAGTGTGTTGGTCTTGTGCAGAAATAAATTCAATTTCAAAACCGTGTTCTCCGGCAACTAATTCTATAATTTCGGCATCAAGTCGTTGGTTTATTGAAACAATAACACCCAAGCTAATACAAGTTTGAATAACCTTTACGGCAGGCACGTTCATTAAACTTGCCAACTCACTCACTGAAATAAACTCAGTTACTTGTAGTTTGGAGCTAACGTTTTCTTGCTGCGCAGCCATTTTCTCTTGAATAGACTCGCGCTTCTCTCTTCTAAATTTACTTCTATCGCTCTTTGAGGTTTGCTGTTGAATTTTCGCCATTGTAGCGCGAATTTTATCCTCTATCTCCTTTTCTGTAATTTCAGTTGGTTGTGGTGGAGTGTTTCCTCCTGGCCCACGAGTGAATTTTTTGCGCTCTTCTTTTTCTCTAAAGTTGCGTACTTTTTTCTCGTGCTCGTTGTCGAATTCAACCGGTTTTCTTTCTACTGTTTTTACAATACGCTTTCTTTCACGATGGCGTTTTTCGCCCGGTTTTGTTTCCGGCTTTTTCTCTTCTTTCTTTTTAGGTGTTTCTAAAACTACTTTACCTAAAATTTTTGGCCCGGCTAATTCTATTCTCTTTGTTTGAATAAAGTTAGCATCTGGTTCTTCTTTTGGCTTTGCTTCTTCTACTTTTACTGTTGGTTCTGGTTTGGTCTCTTCAACAGCGGGAACTTCAACAGGTTCAACCACTTCTGGTTTTGCAGGAGTTTCTTCTGCAACTGCTTTTTCTTCTTCAACAATTGCTTCCGCTTGTGCAATTTCTTCCTTCTTAGGTTTCTTTTTAGGTTTATCTAAATCTACTTTACCTACAACTTTAGGACCTTTAAGTTTACCTTTCGCCTTTACATCTGCCTCTTCTGCTTTCTCTTCTTGTACTTCTTCTTTTGCAACTTCTTCCTTAGGCGCAGGAACTTCTACTTGGGGTTCTTTCTTAGGCTCTTCTTTTACTTCGACTTCGATAGCTTTTTCTTCTACTATAGGTGGCGGAGGTGCAACTACGGTATTTCTTCTAATAAGAATTTCTTTTTCTTCCTCTTTCTCCTTTTGTTTTTCTACAACTGGAGTTTCAGGAATAACCACAACTTCTTTTTTAGGTTTTTCTGCCGATACACTATCAGCTTCTTTTTTGTGCACTCTATCTTTGTCGAATGCTTTTTCAAGCACCGCCATCATTTCAACCGAAAGCTTAAAAGTTGGCTTATCCTCTACAGGGAAGCCACTATCGGTTAGTTTTTCCAAAATATGCGTAGTGGATACATTGTAACGTGTAGCCGCTGCTGCCAAGCGAATTGGTTTTAATTCAGACATATTGTTTTTTCTGTTTCCTTTTAATTTAAAAAACACCTTTCCTTGCCGGAAACAAACGTCAAAACAATAATGTGATTAAAAACCTACATAATTCGTTTCATCGCTTAACAAGAAAAGATGAGTGTGGTAGTCATATAGTTTTAGTTTCCATCAAATTCAGCCTGCAATATCTTGCGGATTTCTTTGATAGTTTCTTCTTCTAAATCAGCTCTGCGCACTAATTCTTCTTCGCTCAAATTGAGTACACTGCGTGCGGTATCACAACCAATTTTCTTTAATTCATCAATCATCCATTGGTCTATTTCATCGCTAAATTCATCTAAGTCAATATCGTAATCTTCTTCTATTTCATCACCTTCGCGATACACATCAAGCTCATAGTTCACTAATTTACTTGCCAACTTAATGTTTACGCCTTTTTTACCGATAGCCAAACTTACTTGATCTGGTTTTAAGTAAACATAAATACGCTTCCTATCTTGGTTAATTTCCATTGAAGTAATTTTTGCAGGCGCTAAAGCACGCTGAACCATCAAGTTTAAGTTGGTGGTATGGTTAATTATATCAATGTTTTCGTTTTTAAGTTCGCGTACAATTCCATGAATTCTCGAACCTTTCACGCCTACGCAAGCACCTACGGGATCGATGCGGTCGTCAAAAGATTCTACAACTACTTTTGCTTTTTCGCCCGGTTCGCGCACTACATTTTTAATTACAATTAAACCATCAAAAATTTCAGGAACTTCTTGTTCTAAAAGTTTTGAAAGAAAAGAAGAATCGGTTCTTGAAAGTACAATTACCGGTGAACTGCCTTTTAAATCTACACGTTTAATAACCGCGCGAACTGTTTCGCCTTTCTTGAAGAAATCGGCACGAATAGTTTCCTTTTTCGGAAGGCTTAATTCATTTCCTTCTTCATCTAAAAGCATGATTTCATTTTTCCAAATTTGGTAAACTTCACCATTTACAATTTCGCCAACGCGGTCTTTATACTTTTTGTAAACTTCGTCTTTTTCTAAATCCAAAATTTTACCTACAAGTGTTTGGCGAGCAGCCAAAACTGAACGTCTGCCGAAACTTTCCAGTTCAACTTTTTCGTAAGTTTCTTCTCCAATTTCAAAGTCTTCCTCGATTTTATGCGCATCGGTTAAAGAAATTTGAGTGTTTGGGTTTTCAACCGTTCCATCTTCTACAATTTCTCTACGTTGCCAAATTTCCAAATCTCCTTTATCGGTGTTTACGATAATATCGAAGTTGTCGGTTTCGATATATTTCTTTTTAAGTAACGAACGAAATACATCTTCCAACACTTTCATCATGGTTGGGCGATCGATGTTTTTAAGTTGTTTAAACTCCGAAAACGAATCAATAAGTTCTATACTATTCATAATAACTATATTTATTTATTTAAAGCTTTACCAATTTAATTGCAGTAGTGCTTTTTTAATGTTCTTATATTCTATGTTTATCTTTTCAGGTTTTACTTCCGGCTGCGCTTCATTCTTTTTCTTCTTTATCGGCTTTATTGTTTTTTCCAGTTCAATTCCTTCGTTTGTTGCGGCTTTCAATTCACCTTCCACTAGATTGCCATCTGCTGTCCAAACTTCTAATTTACTGCCAATTCTTTTCTTGTATTGACGCGGTACTTTTAGCGGATTGGTGATGCCCGGTGAACTTACTTCAATCACATAATTTTCAGGAACTAAGCCGCTTTCATCAAGGTTTTTTTCTAATTGGCGGCTAATCACAGCACATTGATCAATTCCTATTCCGGCATCGCTATCTAAGTAAACCTCAATTTTTTTTCCGTTAAGAAGCACTTTTACTTCAACCAAAAAAACAGTCTCGTCCTGCAATGCAGGCTTTAACCATTCTCCAATCTTTTCTTTTACTTCTTGCATAAACTTTAGCACAAAAAAAGGGGACTTTCTTGTCCCCTCTTTCCAAACGCGGTGCGAATGTGGCATTTTTTTATCACATCTACAAATGTTTTAGAATATTGAGCAACTTTTTAGGCAAAATTTCAATCTTTCATAAAAGTGGTTATTTTCAAACCTTCGTTTTAAAATTTCTATGGCTAATAATATACTTAAATTTATACTTTGTGTTGTTTCTGCACCTGTGTTTGGGCAGGCTTTGTTTTACAACAATGGCGCTGATATGTATGTGAAAGATGGTGGTTACATGATTGTAAAAACCAATTCCGTACAAAATGCAGTTGGTTTAATTGATAACTCAGGAACTATTGAGGTAGAAGGTTTTGTGCAAAATGATGCCAACATAAATGGCTCAGGAGATACCATTCGCCTCACAGGAAATTGGGTAAACAATGCTACTTATACTGGCGCATCAAGTTGGGTTGAAATGACCGGAGGCGCGCAGCAGCTAAGTGGCTCACAAGCTACTACTTTTAATAATCTGGCTTTGCTTGGCGGAAACACAGTAAAAACACAAACCATTAACCAAGAAGTTACCGGAATTTTAAATTTATCGAATGCCGAATTGGCAACTGATGTTTACAGCATGAATGTATCAAACGCCAATGCTGGTGCGATTGTGCGCAATAATGGATTTGTTTCGTCATTAGGATATGGCAATCTTTCTCGCGCTACCAATTCAGTTTCGTCATATTTTTTCCCTACAGCTTCGCCTTCAAGTTTAGGAACGCCACTTTATCGCCCGATAGAAATTAGTCCTTCCATAAATATGCCACACACTTTTGGCGTGAGAACAATTGCCGGTGATGCTACGGCTGCCGGATACGATGTAACGCAATTTGATGCCGATTTATGTAAAGTAAATCCTAATTTTTATCATCATATTCAGCGCTTTTCCGGAACAAATCCAGCTACAATTACAATGTTTTACGATGCCACTACCGATGGCAGTTGGAATGCTCAAGGAAACTGGAGAAACAATGCACTTTGGAATTATACCGGAACAGCAAGTTCGGGCAATGCAATTGGCTTTGCAACGGTAGCTGTTGCTGGTTACAATTTCCCTGACACAAATGCGCAATACGCTTTAGCCAATAAAAGTTTCACAATTGATGCCGGGTCAAATTTACAGCTAACAGAAGGTGAAACGGGACAGTTTTCTCCTTTGGTAAGCGGTGTTACTTCTCCGGTTTTTGATTGGCAACCAACTACTTATTTAGATTGCAGCGATTGCCCTGCGCCTGAAGTTACGCCAACTGAAAATACCACTTATACTTTAATGGTAACTGATGCTGCCGGCTGCACAGCCACCGATTCGGTTCAAGCGATTGTTTCGCCCGATGAGTTGCTGATGCCAACCGGATTTTCTCCTAATGGTGATGGAGTAAATGATTTCTTTCGCCCTGCAAACAAAAATTTAAAGAAGTTTAAACTACAAGTTTACAACCGTTGGGGTGAATTGATTTTTGAAACCGACAATGCCAAAACAGGTTGGGACGGTACTTTCAAAACCCACGAACAAAGTTTAGGTGTTTATGTTTGGAACGCAGAATTTCAAACCCAGAACATGAAAAAAGTGCGCTTAGCAAACGGCAATGTTACTTTGGTAAAATAGCGCTATTTCCGCTGTTTCCATTCATCAGTTTTTTTAGGTTTCCAAGCGCGGATATTCCAGCCTAAACCTGCGGTCATTTTTAATTCATCTAATCTGCTTGGGCTTGGCGCATTGCCAAATGTTTGCCCCGCAACGCCTTGCACTTTTACAAAGAAATGGAAGAAACTTCCAACATAATAATTGCAGCCAACCGCTAAAGAAATAAGCGGAGCCGCAGAAAATTTGCTCTTGGTTAAAACACCTTCTTTATTGTTGTAAGCCGCTCTTACCAACGCCACACCAGGAGTTATTCCAACATAAGGATCAAATCTTTTCGGTTTTAAAAAGTGATAATCCATACCGGCAAAAAGTGAATGATTATCTGTTAATCCTTCTTTGTTTTTCGGCTTTGTGCTAAACGAAACCCAAACTGCACCTGTAAACGCAGCGCGGTCATCTAAAAACAATTCCATATCACCGGTTACATAAGCCGCAAAATATTTCTGCGAAAATAAATATCCGGGAGCTAAATTTCCTTGTGCCCGAATACAGCCTTTTCGCACTTCCCAAATTTTTTGTGCTGCTAAATTTTGAACAAAACCAAGCAATAAAAATGCAATGCAAAATACTGCAACTACATTTGTTTTCTGTCTCTCTTCCATAGCTTTACTATTTTATAGTTAACACTCAAACTTATGAGCAAATGCCCCTCCCAGCCTGTATGTTTATGCGATTCGATAAACATATTTCCATCGCTTTTTTCGTGCACATCTAATTCTTCGCCCAAATGCAGCATGTATTGTGTAGAAAGCGAAATATCAAAACGCGGGTTTATATTGTAGTTGCAGCCAATTCCAGCTTGCACAGCAGAGCTAAAGCGAGATGCTTTTTGACCATTTACGCCATTTATTTTCACCACCGATAAATCGAAACAATGCCCTGCCACAACATACGGTGTAAACTTACGCGTAAATTGTTTTGGGTTAAGCACGTAAAACATCACACTCCAACCAATATGATAATCGAAGCGATGCGCCTTGCCTTTAATATCGTTTGAAAACACATCGGCAAACCATTCCGTATTCAACCTATCAATGAGCTGAAGGCGCATTTGCCCACCGGCACCAATGCCTACGCCTTTAGGATTACCATGCGAAAAACTACTAATAGTGCTTCGCAACCCCAACGAAAAATAGCCGCCTTGTTCGCGCAATGGCAAGTTCTTATATTTCTTTTTAGTAGCTAAAGAATCTTGTGCAGAAAGTTCTAAAAAGCACCAAACAGAAAGCAATGCCGCCACCACAAATTTTCTATGCGTGTTCATAGCTTTTTGAATTTTAAAATGAATAATAAGGGAAATGTAGAGGTAGCTTCTACTGCCATAAACGAAAGTGAATTTGTTATAGTATGTTATTGCGAAATAAAACTGCTTTTGTGCTCACACAATTTGATTTTAGAAATTGTGAATTACATTCAAGTAATTGAATAATTTTTGAATTAAAACAAATTGTAATTCTACAATAATGAACATAATTAAACATAAGAAATCAGACATTGTGGAGAATAAATGTTTGAATTTTGTTTTTTGAATTTCTACATTTGCTAAAACAACATTTAAACTTACAACATGAAAAAAATTTTTACAATTTGCGCAAGCCTTTTCCTTACAGGAAGCATTATGGCTCAAGTTTGTAGCCCAACACCACCGCTATCTGAACCTAAGTTTGATCCAAAACCGGATTCAGTAGCTTGCATGGTAAAAAACCAACCTTACTCTCAAACATTCAAATTTAGAATTCCTGCAACTGCCGGAAGCTTTACCATCAACTGGATGGCTATTGATAGTGTTACCAACTTGCCTGCTGGTTTAACTTATGAATTAAACAAAGGAATTGGAGGTCAATACAATGCAAACGAAACAGGTTGTGTAAAACTTTCTGGTACGCCAACTTCTACAGCCGGTCAATACCGTTTAGGAATTTATGTTAGAATTAAAGTAAACAACACACTTACTTTGCCTGGTGAACTTTACGAAGTAGCAAGCAGCCAAGGTGTTGCCGATGCAAACAAATATGTTATTTGGGTTCGTTTAAAAGATGCTGCAGGTCCTAATTGCCCTTGCGTAGATACTACAAGACTTACCACCAACGATATTAAAGTTTATGACGGTACAGAAACTATGTGTCCTGAAGTTGGATCTGGAACTGGCATCTCTGATGTACAAAGCGCTATCAGCCAATTAAGCATTGCGCCAAATCCAGTTTCAAGCAATGCAGTAGTAGAATTTATCTCTGAAAAAACAGCTACTTACACTGCAAAAATCACTAACCTAATTGGCAAAGAAGTAATGCAAAAAAGCGTAAGCATTAAAGCTGGAAACAATTCAATTTCTTTCAACAGAAATGAATTGTCTGGTGGTGTTTATTTCTTTACACTTACTGATGGAAAAGGTTTAATTACTAAACGCTTTATCATAGAATAATCTGTTGATAACTTAATATTACAGAGCCTCCTCAAAAGGGAGGCTTTGTTGTTTTAAAAAAACTATTATTCATTTGCTTTTACATAACCAAAACAAAATTAAGAATGAAAAAATTAAGATTAACCATTTTACCCGCTTTGCTCCTATGCTTAGGAGTAAATGCACAATCGCTGCCGTGTGGCAATTCCAGCTCATCGGTATGCACGGCAGTGCCATTAGCACAAAACGGATTCGAAAACCCTGATAGCATAGACTGCTTTGTAACTGGAGTAGCAGGAGATGTAGTAGTGCAGTTTAAAAACTTTACCAACTTGGTAATTCCGGGAACCGGGCCTGTTACAGTTTATTACATGCGTATTGATTCTATCTTAAACTTACCTTGTGGCATTTGTTGGAGTACCAATAAGGCAAATAACGTTTTTGCCGGAGGCGAAGATGGCTGTATTAAATTTACAGGAACCACAACCGACCAAGTTGGACAGTATAAGCTTAAATTAGTGTTGAAAGCACAAATTACTGATGGCAACTACAACCCACAAGCGCTTATTGACCCACCGGGAGGTTTAGAGCCTTATGAAAACACCATTCCAAACACTAAGCTTTATGCGAAAGTTAAAGATGCCAACGGAGCTTGCGTACATGTAGATACTTCTGCTTCTGCAAACAACAAAGTAGGAAATCCTGCAGCTTGCCAAACAGGTATCGGTGAAATTTCTAATACTGTAAACAGTTTAAAAATTGTTCCATCACACGTTAATTCAACAGCAAATGTTCAATTTGTTGCAACAGAAAACAGCGAAGCAAATGTATTTGTAACCGACATTTCGGGCAGAACAGTTTGGAGCAAAACTGTAAACAGCACAGTTGGAGAAAACAGTTTCACTTTTGAGCGCAACGGTATTGCCAATGGTTTATATTTAATGACTATTTCGGTTGGCAAAACACAAGTTTCAAAACGCTTTAATGTGGTTGAATAGATAAACAAGACCAATTATTTAACTGAAAACCCGCTCTCTAAAACGAGCGGGTTTCTTTTTTTTAGCTCATTTGTTTTCCAAAATAATTTACATAAAAAAACAATTCTCTTTGTTATAACCGAACTACAAATTACATTCGACACCCTTAAGATTCAAACTAAAACTTTTACACATGAAAAACATTCAAAGCTGGTTAGATGAATATGCCGTGAGCCACCAAAATCCAACCAATAAAATGGTGCATTATTTTTGTGTGCCTCTTATATTTTTTTCGATTGTAGGCATGTTTTATAGCATTCCTTTTTCGCTTTACGAAACTTCATTTTTTTCTGTAAATATTGCCACTTTGGCTTTAGTATTTGTGTTCCTCTATTACTTGCGATTATCATTTCCTCTTGCTGTGGGAATGTTACTATTTTCTTTAGCTTGCTTAGTTATTTGCCATCAAATTTCACTTGCCGGGTTAAATGTATTTTGGGTATCGGCAGGAATATTTGTAATTGCTTGGATATTTCAATTTTGGGGACATAAAGTTGAAGGACAAAAGCCTTCTTTCTTAAAAGACTTACAATTTTTAATGATTGGACCGGCTTGGATTATGAGTTTTATTTACAAAAAATTAGGCATTTCATATTAAACTTTTCAAACTAAAAAATGTTTTACAACTTCATAAAAAACAACATGACAAAAAATTTATTTACAGCGCTTTTTGCTTTGCTTTTGTGTAACTATTCGTTTGGAGAGTCGCCTGATGCAAGAGGCATTGTAAACTCTATGCTTACTGCCGTTAAAAATGCAAAGGGATATACCTACACCATGCAAGGCACCGAAAGAATTTTAGGTAAAACAACCAATCGCGTAACCGTAGTTTATACTAAAGTAAATATTTCGCCCAGAAAAATTTTTGCACGTGTGATGAATGACCCAAACAAGGGAACAGAAATGCTATATGCACATGGTGAACGCGAAGGAAAAATATTAGTAAAAGCAGGTTGGGTGCCTGCGCTAAAACTTTCGCCTTTCAGTAGTTTGCTTATGAAAGAGCAGCACCACTGCTTACTAAGTTCCGGCTTCAGTTTTTTTTATAAAAATATTAGCGAAGGAATTAAACGCGCTGATGCTCAAAGCGGATTTGATCAAGTTTTTAATATTGAAGGCGAGGTAGATTTTGATGGAAGGAAATGCTACAAATTAGTAATTGAAGATCCTACCTATAAAACAATAGACTATGTTGGCCAAAAAGGCGACAGCCCTTATTCTCTATCCCAAAAATTACTAATTCCGGAATATACCATTCAAGATGCAAATGGTATTAAAAATATTGACGATAACTTAGAAGGAAAGAAACTTAAAATAGTAACTTCTTACGCCCAAAAAAGTGTAGTCTATATTGATAAGCAAAACTACTTCCCTATTTACCAAGAAATGTGGGACAACAAAGGCGTGTTTGAAAAATATGAATTTAAAGATTTGAAAGTAAATCCAGCCTACGCTTCAGACGAGTTCAGCAGCGAGTTTAGCGGCTATAATTTTTAGAAAGAGAGCGTTTTTTAGATATTATTGACCACTGTTTTTGATTACTTTTTAGTATTTAAAACAGTGGTCTTTTTATTTTTAGCAAACTCTGTTTAATTTCTTTCTATTTTCCTTACCCTACTTCTTTAAAAACACATACATTCGCGCTGAGCAATTATTGAATTTCAAAAAATAAAATTATGCCAAAAGTTACCATAGATGGAATAACCATAGAAGTAGAAGCTGGCACCACCATATTAAATGCAGCACGCCAAATTGGAGGCGATTTGGTACCGCCTGCCATGTGCTATTACAGTTCGTTAGAAGGCAGTGGCGGCAAATGCCGTGTTTGCATGGTAGAAATTACCAAAGGCAGCGAAGCCAATCCACGCCCTGTACCAAAACTACAAGCAAGTTGCAGAACCGAAGTTGCCGATGGCATGGAAGTAAAAAACCTCACCAGCGAAAAAGCAGTGGAAGCACGCAAATCAGTTGTTGAATTTTTATTGATAAACCATCCTCTGGACTGCCCTGTTTGCGACCAAGCCGGTGAATGTGATTTGCAAAATTTAAGTTTCGGCTTTGGAGTTCAAGGTACTCGCTTTAAAGAAGACAAAAGAATTTTTGACAAAATAGATATCGGCAAAAACATACAGTTGCACATGACACGCTGTATTCTTTGCTACCGCTGCGTGCACGTTGCCGACCAGCTTACACCGGAGCGTGTGCACGGAGTAATGAACCGTGGAGATGTTGCCGAAATTTCTACCTATATACAAGGTGCTGTAACAAACGAAATGAGCGGAAACATGATTGATGTTTGCCCCGTTGGTGCACTTACCGATAAAACATTTAGATTTAAAAGCCGCGTTTGGTTTTTAAAACCTTTTAATGCACACAGAAATTGTGATAAATGCAGCGGTATAACTACCGTTTGGATGTTTGGGAAAGAAATTTACAGAGTTACCACGCGCAAAGATGTGTACCGCGAAGCCGAAAAAGATGCCGATGGCAATGCACTTTGGATTTGCAACACTTGTCGTTTTGAAAAGAAAGATATTAACGACTGGACTATCGAAGGTCCACGTAAATTAGAGCCTTGGAGTGTGATTAACCAAAACAACTACACGCGCGAAATGGACAATGTTGAAATTGATACCGACCAAAGATTGCTTTACGGTAGAAAAGACGATAGAAAAGCGATTAGCATGAACAACACGCACACACCAAAACAGGTGTTAAGCGATGGGCAATAAATCATTAGAATTAAACCTTAAATAAATAAATTAAGATAGAAGCTATCACTTAGTTTTCTTCTTGTTTTAGAAAATATAAAAACATGGAAACATCATTTCTAATTGAAAAAGGAATTTTGATTTTAGTAATCTGGGGAATCACCATGCTTATTGCACTTTATTCCACTTTTGGAGAAAGAGTTGTAGCAGCCTATTTCCAAGATAGAAGAGGCCCAAACCGTGCCGGACCGGGTGGCTTATTGCAACCGCTTGCCGATGGTGTAAAAATGTTTACTAAAGAAGATTTTATCCCAAATACTCCAAATAAATGGCTATTTATTTTTGGGCCTGCGTTGTTTATGACAACCGCACTTTTAACCAGTTCTGTTTTACCTTGGGGCGACAAACTCAATATTTTTGGATATGAAGTTTCGCTTTTTGTTGCCGATATAAATGTGGCTATTCTATTTATTTTAGGTGTAATTTCTATTGGCGTGTATGGAATTATGATTGGCGGTTGGGCTTCAAACAATAAGTTTGCGTTGCTTGGCGCAGTGAGAGCTTCTTCGCAAATGATTTCTTACGAAGTAGCAATGGGGCTTTCAATTATTGCTCT
Organism: Bacteroidetes bacterium 37-13; assembly: GCA_001897535.1. Taxonomy (GTDB): domain Bacteria; phylum Bacteroidota; class Bacteroidia; order Chitinophagales; family LD1; genus UBA7692. The sequence continues at coordinate 65,409 of MKTC01000040.1, read as the reverse complement.
TTTAATGCTTAGCGGCACTTTAAGCGTACGCGAAATTGCTGCTCAACAAGGCGGTGATTTTTTAGGCATCAGCGGCATGAAATGGAATATATTTTATCAGCCATTGGGCTTTTTAATTTTCCTTGTTTGCGCATTTGCCGAAACTAATAGAACGCCATTCGATTTACCGGAGTGCGAAGCTGAATTGATAGGTGGTTATCACACTGAATATTCTTCTATGAAATTAGGCTTCTTCTTATTTGCCGAATACATTAGTATGTTTATTTCAAGCGCTATTATTGCTACACTTTACTTTGGCGGCTATAATTATCCTGGTGTAAATTGGGTTGCAGATCACATCGGACCGAATATTGCAACCATTTTGGGTGTAGTAGTGCTGTTTGCTAAAATCATCTTCTTTATTTTCTTCTACATGTGGGTTCGCTGGACACTTCCTCGTTTCCGCTACGACCAACTAATGAACTTAGGCTGGAAAATATTGATTCCGCTTGCTATTGCAAATATCATCATTACCGGCACAGCAATTTTATTGCTAAACTAAATCGGTTTTAGAATGTCTTTTTATCGCTATAGCTTTTTCAAAAAGTCATAGGTTTTATGCTGTGCACGAACTAAAGTTTTTGTACTCGTGCTTCGGTGAATGTTTTGCTGTGAAGCATCAATGGTTCTTGCTTTTACATTATCGCTCCATTGAATTTCGAGCATAGTGCGCAATTCTTGTTGTAAGTTTTCATCATAAATCGGGCAGCTCACTTCAACTCTATTATCTAAATTTCGGGTCATAAAATCGCAGCTACTAATAAAGTAAAGCGGCTTGCCTGCATTCTCAAAAATAAAAACGCGCGAATGCTCCAAAAATCTATCTACTATACTTATCACTTCTATATTTTCACTTTGCTTTTCTACTCCCGGGATTAGCACATTTAAGCCACGAACAATGCAACGAACTTTCACACCTGCTCTGCTTGCTTCGTATAACTCCCGCGCCATATCTTCGCTCGAAAAACTGTTTAATTTCAAAAAAATTGAAGCCGGCTTTCCTTGCTTTGCATTTTCCATTTCATTACCAATTAGCTTTGTAAAATACTTGCGTGTTTGGTGAGGCGAAAGCACTAAATGTTTCGTATTTATTTGCTTATAATTCTTTGAAAAAAAATCGAAAATGTCTGCAACTTCTTGCCCAATTTTTGTATTGGCAGTAAGTAAAGAATCATCTGCATAAATCTTAGCGGTATTCTCGTTGTAATTGCCTGTAGTGATATTTGAATAGCGTTTAATTTTTCGCTTTTCAATACGTTCAATTAGGCAAAGTTTACCATGCACTTTTAAGCCTGGCACACCATAAATAACCTGCACGCCTTCGCTCTGCAATTCCTTTGCCCATCGAATATTTGCTTCTTCATCAAATCGTGCTTGAAGCTCTACAACTGCTGTAACCTTTTTGCCGTTCTTGGCAGCATTTATCAAGGTGTTTACCACCACACTTTTTTCAGCTACACGATAGAGTGTAATACTTATACTTTTTACATTCGGGTCTATCGCTGCTTCGCGAAGCAAATCAACAAAATGGTTAAATGTTTGATACGGAAAATGCAACATTACATCGCGCTCTTTCAATACTTCAAACATACTTTTTGAATTAGCAAAAGCCGGATGCTGCAACGGTTTAAATGCCGGATAAACCAAATTTTTTTCGCCTACATTCGGGAAATTGATAAAGTCTTTAAAGTTATGGTATCTGCCGCCCGGAATAAGATTATCCATTCGCTTTAAATTCATTTTAGAAGTAATGAAATGAAGCAAAAGTTTATCAATTTTTTGGTCGTAAATAAATCTTACCGGCAATCCTTTTTGTCTCGCTTTTACACTCTTTGAAATTTTATCAATAAAACTTTGTGAAATATCATTATCAATATCCAATTCCGCATCGCGCGTAAGTTTTATTGCCCAAGCTTCAAACCTATTAAAATTGAATTGGGAAAAAATTTCAGGTAGAAAAAAGCGGATTAAATCATCTAATAAAACAATGTGCTTTTGCTCTGATGTGGAAGGAAGAATCAAAAACCGATTTACCACATCAGTAGGAACTTCAATTAAAGCATACTGAACTGACTTTATATTTTCTGCCCTATAAAGTTTTATTGCCAAATAAATTGCTTTCCCTTTCAGGTAAGGAAATTTCGGCACTTGGCTTAACATTATTGGCACTAAAGCCGGGCGCACAAATTCATTAAAATAATTTCGGGCAAAATTTTCTTGTGATTTACTTAAACTTTTTTCTGTAATAATTGAAACACCGTGCTGCTTTAGCTGTTCAGTAATTTCGTTGTAAATTTCTTCAAATTTCGCAGTTTGCCTTATTACAATTTCCTGAATTTCTTCTAAGAGTTTTTTGGGTTTTGAAGTATAAGATTCTCTGCTCTTTTTCCCTAGTTCAATCATGCGCTTCACGGTAGCAACACGCACTCTGTAAAACTCATCTTGATTGTTTGAAAAAATTGCCAAAAAACGCAAACGCTCAATTAGCGGCACATTTTCATCAGCCGCTTCTTGCAACACTCTTTCATTAAAACTTAGCCAACTAATTTCACGATTTACAAATTTATCGCGCTTCATATTTTTATTGTTTATTCGCTTACAATGCAATGTATGCACAAAGCAAATGAAGGAAGATTTTATCGGCAAATTAAATATTTAATCTGCATGATAGTATTTGCGGCTTTGCCCTTTGGAATATTTGCACAAGAAGACACTACTGCTTTTACCCAAGCATTTCCAGCATCATCTTTTAATACTGTTCCATCTACCGTATCACCTGTATTTAAGCGAGCATTACCCGACTCCTTTACCACCATAAAAAAGCGGCATTGGTTAGAAAATTCTCCCACCTTAAATAAGAAAAGATTAGCTGGCGTAGTTGGCATCACCACAGGCCTATTTGCGGTTTCTATGGTTGGTTTAGACCGCGCTTGGTATGCACAATATCCGCGCAGTAAATTTCACTTTTTCGATGACTCAAGAGAGTGGAATCAAATTGACAAATGCGGGCATATTTTTTCACCATATTTTATTTCGGTTTATACTTACCACGCATTGCGTTGGAGTGGAATGAAAAAAGTTCCCGCAGCTCTAACATCGGGTGGCATGGCTTTTACCTACATTGCTTTTATAGAGCTTTTAGATGGGTTTTCTTCTAAATGGGGCGCGAGTGTGAGCGATTTAGGTGCTGATTTTTTAGGTGCTGCTTTGGCAACTACACAGTTTGCTATTTGGGGCGAGCAGCGTATTCAACTAAAATATTCTTTACACCTAAATCCTTATCCACGTGGCGAGTTAAAACAACGTGCTGATGATTTATTTGGAACTTCAGTAGGCGAAAAAATTATTAAAGATTACAATAACATCAATACTTGGTTGTGTATAAATACTTCATCGTTTTTTAAATCGCAGAAGCACGCTAAATGGCTAAACATTGCCATTGGCTACGGGGCAGGAAATATGTATGGCGGTTTTGAAAATAAATGGACAGATAAAAATGGAAACATCGTTGATAGAACTGATGTGAAACGTTACCGCAAATTCTTTATTTCTATTGATGCTGATTTAACCAAAATAAAAACCAATAACAAGTATGTAAAAGTGTTGTTGCAGGCGCTAAACATTATTAAACTTCCATTTCCTGCCATTGAGTTTAATACGCTTGGACAAGTGGTTTTTCACCCGATACATTTCTTGAATTTTTCGATGCCGGTATATTTTAAAAAGTAAAGAGTTATTCTGTTTTCAATACCTTTTTAATGGCAATATTGTTAGTTTTAATATCGCGTATTTGCACAAAATACATTCCGACAGGTAAACTATTTATTGAAATTGATTTTTGTTCTAAACGGCTTTGAATGTAAGTTCTGCCAAGCATATCTATCAAGAATACTTCGTAATTATCGGCTTCTTTTTCTAATTCAAAATTCAATATGTTATTGGTTGGATTTGGATAAACATTTACAGTAAACTTCTCCTTTCTTAAATCTACTATATGCGTAGGTTTTATTTTTGAAGTATCTCCAAAGAGTAAATGAATCATTACCGAACCGGGCAATATTTGGCAAATACTCGATTGTTTCCAAGTGGCATTGGTGTAGAGGTAATAATGTCCGCAACCTTTAGCGCTATTACGGTCGTAGCCAATTTGCAAGTTTCTAAAATCATCTTGTGTCCACCCAAAATATATTTTTTTATCAACCACTAAAGCAGTATCTAAACGATACACCGAAAAGCCATTTACGGAATCAATATACTGCGGTGTTTTATTGCTTGATTCCCAAATTGGAGCAGGCGGATTAAATTGCTGCAACACCAGCGAATCCCAAATATTAAATTTAAAAACTAAGTCGCTCACGTTCTCATCAATATTGGTGAAGAAAATTTTAAACCCTGTGAGCGTATCTGGTTTGTTCAGGTTAAACTCATAAGCAAACTTTTTAATTTTACTTGGGTCGCCATACAAGCCGTAAGCCTTTTCTGCAGTGCCATCATCATACGCCAATTCATTAGAAAAAATGCGTACCGATGAAATAGTATCATTAGTCGGCAACACATCAAACGGACTTATCCATTCTTTCAACAAAACAGAAATAGAATCTTGTGTTCCCAAAGCCGAAGGCATAGCAAAATCTGCTTGCGGATTTCTACTCACCGTATTAGAATATCCGGCATTGAAAGTTTGGATTGGCGCATTATAGATGGAAGAATTTCCCGGAAAAATTTCATTACCAAAACCTTGAAAGTTGGTTGCCGGAGCAGTGTTGTTGTAATAATTCAAATTTCGCACATACATATTCATAGTATCGGTTAAATCGCCATTTCCCGTGAATTGTGCAGATGGCATAGAGTAGTAATTCTTTAAAATAGAAGGCATTGGCGACACAAAAGCAATATCATCAATTAAAGTATCGCTCAGGCTTCGGTTTTTATCTAAGCGCACATAATCTATGTGCCAATGGTCGTTGTTGCCTGTAAGTGAAGCTTTATTGCGAAAGCGAAATTGGAAAGCATCATAAAAATAATTGGTAATAGGAATTTGCTTTGCCGGCATTGCCAACAGCACTTGTTTAAAATCTAAGTTAGTGTCGGAAGGAATACTGTTGTAGCCATTCCGTTCCCAAATTACATCCCATTTATCTGTATATTCATTCTTAAATTCTACTACCAGCGAATCCGGTTTATCGGGATAATCGCCCAAGCCCATTGGCTGATAAAAGAAACTTAAATAAATAGAATCATTTTCGGTATAACTGCTTAAATCTAAAGGTACAGAAGTAAGATAATCTGCATTGCCATAAGAACTCTGTTGAATAAACGGATCGTATGGTCTTCCATATTCATTTAAGCCATCTAAAGTAGCCACACCAATTGTGGGTGGAAACACAGGTAAAGTATTATTTATAAAAGCAAAATTATCCATCCAACGCCAATTGGTGTCTAACATTGCTCTATACAAAATTGGAGCATAATTAATCAATGTATCCTTGTTTATGGTATCGTTTACCACCAACTGCGAATCTATTTTTGCTCCGGTTGTTGTATTAAAACTATAAGTATAATATTCCGGGTACAGTTGATAAGTGTAAGAAACAACATCTAAACATTTTGTTCCCGTAGAGGTAAAGTATTTAAATAAAATTGGAGCTTTAGGAGTAGAGTCAATTTGTTGCGTGATAAGGTTATATGTATAATCAAACGAAGGCTGAGTGTGGAAACGCCCTGTAATTGAAGTAATTAAATTAGCATCTAAACAAGGGCCAGAAGCATTCACAATAGAATCGTAAACATAGTTTTCAGGGAAAGCAAAAGTACGCTGGCGCACGGTAGAAAAATCATCTACAAAAGGAAGTTTTTTCGATGCTGCTTCAATTAAATATTTTCCTTGTGCATTGTGCCTTGCCGAATTTTGTTGAGATAAATTTTTCTCTTTCACCTGCAAAGCAGCATTGCTGTTTAGCGGCAATAGCATATCCTGAGCCGACAAAGTAAAAACACTAAAAACTAACGAAAAGTAAATTACTAATTTCATGTAAAACAAATAAGCTCAAAAAACGAGCATTTATGTTGGTTATTGTTCACCCACAAAGATGTGAAATATGTTTGCTTATCGAAATTTTCCACAAAAGTTTCGTTCAATACTTATTATTTCTTGTTTAGAAGCATAGCCATTGCCCTCTCGCTTATTATCACTTAAATTTCTTCTAAAATAAACTTACGAACTAAGTTTAACGCGGTATTGGCACTCACTTTTATATTCTCCAACCGCGAAGGGAAGAAATGTAATTTCCGGCTTACAATTCTTTCTTTTGAACCAACAGCAAAACAAACTGTTCCTACAGGTTTTTCTGCCGTGCCGCCTCCAGGGCCTGCCACACCGGATATGGCAACGGCATAAGTTGCTCCGGTTTGCTGCAATGTTCCTTTCACCATTTCTATTACTGTTGCTTCGCTTACTGCACCTTGTGTGCCAAGTGTTTCTTGCTGCACGTGCAGTAAGTTTGCTTTTAAGTTATTACTGTAACTAACTATGCTTCCTAAAAAATATTCAGAGCTGCCAGGAATAGAAGTAATTAAATGTGCTAAGTAGCCTCCTGTGCAACTTTCGGCAGTGGCAAGAGTGTTTTTTTGCTTCAACAACAAACTGCCTACTACTTCTTGCAAACTCAATTCACCATCGCAATAAACATAGCCTTTTAAAATGCTTTTTAATTGTTCTAAGTATAAATCTACTTCTTCTGTTGCAACATCTTCATAAGCACTCAATCTAAGTTTCACAACTCCTAAATCGGGCAAGTAAGCGAGTTTAATATTAGGAGGCAAAGCATTTTCAAAATCGGTGAGCATGGTTGCAATGGTAGATTCTCCTGCGCCAGCCGTCATCACTGTTCGGTGTATAATTTGGGGCAATTCAAACCGCTGTTGCAGCTTTGGCAGCACCTGCTCCATCAAGTGTTTCATTTCGTGCGGCACTCCGGGCATGCTCACATACACCACTCCATTTTCATCAAACCACATTCCTTGTGCAGTGCCTCTTTGGTTGGGTAGCATTTGCGCATTTGACGGCAGCATAGCTTGGCTTTTGTTCATTTCTAAAACTTTTGCTCCACGCTTTTCGAAAATAGCTTTCATCTTTTCCCAAACCGTTTCATAAAATGTAAAACCCACTCCAAAATATTCTGCCAATGTTTTCTTTGTAATATCATCTTTGGTTGGCCCCAAACCGCCTGTTATTAAAATGATATTTGAAGTTTGTGCTGCATCGCGAAACACTTCAGTAATTTGTGTCGCATCATCACCAATGGCAATTTTTTGATAAACTCCAACACCAATTTTATTTAACTCCTGCCCTATCCAAACACTGTTTGTATCAACAGTTTGGCCAATTAAGAGTTCATCGCCAATAGTAATAATGGTTGCTTTAATTTTCATAATAAGCAATATAGAGATTAGATAATTTTTATGCTGTTTTCGTTACAACACTTCTTTCACAAAAAAAACAGGTCGTTTGGTTTGAAGTTGAAATAAACGGCTTAAATATTCACCAATAATACCAAGACTAAATAGTATAAGTCCGGTACTCATAATTATTGAAGTGATTAGTGCCGTGAAGCCAAGTTCTGCACCACAGGTAACTTTCATGTAAATAAAATAGGCAACAAAGCCAAGGCAAATAAGAAATGCCAACAAGCCAAAATATGTCATTACACGAAGTGGTAAAGTGGTGTAAGTAAAAATAAGACGGAGAGTCCAAAGTGCTAATTTAAAAAGGGTATAACCAGATTTTCCATGTTCTCGTTTGTAATGATTTACACCTACAAACTGTGTATTGGTAGCAAACCATGCTAAGAGTTCATCTAAAAAAATATATCGCTGATTAAAATCCTTTATCTTTTGTACTACACTTGATTTTATTAAACGAAAAGAAGAGCCTTTGCCCGGTGTGCTTCCAAAATTGGTAAATATATGTGCCACCGCCTTGCTGCCCATATTTCTAATATAAGTATGCTGTTTTTGCATTTGCAACCCATACACCAAATCTGCATTAGTGAGTTGCTGCTGGTAAATTAGCTTTTCTATTTCATTTGGGTGAAACTGTAAATCGTCATCAATAGTAATTACAAATTCACCTTTAGCATATTGAAAGCCGCACAAAAGTGCATGGTGTTGTCCTGTATTTTTTGCAAGATTTACTGCTGTAACAAACGCAGTATATTCTGCTTTAATTTTCGTTACCGTTTCCCAAGTATTATCAGGGCTGGCATCGTTTACTAATACAATTTCAAAACTAAGATTCTTTGAGGCAAAAAACTTAATAAGCTCCGCGCATAATTCGGGCAAAGTTTGTTCACTTCTGTAAACCGGAACTACAATTGAATATTGCGGTGTGCTCATGCCATTTCAATAAGTGGCGAAACAAATATATTTTCCGTTTCAAGCAAAACGCTGCCCCACGAAAGTCCAACGCCAAAACCACTCAGCAGTAATTTCAACTTTCTATTCATTAAATCATCACGTAAATTTGTAACCATTGTAAGTGGAATGGAAGCCGAACTTGTGTTGCCAAAATCGTAAAGAGAATATGGCACTTTCGTTTCTTCAACACCTAACTTTTTGCGAACACTTTCGAGCATTAAACGATTGGCTTGGTGCAGCACAAAAAAATCAATTTCGTCTTGTGTTTTCTTGGCAGCTTCGCAAAGCGCTTTTATGTTTGGCGCTACTTCGCGTAAAGCAAAATTAAATATTCTAATACCATCTAATTTCATGTGAATTGGCGCACGAAAATTACTTTTTCCTGTTTCTATTTCTTGAAGTGAATTGCCAGAAATTTTATTGCGCATTCCACCATCGGAAATTATGATATCGTCATATTCTGCGCCATCGGTTTGCAAATTAAACTGCATTATTTTATTTGTCTTTCTTGCCAATACAGTTGCCGAACCTGCATCAGAAAAAAGTGGCACCACACTTTTATCGCGCTTCGAAATAACTGCCGTTGAAACATCACCAACCAATAGCAGTGCCTTTCCTTCAGTAATATTTGCAAGTAAACTTGCAGCTAAATTTAAACCGTAAACAAAACCGGAACACCCTAAATTTACATCAAAAGCAATGCAATCTTTTTGCAATCCTAATTTATGCTGAAGAATTGAAGCCGTATTCGGGATTAAATAATCTGGTGTTTGAGTAATAAAAATCAGCACTTTTATTTCGCTTCGATTCACTACTTTTTTACTGAATAAATCTTCGGCACATGCCAAACAAAGATCTGAGGCAGTAATATTTTTTTGCGCCACTTTACGGTAGCGAATACCAACAGTTTTCACAAAAAGTTCTCTCTCTTTTTCGCTTAAAAGTTGCAACTCTAAATTATCTTCAGTGTGAGCAGGAACCGCAGCAGCTAAAGCTTCTATAAATATATTATGTACTGTTGAAAATGCCATAATATTATTTTGCTGCTGCTATTTTATACAAATCTTCTACAGTTTCGGCAGCTGCAATATCTTCGGCATTTATCGTTTTTTTGAACTCACTATCAATTGATGCAATCACAATTAGTGCCATCATAGAACCCCATTCTTCCAACTGCTTAAACTTTGTTTCTGCCATTATTGTTTCAGCCGAATTATTAAAACATTCCGAAAAGCGCTCTACAAATACTTTTAATTCCATTGGCGAAAATTAAGGTTTAGTTTAAACATAACAACTGCAATATTTATTATTGCCACAAAATAACTCCAAACAAAGTTATATTATTGAAAATGCAATACGCAAAGATTTGCTTTATTCTTTCAGTATTTCAACTATTATTTTTCGCAAGTTCTGCACAAGAGCAAGGCGATACTTTGGAGCCATTTTTTAAATCGAAAAAATTTGAGAGTACTGCTTATGTGCAAGCCGGAGTGGCTGCTACGCAAATGTTTGGCGGTGCGGCTGCTACATCGCACTTTAGTTTGCACTGGGTAATAAATGGAAAATTTGTAGTTGGCGGACATTATCATTTGCTTTCCTCGCGAAACAACATTACACCACTAACTTATCCTGATTACACTAAGAAAATTTATGCGGCACATAATTTTGCAGGTGTAAGTTTTGGTTATATTTTTTTCCACGATAAAAAATTTTCACTACAGCCCGAACTTGCGGCAGGCTGGGCAAATGTAAAGTTTACTCGCTTTGACACCGTTACCGTTAAAAGAAATTACGGTGGTATAATTCCGGCAGTTTATGGCACTTGGAATGCCACAAAAATTTTACGAATCGGCATTGGCTTAAACTATAGAATAATTATAGGTGAAAGATTTAAAGACCTAACCAGCGGAAAATTAAGTGGCGTTGGCGGAATGGTTTTTATCCGTTTAGGAAGATTTTAAAAACAAAAAATATATATAATATCATGGCAAAAGAAATAATACTTACCACCAATGCTCCTGCGCCAATTGGACCATACAGCCAAGCCGTAAAAGTTGGTAATACGCTTTATGTTTCAGGGCAAATTCCGCTCAACGCACAAACCGGGCAACTTGAAAACGAAAGCATTGAAGCTGAAACTACTTGTGTAATGAAAAATATTGAAGCTGTATTAGCAGCAGCAGGTTTTGAATTTAGCGATGTAGTAAAATCTACCATTTTCATTACAGACATGAACCAGTTTAGTAAAATAAATACTGTTTATGGTAGCTACTTTACATTAAATCCTCCGGCACGTGAAACAGTGCAAGTTGCCCGCTTACCTAAAGATGTGAATGTTGAAATATCGGTGATTGCAGTGAAACTTTAAACTGTGTGGTTTATTTTATTACTTCATATACCATGTAACCATCAAAGTTACATAGTCTAATAAAAGTGTATCCATTAAATTTTTCTGTATCTCTACTGAATTTCAAGTAGCCATTTAGTGTGCCGTTAGGAAAAATTACAATATGGGAAATGCTCTTATTGTATAGAAGTGTATCAAGTTTTTTACTGTTCCAAACTCTCCATATATCCATATTACTTTCTACCGAAGATGCTATTCTTCTTTCTCTTGATGATATAACAATATCTACCTTATCAGGTAATTTCAACTTTGCCTTGATTCTCCTATATTCTTCACCATCAATTCCTACTGAATTAAAGCCATTTATTGCATTCCAATTAAAATGGGCATAGTCCACATCGGCATCAATGTAAAAACTACATTGTTCAATTTTTCTAACGAAAGTAGCACTTTTATGAAATCCACTTGGGTATTTTAATATCGGATAACCACTTTGCAATTGTTTGTAAAATACAACATTGAACAACACTAAATAAAATATAAAGAAACCGAAGAATAATTTTAACCGAAGAATACGGTACAATAAATAAAAAAAATAAGCAACAAAAGGAATTAGTGGCACCATATACAATAGCATATATCTGGGCTGTGCAGTTAGTGTGCCATTAAAAAGCTTATAAATGAAAGGGAATAGTGGAATTACATATAAAATATGACATAACAATAATTTATTGTTATACTTCCAAGTATAGTATGCAGAAAAAAATAACAAACCCAAGAAACTCAATGGCAGCCAAGAATTTCGATATGTAGTTATTATCCCCAAAATAGAAATTGGATTACTTGTTAAAGTTGCTTTAACCTCATAATCACTATAAAGAATACCCCGTAAAGGGTGTTCACCTAATGTAACCTCACAATACATTACAAAAATAATTGAAGTAAATACAATAGCCAAAAAGTATAAGTATTTACGCCACTCAGTAATATTTTTTAATAATGGAAGCAACACCACACAACAAGCGCTGAAAAACCAACCCTCAAACCGCAATAAGTTAAGGCAAGCCAGCATCAGTCCAATATAAACCAACCCAATATTATTATTGGAGACCCTCCAATTTTCGATGAAATAATAAGCCCATAGTAGGAAGAATATGTAAAATGGCTCGCTAAGTACTAAAGAAGACAAATAGATATGAAAAAGATAAAAAGTTAGGATAAGCGCAGAAATTAAAGCAGTAGTTCGATTAAACTTTAGCCCTGCCAACTTGTAAATCGGTATAACAGAAAGAGCTCCAAAAAGTGCAGTAAGAATACGCGAAGAATATATCAACTCACCACTAACTAATTTTGCAGCATACATTAAGTAGTAATGCAAAGGCAGCCAATCGCGAGAAGGAAACAGATATACTACAGGAAGGTCTAAAATACCAATTCTACTTTCATTTAATATTGAACATCTAAATATCCAATTTTGCGTTCCGAATAAACGCATACCCGCATCGCCATTACCTGAATTATCGGTAAGTAAAATCCATAATAACCTCAATAAAAACGCAAGCACTACCAATGCAAGCACAATCCATTTTTCTCGAACATCAATCAATTTTATGCTTGGTTCAAGAATTTTATGCTTGCTTAAAAAATTCCACCTTGCAATAAACAATTCCCAATCCATAAAAACCAATAACGCATAGAGGAAAACCAAAGACACAGAGAGTGGCAAAAGAGGTATTTCCCAAAAATACACTCCACTAATTCCTGAAATTATCACTACCCATTTAATTGTTCTATTTGCAAATAGCCGAGATGACAATATATATAGTTGAATTACTACTACTGTGTAATAAAACAATTCAATGATTTTAAGCATCGTATAAACCAACCAATACCATCTAGGATAATACTGTTGAAGTTCATTAATTGGCGAGCTAAAAAGAAACGAATACCCCACATAATGAAACAATACAACCAAAGTAGATAAAAGCACAGTGCACAATAGAAAAAACACAAAGCCCTGTTTCGTTGACCTGGAATAAAGATATTGTTCCAATTTGAATAGTGTGTGTATCATTGGTTAAAGCAGCGAGTAGAATCAAATATAATACATAAAACACCAACTAAAGGCCTAGTTGTATAAAGCAACGAATCAACTTGGTTCTAACATTTACTATAAACTCTGCAATCAAATACATTGGATTTAATAGAAAAAACATTGCTATTGGAACCGTAGAAAGCAAATGGATTTTCAAAAATATCGCTATACCAATATGCATTCCCAAAAAGCACAAGCCAAAAATAATCCTGAGTTTTTTACTAAAAAGAACAACCACACAAGCTAACTCAAGAAATAAAGAAAGAGAAAGTAAAGCACTAAATAAAACAGGATAACTCAAGACTATCTGTGAAAGATAAGTTGCCGAATGAAGTGCGCCAATACTTCCATCTTGTGCATAATCAACCATATTACCTTTCATCACTTGTAGCGCGAATGCTTCTGTGCTTAGTCCCCAAGTCCAACCGGAAGACACTAGTTTGTTGATTCCTGCCAAAAAATATACACCCACAACTGCCTGAACTGAAAACTGAATTCTCATTTGTGGTATATCATGTTTTTCAGGCGATAATAAAACATAAGCAACCCATTGTGCTATCCATACACAAGACATTAAATCGTACCTATCAAAATAACCGTAGGAATCAGAAAGTGAAAAAACCAGAATTGAAACAAGTGTAATTACAGTTAATGACCGCTTCATGTCTTTCTCTCTAATGTATTGCCACAAAGCAAATGCAGCTGCAATAAAAACCATAACTTTAACTAAAGGCAGTTGTATCCAATCATGATTTATCCATCGCCATATAGAACGAGGGTAGCTTATGGTTTGCTGCAACAACAATATTTTTGCAATTGAAGCTATCCAAATAAATGATAAAGAATACTTCATCCACTGCCATTCCAATATTGAGTAGCTGTTGCTCCAATATTTTTTAAATATTTCTTTCATACAACACAGTTCGCTCCTCAACTATTTTATGGCTTTTAATATGGTAATAGACCCGCACCAGTCTAAATCCTCCTTTTAGCTCTTGCTTAAGTTTAATTTTTCTACCGATTTCAGCACCTGCCTTTAACGCCCATTCATTACTTTCTAAACGCCCATAAGGTTCATGAGCATTATTCATAAAATTAAAATATAAATCAGGAATATCACTTGCGCTATAATTACTGAAAGTTGATAACGGAAGTTGATTTCCATTCATATCCTCCATCATAAAAACAATAGACCAATTTGGAAATGAATTATACATTGGAAAATCGCAAAAAGGATGTTCTGTTTTAACATACCAACCACAAATTACCATCAGTATAAAAAAAATGCTATTGATATAAACTTTCTGAAATCTTTCGTTCCTAAAGATTTTGAGTGCATAAATGAGCAAGTATTTTATTGTAAAAAATACCAAGAACAAAAAGGCAAAAAAACCTACCGCAACAAAAGCAGATTTAGCTATCCATAATAACAAACCCGTATTTTGATACCACAAACGAAATTCAGTCAGTGAAGCTAAAACCCACCATTGATATTGCACCAAACTCCATACAAATACAATAGCAACAAGTACAGTTAAACTAAAAAATTTAGGAGTTACTTTAATCATGCATATTTGTCAGACTCTTAAAATAATCCAATTTATTATCTTTAATTGAAGCAAACAAAAGGAGCATACTCACCGGATAAGCTCTTTTATATTTTTTCATTTTTTTTTCATCATCACAAAAGCTCAAATAGACATTTCTAAACACCATTACGTTCTTCTTTATTTGCTCACTTGTAATATCACTATCTTCTTCTAAAAAGGATAAAAACATATCCTCAAAATCATTATATACTAAGTTATCAATCTCTAACTTACTCCACTCTTCCAATTCGCTGCTATAATTTTTTAAAATTATATCAAAATATAAACCTACTTCACCAAACAATACATTTTGAATTGGTTCAGAAAGGCGCTCTGTAAATAATTTTAAACTATCCGTACTATTTATATAGAGACGATTACTTGTAACAAATTCATCTAATTTCGGGTTGATTAAATACTCAATTTTACTCTTCTGTCCAGCCTTAACTATCTGTAAATTATTATGAAATTCGTTATTACTAAAAAGATAGTTGTTTGAATTTACTGACTGCAAGTTTCCATTTTCAATAAAATCAATATTCCCCGATGCTTTGTATGGCACAAATGGAATCTGTAATTCTCCTTTAGATTCGGGACTTAAATGAATCACTAATTTATATGGAACATCCATTATCAATTCTATTCTTGAATTACTTGGCAGAATAAATAGGCTACTTAGTTCTTTATACCTCAAATGCCATTTTGTAACATCAACATTATTACTATCTGAAGCATATAAGCTGGCAAGTTCTTTGGCTCTTGGAGTTGGACATTTTAAAGCAACATTATTACCTAAAACATACCCTTCTTTTGGATTAGAAATCCATTTTGCGGAATCTTCCAATTCATCTATTGAACATACTTCTTTGTCCTCATCTAAATATGCAACTCCTTTATCAGAATCAAACATTTGCCATTTGCCATTGCTTTTAACTTCAGCTACAACATGCCCGCCTAAATTTACCACACGTGCCGAATCGAACCAGTTTTTCCAAATAGCAACTAGTGTTGTAGCTCTATCATCACAATAGCCACCTCCAATTGAGTTAATGAATAATTGTGGATTATGTTGCCATCTCTCTGTTGTGTAAGGTAAATTATTAAAGGTTAATTGATTTACAAATTGCCATGCAGCTTGCTCTATTGGCACTTTATTTTCCTTTGCATGCAACTCAACAATTTGTTTTATGTCTTCACTATCTAAAGGAAATAAGTTACTTACCTTAAGATGAAAAGCAACTTGATAGCTGTGAGGATTTTCGATAATCAAAACTCTCTGAGTAGAATCAAAGTTCAATTCTTGCTTTATAGAAAAGCGTTCTCTAAGTAATTCTTTATCTCGATGGCAACTAACTAAAATTAAGAGTACTAAGAGCCAAACTAACCTTCTAAATAACTTCTGAAACATTATTATTTCTTCGTACCACATTTTTAAAATTTATTTCTAATTCTACTGCTTAGTATTAGAACCTAAAAACTGCTTTCTAAAATACCATAATCTAGCAAATTCAGACTTTAGGTATTGCGGAAATAGTTTTTGTTTATCAATCGTTTCATTACTTTCTTTGATAGTTAATAGCACTCTGTACTCGCTTGAAATTGCTCTATATATATCGTACTGTCTATTTTCAAACCACTCTTTTTCCAATAACTGTCTCAAAAATCTTATATGAGACAAGTGAAACTTTACCTTATTGCTTTTTGATATCCCTCCATCGTGATTTCTATATACAGACCAGACCTCATTAAAATACTTAAACTTATCATCTAAAATTATCAGCACTTTCAACTTCCAGTCTATGGATAAATTGTCATCTAAAATACTCATGTTCAATTTCTTTAGTCTCCTTGCTCGCATCACCGAAGACGAGGAGGAAATAATCGAAATTCTATCTACAATATCAGGGAAAAAGAAATCGTTCTCATAGCTATATCGTTGAGAATAATACTTGTGTGCCGCAAAATAACTATTGCCATTCTTTACCATATTCTGTATTGCCGTGTCGTGAAAACAACCTTCATACTCAGCATTGTTATCTAAAAAATCTATCTGCGTTTGCAGCTTATGTGGATAGCACCACAAATCATCTCCATCTAAAACAGCAACATACTCTCCTTTCAATATTTTACTAACCTCAATTACACTACTTCTAATCCCTAAATTTTCTTTGTGATGAACATATACAATCTGAGGAGAAAGCACTGCCAACTCTTTTATGACAGCATCAGAATTATCAGTAGAGCCATCATTTACCACAATAACTTCAACATTAAAATTAACCTGTTGCGACAAAACACTTTCTATTGCTTCACGAATTGAATTTTCTTGATTATAAGTAAGAATTGCTACAGAAACTTTTATTGATGACATTTCTCTAATGTACTCTATTTTTCAGCCTTTAACTCAACGACCTTATCCCTTGCATAGTTAATAAACATTGCTTCTAAAAAGAAATATAAAGTAATGATATAAGACATTACAAGTATGACTCCTCTATGTAAACTTAATCCTCTAACATCATTAAAATTGAGTATGTAATGCAAAATCACAGCAACAAATAGCACGATTAAAAATGCGATTTGAAGCAACTTTTTTTCAAATCTAATTTCATTGAAAAGCCCCCTTATCTTAGCCATTAAAAACGAATGCTTCCAATCTGCAATAAACGGTAAATATATTAGTGGATACATGCCAAATGTGATATTCATAACAAGATAAACACCAAGATGAAAACTTGCTAACCCAAACATAAAGTAGCGAAATACTTTAGGATAAAACATAAAAAAAAGCGGTAGTATTTCTATGGCTACAATAAAGTAATCCATCAATTCCCAAAACATCTTTGAAGTTAAATCATAAGCAGTAAAATGGGTTAATAGATTAGATCGTTCAACAAAAAACAAATCGCGAAGTTGGTAATACCTTACTGCTTGAAAACTTGGATCGAGCCAAGCACCAAGCAGTTTTGCAAACCCTGATGTAAAAAATGAAAACGCAATAATTAAAGTAAAGAATGGATAAACATTAATCTCACCTTTTTTATTGTTCTTGTTTGAAAAAACTGCATCAATAGAGTATTTGTTTCCCCAACCGGAGAAAGCAAAAATAATTGCCGTAAACGGCATAAAATGTTGATGTCCGATTTTAGAAAATGCATAAATAAATGAAACTGAACAAATAAAAAAGACGCCAAATAATATAGAACTCCATTGCGTTTTCACACCAAACAGCATTCCAACTAAAGAAACAATTGAGAGTGTATCTAAAAGATATAAAAAATAAATAGGTGGGAGCTTATCAAAAAGATATGCAAAACTTACTTGCGGTTTATAAAACTCGTTGGGATAAATTGTCAATGTATCAATTCTCAAAACACCAACAAGTGAAAGTAAACAGAAGAATGAAAATAAAATTCTAAAAACAGCTAATCCACTTTCGTCTATTGGATTATAGTTCAACCATCTTTCAACAATATTCAACTTTGAAGTCTGCATCAATAAGTAATTTTGTGAAGCTGTTCTTTCTTCTCATTCTTCAAGCTAAATTGTTGTCCATTGTAAAAGTATTCGCTTGTA
This sequence comes from Bacteroidetes bacterium 37-13, assembly GCA_001897535.1. GTDB lineage: Bacteria > Bacteroidota > Bacteroidia > Chitinophagales > LD1 > UBA7692. The sequence goes on along the minus strand of MKTC01000040.1, from coordinate 47,348 downwards.
ATTTTTATTATTTCAATTTCTTTAATACAATTTTCTTTCAATCGCTTTCGCGCATGTATATTCAACCACAACTTCAAGTTATCCGTTAGTGGAACTTGCGTTATCTTTTTAGCAGAAATCATTTTGCCCTCCTCATCGCCAATTACTTCTGTTAGCAACTCATAAAATTGCAAAGTATATAGTTGTTCATTACAGTTCTTCACAATCAATTCATCTGTTTCTACCTCTATCGGATTTGGATAGATTCCTTGCCCAAACAGTGGCATCATCACAGCAGGATAAACCTCATCATAATTATAGTTGTAATAAAATTGAGCAACTAAAATCATTAAGAAAACAGCGTAGAAAAATCCTCTTCTATTGTTACTAATTTTATCTCTTAAAAACTCTACACCATATTTGATATAGCTTAAAACATCTTTTGTCCATAAGAAGAGTAATGCGCCAATAGAAACAGCAAATGCAATGGGTAGAAATATTCGAATAAAATAGAAAGCTATCGTTCCGAAAGTTGGATACCAATTTTTTAGTTCATCACGCGTTGCTGCTTGAATCCATACTGGAACAAGTTCAAAAAATAGAATGATAGAAACCAAAAGTGCTAACGAGATAAATGTGAGTTTCTTTTTCACCTATTGATTAGCATTGTATTGTTTTAAAAAAAGACGCGTAAAAACACAAATGTAGCCATTCATCTTGTGCTTAATTTTGTCGCCCTTCGGCAATTAACTTCTTCACAATATCCGGCACTGTTGTAACTATTCCTGCTTTATTTAAAAGTCTATTTCCAATAAAAGAATTGCGTCCATGCAATACTCTTTTATCATGAAAAAAAACACCTTCACCGGGTTGCAATTTCAACTCTTTTAATTCTCCACTCTGCTCAATATAATCATCTAAAAACCGCTTAAAATCTTCAACCAAGGTAATATTTACAATGTCTTCTTTTGCTCTAAAATAATTCCAGTTAATTCTCCAACCCAAATCATCTTTAGAGAGAATAAAATCTTTCTTGTTTGCTACCGGATTTCCTTCTCTACCAAATTGAATAATTGTGTTTTGTAAGCGCTCTAAAAGTGTCTTATCTATTGTTTCTAAAATTTGCACAATAGTATCTACATCAATAAAACGAGTTGCGCCTCCAAACTCAGCTTGCTTTTCGCAGAAAATAAATGCCGCATAAATATCGAAGGAAAAATAGCTGTAATCAATATGAAGTGGCTGTGCCGTATTGCTATACTTGTAAGTATCGCCCTTTGCTGGATTATATTCAATAATTGACCATCTATCAATCACCAATTTCCCTGTTGCTGGTTCTTCATCATGAATTAAAGGAATGCCACACGCTGCCGCAAGTTTTCTAAAATAAGCATCAGCTGATAAACCAACTTTATTGGGTAGTACATGCACAAGCTTTGTTTTCTGAAAAAGCTCATTGAACTCTGATATATTACCACTAAAAGTTTCAAAAAAATTCATTCGCTATTCTTGTTTATTCATTAGCAATTTTGTTCAATCTAAAACAACTCTGTGTTATCAGGAATATCACTGGTTATTAGTTTGTTCATTCCTATTTTTACATTGTTGCCAACTTTCACATTAGGCATAATAGTTACACCGGTTGCAATTACACAATTTTCCCCAATGGAAACATTTCCAAGCACTTTTACATCTGGCGATAAGGTAGTGTACTTGCCAATTTTTACACCATGCCCAAGCATACAGCGTACATTTAAAAACACCCCTTCTTCTAAAACACACTCACTTGAAACATTACATCCCAATTGGATAATAACACCTTGCTCCGACATTTCTGTAAATTGACTTATTAAAGCTTGAGAACAGAAATAAGAAATATTTATACCTCCAAGCGCTTTTATTTCTGCTGCCATCTTTCTCCGCTTTGCAGGTGATGCAATTGCTACAATAAAAAAAGGAGAAACAGTTTCAAAGTGTTTTTTCAAAGCCTCCTTTGTGCGAATAATTGGATAGTGGTTAGAAAGTATTTCTTCGTTCGCTTCGGTTACATTATCAAACAAAGTTACACCACGTATATAATTTTCGTATCCAAACGCACCCACTAAATCTTTTGCTAAACCAGATGCACCAATTAAAGTTACTTTCATTAAAAAAACGATTAAAGTTAAAACTCATTTAGTGTCTTTCTGGTCTTCAAAATTAAGTATTTAGAATTGACAACCAATAACTTTTAATAAAAACTTCCTATTTTTTTTTATGTTCTTACAAAAACATAAACTCTACAATAAATTCAGTTTTAAACCCCAATATTCCATTCCAACAGACTTCATTTTTGCTATATAAAATTGATGAAGAAATAATAGTTTACTACTTTTTAGGATAATCAGCTATTTTCGCGCCTCAATTTTTTACATGTTTTCTCAGTTAGAATCGCTTAAAGGAAAGTTTATTGAAATAGGAAAAAGGTTAATGGATCCTGCCGCCACTACCGATATGAAACTATTTGCAAAACTAAATAAAGAGTACCGCGAATTAGAAGAAGTCGTAAATGTTTACGACCGCTATAAATTAGTGGTAAGCAATATCGAAAACAATAAAGAAATTTTAAACAAAGAAAAAGATGAAGAATTTCGCGAGTTGGCAAAAGCCGATTTAGACCAATTAGAAATTGAAAAAGAAAATATAGAAACCGAACTGAAAAAACTTTTAGTTCCTAAAGATCCTGAAGACGAAAAAAATGTATTGTTAGAAATTAGAGCAGGAACCGGAGGTGATGAAGCAAGCATTTTTGCAGGAGATTTGCTGCGTATGTACACGCGCTTTTGCGAAGTAAAAGGTTGGGCTGTGAGTCTTGTAAATGCAAACGAAGGCACAGTGGGCGGTTACAAAGAAATTGTGATAGAAATAAAAGGCAACAATGTTTATGGCTCATTAAAATTTGAAAGTGGTGTACACCGTGTGCAGCGCGTTCCAAAAACAGAAGCACAAGGCAGAGTACACACTTCTGCGGCATCGGTAGCGGTTTTGCCCGAAGCAGATGAAGTAGATGTGCAAGTGAATGAAGCCGATATAAAAATGGATGTTTTTAGAGCAAGTGGAGCAGGAGGTCAGCACGTAAACAGAACAGAAAGTGCGGTGCGCCTTACACACATTCCAACCGGAGTGGTAGTGGAATGCCAACAAGAAAGAAGCCAGCATAAAAACCGCGAAATGGCTTTAAAAATGATGAAAACCAGAATTTATGAAGCCGCAGTTCGCGAGCACGAAAACGAAATAGCAGCACGCAGAAAAACATTAGTAAGCACAGGCGACCGAAGTGCAAAAATTAGAACTTACAATTATCCGCAAGGCAGAATTACAGACCACCGAATCAATATGAGCATCTATAATTTAGATGCTTTTATGGATGGAGATATCAATAGCATGTTGGAAGCACTTGCGGTAGCCGAACAAACTGAAAAGCTGAAAGAAAGTGGTGTTGCTGTGTAGTTGCATACTTCAACTTTTATTTCGTTTTATTTTGGTTAGTATATTTGAAAAACAAAAAACTGTTAAGAGGATAAACCTTTTAGCATTTTCTAAATCTTGTAACACGAAAAAAGGCGTTAATTCGCTTTGCTTTTAGTAAACAACTTTTAAAAACAAATTTAAGAAAGCATGAAGAAATTACTTTTCACTTTATGTGTTGCAGGCACAGCAATGTTTGCTGCGGCACAAACAGGGGTTGCCAATCCGGTAGATCCTAATGCTCCGGAGTTTAAATGGCACTCTACAGAAATTGATTACGGAACAATTAAACAAGATGCAGACGGTGCACGCGAGTTTAAATTTGTAAACGTAGGCAAAAGCCCATTAGTTATTTCAAACTGTCGCGGTTCATGTGGATGCACAGTTCCTGAATGCCCAAAAGAACCGATAATGCCTGGTAAATCTGGCGTAATTAAAGTGAAATACGATACACACCGTATCGGACCATTCACTAAAACGGTAACTGTAGAATCTAATGCAAAAAACAGCCCTGAAACTTTAAAAATTCACGGTACAATTTTAGATCCTAATGCAGGAGCAACTTCTGGCCAACCAGTAGCTCCGGCAAAAGCACAACCAACACCGGCAGCAGTAGCACCTTCTAAATAATAATTATAGAAAGTGCCTGCAAAAGCAGGCTAAACAAAAAGGGAAATGATTGCTCATTTCCCTTTTTGTTTTTAGTAGGCTATTTCCGAAAATTACCACTTAGTAGTTTGTCTGCCTTCTTCCCATTCGGCAGTTTTTGCGGCTAAGTCATTTGCGAATTTCTGCATTTCTTCTTTCACAAATGGGTTGCCTGTAGCTTTTTGATATGAATCTGCAAAACTTAATAGCGTTTGGAAAAACTGTGAGTGCATTTCATCGGTAGTAATATCTTTTGTCCACAAGTGAATATTGTAAGTCGTTTTTTCAACAATATCCCAAAGTGAAATTTGCATGCTTTTGCACTCTTTTAATTCGTTGTGTTGTGAATCGGTTGCCAGCCATTTAATGCTATGCGGAATATTTTGATTGTCTAAATCAATCTTAAATTTTATCTCAGAAGTTTTCATTGTATTTGGTTTAAAATCATTAGGAAATTATAGGCTATAACAAGCCTGAAATTATTTTTTCTATGCTAAGTCCTTCGGCTTCAGCTTTGTAATTTTTAAAAACTCTATGGCGAAGAACCGGCAATGCAACAGCTTGCACATCTTCAATATCGGGTGAATATTTTCCTTTGGTAGCCGCATGGCATTTTGCCCCCAACACCAAAAACTGTGAAGCGCGCGGACCAGCGCCCCAAGCCACATAATTTTTAACTGTATCAGTTGCAAAATTACTTTCCGGGCGAGTTTTGTTCACTAACGAAACAGCATACTCCAATACATTGTCAGCTATCGGCATTTTGCGAATAAGCTGCTGAAAATAAACAATATCAGTACCCGAAAGATGCTTAGTCAATTCAGTTTTAGTTTGCGAAGTTGTTTGCTTCACCACTTGTACTTCTTCTTCAAACGAAGGATAATCTAAAGTGATGCTAAACATAAATCGGTCTAATTGGGCTTCAGGCAAAGGATAAGTTCCTTCTTGCTCAATTGGATTTTGCGTAGCTAAAACAAAAAATGGTTTAGGTAAAATATGCCTATTCCCTGAAACAGTTACACTACGCTCTTGCATACTTTCTAAAAGTGCAGATTGTGTTTTTGGCGGTGTACGATTTATTTCATCTGCCAAAACAATATTGGCGAAAACAGGACCGCGATTAAATTTAAACTGTCGCGATTCATCTAAAATTTCTGAACCGATAATATCGCTCGGCATTAAATCTGGTGTAAACTGTATGCGATTGAAAGTTAAATCTAACACTTGTGAAATGGTTTGAACTGTAAGTGTTTTAGCCAATCCCGGCACACCAATGAGCAAACTGTGTCCGTCACAAAAAATAGAAACCAATACATGGTGTACCACTTCTTGTTGCCCCACAATCACTTTCCCTATTTCAGTTTTTAGCGTTTTATATTTTGCCGCAAACGCATCTAAGGCTTCCACATCGCTGTTATACATCTAAAACGAATTTTTGAGTGTGTGCGAAAATAAACTTTCAACCCAAATTATGCAGTGGAATTCGTTATTAAGAGGCAAAAGTTCAATAAAATATGAACTTTTACGAATAATCCATAAGTAGTTCGATGGAGAGGGAGTAAAAGTTACGCGGTTTCATATTTTGCAGAAATTTTATTTCGTAATAGAACTTCTACTGCATAGTTTGGGTTCAGTATAAATGAACATGAAGAAATATAGGCTAATTGTTTTCATTTGCACTTATTATGCTTTCGATAGAAAATACTTTGGTGAGTTTAGATGTAATTGAAGAACACTTTGTGTGCGACCTAAACGCTTGTAAAGGCGCTTGTTGTGTACAAGGCGAATATGGCGCTCCGCTTGAAGAAAACGAACTCCCTATACTTGATAATATCTATGATGCCGTGAAACCTTATTTAACACAAGAAGGCATAGAAGCAATAGAAAAAGAAGGTAAACACGTTTTTTTGAAGGAAGAAAATAAACATGCAACACCACTGCGGAAAGATGGCGCTTGCGCTTATACTGTTTTTGAAAATGGCGTTGCTATGTGTGGGATTGAGCGTGCTTGGAAAGATGGAAAAGTGGGCTTTCAAAAACCTATTTCATGCCATTTATATCCGATAAGAATTACCAAACACCAACACTATGATGCCGTAAATTACGAACGTTGGGAAATTTGCAAAGCCGCGTGTGCAAATGGAAAAAAACTCAAAGTTCCGGTTTACAAATTCTTAAAAGATGCCTTAATCCGCAAGTACGGACAAGCCTATTACAACACATTAGAAGCATTTGTTCAATATAAAAACCAACAATAGTTTGCTTCGATGAAACAAGATTTTAAATCAGTTTTTAGATACACCCAAATTGCACTTTGGAGTTTTGTGGTGTTTTTAATTTTTTTCTTTTGGGGCGTTACCAAAGGTTTGCTTGGCGAAATGCCCGATTTAGATGCTATTCAAAATCCAAACAACGATGTATCTACAACAGTTTACTCCAGCGATAACCAAATCTTAGGAACTTACTTTACTGAAAACAGAATTGAAATTAGCTATGATGAACTTTCGCCTTACTTAGTGCAAGGCTTGATAGCAACAGAAGATAAACGATTTTACACACACAGTGGAATTGATTTAAAGGGGCTTTTTAGAGCAATAATTAAAACCGGAATTTTAGGGCAAGATGCAGGAGGCGGCAGCACAATTACGCAACAGCTCGCCAAAAATTTATTCAACAAAAAAGTAGAGCGAAACCCAATAAAAAGAACAGCACAAAAAATTAAAGAATGGGTGTTGGCTGCTAAGTTAGAACGCACTTTTTCTAAAGATGAAATTATTAGCGTTTACCTCAATACCATTGGCTTTGGATATAATTCTTACGGAATAAAAACTGCTGCTTTTACTTATTTCTATAAGAAGCCAAAAGACTTAAATGTGGAAGAGGCTGCCATGCTCATTGGAATGTTGAATGGGCCATCTTTGTATAATCCGCAGAAACGACCAGAGCTTGCAAAAGAGCGTAGAGATTTAGTTTTAGACCGAATGTTTGAAGCCGGATATTTGAATGAAAAACAGCTTAAAAATTATATCAACAAGCCGATAGTTTTAGATTTTCACAATCCTGATTTTAGAGAAGGAATTGCAACCTATTTTAGAGAATATTTAAGACAAGAATTAAAAAACTGGTGCGATAAAAATCCAAAATCTGACGGCACAAAATGGGATATTTACAAAGACGGATTAAAGGTTTATACCACAATTGATTCGCGCATGCAATTTTATGCTGAGGAAGCTGCAAAATCGCATTTAGCTTATTTACAAAGCACTTTTTTTACTGAATGGAAAGACCGTGAACCTTGGAAAAGCGGTATGCGTGCAAAGCCGGATTTGCCCGAAAAAATGATGAAGCAAAGCGAGCGCTATTTAGCACTTAAAGAACAAGGAAAGAGCGAGGCGCAAATCGCAAAAATTTTCAATAAGAAAGTTGAAATGACCATCTTTTCGTATGATGATGCAGCAGGTGATTATTCAAAAGATACAACCATGTCGCCATTAGATTCTATTAAGTATTACTTGCAAATTGCTCAAATTGGATTTATGGCTTTAGACCCAAAAACTGGTGAAATAAAAGCTTGGATTGGTGGGCCAAACATTACCTTTTTTCAATTAGACCACGTAAAAAAAACTACCAAACGACAAGTTGGTTCTATTCTTAAACCGTTTCAATATGCGGTAGCGGTGGAGCGTGGCTACAATCCATGCACACTTATTCCTTACGAGCCGCCACAGTTTGATGGCGTAGATGCCACTTGGGATCCTTCGGCAACTAAGAAATGGGAAGATGGAAGTATGGTTCCAATGCAGGAAGGTTTAACGTATTCTGATAATAGAATTACAGCACAGTTAATGAAAGATTTTGGACCAGATGCTTTAGTGCAATTTTGCAAGAATTTAGGTATTGAAAGTCGTTTAGAACCTGTACCTGCGCTTTGCCTTGGCGTAAACGATATTTCACTTTTCGAAATGGCAAGAGCTTATACGGCATTTGCCAATAACGGAACTTTAAGTGAACCTTTTTTTATTAAAAGAATTGAAGATAGAAAGGGAAATAAATTAGCAGAATATACACCAAAACGCAAAGAAGTTTTAGATGAAAAAACAGTGTGGGTTACCGATGGGATGATGAAGCGCGTGGTGAATAAAGGCACTGGTGCAAGGCTGCGCAGTCGCTTTGGATTAAATATGCCAATTGCCGGAAAAACAGGCACTACACAAAGCAATGCCGATGCTTGGTTTGTTGGGTTCACACCAAGTATTGTAGCAGTTTGTTGGGTTGGCTTTGAACAACCCGCAGTACATTTTCGTTCTACTGCAACAGGGCAAGGATCTTCAGCAGCATTACCTGTAGTGGGAGAGTTTTTGCGCAGAAGTTTTAACGATAGAAGTTTAAAACTTGGCAGAGACGATTTCGAAATGCCTGCAGACTCTGCTTTTAGTGTGAGTTTTGATTGTGATACCGCTACGCTGGAAAGCACGAAATAGAGCTACTGCTATTCGGTTTCAGTTAGTTTTTTTATGGCTCTATCTTTAAAAGAACTATTGCCTTCTTTCAAGTCGTTCAATAGTTTCTTTGCATCTTCCTTTTTTCCTTTCTTCAATAAAATTTGCGCTTTATACCATTTTGAACCATCAGAATGTTTGGCACCATTACTCAACAATTTATCGAAGTTCTTTAGCGCTTTATTGTTATCGCCATTAATAAATTGGCTAATACCTTCAAAGTAAATTGCATCTAAGTTTGAAGGATCTTTTGATGCAATTTTATTGAACTTTTTTGCAGCATCTTTGTAATCTCTATTGTTGAAACTCTCCATGGCATCCTCCATGCTTTCAGAAAGTTTATCATTCTTTTCCTCAGTCTTTTTTTCGGCAGCATGTATTGCTGCTGTTGCAGCATCGCCAGTTATGGCATCTGCTTGTGAATTTGTTTTGGGTGTATTGCTTACTGCAGACTGAGTTGTTTTTGTTTGAATTGCATTAGACTGTTTAGTTGCCTCTTTTACTTGCTTGGTTTCTTGCTCTTTTGCAATAGGCTTCGCTGCAACTTGTTTAGTCGCAGGCGGTGGAGATGGCAGCATTGTTGGGCTGGCAGCAATAGATGATGCTTTTGTGGCAACTTGTTGTGAAGTTTCAGCATTGCTTGCTATTCCTTGTGTTGCGCTATCATTTATACTGCTAATATCGGCACTTTGTTCCGCAAGCATTTCGGTTGATAAGGTATCGGTAATTGGCGCTTCAGCAAGTTGAACTTGGCTATCGGCTTCTTGTAAAAGTGGCGCAGCTTCTTGTGTTGTAGCTTCTTCTTTTAATGCTAATTTTTGTGCTTGTTCATTAAAATAATTGGTTGTAAGAAATGCAACGCCAATAAACACAGCAACCAAAGCTGCAACTGCTGCATATCTAAAAAATAGAGTGAATGAGGTTTTCTTTTCTGCTTTTGCCGAGCCTGATTTTTCTTGAATTTTATGCGATAATTCTGAAAAGCTTGCTTTTAGTTTTTGAGCATTTGCTGTTTGCAAACCTTCTAAAGCTTCGCGTGCAAATGGATCGGCAGCTAACAGTTTATCAAACTCAGCGGTATCGTGTGGCGATAGTTCGCCTTTCAGATAAGCTAAAATTGCTTGGTCTGTTATTACTCCGTTTTGAGTAAGAGGCATGTTATTTTTCCTTTGCCCGCTCATGTTTTGCGATAATTATATTCTTTAAATTTCTTTTCCCATTTTGAATATAGCTCTTTACTTCATTCAGCGAATAACCGGTGATGGCACTAATTTCTTGATAACTTTTTTCTTTAAGATAAAATAGTTCAACACAAGTTTTTTGTTCATCGCGCAAGTCGTTTATGCTTTCGTTTAAGTGCTTTAAAAGCCATTCTTTCTCTTCGGCAGCTTCTAGATGCAATTCCAGTTGATTTTCCATATCAAACTGTGGTTCATTTTGCATTTCTTGTTTATATTCTTGCACATTTCTAACTGTCGCAGTATTCGTTCTAAACTGCATCATGCAATGGTTTCTTATCACGGTATGCAACCAAGATTTAAAAATAGCAACATGATATTTTTTTAAATCGGTAATAAGTTTTTCAAAAATTTGCATCACAGCATCTTGTGCAGCGGCATCATTTTTAAAATACTTTAAGCACACACCATAAGCTAAATGGCTGTAGCGATGATAAAGCTCTCCCACATACTTTAAGTCGTGCGAATTTCGGTAGCGGTTTATTAGCTCCTCATCACTCAAATTGCTATATGGTGAATTGTGGCTCACTAGTTTTTCTTTTCTTCTTCGGTTTGTTTATTAATAAAATCAAGTGCTTCGTTAGCTTTTGTGATAATATTTTCATACCCATTTTGAAGATTCACAGTAGCTTCTTTATTCCCATTTTCTAATGTTTTCTTCTTGCTTTCAAATTGCTTTAAAACTCTTTTAATAGCGCCTTTTCCGGCAGAAATCATCAACTTGGCTTCTGTGCTTAGCGCTTGGTTTTTTAGCAATTCAATTCCACTAAGAACTGTTGCTTTGTTCATGCCGCTTAAATAATTTGCGTAGTGATACATTAAAGGATATTTGCCGTAGCCCGTAACGGTTTTAAATTTCTGGATAAAGAAATTGTTTGCTTGTGTTGAAGTGCTGGCAGAATAAATTGTTGAAAGCGCATCGGTGAGTTCATAATTCTTATCGTTTTCAAATGGCTTTGCGAGTTGCATTGCTTTGTTTGAATCGAGCGTGTTTATTGCTTTTAGTGCTTCGGCAACAGTGGCGTAAGAACTATCTTTTAGGCACTGCATAAAAGTGTTCAATAAGGTAGAATCTTTTAATCTTCCAAGTTTTTGAACTGCTGCAGTACGTACATTCGGGTGTTTATCGTTTAGCGCAATCCATTTAATTTTTCTAAGCACTTCGGGTGAAGAATCGGAGCTAAGTTTTATACTTTCTACTGCATATTTTCGCAGGGCGTAAAAACTATTATCTAAAGCAGCGATAAGTGTATTTTTTGCAGTAGAATCTTCTTCTTGCGCAACCTTTAGCTTTTGCAATGCTTCATATTTTGCTAAGTAAAGTGGGTGATTTTTATACTGAAAAACATACTCCGGCACTTTTTTATTTTCCTTTTTTGTGCCAAGCAAAATTCTTTCTGCATCGCCATCAATCAGGTCTGGTTCAGTTGCGGCATAGAACTTAAATGTATCGCGCTCATGCGTTAAGTGAATAGGATAAATTTTAGAGTTATTTCCACTCCAAATTTCTGCTTTTAATGGCAGTTCATAAATAAGTCCTTTGCCGGTGTTTTGTTGCTGTTCGGTAATTACGTAAGCGGTATCATTTTTGTAAGCATAGGTGAAAGTGATTTTTGGGTGTCCGCTATTTAAAAACCATTGGTTAAAAAACCAGTTCATGTCTTTTCCGGTAACAGATTCAAAAGCTAATCGCAGTTGGTGAATTTCAACAGATTTAAAAGCATTTGTTTTTAAATAAAGTTGAAGTGATTTAAAGAAAGCTTCATCTCCAACAGCATTGCGCAATAGGTGCAAAACGTGCCCGCCTTTTTCGTAGCTGTGGCGGTCAAACATTTCTTCTTTATCATCGTAGTAAAACCTAATTAAATCTACATTTTTATTTTGTGCTTCGCTAAGGTAAAGTATCAAGTTGTTTTGAAGCATTTTGTCGGCTTCCATTTTGCCATATTTGTGCTCTGCCCAAAGGTATTCGCTGTAGTTTGCAAATGCTTCGTTGAGCGGAATATTGCTCCAACTTTCGCAAGTAACCAAATCGCCAAACCAATGGTGAAAAAGCTCGTGGGCAATAATGTCTTCAAAATTCAAATCCATTAGCTCGCGTTTGTTGCGCTGCACAAATTCACCAAAAAGTGAAGCAGTAGTGTTTTCCATTGCACCACTCACATAATCGCGCACAATTACTTGAGCATATTTTTGCCAAGGATAATCGTAGCCCATAAGTTGTGAAAAGAACTCTAACATTTCCGGAGTGTTTCCAAAAATATTTTTAGCATCGGCAGCATAATCTTGCTCTACATAGTAATCAACATCTATGTTTCTCCATTTATCTTTAGTTACTGCAAATTCGCCCACGGTAAGCATTACAAGGTATGGCGCATGTGCCAAATCCATTGTCCAAGTATCGGTTTTTAAACCGTTGCCCAAATCTTTGGTAGCGGTAAGTATTCCGTTAGAAAGTGTGGCGTATTTCTTTTCGCAAGTAATTGAAATCTCGTTAGTTTGACGTTGGTTTGGTGATTCGATAGTTGGAAACCAGCAAGAGTTTGCTTCAGTTTCGCCTTGTGTCCAAAGTTGGGTAGGCTTTCCAATTTCTTTACCTAATGGATTGATGAAATACAAACCTTTGTCGCTTGTAATAGCTGCCGAGCCGCTTGTTTTGCGTTCGTTTGGCTTGGCAACATAATCTATAAAAATTTGCAGCGTGTCTTTTGCGGTGTATGTTTTACCCAAGTTTATTTTTAGCTGCAAGCTATCGTAAGTGTATTTTAGTAGAGCGCGATTGCCTTGTTTATCCATCAGCGCAACTTCAATTATATCCATTCCTTTTGCATCTAAAACCAAAGAATCAGTTGCATAAAAATGGGGCTTTAATTTTAGTATTGCTTTGCCCGGCAAATGCTGTTTCTGCCAATCAATTTGTAAATCCAATTTAGTATTGAGCAGGTCAAAATCTATTGGATACGAGGCTCTGTATTTTTTCTCTTTAGAAAAGTTTAAAACAATTTCATCAAGCGTATCTTCTTCAATATTTTGAGTATTAAAGTTTTTCCCGCCTTTAATTTGCTTAGATGTATTGCAGCCTGATACGGCAATAATTGCCGCACAAAATAACAAACACATCCATTGTATTTTTACGCACTTCATTTTGGTGTTCTAAATTATTAAGAGAATTTAATAATACTAAAGAATACATCAGTAGTTTTCTAACAAAATATTTCTGTGTGTGCTAATTGGAAAACAGCAATACAAATAAAAATAAGTTTCAACTTAAAGTTTATAGCCATAGTTTCTATAAATTAAATTAGGTTTGCCAACTTTAGAAAGGAACATGAGCAAGCTACTTTTAGACGTAAAGAACTTAGTTACCGAATTTAAAACCGATGGCGGAATTGTGAAAGCCGTGAACGATGTTTCGTTTACCTTAAACAAAGGCGAAACCATTGGTATTGTTGGAGAATCCGGATCCGGAAAAAGTGTTACTTCACTTTCAATTATGCGATTGATTCCCAACCCTCCGGGAAGAATTGCCGGTGGACAAATTCTTTACAATTCACGCGATGGAAAGCAAGTAGATTTGGCTCAAATTCCGGATAAAGACATGCGCCATTACCGCGGTAATGAAATCGCTATGATTTTTCAGGAACCAATGACCTCCTTAAATCCTGTTTTTACTTGCGGAAACCAAGTGATGGAAGCTATACTTCTGCACCAAAAAGTAAGCAAACAAGAGGCGAAAGATATTACGCTAAAAATGTTTGAAAAAGTGCGCCTGCCTAATCCGCAGCGTATTTTAGAGGCTTATCCGCATCAACTTTCCGGAGGACAGAAGCAGCGCGTGATGATTGCGATGGCAATGAGTTGCAATCCTTCAATTTTAATTGCCGATGAACCAACAACAGCTTTAGATGTTACGGTACAAAAAACCATTTTGGATTTAATGTACCAACTAAAGCACGAAATTGATAGCGCCATTATGTTTATTACACACGACTTGGGTGTGATAGCAGAAATAGCCGACAAAGTGCTGGTGATGTATAAAGGTAGAATTGTAGAACAAGGCACAGTTCTCGAAATTTTCAGCAACCCAAAACATCCATACACCAAGAGTTTGTTGGCTTGTCGTCCGCCATTGGGCAAGCGCTTGAGCAAGTTGCCAACGGTAGTTGATTTTATGCGTGAAAATCCCGATGGCTCTATCGAAGAATTAAACACTTCGGTGGAAGATGCCATTAACGCAGTAGTAATAGACCAAAGTATAACCGATAAGCGCAGAGAAGAATTGATGAAGCAAGAACCTATTTTGCAGGTTCAAAACTTAAAAACATGGTTCCCAACTAAGAAAGATTTCTTTGGAAAAACTACAGACTATGTGAAGGCAGTTGATGATGTTTCTTTTAATGTTTACCCTGGCGAAACCTTAGGCTTAGTAGGCGAAAGCGGCTGCGGTAAAACAACTTTAGGAAGAACTATTTTGCGCTTAGCTCCTGCTACCGAAGGAAAGATTATATACAAAGGAAAAGATTTGCTCGCACTTTCCAACAAAGAAATGATGGACGTTCGCAAGAATCTCCAAATCATTTTTCAAGATCCATATTCTTCTTTAAATCCAAGAATTACCATTGGCGATGCCATTATGGAACCCATGACCGTTCATGGCGTTTACAGCAACGAAAAAGAGCGAAAAGATAAGGTGATAGAATTGCTCACAAAGGTGAATATGAAGCCGGAATTTTTCTATCGCTATCCACATGAATTTTCGGGAGGACAGCGCCAGCGTATTTGTATTGCGCGCGCTTTGGCACTCAATCCGCAGTTTATTATTTGCGATGAATCTGTGAGTGCATTAGACGTTTCGGTGCAAGCACAAGTGCTTAATTTGCTTATCGAGTTGCGCGAAGAATTTAAGTTCACATATATTTTTATATCGCACGATTTAAGTGTGGTGAAATTTATGAGCGACAGAATGGTAGTAATGAACCGTGGAAAAATTGAAGAAATGGGCTCCAGCGATGAAATTTACAACAACCCACAAAAAGAATACACGCAAAAACTTATCGCAGCAATTCCAAAAGGTGAGTTAAGCGACATACAAAAGCGAGTAGCGCTTGCTGCAAAATAGTTTTAGAAAAATTAAAGCGCCTTGTGCCGAGCAAAAGCGCAAAGTGTGTGCAAATGCGTAGCTGCCGGAAGGGCTAAATGTCGGGATCTGCATTTCTTTTGTCCGCCACCGAAAAAACAAAACATCGTTTATCATCTGTGAATCATTACTCTCTCCGTTTTTACCACATTATTTAGTCCATAAATTTTTAGCAAATAAATACCCTCGCTGAAAGCACTTACATTTATTTGCTCTGTGTCATTATTGTTTAACTGTTTAATACCTGTTATGCTTTGTCCAAGCATATTCACCATTTCGTAAGCATTGGCATAGCTGTTATTGTTGAATTTGAGGTTCAGTATTTCTTTTGTTGGGTTAGGGAATAATGAAAAATCCGATTGGGGAGATTCCTTAATAGATGTTGGCGCAGTCAGGTTGATGCTATGTGAATTTTGGCAACCTGAAGCATCGGTAATTGAAAGTGTATATGTGCCAACTGACAGCCCTTGTAATGATGAAGCTGTATCGCCATTGCTCCAAACAAAATGATATGGGGGCAAGCCCTCTGAAACGGAAACTGTGATATTACCATCGTTTGAACTTATTGATGTTGGATTTGTAGTGGATACATTGGTAACAAAGCATAAACTGTCATATACTGATGAACCACCTACTGAACAAACAGGAATTGCAGAAAAATTTCCGCCTCTTAAACACATATAAAAATCTACGGTATCTGCCGGGTTAATGCCGCTAATTTGCAGATACAAATAGGGATGGGATGAAAATGGGATGTAAGCATAATTTTCATTAAACCAGTTTTGATTATTGAAAATTATCAGTTGTTGCGAACCCCCTGTGAAACTGCCACAGGAACCGTTGCCGCCATCTGCCCAAAATGTAATTTTTACGGTATCAGAAAAATTTGAAAACGTATTGCAAAACATCTCAAAATTTCCCAAAGTGGATATTTTATACCAAACATCGTTTTCAATTCCATTGACCGCATCAATTGGTGATTGACCGCAAAAGCTGTTAGAAAAATAAAACGGAAAGTTGGCCACTGCTCCAATGTTTGAAACTTGAAAGCAAGTGTCGTAACCCGTTGTATTTATTGAGGAAAAATCTTGTTTTCTTCCATCTAAAATTCCATAATCAATAGCACTTGCACAATCATCGTTTAATACTTGTGCATACAAAGCGTGAAGTGAAATTATTAGGAAAAATGTTGTAATGATAAATTTTATTTTCTTCGTTTTTTATTTTTGAATAATTACTATGGCTGTTTTTGTGTGAAGATTCAAGTTGTAAATGCAACTTTAAACGGGTAGTAAAAGAAATAATATTTTTTTCAATGTGAAGAAAAGCTACACTATAAAGATACTGGCTGGTCAAATGCAAATATGAAGCAACTGACTAAATCTGCCTTACAGCGTTTTCATGTCAATTACAAAGCGATAGTGCACATCGCCTTTTATCATGCGTTCGTAAGCTTCATTTATATAACTTATCGGAATCACTTCCACATCACACACAATATTATGTTTCGCACAGTAATCAAGCATTTCTTGTGTTTCAGCAATACCACCAATAAGTGAACCGGCAATTCTCCTTCGCTTGCTCACAAGCCCGTAAACCCTCAATTCCGGTGCTTCCGGAGGAATACCGAGCATAATTAAAGTGCCGTTAAGCCTTAGCAATGAAACATATAAATTTATATCGTGCGAAGCGGAAACAGTATCAATAATAAAATCGAAATAGCTCTTTACAGATTTCAGCTCAGCAGCATTTTGGGTTACAATAAATTTATGCGCGCCAAGCGCTTCCGCATCTTTTTGTTTGTTTGGTGAAGTGCTTAAAACAGTTACTTCTGCGCCCATCGAAGCAGCCAATTTTACAGCCATGTGGCCTAAACCGCCTAAGCCTAAAACAGCTACGCGATGCCCTTTGCCAATGTTCCATTGCTTTAGAGGAGAATAAGTGGTGATGCCTGCGCAAAGCAATGGAGCAACACGCTCCAATGGCAAGCTTTCTGAAACTTTTAGAACATAATTTTCGTCCACTACAATTTTATCGGAATAGCCGCCTTGCGTAATGGTTACACCATCTTTTTCAAAACTGTTGTAAGTGCCAACCATACCATTTTCACAGTATTGCTCTTGTGCCTCGCAGCAACTGTTGCAGGTTCTACACGAATCTACAATACAACCAACACCTGCCAAATCTCCCACTTTAAATTTGGTAACATGCTCCCCCACTTTTACAATTCTGCCTACAATTTCGTGTCCCGGCACCATTGGATACTTAGCTCCGCCCCACTCGTTGCGCACCTGATGAATATCGCTATGGCAAACTCCACAATACAAAATTTCAATTTGTACATCGTGATTGCCCACATTTCTTCTTTCAAATTGGTATGGTGCTAAATCAGCGTTTGGATTTTGTGCAGCATAAGATTTTGTAGGTAGCATTTTCTTACTTTTTAAGTTGCACAATACTATATCAAAGTTGCACCATTTTAAAATTTAGAAAAAGAAAGTGAACTTTAAACCACTGACAATATTTGACAGTAGTCAATTTTAATTTTATAGTATTAAACCAAGCTATAACAATATTATGAAAAACTTACCAACAAGTACCAACTCTCCAAAACTTTAAGATTTGAGCTAAAGCCCATTGGAAAAACCAAAGACCACATCGAAGCAAAAGGTTTATTAACCCAAGATAAAAATAGAGCTGATAGTGTAAACGGCAAATCCAAAAGTGCGATTATTACAAAAAACAAAAGAAAAAAACGAAACTTTTCAAGCTGCACAAGCAACCATTATCAGCAATTTAGAAAAAACATTAACCATTTCAGATTATAGAGAACTTATGGGCTTAGAAGGCAGGGCAGCCAAAGCATTTTTTAATGCCTACTTCAACTTTGCAAATTGGTTGGCACGTTATCCGCGAGTAAAACAAGACACCTTAAATGCTACATTAGACATTGGATATACCATGTTATTCAATTACATAGAATGTATGACACGGCTCTTTGGCTTTGATCCCTACATAGGAATTTACCACCAACTTTGGTTTAGGCGCAAAAGCTTAGTTTTCGATTTAATGGAACCATTTAGGTGTATTATTGAACACCAAATTAGAAAATCGCTAAAGTATGGCACCTTTAAATCCTCTGATTTTGAACTGCAAAAAAATGCTTATTATTTAAAACCAGAATATAAGAAAATTTACACTAAAGTATTCTTTGAAGCTATCATCAGCCATAAATCAGCTATCTACAAATATATTCAAGCATACTATCGCTGCTTTATGGGCAAAAAAAGTGTTGAAACCTATCCAACTTTTAACTATGAGTAAAGTAATAATTGTTGCTTATGATATATCATGCAACAAAACCAGAAGCCAATTTTCAAAATTTTTAGAAAAGTATGGCATCCGCGTTCAATTTTCAGTTTATGAAATTGAAAATTCACAGCGTATATTAGATATAGTAACTACAAATATCGAATCGAAATTTAAAAAAATGTTTGATGCCGGAGATAGCATTTACATTTTTACCTCTGATAAAAACAGCATTATTAAATATGGAAGTGCAAGCCTTTTAGATAACGACCTCATTATGCTGTAAACCAACCTTCGGCATAATAAATTCATTGCCAATTTTACAACACCCTGCAATCTATTGTAACTCAATCGCTTGCACTTAAATTTCACTATAAGTTGTTTTCCTAAGGGGGAGAAAAATCCTTTAGAGCAATTTGCCCGAAAGCTTGGAGAAATCAATACATCTATTACTTTTGCTAACTTATAGAGGTTATTAGAACCTTGAAATTTCTACTATTGTAGATGTGGTTTAATTTCTTCACTCATTGTAAATGGTTATTAGAACCTTGAAATTTCTACTATTGTAGATTATATCAGGACGTGCTTGTTTTCTTGCGGTTATTAGAACCTTGAAATTTCTACTATTGTAGATTACCTTCGCATATTTCTGAGTTGGGTGCAAGCCTATTTGACCGGTTCACAAGGACAAGCTGACTGACTAAAAAGTGAAAAGCCAACGCACATTTTAGCACATTTGGCTGCCCAACCCATAGGCAACCGCTTCGCAGCCAAAAGAGCTAAAATTTTGCCACCGCTCGATAGTAATTCTAACTTTGTAACAATGGACAAAATAACTAAAGAGCAAAGACGAAAAAATATGCAGGCTGTTAAGGCGACAGGTTCTAAAATCGAGATTGCTTTGGCGAAAGAACTTTGGGCACTTGGACACCGTTACCGAAAAAATGACAAATCTGTTTTCGGCAAACCTGACCTGACTATGAAGCGTTACAAACTTGCAATTTTCGTTGACAGTGAGTTTTGGCACGGAAAAGACTGGAACACTCGAAAACACGACCACAAAAGCAATCAAGACTTTTGGTTAAAAAAAATTCAAAGAAATATAGAACGTGACAAAGAGGTGAATGAACAGTTGTTGAAAGACGGGTGGAAAGTTTTACGCTTTTGGGGAGAGGACGTAACTAAAAATTTGCGAAATTGCACGAACAAAATAACAAATACAATAAATGAAATTAAAAGAGAAAATAAGCATTGACGAATTTGATGGCAAACGCTTTCAAATCAGGTTGGTAGAGCCAAATTTATCCAACCAAAAGAAAGCCGTCATAACTCATTATCTCCACAATATTGACAACGGGGTTTCTAAACATTTCAAAAAAGAAGCTGAAAAAGCTATCAAAGAATATGTTACATACAAAAACGAAGAAGAAAGTTTAAGTTTAGTAGCCGAAGATGCTTTACAACAACTACTTTTTGAGGTAAATGATGTTCCATTTCCAACACCTGAAAATTACACATTCAAATTTATAGACTTGTTTGCCGGTATTGGCGGTTTCAGAATGGCAATGCAAAATTTAGGCGGTAAATGTGTTTTTACAAGTGAGTGGGACAAAGAAGCACAGAGAACATACCGAGCAAATTTTGGTGAAGTTCCATTTGGTGACATTACCAAAGAGCAAACAAAAAAATTCATTCCGGACGGTTTTGATGTTTTGTGTGCAGGATTTCCTTGCCAAGCATTTTCTATTGCCGGTAAACGTGGAGGATTTGAAGACACGAGAGGAACATTGTTTTTTGATGTTGCAGAAATTATAAAACGCAAACAACCAAAAGCATTTTTCCTTGAAAACGTAAAAGGTTTAAGAAATCACGATAGAGGGAAAACATTGGAAACAATACTTAATGTTCTTCGCAACGACTTAGGCTATTATGTTCCGGAACCACAAATCTTGAATGCAAAAGATTTTGGTGTTCCTCAAAACAGGGAGCGAATTTTTATAGTTGGCTTTCATAAAAGCACGAAAGTTATAGAGTTTGAATACCCAAAACCGCTTGACAAAAAAGTAAAGTTTGCAGACATAAAAGAGAAGAAAGTTCCGCCAACAAAATTCTATCTATCAACTCAATATTTACAAACACTCCATAATCACAAGTCAAGACACGAAAGCAAAGGAAACGGTTTTGGTTTTGAGATAATTCCCGACACAGGAATTGCTAATGCAGTCGTTTGTGGAGGAATGGGCAGAGAAAGAAATTTGGTTATTGACAAACGAATTAAGGACTTCACTCCCACTACTCACATAAAAGGTGAAGTAAATAGAGAAGGAATTCGCAAAATGACACCAAGAGAATGGGCAAGGCTTCAAGGCTTCCCAGACAATTTTTTAATTCCGGTTGCTGATGCTTCCGCATATAAGCAGTTCGGCAACTCCGTTGCCGTTCCTGCTATTCAAGCAACCGCAGAGCAAGTTTTAAAAACCATAAAAATCAAAATCTTAAAATGAGTAAACTAAATCAATTAGGGATAACAGTAGGTGCAAACAACAAAGCGGAAATAGTTTTTGACAGTTTGTTTCCAAGTTTTTTAAATGTGAAATACAAAAAACCTTCTGACTACATTTCAACGTATTGGGAAGCATTTCAAAAACACCCTGAAGGAAACAACAATCTTAATGGTAAAATCTTTGAATACATACTTGCGACTTTGTGTGTTCGAGAAAATATTTTACCCCTTTATATGAGTGCCAAAGTTGCATTCGTGCCAAACGTAATTTATGACTTAATGTTTTACACGGCAGAAAGAGGACCAATTTGTATTTCAGCAAAAACAAGTTTGCGTGAACGGTATAAACAAGCCGACTTAGAGGCAATCGCATTAAAATACGTTCACAGAAAAGCACTAAGTTTCTTAGTAACACTTGAAGAAAATGAAGCGAAAAGTGTAAAAGCAAAAATAAAAAGTGGTGATGTAATAGGACTTGACAATGTTGTAGTAGCGACAAATAATGAGTTTAATGAACTTATAGAGGAGCTTAAATCCTACAAATTCTCGGAACCACCGACAGTTAAAGTAATTGAGAGCAACCAAATAATAACTTTTGAAAAAGTAAAGGCATTAAAGTAGTTTTTAAATTATGTCAATACAGAATGAGATTAAACAGTGTATAAATAACATACAGAGCGCATTTAATGCAAATTCGTTTGAGCCATTCATTAAATACATGCGATTCCCAAATTTCAAAAACATTGAGAAAGAGGAAAGAATTGATTTTGATTTTCCATTCACAGTGTTGACTGGTCTCAATGGCTCTGGTAAAAGCTCTGCTCTTCATGCATTATATGGTGCACCATATGGAAAAAGCACTTCTGACTTTTGGTTTAACACAAATGTTGACCCAATATTAGATGATAGCGGAAACCCGAATTGTTTTATATACGGCTTCAATAATCCATCACTTGTTGAAATTTTAAAACAGAGAACGGGTATTGCTAAAGGTAGCGACTATTGGGAACCACAAGCCCCTGCAAAGAAATACAACATGATTGGCGCTGGTCGAAGTAAGCGAAGTGCGCCAATCAGAAAAGAGGTAAGATATATTGATTTTCGTGAGCAACTAAGTGCATTTGATAAGTATTTCTACTTTGGTAAATTCTATTCAACCAAAACACTAAAAACAAAACAAGATGTTCTGAGAAAATATTCTCAATACTTAAAAAACAATATTGAAAATTCAGGTAGAAAGAGCTTTGATAAACGAAAAGTAAATAAGCAAATAAAACTGAACGCTAATGAATTAGCTGCTGTATGCTTAATTCTTGGTAAAAACTACAGTGAATGCAATCTGTTATTTCATAATTTCTATAATGTTGATGGTGTAACAATATATTTTGTAACAAATAATCTAAAATATTCAGAGGCATACGCTGGTCGTGGTGAATTCGCTGTAGTAAAACTAGTATATGAAGTATTGAATGCACCTAATAACTCTCTGATTATACTTGATGAACCAGAGGTTTCTTTACATCCAGGTGCTCAAGAAAGGCTGAAACTTTTTTTGTTAAGACAAACACTTATTAAGAAATTACAAGTTGTTGTTTCCACTCATTCAGCAAAACTTGTTGAATATTTACCAGATGCTTCAATCAAGCTTTTTTATGAAAATTCCAATGGACGATTTGCAATCAAAAATAAGTGCAATTACATAGAAGCATTTCAAAACATAGGTTTAGAAATTACAGAAAATGAAAAATCCTTAATTATCGTAGAAGATATTACTGCTAAACTTCTTATTTCTTCGATACTTAGAGATTTAGGAGCTGAATTTGAGCTCTTATTTGCAGTCAAGTTTTTCCCAGGTGGGGCAGAGCAGATGTATAAAAATACTGTTGGCTATTCAGAAGAAAATGAGTTGCATAAGTTTGTTTTACTTGACGGGGATAAGAAAAAACCCAAACTAAATCCTGATAATTTTTCCATGATGGAAAATTCTGATTTTAATTTTATTAAAAGTAAACTTTTAGAATCTACAGGGATTGATTTTTCTAAACTAGGTTTTAGAATTGATGGGGGGCAAAATGGTGGAGATACAGCCCAAAAAATTAGTTCTTCTATTCGTTATTTAAAGTTCATATACACTAATCTAAATTACCTACCTAAAGGTATTCCAGAGGAATTGATTTGGGACAAAGATTTCGCAAACAGTATTCTTAATGCATTGAATAAACAAGTGCCAAACTATGGTATCGATTTAAAATTAAATATAAACGAGTTTGCTGCTACTCAGTTTGGTGACACATCTAGCCACTCAATATTGTCTGCAAAGAAACAATTGATTGATAATTTTATCCGTAAGAAGGGTGAAGATTACGAAGCAATTAAAACAGTTATTTTGGGTTACAAAGAAATGATTGAAAATCAGTGAAATTTGGTGGCACATTTGCAAAACCGCACAAGCCAACACTAATGCCAAGTTTTGCAAAAGAGCCACCAAGCCAACGCACAACAAAAACCGACACTAAATGACTGACAGACACATAACAAAGACAGAAGGCCAGCACCCAACAGCGGTTTGGCGCAATGCGGGGTGACGTGCTGAATTTGAAGTGTAGTATTTCTTTCATACATTAGTCGTAGCTTGACAGTTTTGCGCTACTTATTCCCGCACTGCTGCCAAGCCGCAAAACGTTACAGGCAATATTAGAGGACCGCACAGCCCGACATTTGAAAAACTTATCGGTGGACTGTCCTTGACTAACTTCATCGGACTTTGTGCGACACTTCAAAGACAGTTCTTTTACCAACTTTTGTGGTTGGACAGTCCAACGTTGACTTTTAGAAAAATTATCACGATAGACAAACATCTAACACGACAGTAACGGTCAGACAATCAGCAAAACAAAAAAACCGAAAAATTATTTGCATATTGTTGTCGTGTATATTATATTTGCGACAACAAAAT
The DNA here is from genome assembly GCA_001897535.1 of Bacteroidetes bacterium 37-13. Lineage (GTDB taxonomy): Bacteria > Bacteroidota > Bacteroidia > Chitinophagales > LD1 > UBA7692. The sequence goes on along the minus strand of MKTC01000040.1, from coordinate 23,572 downwards.
TTAAAAAAATGAGACGATTAGAATTTGCATCTCTTCAGGTAAGAGATTTAGAAGTTTCAAAGGACTTCTACACAACAAAATTAGGATTTGAAGTATCCGAACTGTCAAATCCGTATGCCTACGTTTTTAAGTTCAACAAAGGCGAAGCAAGTTTTGCTATTAGAACGCCAATGACAAACATAGACGGCAAAGAACTTGGCGTTGGTGCTTCACTTTGGTTTGCTATTGACGGAACTATTGAAGATTTACAGACAGAATTAACCGCAAAAGGAATTGCAATTTTAGGGACAATCAACAACACACCATTTGGTAAAACAATAATTGTGAAAGACCCAGACGGCTATTTTTTGACTTTCTTACAAACAAACGCATAAAATCGGTATGGCTAAAAAGATTGAATTTAAGTTCAAAGCACCTAACGAAAGTCCGGGTTATTTGCTTGGACAAGTAACTATGCTTTGGCAACGAAAGCACAAAAAAGTTTTAGACCCCTTGAATTTGACCCAAACACAGTTTGTTCTTTTGACTGCGTTGGGTTGGCTATCAAATGAAAACGACAATGTAACGCAAGTGGACATTGCCAATCAAAGCAATTCAGACAGAATGATGGTTTCCAAAGTTCTGCGGACATTGGAAGAAAAGAAATTTATCAGCAGACAAGGACACGAAACTGACACAAGAGCCAAAGTTATTAAATTGACGGGCGAAGGTGCTAAAGTCCTGCAAAAAGCATTAACAGCTGTTGAAAATGCTGACATTGATTTCTTTTCGGCTATTGGAAACAAACTGTCGTCATTCAACTTGACAATGGTAAACTTGATAGAACAAAACAAGGACGAATAAAAAACACTGCCTGTAACAAACAGTTTTGCGTCAGGCGGGCTTAAGTGCAAAACTCAGCAAAAGTGCTTCGATTTCCCGCCCGAACGCCAAGCGCAAAAACGTTATAGCCAATGGTAGGGAGACTCTCCAAACATTGAACAGACGACCAAAACATAAACAGAAAAGTAAACCATTTTGACAGGTAACCAAAGACATAGAAACGATATTTCAAACGGACAGCTTCTAAACCGACCCGCTGACTAACCCTATGTTTTTTATTTTTTTTCCACCGCACAAAAAATTTTGAAATACGGAGTATTCACGAACACCATTAAAAAATAATAGTGACGTGAGTAAATTCAGCCAACGAACATTTGGCACATTTGCAAGCCGCACAAGTCAACGCACATACCCAAGCTTGCAAAAGAGCCAAATAAGCGAAGCGATTCTTGAGCACCTTATTCGTAAAATAATCAAAAGCGAAAAATTCTCCCACCTGCCAAAGACGGACAATAAGGGTGAAAAATCGTATTTTAACCAACTAAAATTTGAATTGAACTAGATGGCTAAAAAGGAAGCAAAGGCAAGAATTAAGATTGTGTAAACTTTTTTCAGGGCGAGACAGTTTGGTTCTTGACCTCGGCTATAGTTGCCGAAAATAGCTATGCTATCCACCCCGTACTTTGCAGAAAGTCGGGCTTTATGACTTCTAAGTATCGCTTTGATGTCTAACAAGGTTGGCATATAAAAACGAGCCTGAATGTCTATATCCTAAAATAGCGTTTTTCTAAAGTGAGGCTTAGAAATTTAGATTTTATACAAATTAGAGCAAGCGATAAGCAATAAAAAGTAAGGGTTATTATTTTTTAACTCCCTTTTATTGGTAACACCCCACTTTGGGTTGTAAAAACATGATGTTCATCATGTTTTTAAGTAATAATACGCAGCAATCATTTAGTATTTTATCTTTTGGTAATATATAAAAACTTCGTTTTTGGAAGTAGCTAAAGCTCCAAATAGCTTTGGAATACAAATGAAATAACTGTTGAAAATACAGCTTTTCAGATGTGTAAAAACACCAATTTTTTCACTTAGAAAATGTAAACCAAAGAAGTATGAACGAGCCAGATACCAAAGAAACCTCTGCCTTACAAATTGTAATGGACGATGTGATGTTACTCCTTTTTTTAGGGGTAACGATTTATGCAATTTTTTACTTGCTGTGGGGCGTAATGGAAATTGCAACAGTTCCCAATATTCCGGAATCGGTAAAGCAAGCAATTCTTAAATAACCAAAATCTACATTTATGAGTTTAATAGCACCTTCTGAAGGATGGTTTAAAAAGCGAGTAGCAAAAGACGAGCGCATGTGGATTATCATCTCGTTTTTTGTCTGTATTTTTCTTTTCGCGTGGATGGTTTTGTGGCACGTTTTCGGAAAACAAAATCCATCGAGTACTACTTACAAAACAAACCCAATTGAGTTTGCGCAGTTGCATGATGAATATGTAAAGCGCAATATGATTGGTATGGACAACGGCATTCCGGTGGTGAAGCCCGAACCGGGAAGCGATGTGGTTTTAATGGGGCAAATGTGGCGCTGGTCGCCAGTTTTGGTACTCAAAAAAGATGAATGGTACACGCTGCATATTTCATCAAAAGATTTATTGCACGGTTTTTCGTTGCAGCCATCAAATATGAATTTTCAGGTTTATCCTGATTATGATTATGTATTAAAATTTAAGCCAACAGCTGCGGGAGAAAACAAAATTATATGCAATGAATATTGCGGAATTGGACACCATGGTATGATTGGCAAAATTGTGGTAATTGAAGATGATGCAGACATGGCGAAATACGGCTATGATAAAATGAAAGCTCCTGCAAAAACTACTGCAACAAATACAAGTGAAGATATTTCTAACTGGACAGAAGAGCAATTGGCAAGTGCAGGAGAAATGGTCTATAATTTGAAAGGCTGTAATGCTTGCCACAAAACAGATGGCACTTCAGAAATTGGACCGAGTTTTAAAGGATTATATGGTTCAAAAATAAAAGTGAACGAAGGAAAAGTAGTTTCAGAAATTACGGTTGATGATGCTTATGTGGCCTCTTCTATTCTTGAGCCGCAAAAGCAAATTGCTGTAGGTTTTGAAAAAATTCCTATGACAAAAATTGAACTTAACCCAAATGAAATGAAACAAGTTACCTCTTATATTAAATCACTCCGTTAAATCATAAAAGTATGTTTAGAACTTGCGATATAACCGGCTTTAAGGTGGACTTAACTGCCGAGAAATTTATTAGGCTAAATGCCGTGATGGCTGTTGTTTCATTGCTTATGGCAATAGTTGCAGCTATCCTTTTGGTATTTACTCGTTACCAGCCTGTGCATTTGTTAGATGCCGAATGGTACTACCGTTTAACCACATTTCATGGGCTGAATGCGCTTATTTATTGGATTGTATTTTTTGAAATTGCAGGGCTTTATTTTGGCTCAACCGTTGTGCTGAATCAAAAATTTACTTCTCCGGTAATGGGCTGGATTTCTTTTGTGCTGATGGTTGGCGGTTTAGTAATGTCTAATGTGATGATACTAATAGGAAAAGCAGATGTGATGCTCACTTCTTATGTGCCATTAAAAGCTGACCCGTTGTATTATTTGGGTATTATACTATTTGCTGTTGGAGCTTTAATAGGTGTTGCTTTGTTTTTTGCAAACATAGTAAGCGCCAAGCGAAACAAAAACGTAGGCGAAACATTGCCATTATTCACTTACGGCTTAGTTGCCGCAGCTATTATTGCTGTAATTACATTGGCAACCGGAGCTATTATTTACATTCCTACTTTTTTGTGGTCGTTGGGTATTGTGAAAGCGGTAGATCCGGCAGTTTACAAACTTATTTGGTGGGGACTCGGGCACTCTTCGCAGCAAATAAATGTTTCTGCAATGGTGAGTATTTGGTATCTCACTACATTCTTAGCCATTGGTGGAACATCAATAAATGAAAGAGTTTCGCGCTTTGCATTTTTCTTGTACATTTTGTTTATCTGCTTAGCATCTGCGCACCATTTATTAACCGACCCGGCTACAAGTTCTGCGTGGAAAGTTTGGAACACATCTTATGCAATGTATTTAGCAGTTTTGGCTTCGATGATTCACGCATTTGCAGTGCCAAGTTCTATGGAGTCTGCACAAAGGCGCTGGGGTTTTAATAAAGGATTATTTGAATGGTTGGCAAAAGCACCATGGTCGAATCCGGCATTCACTTCTTGTGTTTTAGCATGTATAGGCTTTGGTTTTATTGGCGGCACCACCGGAGTAATTTTTGGAATGGAACAAACCAATATTATCGTACACAATACCATTGCTATTCCGGGACACTTTAAAGGAACGGTTGTAATTGGCACCACACTTACTTTTATGGGAATTACATATTACTTAATTCCGCTTATTTTCCGTAGAAAAATTGTAGCATTCAAATTGGCGCAAATTCAGCCGTGGTTGTTCTTTTTCGGCATTGCTATTCTTTCGGTTTCCATGATTGCATTAGGGCAACTTGGTGTTCCGCGCAGGCACTGGGACTCTTCATTTAGCGGTGGACCTTTCACGCACTCTTTTAATCCTGCTGTAGATTTCTTTTGGACATTGATGATGCTTGGTGGTTCATTGGCATTTATTGCAGCGCTTATGTGGGTTTTGCAAGTTGTGGTTTCTGTTTTCTTTGGACCTAAAGTAAACGGACCGGAAGATATGCAATTACATATTTCGCCTTTAGCTCCGGCAGCAAAAGAACATAAAGGATTTGAAGCTCCTGGAACACTTGTGCTCACATTCTTGTTCTTGCTAACTTTTGCAGTTCTATTCTTTGTGAATTGGAAATGGTTGGCGGCAACTTGGTGGGTGCAATAGTTTAAGTTTAAGAAGAATGGAATGTTATTTTGTTACAACAATTTTTTGGGAAATTCAACTGTATTGTTAGCGCTATTAGTGCTTTTCTCATCGTTTGAATTGCCCAACGAAAAAAAATTTATTGCTCGGAAAGTTGAAAATATTGAGGTGCGCGATGCAAAGGGAAACACCGCGCGCCTTTTAGATAATTTGAACGGCAAACCGTTAGTACTTTCTCCGGTTTACACACGCTGCCCGATGGCTTGTTCTTATATAAGCAGTGGCTTGCTAAAAACAGTTGAAACATTAGGAACGCTCGGCAGTGATTTTAATATTGTTTCGTTCTCTTTTGATTCCACAGATACCAAAGAAGATTTGGCTGCATTTGAAAAGCGGTGGAAAATGAATGGCGTAAATTGGAAAACAGTTACAGCAGGAAAAAATGAAATTGCTGCACTGCTTAATTCAATAGATTACAAATACGATTACGATGAAAAAAGTAATGAGTATGGACATCCAAATTTGGTAGTAGTAGTTACGCCAAGCGGCAGAATTTCCCGCTATATTTATGGCATTGAGCCGAAGCCAAAAGATTTGAAATTGGCAATTATGGAAGCACAAGTTGAAAAAACTTCGTTGAACAACTTTTTTCAAACCATTTATGTGCGGTGTTTCACATTTAATCCGGCTACAAAATCTTATCACGTTGATTGGCGGTTTATTTCCCAAACCTCTGTTGGGCTAATGTTTATAGTGATTTTAGGCATACTACTTATCAGGAATTTGTATTCAACTAACAAGGAAGATTTATCTGAGGCATCATGATTGATAAAAAACTAAACCATTGGTATTTTCAGCGATTTGCAAGTGTATTTAGCCGCGTTTATTCTTCTCGCTTAAATCCGCTATATCACTTAGGTGATATTTCTATTTTAATGTTTGCAGTTGCTTGTGTAAGCGGTGTTTATTTGTTTCTGTTTTACAACGTAGATCCGGCACATGCGTTTGACTCTGTTCAGCAGATTTCTGCCAATCCTGTTCATGCAGTAATTAGAAGTATTCACAGGTATAGTAGTGATTTATTGGTAGTGTTTATTGTGCTGCATTTTACGCAAACCTTACTCACCGGAAAGTACAAACGCGCACTTTCTTGGATAAGCGGAATTTTTTCGCTTTTAGTGGTACTTATTATTGGCGTTACTGGATTTATTTTGGTTTGGGACGAGAAAGGAAAGCTCATCGGCTATCTTACTGCAAAATTTTTTTCTGCCATTCCAATTTTCGATCCTTCCATTGCAGGTTCTTTTATTTCAAACAATCTTGATGTGATTGGTGGCTTCTTTAAAGTATCTGTTTTCGGACATATTTTCTTCTCTATTTTTCTAATTATAGTGCTGTGGTTGCACGTAATGCGTATTGCAAAGCCCAAAATATTTTCACCAAAACCTATTTGGATTTATAGCATTATTGCTTTAGTTGGTGTATGCTTAATTTTTCCTGTTAAGAGCGACCCATCTGCGCAAGAGCGCTTTATTCCATACAATACAACCTTTGATTGGTTCTACTTTTTCGGTTATAGTTTTATGAAAATAGCGTCAGTGAAAATGAATTGGATAATCATGCTGCTTTCCGGAGGTTTGCTGGCTTCGTTGCCTTTTGTTTTGCACAGAAAAGTAGCTCCGGCAACTATAGATTTAGATAAATGCAACGCTTGTAAACTTTGCTCCGAAGATTGCCCTTACGGTGCGATAGACATGCTTATTTACAAAGGTGAACGCAAAGCAATTTTAGATCCTGATAAATGTGTAAGCTGCGGTATTTGCATTGCTTCTTGCCGCGATTTTGCTATCTCGATGCCTGGCATTGCTGATGTAGATATTTTAAATCTTTCGGGTAAAAAGCAACTTTCTGTAATTTCATGTTCAAAGTTTAAAAAGGTTGAAATGCCTGCCGGTGTTACGTTTGATACTCAAACACTTACTTGCTTAGGCGATTTGCACATGAAAGATGTAGAGCAAATGCTTAATGAAAAATCTGATGGTGTTCTGCTTTTAGGTTGCGAAGATTGTTACCACCGATACGGTAAAGATATTGCTGTTTCAAGATTGGAAAGAAAACGACAGCCGGTGCTTTCTAAACGTGTTTCGTTGAATAGAATTCAACTTATTACAGCAAACCATTATTCGCAGCAAGCGGTGAGTGATTTTGTGAAAGAGCTTCCAAAGCATTTGGAAAATACAGAGAAAGGAGAGCTTAAAATTTTAGATTATTTCAAGCCGCATCATTGGGCTGCTGTTCTTATTTTCTTTGCTTTATTTTTGGCAATTCCATTTTTGAGCAACACTAGAATTTCTTTTTTCAATAAGAGTGAAAACATGCTGGTGCTTAATTTTAAATATATTTCTTCACCTACAGAATATGAAGATTATTCAGGTAAGCAGCAACGCCAAATGCAATCGCTAAAGCCAATTGTGAAGCGCAGAAGTCCAATTCAAGTAGAGGTTACAAGTACCAATAATCAAGTGCTTTTTGAAAAAAAATATACTCCGCGCGGACTTCGACAAGACATTTCAATTTTTGTGTATAATGAAATTCTAACAGCAGATTCCTTAGTGAATATTAAAGTTGTAGAAACTGAAGGCGATAAAAAAATATCAGAGCTAAAGAATGTGCGCTTAACTAAAGAAGATGGCACTATCATTACTGTTGCTGATGGAGTGCTAAAACAACTTAAATAGCGCACGCTTATTCATTTTCAACTCTTATCGTAAAATTTGCGATTTTCACAGCCGTTTTAAAAAGAAAACATGAGTGAAATAAATCGCAAAGTAGCGCCTGAGGTAAATGTAATTGAGCATGTAACGCTTCCAACTATTGAAAAAGTAACTTTAGATAATAGTATAAAACTCTTTGGTATTCCTGATAGAGAAAGTGAAGTGGTGAAGTTTGAATTGGTGTTTAAGGCAGGCAAATGGTACGAAACAAAAAATTTGGTTGCCGGACTTGCAGCAAGAATGATGCGCGAGGGCACAACGGAGCGTAACGGTAAGCAATTGGCAGATTTTTTTGATTATTATGGCTCAAACTTTAGTATTGATTCTGGTCAAGAAACAGCATTGATAAAACTGAATTGCCTAAGCAAAGATTTTGTTCGTCAGCTTCCTGTTGTGTTTGAAGCGCTTACACAAAGTGTTTTCCCTGAACAAGAATTGAACACAATCGTTACCGTGCGAAAACAGAATTTGGCAGTTGCGTTAGAGAAAAATGATTTTATCTCTAACCGCTGGTTTTCACAAGCACTTTGGGGCAAAAATCATCCTTTTGGCAGAGTTACCAATATGGAAGATTTTGACCAAGTGAGTGTTGAAGATTTAAAATTGTTTACTAAATCTTTTTTCAATTCTGAAAACTGTTTTGTGATACTTGCCGGCAATTACAATCAGGAAATAATTAGTGAAATCAATAATATTTTTGGACAAAAAAATTGGCTGGGTAGTTCAGCTTTAGAAATTGATTATCCCATTGTTGCGAGCTTAGAAAAATCTTTGCATATTGATAAGGCGGGAAGTGTACAAAGTGCCATTCAGTTAGGAAATATTACTATTGGAAAGGCAGATTCTGAGTTTATAGATTTTAGTGTTGCAAACACAATTTTTGGAGGTTATTTCGGTTCGCGCCTAATGGCGAATATCCGCGAAGAAAAAGGCTACACTTATGGTATTCATTCTATGATTGTTTCTTCTCCTCATGGTTCTTATCTTGAAATTTCGAGCGAAGTTGGCAAAGATGTTTGTGCGGCAACATTTGCCGAAATTGAGAAAGAAGTAAGATTGATGCACACAGAATTGGTAGATGAGGAAGAACTTGAAACAGTGAAAAATTATTTGAGTGGAAGAATCTTAAGAAGCGTTGATGGATTCGACCGTTTTTCAGGTATGTTGAAAATGCTTTTAAGCACTGGGCAAGACGAAAATTATATTCAAGAATCTCTAACAAAAATAAGAAATGTAACTGCGGAAAGTGTATTGCAGGTTTCGCAGAAACATTTGGATTTAGAAAAGATGTATCGTGTAGATGTAGGTTAAAAAATTTACTTTGGCGATTACAAAAAAAAATCCCTCGGTTATTGTGCCGAAGGATTTCTTTTAAAGTAATACAAGTTACTTAACTGTAAATGCGCCTTTCATTACCACGTGAATACTGCAATAGTAGTTGGCACTTTTCTCAGGTACTGTTTTCCACGCATCACCCACTTTTAATTCAGAAGAAGTCCATGCTTTATTTTCTTCTGTTACATCGTGCGAAACAATGTCGTTGTTTATGAAAACAAGTGTGTCGCCTTTGTTTATGGTAATGTTATCAGGAGTGTATTTCATTTCAGAAATAATTATAGTATCGCTCTTGGGCAGTATTGCTTGCGTTTCTGTATTTGTTGTTGTTCCTGAATTATTGCAACTCGCCAAAAGCAAGCTAATGGAAACTGCTGCCAAACTTATTCTTAAAACATTCATTTTAGTTATTACTCCTATTTTAATTCGCTTTGAACTTTTTTGGCATGTTCTAAGTGCATTTTTAAAGATGGCATTACTTTTTCCAAAAAGGCTTTTAGTTCTTTATTTTGGGTTTGAGGAATCAACACAGTTTCTACAGTACTAATTACTGCTTCGTGATAGGCAACTTCATTGTTGATGTAGGCTTTGTTAAACTCTTTTCCGGCTTTTGAATTTAGAGTAGCACTTTCTTTTTTAGCACCATCTAATAGCGACTTGGTAACGGCATTAGTTTTTGGAGTTACACCTAATTTTTTTGCAAGTTCTGTTGCTTGTTTTATCACAGCGGTGTGGTCATCTTTCATAGTTTTTGCAAAACGCAACACCACTGCATCTTTAGATTTTTTAGCCGCAATGACAGCGTAATCCACATCAATTTGGTTAGCAGTTACTGCAACTGAAGCAATCTCAGGATCGGTAAGCTTTGGAGCATCACCTTTTCGGGCAAAAGCATCAGTAGAATAGAATAAAGTAAATATGAGTATTCCAACACTCCATGTTAAAGCACTTTTTAAGTTTTTCATTTTGTTAGTTTTTAATTGTTATTTAATACCCAGTTAGATACAGTGATTTGGCTATTCGTTACAAACTTTTTTAGATATAAAACAAGAAAGCATTTGTTTGTGAAACCATTTGTAGCAAATGATTTGAGCAATTTATTATGTATAAAATGCAGGCTGCGCCTACTCTTAAAAAATGCAAATATTGCTAATGGTTAAAACTGTTGCTTAATGTTCAATTTGTAATTAGAAAAATTACATTAGCAACTTAAACAAACGGTATGAAAAAACTTTTGCTCGTATTTTCTGTACTTATTTCGATGAGTATAGTAGCTCAACCTACTTCACCAGCACGCTCATCAGTAAATCCTGCTTATGCGCCTTTTTATCATGGTGTAGCCAGTGGCGACCCTTTGCCCGATAGAGTAATTCTTTGGACCAGAATTACAACTTCTGCTTCTTCAGATACAGTGCAATGGCAAATTGCTACCGATGCAAACTTTAGCAATATAGTGAATAGCGGAACAGAAACTACTGATGCTTCAAAAGATTTTACAGTGAAAGTAGATGCCGCAGGCTTGCAGGCAAATACTTGGTACTATTATCGTTTTGCTGCCAATGGAATTTATTCCGTAACGGGCAGAACACGCACTGCGCCAGTAAGCGGAGTGAATAATTTGCGCTTTGCTGTGGTAAGTTGCGCTAAGTTTCCGAATGGTTATTTCCATGTTTATAGAGATATTGCAAATAGAAACGAAGTAGATGCAGTACTGCACTTAGGCGATTATATTTATGAGTCAGGAAAGGTTTCTGCTGTGCCAAATGATACTACTAGAAACCACATGCCGGTAGATGAGCCGCTTACGTTGGCAGAATACAGAATTCGGCATTCGCAGTATAAATTAGATCCGGATTTGCGCGAATGTCATCGTCAATTTCCTTTTATCACCGTGTGGGACGACCATGAAACTGCCAATGACAGTTGGAGAGGTGGCGCTGGTGCACACGATACTGCAACTGAGGGAAACTGGTATGTAAGAAAAGATGCAGGAATGCAAGCCTACCATGAGTGGATGCCAATTCGTGAAACAATTCCAAACAACGATTCGGTTATATATCGCAACATGAAATTTGGAAACTTAGCAGATTTAATAATGATTGATACGCGCTTGGAAGGAAGAGACCAACAAATTCAGGGCTTAATGATTCCGCCAACCAATACAGAATTAAACGATACTACCAGAAGGCTAATGAGTGATGCACAAATGAATTGGCTGAATGGAGAAGTAAAAAATTCAACTGCTACCTGGAAAATAATTGGCAATCAAGTAATGGTGGCCCCGCTAACCATGAACTCAAATTTTGTGAACCCTGACCAGTGGGACGGATACCCTTACGAGCGCAAAAAAGTATTGGATAATATTTTGAATAATAATATTCAGAATGTAGCATTTATTACCGGAGATATTCACTGCTCTTGGGCAAACGATGTGCCTTACGATTCTACAATTTACAATCCACTAACAGGTGCGGGCTCAGCAGCAGTTGAATTTGTTACAACCAGTATTACCAGTGGCAGCGAATTGCCCGGTTTTATTACTTCTTCCTTAATTCAATATTCTAATCCACACATGAAATATATTGAACTTACAAAACGCGGCTATGTGCTTTTAGATGTTACTGCACAGCGTATTCAAGGCGATTGGAGGCATGTTTCTGATATTAAATTGCAACCATTTACAACTACAGTTGGAGCGTCATGGCAAGTAAATAACGGAGAAAGATTTTTGCGCTTGGCAATGTCGCCAATTGGTGCGCGCACAGGAATGCCAACTCAGGCTCCTGATATTTCTACAGGCATTGGTGTGGTACAACCAAATTTGGTTTCGTTACATTGTTTCCCAAATCCGTTTACAAAAGAAATTTTTGTTCAATACTATTTATTCAATTCCGGCTCAACTACTGCTACGGTTTTTGATAAGCGTGGAAGAGTGGTTTATGAACAAGCTCTTCCGGGAAATACTATCGGTTTGCACGAAGCTGCATTACAGTTAGAAAAACTTTCTAAAGGAAATTATGTGTTGCAAATTTCTACACCAAAAGGAGTTGGTGTAAAGCAGGTATTGAAAGTAGATTAAAAGCCACTTTAATCGAAGATGAATTTTAATGAAATTGCGGTTAAGCGAATAGGTAATTATCAGCATAACCCAACCATTATTTTTCTGCATGATTCGCTTGGTTGTATAGAACTGTGGCGCGATTTTCCTGAAAAGCTTAGTGCTTTAACTCGGTGTAATGTATTGGTTTATGATAGGCAAGGTTATGGTAAATCGTGCCCGTTTTCCTATGCGAAAAGAGACAATGATTACATGGAGTGGGAAGCTGATATTTTGAATGAATTACTGAGCTTTTGGAATATTCAGAATGTAATACTTTTTGGGCATAGCGATGGTGGTTCTATTGCGCTTATTGCTGCGGGAAAATATCCTGAAAAAATAAGAGGCGTAATTACTGAAGGTGCACATGTTTTTGTGGAAGATATTACCCTAAGTGGGATAAAAGATACTGTAAAATTGTATGAAACTACTAACTTGAAATCTAAGTTGGAAAAGTATCATGGAACTAAGACTGATACTATGTTTTGGGCTTGGGCTGCCACATGGCAAACAGAAGAATTTAGGACTTGGAATATTGAAAAATTCCTGCCACTTATTCAATGTCCAACATTAGTTATTCAAGGTGAAAATGATGAGTACGGAACACTGTTTCAGGTAGAGAAAATTATCTCACAAATAAGTGGAAAATCAGCAAAATTAATAGTGCCGGAAGTTGGACATTCGCCTCATAAAGAAGCAGGTAAAATTACTTTAGAAAACGCCTCTGCTTTTATTCAGAAATTTATCTCTGAATAAAATTTAGACCACTATCTTCTGCGGGTAGGTTTGCCTAAAAACATACCAAGTAAACCGCGTGTAACTTCGCGTAAAATTGTTCTTCCTGCAGAGCTGTTTACCATGTCGGAAATTACACCTCCGGCTTTTTCAATGGTGCTTGTTTCTTCTTTTTCTTGAATAGTTTTAGTGGTAGAAGTTGTACTTGTAGGAGCTCCTTCTTGTGTAGCTGCTTGTAATCTTTTATTCAACAATTCAAAAGCACTTTCGCGGTCAATTTCTTCATTGTATTTTCTTGCAATGCGGGAGCTGTTTACTATTCCGGAGATTTCATCTGGCGTGAGCACATCCATGCGCGAAGCTGGTGCTTGCAAAAGTGTTGCTGCTAAAGGTGTTGGAGAACCTTTTTCATTTAAAACACTTATCAATGCTTCTCCAATCCCTATGGAAGTAAGCAAATCTTCTGTTTTGTAAAATTCACTTAACGGATAATTTTCTGCTGTTTTTTTAATCTGCATTCTATCTTTTGCAGTAAAAGCGCGCAACGAATGTTGTACTTTCATTCCTAATTGTGCCAACACGCTATCGGGAATATCCATAGGGTTTTGTGTGCAGAAAAACACGCCAATTCCTTTGCTTCGTATCAATTTTACGATAGTTTCAATTTGGTCTAAAAGTGCTTTGCTTGCTTCGTTAAATATCAAGTGTGCTTCATCAATAAATATTACCAACTTAGGTCTACCGCTATCGCCTTCTTCAGGAAATTCTTTATATACTTCTGCTAAAAGGCTTAGCATAAAAGTAGAAAACAACTTAGGTCTATCTTGAATATCGGTGAGGCGCATAATAGATAAAATACCTTTACCATTTTCATCAACACGAGCTAAATCGCCCACATCAAAGGAAAGTTCACCGAAAAATTTTTCAGCACCTTGCTGCTCCAACTCAATTATTTTGCGAAGAATAGTAGATGTAGTAGCAGTTGAAATTCTACCGTATTGTTCTTCGGCTTGTTGTTTGCCTTCGTTAATCAGGTAGTTCATCACCTTTTTAAAATCCTTTAAATCGAGCAAGGGCAAATTGTTGTCATCGCAGTATTTAAAAATAAGTGCAACAACACCTTGTTGCGTATCGTTTAGCTCTAAAATTTTTGAGAATAGTACAGGCCCAAACTCACTTACCGTAGCGCGAAGTCTTGCACCTTTTTCGTTGCTGAGTGTAAGAAACTCCACAGGAGATCCTGATGCTTTCCATTCAATGCCAATGTGTGCGTGGCGCTCTTCAATTTTTGCATTACTTGTGCCAGGCTCGGCAATACCGCTTAAGTCGCCTTTTATATCCATGAGCAAACAAGGTACGCCAACATTGCTTAACTGCTCTGCAATTACTTGCAGTGTTTTTGTTTTCCCTGTACCGGTTGCTCCGGCAATTAAACCATGTCGGTTAAAAGTTTTAAGTGGCGCACGCACCAATGTTTGCGGTAGTGGCGCACCATCAAAAATTGCGGTGCCGAGTACAATACTTTCACCTTTAAAAGTATAACCTTGTTCTATGTTTTGCGAAAACGCTTCTTTATTTGCCATAACACAATAATAAAAACAGTTGGTTGATTTTTGGTTGAACTATTTCAAAAAAATATTCCTCAACTTAGCGCCATGCAAGAAAGCATTTATGCACATGGAAAATTGATGATAACAGGCGAATATTTCGCATTAGACGGTGCGGATGTTTTGGCATTGCCTACTCGTTTTGGCCAAAAATTTCAGGTGAAAGAATTGAGTGGAAAAGAGAATAACTTATTTTGGGTTGCACTTGATAACACAGGGAAACCTTGGCTACAATTGGTTTTTAATAAGAAAGAAATAATAGCTACAAGTGATATTGCCGCAGAAGTGATGCTTGCAAAAATTTTATCAGCAGCAAAAGATTTAAACCCGATTTTTTTTTCTACAGATGAAGACATTGCTGTGCAAACACAGTTGGAATTTCCACAGAATTGGGGTTTAGGTAGCAGCTCTACTTTAATTTACAGCATTGCGAAATGGGCTCAAGTAAATCCGTATAGTTTGCTCAAAAAAACCTTTGGCGGCTCGGGTTACGATATTGCTTGCGCAGAAAGTAATTCATCAATTATTTTTAGATTAAACAATGGAGAGCCGGAATATTCGCAAGTGAATTTTAATCCAAGTTTCAAACAGCAATTATTATTTGTTCATTTAGGAAAAAAGCAATCCAGCGTGGCTGGAATTTCGCACTATAAATCACTTTCGCTTCATAAAGAAAATTATGTACAGTGGCTAAATGTAGTTACACGCGAAATGCTTGAATGTGCAACAATTCAAAAATTTATGCAGCTAATTCAAGAACATGAAAACTATGTGAGTGAAGCATTAAAACTGGAGAAAGTGAAGCAAACACATTTTGCAAACTTGCCTGTGGCTGCTAAAAGTTTAGGTGCTTGGGGTGGTGATTTTGCATTGCTTGCTTTTGAAGAAGATGCAGAAAAAGTAAAACAACTTTTACGACAAAATAATTTTGATACGGTGCTTGCTTGGAATGAGATTATTCTTGAATAAGCTGAGTATCTGAAGCTGTTTCTTTTTTAAACTGCATATCAAACAGTTTTTTGTATTCGCCCTCAAGCGCAATTAGCTCGTTGTGCGAACCAAATTCTTTTAGCTCACCTTGGTCAAACACCGCTATTTTATTGGCATGGCGAATAGTAGAAAGCCTATGTGCAATCACAATAGAAGTTCTGCCTTTTACCAACTTTTCTATCGCTTGCTGAATGAGTGCTTCACTTTCGCTATCAATAGAAGACGTAGCTTCATCTAAGATTAAAACCGATGGGTTGTAAACCAATGCGCGCACAAATGAAATTAGCTGCCGCTGACCCATAGAAAGTGTAGCCCCGCGTTCCATTACTTCGTAGTTGTAGCCATTGGGAAGTTGCGAAATAAATTGATGTGCGCCAATCATTTTCGCAGCGTTTACAACTGCTTCCATCGAAATATTTTCGTTGCGCAAAGTGATATTTTCGTAAACACTTCCCGCAAAAAGAAACACATCTTGCAATACAATGCTCATTTGAGAACGTAATACCGAAAGTTTATAGTCGCGAATGTTTACACCGTCTAATAATATTTCACCTTTGTTTATTTCATAAAATCTTCCCAAAAGCGAAATGGTAGTGGTTTTGCCTGAACCTGTGTGTCCAACTACTGCAAGTGTTTCTCCGGCAGGCAGTTCAAAACTTACATTTTTAAGCACATAATGCTCTTTGTTGTAAGCGAACCACACATCTTTAAACTCAATTTTGCCAAGTACTTTTTGAGGAGAAAAAGTGCCAATGTCGCTAATGCGCTCATCTTTATCTAATAGCTTAAAAACTCTTTCGCAAGCCACTAAACCACGTTGAATTGTATTTACTTTATCGGCAATAAAACGCAATGGGCGAAAGAGCATACTGATGTAGAGAATAAACGCCATAATTACACCAACTTGAACTTGGTGGTGCAATATTTCGTGCGAAGCCATCCACACCATTAAGCCAACCGAGCCTGCCATTAAAATTTCCACCGCAGGAAAGAATAAAGAGTAATACCAAATGCCGCGAATATTAGCTTGTTTTAGTTCTTCATTTATGCTTTGAAATTTTTCAAACTCTTTTTTTTCTACATTAAAAAGTTGAATAATTCTCATGCCGGTTAAATGCTCTTGTAAAAAAGCATTCATGCGACCAATTTGTGTTCTTTCGTCTTGAAAAGAACGCTTTACACCTTCTTGAAACCAGCGCGTAATCCAAAGTAAAAAAGGAAGAAAAGCAATGCTGGCCAAAGTGATTTTCCAATCGGTATAAAACATAAAACCAAGCACTAAAAAGATGGTGAGTACATCTGCAATAATGGTAATTAAACCTTCGGAAAAAGTATCGTTTACGGCTTCAATATCGCTAATGGTACGGGTGGTTGCAGTGCCAATTGGTGTGGTGTCGAAATATTTTAAACGCGAAAAAATCAAGTGTTTAAAAACTCGAATTCTTAAATCGCGAATAACACTTTGCCCAAGCCAAGCAGTGAGGTAATTAAAGCCATAGCGCATGGTAGATTCTACAAGCAAAAGCAGTAAAAGTAACAAGGCCATATTTTTTAATCCGGCTGCATCAAAGTGAACGATGTAATTATCTACCGTGTACTGAACCAATTTGGGTCTAATTGGCGCAATAAGTGCCATGAGCAACGACATCACAAGCGAAAACCGAAACCAATTTTTATATGGAATGGCTAACTTTAAAATGCGAACAAGCAAACTGAAATCAAAAAGAGATGATTTTTCCTTTCCCAAAACAATACAAAAATATAAAATTCGGCAGCCGCGAAAGTGAATAACTGTTATTGGAGAAAGTAAAACAATACAGAAAATTGTATGGAGTGAAGATGAAATCGCACTTCAACCAAAGAATATTTTTAATCTTAATATGGGTTAATAAACCACTCAACCCTTTTCGCCTCAATTTTTTATCTAAATTCGCACTCCATTTTGAAAAAATTGTAATCATGTTTGAAAGTTTACAGGAGCGTTTAGAAGGCGCGTTTAAAGTACTAAAAGGACAAGGAAGAATTTCGGAAATAAACATTGCCGAAACCGTAAAAGAAATTCGCAGAGCGTTGGTAGATGCCGATGTGAACTATAAAATTGCAAAAGAATTTACTGATAAAGTAAAGGCAGAAGCACTTGGACAAAACGTATTAACTGCTGTGAGCCCGGGGCAGTTGATGGTGAAAATTATGAACGATGAGCTAACCCAGCTCATGGGCGGCACGGCTGCTGATTTTAATTTAAAAGGAAGCCCTGCGGTAGTGCTGATTGCAGGCTTACAAGGGTCGGGAAAAACTACCTTCACACACAAATTAGCTTATTGGCTTAAAACTAAAAAATTCAAGCGCCCGCTTATGGTTGCAGCCGATGTATATCGCCCTGCGGCTATAGACCAGTTGATTGTGTTAGGAGAAAAAATAGGTATTCCCGTTTATCACGAAAAAGAAAATAATAATCCGGTTCAGATAGCGCAAAATGGTATTGCGTATGCCAAAAGCCAAGGTTTAGATTTGGTGATTATTGATACTGCAGGCCGCTTAGCGGTTGATGAAGCTATGATGACCGAAATTGGCGCAGTAAAAAATGCTGTGAAGCCCGATGAAATTCTATTTGTAGTGGATAGCATGACCGGGCAAGATGCTGTGAATACTGCAAAAGCTTTCAACGATAAATTGGATTTTGATGGCGTGGTGCTTACCAAATTAGATGGCGACACACGCGGTGGAGCGGCACTCACAATTACTTACACCGTTGGTAAGCCAATAAAGTTTGTAAGCACAGGCGAAAAGGTGGATACGCTCGATGCGTTTTATCCTGACCGTATGGCACAGCGTATTTTGGGAATGGGCGATATTGTATCGTTTGTAGAGCGCGCCCAAGAGCAATACGATGAAAAGAAAGCCAAAGAACTAGATGCAAAAATTAGAAAAGACAAATTCGATTTCAACGACTTCTTATATCAACTCGGGCAAATAAAAAAGATGGGCAACATGAAAGAGTTGCTCGGTATGATTCCGGGTTTGGGAAAAGCTGTAAAAGATATTGATATAAACGATAGCAGCTTTAAAAAAATTGAAGCAATTATCCATTCCATGACACCAAACGAACGCTCTAATCCAGACTTGCTGAATGGAACACGCAGGCAGAGAATTGCAAAAGGAAGCGGCAACACTATTCAAGAAGTAAACCAATTTCTAAAGCAGTTTGAAGAAATGAAAAAGATGATGAAAAGCGTACAGAAAATGAGTGCTGCCGGTAGAAGTTTTCCTGGATTTAAAAGAAACTAACTTTAAAGTATAAATACAAAAGTTAAACTCCGGTAAACATTTTGTATCAATTGTTTATTCAAAAATAAAATAGCATTACTTTATTGGAATGAAAAAACAGTTTCTACTCTCGGTTGCTCTTTTTGTTTTCTGCTTTTGCACTTTCAGCCAGCAATACCACACGCCCAAAAACGAAGCAGAGTTACGCTCTTTAATCGAACAATCTTCTGCAAAAATTAAAACGGTACAATGCGATTTTTTGCAAGAAAAAAAGATGAGCATGATGAAAGAAAAAACCACTTCAAAAGGTGTTTTTTATTTCAACCAACCCAATCAAGTGCGCTTGGAGTATCGCCAACCCAACTTCCAGGCAATGATTGTAAATGGCACAAATGCTTTTTTACAAGATAAAAACAAAATAACAAAAGTAAGCATGGCTAAAAGCAAGGCTTTTCAGCAGCTTAATAAAATAATTGTGAGCAGCGTTACCGGAAGCATGCTGGAAAGCAAAGATTTTTCAACCAAGCTTTTTGAAAACGAGAAAGCTATAAAAGTTGAGCTCACACCAACTTCAAAAACGGTGCGGGATTTTTTATCTTCTATAGTTCTAATACTGGATAAAAAAGATTTTTCTGCCACGCGCTTAGAACTGAACGAAAACGGAGGCGATTACACTTACCTTACTTTTAGCAATAAATCGCTGAACAAAGCATTGCCCGAAACACTTTTTAAAGTGCAGTAGCAAATTTGTTTCTATATAAGAATTAGGCTTCTATCTTCGCGCCATGTTTTTACCGAAACTTTATGACATTACGCTGTTAGAAACTTTGCCGGATTCGGTGGCGGCAAAAGTTTTATTAAACGCTGAACATCCAATTTTTAAAGGACATTTTCCCGGTTCTCCTGTTTTCCCTGGCGTGTGCCAAATAGAATTGTTGAAAGATATTTTACGGCAAGCTTTTAAAACTGAAATTGCAATGCCCAATGTAGGAAGTATCAAATTTATCAATGTGATTGAGCCGCAACATACACCGGAATTAATAGTAAAAATGAGTTTTCAAAAAAGAGATGAAAATGTGTTTGATACCACAGCAAGTATTGATAATGGAGAACGTTTTTTTTTAAAGTTTAAGGGCATTTTTAAAGTAAGCAATGAACACTAAACAAAAATTTACCGACTTAAAATGTTGTGTGCTTTTGCCTACTTACAACAACCATCGCACTTTGGAACAAGTAATAAAAGATGTGCTGGAATTTTCTAATGATGTGTGTGTGGTAAACGATGGTTCTACTGATGAAACTTCTGAAATATTATCCCGCTATGCACAACTAAAAGTACTTAGCTATTCACCAAACCAAGGCAAAGGCTGGGCGCTTCGCAAAGGCTTTGAATTTGCAAAAAGTTTAGGCTACGATTACGTAATTTCAATGGATACAGACGGGCAGCATTTTGCTTCTGACTTGCCCAATATGCTTCAAGCATTAGAAGAAAATCGAAATGCCATAATAATTGGAGCTCGCAATATGAACCAAGAAAGCGTGCCTGGGAAAAGCAGTTTTGGAAATAAGTTTTCAAACTTTTGGTTCAATTTAGAAACAGATATTAAACTGCCCGATACCCAAAGTGGTTATAGAGTTTACCCTGTTAAAGCAATGGAAAACATTAAATTTTTCACCCGCAAATTTGAGTTTGAAATTGAAGTGATTGTGCGTGCTGCTTGGGCGGGAATAAATGTGATAGCTATTCCCGTAAAAGTATATTATCCGCCAGCAGGCGAGCGAGTTTCGCACTTTAGGCCATTTAACGATTTTACGCGAATAAGCATACTGAATACGGTATTAGTTTTCCTTACTTTTTTCTGGATAAAACCGCGTAATTTTTACCGCAGTATTAAAAAAAAAACTTTAGGCAAATAATTCGCGATGTGGTGTTTCGCGCGCAAGATTCGCCATTGATAAAAGCAGCATCATTCGCCACCGGTTTGTTTTGGGGGCTTTCTCCGTTTTGGGGATTTCACACGGCAGGCGCAGTTGTTTCGGCAATCTTTTTTAAATTGAATAAACCGATAACTATTTTGGCTTCAAACATCAGTCTTCCTCCGGTGATTCCGTTTTTAATTTTTGCATCGTATAAAGTTGGCGGTTGGTGGCTGGGAAAAAATGCCATGCACCTTCAATTCGATAAGTTGCTTTCGCCCGAAGCCATTCAAAAAAACTTGTTGCAATATGTAATTGGCAGCTTAACCATTGCCATAGTTGTGCCACTTGTTTCAGGCACTCTAATATTCCTGTTTTTAAGTAGAAGAAAACCCGAGTAGCTCTTGGTAGTTTATGGTAGAATTATGAAATAATAAACGGAAGAAAATTGCAACTGCGAAATTTCGCTGTGAAATAATGTTTGTATCATAAAACCTTCTACATTTGCAGCCCGAAATTTGAGCGTTAGAAACTCAAGCAAATTTTAAATCAATAATTACAAAACAATAAATCTATAAGAATGGCATTTGACATTGAAATGATTAAGCAGGTTTATGCAAACTTTCCTGCACGCATAGAAGCAACAAGAAAGTTATTAAACCGCCCTTTAACGCTTACAGAAAAAATTCTTTATGCGCATTTGCACAGTTCACAATCATTAGAATCTTTTGAGCGCGGTAAAAACTATGTGGATTTTGCTCCGGATAGAGTGGCGATGCAAGATGCAACAGCACAAATGGCGCTTTTGCAATTTATGCAAGCAGGAAGACCAAAAGTGGCTGTGCCTTCAACGGTGCATTGCGACCACTTAATTACTGCAAAAAATGGTTCTAAAACCGACCTTGCAGCAGCTACTTCAGGCAATAAAGAAGTATATGATTTTTTAGCTTCAGTTTCAAATAAATATGGTATTGGTTTTTGGAAACCGGGAGCCGGAATTATTCACCAAATTGTATTGGAAAATTACGCTTTTCCGGGTGGAATGATGATTGGCACAGACTCTCACACGGTAAATGCTGGCGGCTTGGGAATGATAGCCATTGGCGTTGGTGGTGCTGATGCTTGCGATGTGATGGCAGGCTTAGCTTGGGAACTTAAAATGCCTAAACTTATTGGTGTGAAACTTACTGGCAAATTGAATGGTTGGGTTTCTCCTAAAGATGTGATTTTGAAAGTGGCAGGTATTTTAACCGTAAAAGGCGGAACCGGTGCTGTGGTTGAATATTTTGGCGAAGGTGCAACTTCTATGAGCTGCACAGGAAAAGGAACTATTTGCAACATGGGCGCAGAAATTGGCGCTACTACTTCAACTTTTGGCTACGATGAAAGCATGAAGCGCTATTTGATTGCTACCGATCGCGCTGATGTGGCTGCCGCAGCAGATACCATAAAAGAACATTTAACCGGAGATGCAGAAGTTTATGCAAATCCTGAAAAATATTTCGACCAAGTAATTGAAATAAATTTGAGTGAATTAGAGCCGCACATCAACGGACCTTTCACACCGGATTTAGCTACTCCGGTTTCTAAAATGAAAGAAGTTGCTGCCGCAAACGGCTGGCCAACCGATGTAAAAGTTGGTTTGATTGGTAGCTGCACCAACTCTTCTTACGAAGATATTTCGCGTGCTGTTTCTTTAGCAAAACAAGTAGCAGAAAAAAACTTGAAAGCTAAAGCAGAATTTAGCATCACTCCGGGTTCTGAGCAAATTCGCTACACCATTGAGCGTGATGGTTTTATTGATACTTTCAATAAAATTGGCGGTGAAGTTTTTGCTAACGCTTGCGGCCCATGCATTGGAATGTGGGCGCGCACAGGAGCTGATAAGAAAGAGAAAAATACAATCGTACACTCTTTCAATAGAAACTTTGCTGCTCGCCAAGATGGCAACCCGAATACTTATGCTTTTGTTGCTTCTCCGGAATTAACTACAGCTTTAGCTATTGCAGGAAGCCTAACTTTTAACCCGCTTACCGATACTTTGGTAAACGAAAAAGGTGAAGCCGTAAAACTTGATCCACCAACAGGCGATGAACTGCCAACCAACGGTTTTGCCGTGGAAGATGCAGGTTACATTGCACCGGCTGCCGATGGAAGCGGAGTGCAAGTTGTGGTAAGCCCAACAAGCGATCGCTTGCAACTGTTAGAGCCTTTTAAAGCTTGGGAAGGAACAGATTTACAAGGTTTAAAATTGCTTATTAAGGCAAAAGGAAAATGTACTACCGACCATATTTCAATGGCGGGACCTTGGTTAAAATATCGCGGACACTTAGATAATATCAGCAACAACTTGCTAATTGGTGCAGTAAACTTTGCCAATGAAAAAACAAATACAGTAAAAAACCAACTCACAGGTGAATATGGCGAAGTGCCACAAGTTCAGCGTGCATACAAAGCCGCAGGAATTGGTTCAGTTGTAGTAGGTGATGAAAACTATGGTGAAGGCTCAAGCCGCGAACATGCTGCAATGGAACCACGCTTTTTAGGTGTGCGTGCTGTATTGGTGAAATCATTTGCGCGTATCCACGAAACCAATTTAAAAAAGCAAGGCATGTTGGCTCTTACTTTTGTAAATAAAGAAGATTACAACAAAATTCAAGAAGATGACACTTTTGCAATTTTAGGTTTAACTGCTTTTGCTCCCGGCAAAAACTTAACTGTGCAGCTTACGCATAAAGATGGCTCAACCGATAGTTTTGAAGTGGCACATACTTACAATGCACAGCAAATTGAATGGTTTAAAGCCGGTGCTGCACTTAATATTATCCGTGCAAGCGTTAAATAGAAATTAAAAACAGAGTAATAGATTTACTCTCGAAAGAATATGAGCCGAAATACTTTAAAAAGGTGTTTCGGCTTTTTGTTTGTGAAAAATTTTATCCCGACTTATCTCTTATAGTGAGGTGTCTCGTCCTGAAAAAAGTTTACACATTTTGATTAAAAATCCTGATACAAGTTTACACATTTATTTTAATCCTGAATACCGTTTACAGATTATATTTAGCATAGGAGATGAAACGGAAGTGAGCTCTGCTGGAGAGCAACTCATCAGGGATAAATCTCCGGGTGCCGAAGT
>MKTC01000039.1 GCA_001897535.1 Bacteroidetes bacterium 37-13 | reverse complement strand
TCACTATACCTTGAGTTGTCTGATATTTCTGCCCGCGGCATTTATATTTTAAGTGTATCTAACAATAAGTTTACCGGTTCGCTAAGGTTACTTAAAGAATAGACAAGTTAACTAATCTTTTCATCAAACTGTTGCAGCAACTTGTTTAGGCACTAAATTTACATTGTGTAATCTGGGTTTATAGTTTCTGAGCAGTTGAAGCAGGCATAAAGTAGTATTATTGTAGCAAAGAATCTATGAATAATATGAGATTAAAGCTATAACTTTATGCTTGTAGAGAAACCTCTTATACAAAATTGATTTATAAATTAGTCCAATAATATATTATATAATGCCGATGAGATAATCGTTTAGGTGGACTATTACGAATATCCAATCGGTATTACAGCGAATATGAAGCAAGAAAAAGCACTAATTCTTTTCGATGGTGTTTGCAATTTATGCGAATCTTCGGTTCAATTTATTTTGCTGCGCGATGAGCAAGCATACTTTCAATTTGCTTCACTGCAATCTGATTCTGCAAACAAAATTTTAACTCAACACGGATTAAAAACTTCAAATTTCGATAGCATTGTTTTAATTGAAAACGGCAAAATATATCAACGTTCTGATGCTGCTTTGCGTATTGCCAAACAGCTTTCCGGAGCATGGAAATTGTTTTATGCTTTTATTATAGTGCCGCGTTTTATTCGCGATGCTGTATATAACATTGTGGCAAAAAATCGCTACCGTTGGTTTGGTAAAAAAAATGAATGTATGCTACCGAAACCAGAATGGAAACATCGGTTTTTGATATAAATTTCATACTTTTCTTCAAAAAATAAGTTGCTGTATTTTTTATCCACCACGTTTTCATTTCTTGTGAAAATAGTTTTTGAGTTAAGTTGTATATTGCGGTTTCACTTGATGCTTTTGCGGCATCTCTTCCTTTAAATTTTACTTTATGCAATTCGCTCACTTACACAACCATACTCAATTTTCGCTTTTAGATGGAGCGGCTAAAATTCCTTCACTATATAAAAAAGCTGTGGCAGATGGGCAAAAAGCCATTGCCATCACCGACCACGGAAATATGTTTGGCGTGTTTCAGTTTGTGGCTGAAGCTGCCAAAATAAAAGGGAATAAAGATGGTTCAATCATTAAACCAATTGTGGGCTGCGAGTTTTATGTGGTAAGCGATATGAGCCAAAAAAGTTTTACCAAAGAAAACCGCGATGTGCGCCATCACCAATTGCTTTTGGCAAAAAACGAAATGGGTTACAGAAATTTAGTGAAGCTTTGTTCGCTTGGTTTCACCGAAGGTTTGTACGGAAAATATCCGAGAGTAGATAAAGCCTTAATTGAAAAATACCACGAAGGCTTAATTGCTACAACTTGTTGTATTGGTGCAGAAGTGCCTCAAACTATTTTGCGAAAAGGTGAAGATGCAGGCGAGAAAGTATTTAAATGGTGGCTCGATTTATTTGGAGAAGATTATTATGTGGAATTGCAGCGCCACAATATTTTAGACCAACATAAAGTAAATGAAGTGCTTATTAAGTTTGCGCTTAAACACAATGTGGTAGTTATCGCCTCAAACGATTCGCATTATGTGGACAAAGAAGATTACAACGCGCACGATATTTTGCTCTGCATCAACACAGGAGAAAAAAAATCTACACCTATTCAAAAAGATGTGGTGGACGAAGATGAACTAAAAACCCATGCCACTCGTTTTGGTTTTCCAAACAGCGAATTTTATTTCAAAAAAACAGATGAAATGGCTTCGCTCTTCGATGATATTCCGGAAGCGGTGGACAATACCATGCAAATTGCCGATAAGGTAGAAATGCTCACTTTAGAGAAAAATATTTTGCTCCCAAATTTCCCAATTCCAAAAGAGTTTGAAATCCACACCACTACCGAAGTAATTGGCAAAGATGTAATAACGCCCGATGTAAATAACCAATGGGAATACTTAAAGCATCTAACATTTGAGGGCGCAAGAAATCGCTATGTTGAGATAACTCCTGAAATTGAAGAGCGCTTAAATTTTGAGCTTTTCACGATTAAAACAATGGGCTTTGCCGGCTACTTTTTAATAGTGAGCGATTTTATAAAAGCAGGAAGAGATTTAGGCGTGCTAATTGGTCCCGGACGTGGTTCTGCGGCAGGTTCAGCAGTGGCTTATTGCATTGGAATTACCAATATTGATCCCATAAAATACAATTTGCTTTTTGAAAGATTTTTAAATCCGGCACGTAAAAGTATGCCCGATATTGATACCGATTTTGATGATGAAGGAAGACAAAAAGTGATAGATTATGTGGTAGATAAATACGGCAAATCGCAGGTAGCACAAATTGTTACTTACGGCACTATGGCTGCAAAAAGTAGCATAAAAGATGTTGCCAGAGTGCTCGATTTACCTTTACAAGATTCTAATGCTTTAGCAAAATTAGTACCTAACAAACCCGGCACTTCACTCGAAAAAATTCTAAATATTTCACTGGAGAATAAAGACGTGCAAAAGGAATTTCAGGCAGATGAATTAGAGAATTTAAAAGTATTACAAGAGAAATTTAAGAGCGAGAGCTTTGAAGGAACAGTGCTTCGCGAAGCAGTAAAATTAGAAGGAACAGTGCGCAACACAGGCGTTCATGCAGCGGGTGTAATTATTGCGCCCAAAGATTTGCGCGAAATTCTTCCGGTAGCTACGGCAAAAGATTCTAATTTGTGGGTTACGCAATTTGAAGGAACGGTGATTGAAAATGCAGGCGTAATAAAAATGGATTTTCTTGGGCTTAAAACGCTCACCATTTTGCGCGATGCCGTAAAATTGATTGAGCAAAACCATGGTGTGAAGATTAAGTTAGACGATATTCCGCTTACCGATGAAAAAACCTATCAGCTATATCAAAAGGGCGATACCAATGCAACTTTCCAATTTGAAAGTGCCGGAATGCAGAAATATTTAAAGGAGCTAAAGCCCGATAAATTTGATGATTTAATAGCGATGAATGCGCTTTATCGTCCGGGGCCAATAGAATATATTCCAAAGTTTATAGAAAGAAAACACGGTAGAGAAAAAGTGGAATACGACTTACCGGAAATGCGCGAATTTTTGGAAGATACTTATGGTATCACGGTGTATCAAGAGCAAGTGATGTTGCTCTCGCAAAAGTTGGCAAACTTCACCAAAGGAGAAGCAGATTACTTGCGTAAAGCTATGGGGAAAAAGAAGCGCGAAGACCTCGATAAAATGAAAATAGATTTTATGAAAGGCACGGCAGCAAACGGACACGATCCGAAAATTTGCGATAAAATTTGGACAGACTGGGAAGCTTTTGCATCGTATGCTTTTAATAAATCGCACTCTACTTGTTATGCTTTTGTAGCTTTCCAAACGGCATATTTAAAAGCACATTATCCGGCAGAATTTATGGCTGCGGTGCTTTCAAACAACATGGGTAATATTGAAAAAATTACATTCTTTATGGATGAATGTAAACGCATGGGTTTAGCGGTGAAAGGTCCTGATGTGAACGAGAGTAGCTTTAAATTTTCAGTAAATAAACAGGGCGAAATCAGGTATGCACTTTCTGCTATAAAAGGCGTGGGCGAAGCAGCCGTTCATTCACTTTTAGAAGAGCGTGATGCTAACGGAGTTTTTAGTTCTATTTTTGACCTTACTAAACGTTGTAGTTTACGCTCGGTAAATAAAAAATCACTTGAGTGTTTAGCATTGGCGGGCGCTTTTGATAGTTTTCAAAATATAAGCCGAAGCATGTATATTGAGAAAGATGATAAAGACTTTTCCGGCATAGATTACGCAGTGCAATTTGGCAACAAAACACAAAATAATAAGGCAAGTAACCAAAGCTCACTTTTTGGTGGCACCGTTGATGATATTGTTGCTGAACCTGTATTGATGAAGCGCGAAGATTGGCCGCTTTTAGAAAAGCTAAAGCGCGAAAAGGAAGTTACCGGAATTTATTTGAGCGGACATCCTTTAGACGATTACAAATTAGAAATTCAGCACTTTACAAATTGCCGATTGAGTGATATTCCGAACCAAAAAAATATTGATTTGAAAGTGGCAGGAATTGTTGCAAAAACGATTGTTAGAACCGCAAAAAATGGCAACGAATATGCCATGTTTACCTTAGAAGATTATGAAGGCTCTTATGAGTTTGCTGTTTTTGGAAAAGATTATTTAGACTTTAAACCGTTTATAACCCAACTCGGTGCACTATTGCATATTCAAGGGCGCTACCAATCGCGCTTTGGCAGTGAAGATAACTTCGCGTTTAAAATTACACGAGTTGAACTATTGAGCGATGTGCGACAGAAGCAAACAAAGTTTCTCTCGTTTTATATCAACCAAGAAGATATTTCTTCAACATTTGTGGATTCGCTAAGTGCGGTTTGCACCAATTATGCAGGAGAAATTCCTGTTAAGTTTTATGTGAAAAATAACAGAGATAATTTTGAACTAAAGCTTCGCTCGAATATCACGGTTGAGCTTTCGTCAAAATTCTTTTCGGAATTAACTTCCGTAAGCGGACTTGCATTTGGCTTAAATAATAGCCGACCAAAAGTGGAAGTGAAGTTAGAATCTTCAGATGAAGACGCGGAAGAAGTAATGGTGATTGATAATTTAGATGATTAGAAAGTAATACCAAATTGATTTATAAATTAGTCCAATAATATATTGTATAATGCTCCCGATAGCTATCGGGATGATAGTCGTTTAGGACAATGTAATTGGATTATTACGAATATCCAATCGGTATAACTTTTATTGCTTAGGTTTTTCGATAGGCAACACTGCCTCTTCTTCTTTCTTTTCAATAGGATATTTTAGGAACTCATAACCCCAACCGTTTACGATAGCAACGTGTGTAACTTTAGAATACAATTCCGGGTTTTTAAATCGCTCATCATAACCAATGCACAAACGCGGATAAATAAAGTAAGCAACCCACTCGCTGGAGTTTACAAACTCGTGGCGGGTGCCATGTGTAACACTCCTTGGCGGAAGTAAAATTACCGCATCTTGTGGTGTTGAGGTGTTTAAAAGTTGCAAGTAGTAATAACCTTCAATTTTAAAGGCACGTTTCTCATGAACATTTAGTGGCGGTAAATTTTCACTTTTTCTTTTTTCCTCAATTTTATTAACCAAGTTTAAATTTCTAAAACCAATTTCCTCTACTGCCCAGCGATAGCCCGGAATTAAAAAATATAAAAGACCAATAAAAAGAAAAGTGCAAATAGCTACTACTAATTGCCGCTTCCAGCTAAAATATTTTTGGTTCTGCATCTAATAACAATGATAATATTTTCAAAACGAGTGAAAGTAAAAAGCCCATAGCAAATTTTAAAAATCAGATGATATTTGATAAATATATATGCAACCTTTTGTGTAGTTTTTCAATCAAATACTATTGAGCAAACTAAATTTATCAAATCGTTTAAAGAAGGATACTTTTTAAATTGTTTGTAAGTAAGTAGCACAAAAAAACTTTATTTTTAACTTTGGCTCAAATTCAGAATAAGATTATGAAGAAAGGTTTTTACCTGATTGTTTTATTATTGTTATTAGCTATTTTTCCTTTATTGGGAATAGCCCAAGATGTTACACTTACTGGGGGTGGTTGTAACTCACCTGTAACAAATACT
The DNA here is from genome assembly GCA_001897535.1 of Bacteroidetes bacterium 37-13. GTDB lineage: Bacteria > Bacteroidota > Bacteroidia > Chitinophagales > LD1 > UBA7692. Next base: position 43,766 of record MKTC01000039.1, on the reverse strand, counting down.
TGGACTGTTCCTTGTGGCGTTACATCTATAACAGTTGAAGTTTATGGAGGCGGAGGCGGAGGCGGAGGCGGAGGTGGTGGAAGTAATGGAGGCTTATACAATACACGCGGAGGCGGAGGCGGAGGCGGAGGCGGTTATACTACACTCACATTTACCGTAGCTCCAGGAACTACGTATAATTTTACAGTAGGTGCAGGCGGTTGCGGAGGAAGTAATGGAGGAGACTCTAGTCACGGAGATAATGGTAGTAATGGGGGGAATAGTACTTTCTCTGGTACAGGAGCAAATTTAGTTGCGAATGGTGGCTCTCAAGGCACAGGAGGGAGAACTAGAAATGGAAGTACGGGAAGTGGAGGAGCAGGAGGAGCAGCAAGTGGCGGAAGTACTAATACTACAGGATCTGCTGGTAGTGGTGGTAGTGGTGGAACCGGTGGTGCAGGAGGTGCGGCTGCGGGCCCAAGCGGAGGTGCGGGAGGTGCTTTTGGTTGTAATAGCTGTAATAAGAATGGTAATAATTATGGTGGCGGTGCTGCTGGAGGTGGAGATTCTGGAGGTGGCAATGGTGCTCCGGGTGTAATTTTTATCACCTACAACGGTCCACTTGTATTACCTACTACTCCTACAATTACATCTACTCCTGCTACATGTTTAGCTGCCGGCAGTAGCACTGTAAGCAATTACGATCCTGCGGCAACTTATGTATTTACACCGGCAGGGCCTACGGTTGCAGCACCGGGAACAATTTCGGGAATGACAACAGGAACAAGCTACACCGTTGTAGCAAGAATAAATGGTTGCAATTCCAATGCAAGTGCTTCATTTAGCAATGCTGCTCAAACAGCGCCACCGGCAACTCCTTCAGTTACAACTTCTGCGGCAAGTTGCGGAGCAGATGGTGGAGCAACTATTACTAATTACAATGCAGCTTATACCTATACTTTTAGCCCAAGCGGACCTTCTGTAGGTGCTGGTGGTGTTATTTCAAGTGCAACAGCAGGAACTAATTATACTGTTGTGGCCAACGATGGCGCTTGCAATTCTACACCAAGCAGTAGTTTTAGCGTGGCAGCGCAATTAGTGCCAACAGCTACGCCTACAATCAATTCTGTTGCCGCTACTTGTTTGGCTGCGGGCAGCAGTTCAATAGCAAATTACAATGCTGCTTATACTTATACTTTTACGCCTACAGGGCCAACAGCAGGCGCAGGCGGCACAATTACCGGAATGGTAAATGGCACAAGTTATACTTTAGTGGCAAGCGATGGAAATTGCCCTTCTGCCCCTACTGCTTCATTTAGCAATAGTGCAGCAACTGCACCTCCGGTAGCACCAACAATTCTTGCAACACCGCCAACTTGCTCAGCAGATGGCATGAGTGGAATTAGTAATTATGTTTCAACTTATACTTATGTATTTACACCAACAGGCCCAACAGTTGCTGCTCCGGGAGTAATTTCCGGAATGGTAGTAGGCACAAGTTATACTGTAATTGCAGATGACGGTGCATGTACATCGCAGCCAAGCAGCGCATTTAGTAATGCAGCACAATTAACAGCACCTGCTGCACCAACTATTGCAAGTTTACCACCAAGCTGCACAGCCGATGGCGGCAGCGGCATTAGTAATTTTAATGCAACTTATACTTATACATTTTCTCCGGCAGGGCCAACGGTAGCTGCTCCGGGTGTAATTTCCGGAATGGTAACAGGAACAAGTTATACTGTAATTGCTAATGACGGCACTTGCCCTTCGCAAGCGAGTGCATCATTTAGCAATGCCCCACAATTAACAGCACCGGCAGCACCAACTATTGCAAGTTTGCCACCAAGCTGCACAGCCGATGGCGGTAGTGGTATTAGTAACTTTAATGCTACTTATACTTATACATTTACACCTACAGGACCAACAGTGGTTGCTCCTGGTGCAATAACAGGCATGGTAACAGGAACAGGTTATACTGTAGTGGCAAATGATGGCACTTGCCCTTCGCAAGCAAGTGCAACTTTTAGTAATGCACCACAATTGGTTGCTCCTGCAACACCAACAATCAATTCAACACCTGCAACATGTTTAGCAGATGGCAGCAGCGCAATAGGAAACTATAATGCGGCTTACACTTATACTTTTACACCAGCAGGTCCAACAGTTGGTGGAGGCGGTGCCATAACAGGAATGGTTACGGGCACAAGTTACACCGTAGATGCAAACGATGGCACTTGTACTTCGCAAGCGAGCGCACCGTTTAGCAATGGCGGCATAACTGCACCACCAAGTACTCCAACATTAACTTCTACACCTGAAAGTTGTACTTCTGATGGAGTTACTACAGTTACAAACTATGTGGCAAATCTTTCGTATGTTTTCACTCCTGCCGGGCCAACAGTAGGTGCAGGTGGTGTTATTTCAGGAACAACACCGGGCACAAGTTACACTGTTGAAGCTACAGACGGAGCTTGTACTTCACCTCCAAGTGCTTCGTTTAGCAATGCAGCACAGTTTCCAACGCCAACAGTAAACATTACAGGAACATTAAACTATTGTGCAGGTTTAAATACTACTTTAACAGCAAATAGCAGCGCACCAAATTTTGTATGGAACGATGCAGGAAATACTGCTGCTGCAAGTGTTACGGTAACACAAGGAAGCTATACAGTTACGGTTACAGATGCCAATAATTGCACCGCTACGGCTACAGCCACAGTAGTAGAAAATCCGCTTCCGAATATTGCATTTATAGGAAACATGAGTTACTGCTCAGGTGGCAACACAACGATTACTGCTACCGGAGGAACAACTTATGCTTGGAGTAGCGGTGATGCAACGGCAACAGCAACTTTAACACAAGGAACTTACACTGTTACGGTAACAGATGCCAATAATTGCGTTGATAGCAATAGCGTAACGATTACTGAAAATCCTACTCCGGTAGCAGACTTTATTTTCGACCCGAAATGTACCGGACAGGAAATATTATTTAATAATCTTTCAAGTGGCGCAACTGATTATGCTTGGAGTTTTGGTGATGGAGCAACATCAACAGATTTTTCTCCGGCTTATACTTATACTAATGGTGGAACTTTTAATGTAGTGTTGAAAGCAAGCACTGCAAATTGCAGCGATACAACTACAAAAGCAGTAGTGGTTACACAAAAACCTACTGCACAGTTTACGGCAAGCCAAACTACACTTATACAAAATCAAGATGCTTTAGAAATAACCAACACAAGCACCAATGCCGATACTTGGGCTTGGGATTTTGGAGATGGAAATATTGGAGCAGACGCACAACCTCAACATGTTTATGCGCAAAAAGGAGTTTATACCGTAACTTTAATTGCATCTGTTGCAGGTGGCTGTGCTGATACTTTTACAAGAACAAACTGGGTGAATGTGATTGAAAAACCGGCTTTGTATGTGCCGAATTTGTTTTCACCGAATGATGATGGTGTGAATGATATATTTAAAATTGAAGGAAGCGGCATTAAACAAATGGAATTGAAAGTTTACAACCGCTGGGGCGAAAAAGTATTTGAAACTAAAAATGAAAACTTGGGTTGGGACGGCTACTATGGTGGCAAAAAAGTTGAACCCGGAGTTTACTCTTACCATTTGAGCGTAACGTATGATGTGCTAACCACACACAAAGTATCGGGAACAATTATTTTGTTGCGATAGCTTAATCGTTTGCTTTAAAAGATTTTTAAGCCGATTGTGTTTCGTGAAAATTCAGATACACAATCGGCTTAATTTTTTCACCTTAGCGCTCCAAATTTTATTTGAATAAACAGATGAAAATAACCATTGCGCAACTCAACTTCCAAGTAGGAAATTTTGAGTTGAATGTTTCTAAAATAATTGATGCCGCCCAACAAGCCGTGAATGAAAATGCAGACTTGGTGGTGTTTAGCGAACTTAGTATTTGTGGTTATCCGGCAAGAGATTTTTTAACTTACGAACAGTTTGTTGAAGAATGTAATAATGCTTTAGATCGAATCGCGGCTGCTAATTTGAATGTTGGAATTTTAGTTGGCGCTCCTGTTGTAAACATTGCAGAAAAAGGAAAGAAACTGTTTAATGCAGCAGTGTTTATTCACGAAGGAAAAGTAAAGCAAGTGTTTCATAAAGCGCTGTTGCCAACTTATGATGTATTTGATGAATACCGCTATTTTGAGCCGAATAGTACGTTTGAATTATTGCATTTTAAAGGCAAAAAAATAGCAGTAACAATTTGCGAAGATATATGGAATGTAGGCAACAAAAATCCGCTTTACAAGTCTTCGCCATTAGATAAACTTATTTTGCTACAACCCGATTTTGTGGTAAATCTTTCTGCTTCACCTTTTTCTTATACACAGCAGCACGAAAGATTACAAGTTTTAAAGGCAAATGTGGCTCGTTATCAAATTCCGTTTGTGTATGTAAACCAAATTGGCGCGCAAACAGAATTGATTTTTGATGGCGGTAGTATGGTACTTCAAAAAGATGGAAACTGCTTAGTGCAACTTCCGGTTTTTGAAGAAAAAATTGAAACCGTAAATGTGTTTGAGGAAGTAAAAACTTCAACCGAGCAACAGATAAAAGAACCAATTGAACTTATACATACTGCATTGGTTTTAGGCATTCGCGATTACTTTAAAAAGCTCGGTTTTAAGAAAGCAATTTTAGGTTTAAGCGGTGGTATAGATTCTGCCTTGGTTTTGCAACTTGCGGTAGAAGCATTGGGGAACGAAAATGTGTTTTGCCTTTTGTTGCCTTCGCAGTTTAGTTCGCAACATTCAATTGATGATGCGCTTCAGCTATGCAGTAACTTGCAAGTGAAGCACGAAACTATTTCTATTCAACCAATATTTGAAAAGCTGCAAGCGCAAACGGAACCATTTTTTAAAGACTTGCCGTTTAATGTTACCGAAGAAAATATGCAAGCGCGGGCAAGAGGTATTTTGCTCATGGCTTTCAGCAATAAATTTGGTTATATTTTGTTGAATACTACCAATAAAAGTGAAGCTGCAGTTGGCTATGGAACGCTGTATGGCGATATGTGTGGAGGAATTAGTGTGCTGGGCGATGTGTATAAAACACAAGTGTATGAATTGGCAAAATGGATAAATAGAAATGGTGAAATAATTCCTGAAAATATCATTACAAAAGCGCCTTCGGCAGAGCTTCGCCCGAACCAAAAAGATTCTGATTCGCTTCCCGAATATGATTTGCTGGATAAAATACTTTTTGCCTATATTGAAGAATGTAAAGATGCTGCTGAAATTATGGCACAAGGTTTTGATGAAAGTACGGTAAAACGTACATTACGCATGGTGAATATGAATGAATGGAAGCGTTTCCAAGCAGCGCCAATACTACGTGTTTCGCCAAAAGCATTTGGCATGGGAAGGCGTATGCCGATAGAAGGAAACTACAAACCGTTAAGTTGAATTTTTTAGGCTTAGCGAAGTGTTGGTTGCCCGTTGTATTCAGGCTCTAAAGAATAATATTCAAACAAATTATCTTGTCTAATACCTTTTAAAAATTCAGGTACGTATAAAAATGTGTAAGGCTTTTGAGGTGTATTTAAAAAGTTAGGATAAAATACTAAAGAGAAATCGAAATAGCCAATACCAAAATTTAAGTTCCGAAGCCGGAGAGAAGCGCCAATTCCTTGCACTGCCTGCATTTGATATGGTTTATTGTTTTGTAGCCAACCTAAATCGGCAAAAAGTGCCACAGAGCCATTAAATCCAAAAACTTTAAAGTTTCCGTAAAGTACAGATTCGAGTGTGATGGTATAGATTTTTTGTGCGGTGAGTTGGCTGGTGTACATACCGCGTAAACCGGTAGCATCATTTAAAATTAACTCGCGATCTTTCGGGCGATCAAAACCAACATTTGCCTTAAAAGTAATGAACTGCCTAAAGAAAATTTTCTTGCCCAAATTTACTTTGGCAGAATACAATCTCAAACGATATTGAAATAGTTTTTGTTGAAAATCTTTGCCGTTGTAGTAACCGCCTAAACTAAAATCGGTATTCAAGTAAAACAACTTTGGAAATGCTGCGGAATAACTCATTCTAAAGTTGTTGTAAAATCTTCTACCATATTTCTCATCTTTTTCAGCTCCGAATACCCAATTGAAATTTAAGCCCAAAGGAAAGTATTCCGAACCTCCGTTTAAGAATACATTATCATCTTGAAAATAATTCCAAGTGGCATAACCCACGCTGCCCAAGTAATATTCTCTATTTAAAAATCGCACAGTCTTATCTTTGCTAATAGAGAAAGGGCGGTCGTCATAATGCTTGCGGTAATAGCGCGCGGCTAAAATTATCTTGTGAATTTCGGTAGAGGAATTCGGGTTTTTTACTTTAAACGCAACTGCTCCCCACGCATCTTGATAGTTATAATAAGTTTTTCCTTTTATAGCATCAGCCAAAGAATTTGGGATAATAGAACTGTTTTGGTAAAGCCCTGTGCTCACTCGCGCTGCCCAGTGCGATTCGGAGCTAAAAAAGTTGCGCGAAAGTCTAATGTCTCCACCTCTTTCTATGGGTTGGTAAAGATATTTTCCGTAAACGTTTATTCTCGATTTTCTAATGTTTAAATACTCGTATTCTCCAAAAACCAAGTACGGATTATCTTTTCTATAATTGGCAGAAACTTGCTGTGTTATACGCTGCGGCAAGCCTCCAATGTTTTTAAATTCTATGCCGAGCATTGCTTTGTCAAATTGTGCACTGGTGCTAATACTCCAACTCCAACGCTGCTGCACAATTACTTTTACTACCACTTTAGTAGTGTCGTTTTCTGCCTCACACAGTACGAATTTTAAGTCTTTGTAAATGGCATCTTGCCACATGTTTCTTTCGGTATCGGTAAACTTTTGCGGCTTCACTTTTTCGCCTTCCGTAAATAATAAATCGTTGCGTACTATCCGCTCTTTAGTGGTAAATTGAATACTGTTTGCAAACCGCTGAAATTTAGTAAAACGGTCGTTGTAAGGCTTATCAATAGTAACTCCAAACGGAGGTAAAATTTCAACATCAATACGTTCAATTTCTTTTCCTTCAAAAATTTTGTAGGCTTCTGCACCACTAAAAGTTCGGTCGTAAGTTCTATCGCTATAGTTTAAAAGTGAAAGCACGTGTAGTGTTTTGTTTATCACTTTCATGGCTTTTTGCTTGTTTGCCTGCTTGCGCAAAACGGCACTGCTATCGCTTTGTGTAAACACGCTTTTAGCGCTTAATACAAATACAAAAGCAACAAGAAAAAGAAATCTGCCAGCCACTATTTTTTTCTACGAAATGGAATGATAGGTGCTACCGAGCAATCGGCAAAATATTTCCACAATTTCGTTGTGAAGTTATATAGAAAAAGATTAGAATTATTTTCTTGATATGATTGTTAAAATAAAATTAGGAACTCCATTCAAACAAGCCGCCAGAAACTGAAGGCGGAGTTTTGCCAAGATGTTTGTATGCGGCTTCTGTAGCTTCTCTACCGCGTGCGGTGCGCTTTATGAATCCTTCTTTAATTAAAAACGGTTCATATACTTCTTCAATTGTTCCGGCTTCTTCGCCCACGGCAGTAGCAATGGTGGTGATACCAACCGGGCCGCCTTTAAACTTTTCAATAATGGCAGAAAGAATTCTGTTATCCATTTCGTCTAAGCCGTGTTGATCCACATTTAAGGCTTCCAACGAAAATTTTGCAATTTCTAAAGTTATATCGCCATTGCCTTTTACTTGTGCAAAATCGCGCACTCTGCGCAAAAGCAAGTTGGCAATACGTGGTGTGCCGCGGCTTCTGCGAGCAATTTCTAAAGCTGCCTGTTTTTCTATTTTTACTTTAAGAATAGAAGCAGAGCGAAGCAAAATATTTTTTAAAACTTCTGCATCGTAATATTCTAAACGGCAGGTGATGCCGAAACGCGAACGCAAAGGTGCAGTGAGTAAGCCGCTTCGTGTGGTGGCACCTACTAAAGTGAATGGATTAAGTGATATTTGAACAGAACGTGCATTGGGTCCTGAATCAATCATAATATCAATTTTGTAATCTTCCATGGCGCTGTAGAGATATTCTTCTACAACAGTGCTTAGGCGGTGAATTTCATCAATAAAAAGCACATCGTTTGGCTCTAAATTGGTGAGCAATCCGGCAAGGTCGCCCGGCTTTTCCAACACAGGGCCTGATGTTGCTTTTAGGCTCACACCCATTTCGTTTGCCACAATGTGCGAAAGCGTGGTCTTTCCTAAGCCCGGAGGTCCGTGAAGCAATACATGGTCTAAGGCTTCACCGCGCATTTTTGCCGCACCGATAAACACAAAAAGATTATCAATTATTTGTGGCTGGCCGGTAAACTCGGCAATTTGTCTTGGTCGCAACGCGCGCTCCACTTCTTGGTCAGAAGCGTTGCCATTTGGGTTGGGATCAAGATTTGGATTCATATAATTTGTTTAAAAATATTTTAAGCCACTTTTAAAGTGGTTTGTGGTTTTAAGTCAAATTGTTCTTCAGCATATTTGCGTGTAACCACAAATTCTTTCACGCCTTTTTCCGAAGGTAATTCAAACATTGCTTCGGTCATAATGTTTTCGCAAATGCTGCGCAAACCTCTTGCTCCAAGTTCTAATTCTATGGCTTTATCCACTACAAAATCAAGTGCTTCTTCATCAAAAGAGAGGTTAATTCCTTCAAGTTTAAACAGTTTTTTAAACTGCTTGGTAATAGCATTTTTAGGCTCTGTGAGTATTGATTTTAAAGCAGCTTTGTCGAGTGGATTTAAGTAAGTAATCACAGGCAATCTGCCGATCAATTCAGGTATTAAACCAAACGAACGCATATCGGCAGCGGTGATGTGTTGCAAGAAATTATCGGTATTGATGTTTTCTTTATCTGCATTTTTCTTGAAACCAACTTTTGAGCGGTTTAAGCGTGCGGCAATAAGTTTATCAATACCTTCAAATGCGCCACCACAAATAAATAGAATATTTGAAGTGTCAATTTTTACCATTTGCTGGTCCGGGTGTTTTCTTCCGCCTTGCGGTGGCACAAGCACTTGCGAGCCTTCTAAAAGTTTCAACATGCCTTGTTGCACACCTTCTCCGCTCACATCGCGTGTAATGGAAGGGTTGTCGCCTTTGCGGGCAATTTTATCAATTTCATCAATGTAAATAATGCCGCGCTCGGCTTGAGAAACATTGTAATCGCAGGCTTGCAGCAAGCGCGAAAGAATGCTTTCTACATCTTCGCCTACGTAGCCGGCTTCGGTAAAAACGGTGGCATCGGCTATGGCGAAAGGTACATTTAAAAATCGCGCAATGGTTTTGGCAAAAAGTGTTTTTCCTGTGCCGGTATGTCCTGCAATTAAAATATTGGATTTTTCAATCTCAACTTCATCGTTGGTTTTGGTTTGGTTTATACGCTTGTAGTGGTTGTAAACTGCAACGGAAATTACCTTTTTTGCTTCTTCTTGCCCAATAATGTATTGGTTAAGATGATTAAATATTTCTTTAGGCTTATAGTTGTTTGTTGCAGAGCGTTTTGCTGCCTGTTTTTCTACATGAAAAACTTCATCTTGCACAATTTGGTAGGCTTGGGTAATGCAGTTTTCGCAAATGTGCCCCTCTAAACCTGAAACCAAAATAAGTGCATCGCGTTTTTTCCTTCCACAAAATGAACAATGTGGTTCTACTTCTTTTTTCATTTTCATCTAAAAAATATGGTTGCAAATATACGCTACTTATTGTGAAGTGCTTAGCGAATAATTGCTAAGCTAATGTGCTTTTGATGTTATCCAATAGACCAACTCACCATTCCTTTATCGGTAAAGGAATAGCGCATGGTTTGGCCGCCAAATTTTTGCAGTGCGTTTATTACTGCATAGCGATTGTTGTAAGGAGCGTAAAAAAACATAAAGCCACCGCCTCCTGCTCCCGAAACTTTACCTCCAGTTGCGCCTGCTGCCATTGCAGCTTCGTAAATTTCATCAATTAAGGGATTGGAAATGCCGCTTGCCATTGCTTTTTTATGTTGCCAGCCGTAGTGTAGAATTTCGCCAATGCTATCTACTTCACCTTTTAAAAGTGCTTCTTTCATGCGCAGACTTTGCTCTTTTAAGCTGTGCATGGCTTCGATGCTTTTTTCGTTTTTCTGTTTCACATTTTCGCGCTGCTTTTCAATAATTTCGCTCGAAAGGCGGCTGGTTTGTGTAAAGAAAAGCACCAAATTGTTTTCTAATTCATTCAGGTATTTGTCTTTTATGCGCAAAGGATTTACTATCACTTTATCGTTTGCATAAAATTCCATATAGTTTACTCCGCCAAATGTAGCGGCATATTGGTCTTGCTTGCCGCCTGCCATGCCTAAATCTTCGCGCTCAATTTTATATGCTAAGCTGGCAATATCGTATTCGCCCAAAGGTAATTTTAACCACTCGGTAAAAGCACCCAAAATAGCTACTACTAAAGTGGAAGAAGAGCCTAAACCGCTGCCCGGAGGTGCATCTACATAAGTGGTGAGTTCAAAAGAAAGTGGCTGTTTTACAAAGTCTCGCACGATGCGGTTGTACACGCCTTTTGCCAAATCGAGTTTGCCGTTTAGCTCTAATTCGTTTACTGAATTTAGAATATAAGATTCGTTGCGATCTATGGCGTTGAGCCTTATTTTTCGGTCGCTGCACGGTTTTATGGTTGCATTGGCATACATGCCGATAGTGGCATTTAGAATGGCGCCACCGTATAAATCGGAATATGGGCTCACATCGGTTCCGCCACCTGCTAACCCGAGCCTAAGTGGAGCTTTGCTTCTATAAATCATTTTACAAACTTGGGAAAATGTCTTTGATTTTTAAATTTTGAAGAAATATTTATCGACTCTTGATTCTGTGTGTATTTGCACATTACCCAATTCGGCTTTTATATTTCTTGATTCTTGGCTCTAATAACTTGCATCTATCTTAACAACTTATTTGCTTCAATTACGTACTATACACAGTTCACATTCAATAAAATGAACTAAAAGTTTATTATCGCATTAGTTTTAAGGAGGTAAATTGTAAAATGATAAGTGTAGAAATGTCTATAGAAAAGCCGGAAATTGAAAAGAGAGAAGTTGTTCCATTTATTGCTCCGGATACGAAGTACTTTAGAACCCGTGAGGATTTTTACAAAGGAGTAGGAAAAGATTTCATTAAAAGTGCCAATAAAGTTTTAGAACAAGGCGGTAAATTTATCGTAGGGCTTTCGCACGGCATATCGTGTGCCGGAGCGTATGAATATATTTTTAAAAATTATTCAAGCATTGTGAAGCCCGAAAATATTATTTACACCTTTGTAAACTCGCAACTTAGCACGCAACTTAGCGAAGATAGCATTACCGATGCCAAAGGTTTTATTCGAAAATTATATAAAGCAGGCCACATTAGCCGCAAGCAGATTTTGGGCTCATCAATTTCGCGCCAAGAGCTTGAAACTTACATTGAAGAATTTAACAACACTATTTCAAAATATTTAGACAAAGAGAAAAAAAGCGGCTTAGATTATGTGTTTTTGGCGTGCAGCCCCGAAGGAAGAGTGGCAGGCATAGAACGAAAATCTAAAGCATTTGACTCAACCGAAATTGCTGTATTAGTAAATTACCGCAGAGAGCGCGCCATGACAGCAACTCCGCATTTTTTAAAACAATCTGCGCGCATAGCTTTTTTGGCAACCAAAGCCGATAAACGCAGACCTTTGGCTTGGCTTTATTCGGTGAATGGCAAACCAAACGAGAGCCCAAGTTTTATCCGGTTTATTGATAAGGTTGAAAAGCGACTTTGTGTGTTTATTGACGATAAAGCGCTCACTTGGCCGCAAATAGAAGTGGTGCGCGAAACGCCTTATGGTAGCTCAACTATTCGCGTGGACACGGCTATTCCATATCGCCCAAATGCGAAAGAAAAATTGCCTGTAATCGTAATGGTTCATGGTTTTTTGGGACTCAATTCTTTCGATGGTTTGTTGGCAGGAATTTCTACTCAAAAATATATAGCCGCAGCCATGCACTACGGCACAATTCCTTATGAACTTCCACCTTCGGAATATTCAAAACATATTGCAAAAAATATTGAAGCTGTTGTAGAGTACTTTGGCAGCAACGGGCATCCGGTTTATCTTTTAGACCATTCTATGGGCAATATCTATTTTCTAATGATAGATAAAAACCTAAAAGATTATCCGGCCGTGAAAAAATATTTGTGTGGAAGAATTGGCGCTAATCCTTTTTTCGGAATAGAAACCAAGCATGCTTTATTAGGTTTTATGGACGAAATTATTTTGCCTTCAATTTCGCCAAAGCAAAGCCTCACCGCGCGCGCCATGCTTTTAGCGCTGCGAAGTGCAGTGCCGTTTGATAGCCGAAAAGGTGTGCGCAAAAGAAGTATTAGCTTAACCGAATGGCTAATTAAAAAAGATTCGGAAATGCGAGAGAAATTATGGGTTTCGGTGAAGAAAAAAATAATGGAGCAAATGTCGAATTTAGACTCCTTGCCGCACTTAAATCGAATACCGATTGAGCATGCACTGAATAGATTGCCGGCAAAAGTTTTTGCGATCCAAATTCACTCTGCTTTAGAGGAATCTATTGCTTTTGATAATCAAAAAGGCCTGCAGAATATACCGAAATACAATATTCCTGTGCTAATAATGAAAAGTGAAATGGACGGTGTTGCCAAATATGTTCCCGAAATTTATCAAGGTAGAAATATAGAGGTGATGGATATAACAAATGTTGATGAGCATGATTTGTTTCGCGAGCATTTATACCACATGACTCACCCTGAAGTAACTATTAAAATTATAGATGAATTTATCACTAAAATTGAAGAAGTAAGAAAGGCAGATTCAAACTAAAAAAGCTGAATTTGCTGCTATTTTGGAGCTTTTCTAAGCAAGTAAATAGCTATTCCGGCAAAAATAAAATTTGGAATCCACACACCTAAAATAGCAGGTAAAGTGGAGTTAGTGGAAAAGGTGATGGAGAATTTCATAATTACTTCGTATAGAGCACTTAATCCAATTCCTAAAACTAAGTGCCAGCCCATACCACCGCGCATTTTTCGCGAAGCCACACTCACGCCAATTAGAGTTAAAATATAAATGCTGAATGCTGAAGACGTTCTGCGATAGCGCTCTACTTCAAAAAATTCATCGCCTGTTAAGCCTTGTTGCCTAAGGTATTTAATGTATTCTACTAACTGCGAAGTCGTCATTTCTTCTTTTAAATTATCGAAGAATTTAAAATCGCTTGGCGTGAAAGAAAAGGTAGAATCGGCTTCTGATACTTTGGTTATTTTATCTGTTCCATCAGCATTTTTAGTGCGTGTGTAAAAATTGTAGAGCCGCCATTTTTGTTTGTCTTTTTGCCATTCTATTTTATCGCAGCGCAATTTGTAAACCAAAGAATCATGCACAAATTTATCAATAGAAAACTTATAGCCACTGGCAGCATCAGGGTCATAGTTTTCCATATAAATAAAAGTGCCCGGGGCTATGCTTCGATGAAAATTAAAGTGTAGCGAAAAGTTGCGTTTGTAAATATAAGTGCGTTCAAAAGCCAATCTTTTTTTATTGGCGATTGGTACTAATTCGTTGTTGCAATACCACAAGCCTACGGCTAAAATTGTAGCGCCAATAAAGTAAGGAAACAACATTCTGTAAAAGCTTGTGCCACTGTTTAAAATGGCAATAATTTCGCTTCTGCTTGCTAACTGCGAGGTAAAAAATATAACAGCCACCAAAGCAAAAAACGGTGCTAATAATGCTGTGATATACGGAATAAAACTGAAATAATATTGGGTGATAATCATCCAAAGCGTTGCATCACTTTCTACTAAGTTATCTACCTTTTCGCTTATGTCAATCACAATGGTGATGCCGATGAGCAACCCGATAATGAAAAAGAAGGTGCCTAAATATTTTAAAACAATATAGCGGTCTAAAATTTTCATGTTGCTACAAGCGCTGCATCAATTTTGTTGTCATTGTATTTTTCCAATCGGCAAAAGTACCTTCAGTAATTTTCTGTCGCGCCTCTCTTACCAACTTCAAATAAAAACTTAAATTATTAACTGAAGCTATCATTCCGCCAAGTATTTCACCGCTTTGAAAAAGATGTCTTAAAAATGCTTTAGAAGTATTGCGCACCAATTCGCTGCTGCTGTTTTCATCAAGGCTACTAAAATCTGCTTTCCATTTTTCGTTTTTAATATTCATAATGCCGTTTGAAGTAAACAGCATGCCGTTTCGTGCATTTCGGGTTGGCATCACACAATCGAACATATCAATTCCTAAGGCGATACATTCCAAAATATTTGCCGGAGTGCCAACCCCCATTAAGTAGCGCGGTTTTTCTTTTGGTAAAATGGCGCAAACTTCTTCGGTCATGGCATACATTTCTTCTGCCGGTTCGCCCACACTTAAGCCGCCAATAGCATTGCCTGCCATGTTTTGTGAAGCAATAAACTCAGCCGAAATTTTGCGTAAATCACTGTAAGTGCTGCCTTGAACAATTGGGAAAAGAAACTGCTCATAACCATAAAGTGGCTCAGTTTCGGTGAAGCGATTTACACAGCGAGCCAGCCAGCGATGCGTGAGTTCAATAGATTTCTTAGCATAGCGATAATCACATGGATAAGGTGTACATTCATCAAAAGCCATGATAATATCTGCTCCAATTTTGCGCTGAATATCCATTACATTTTCAGGCGTAAAAAGATGTTTTGAGCCATCAATGTGTGAACGAAAAGTAGCGCCTTCTTCTTTTATTTTTCGCATTTCGGCAAGCGAGTAAACTTGAAATCCACCGCTATCGGTAAGTATAGGTTTGTTCCAGCCGTTGAAACGGTGTAAGCCGCCAGCCTGCTGCAATATATCTGTTCCGGGGCGCAGGTAAAGATGGTAAGTGTTGCCCAAAATAATTTGTGCTTGCACTTCGGTTTCTAACTCTTTAAAATGCACCGCTTTCACACCACCCAAAGTGCCAACGGGCATAAAAATAGGTGTTTCTATTTTGCCATGTGCAGTTTCTAAAATTCCTGCTCGTGCATTGCTGCCAACATCTTTTGCTTGTATGCTAAAACTCATTTGTGGGCGAAAATAATTTTTACATTGTGTTGCTTTTTAAAAAGCGCAAAAATGGATAGCGACTTAATAAATTTTGGGTTCATACTGCAAATATGCTGCTTTTGGTATTTGCTTTTGCACTATTTAAGTAGGCGATTACCGAAAGATGAAAGCACCACTGCTGCATCACAGCAAGAGAAAATTTGTATTGTGATTTGTGCGCATAACGAAGTAGAAAATTTGAAGATAAATTTGCCGAAAGTTTTAAATCAACAAAATGTAAATTCAACCATAATTGTTGTAAACGATCGCAGCACTGATGGCTCAAAAGAATTGCTGGAGCGCTTTTCGAAAGAATATTCGCATTTAAAGGTGATTGGAATTAGTGATGAACAAAAACAAATTCCGGGAAAGAAATTTTTACTCTATGAAGCAATTAAAGCAGCAGCAACAGAAAAGATAATTGTAACTGATGCAGACTGTTTTCCCGCAAGCAAAAATTGGGCAAGTGAATTATGCGCAAAGCTTTCGGCTGAAAAGCAAATTGTGTTAGGTTTTTCACCATTTAAAGAAGAGCCAAACTTTTTAAACAAATTTATTCGCTTCGAAGCCACACAGGCAGCATGGCTTTATCTATCAATGGCAGCAAAGGGAAATGCTTACATGGGCGTTGGTAGAAATATGGCTTTTATGAAAACAGATTTTTTGCAGTGGTATTCAAATTCAGAACATAAAATTGCGGGTGGTGATGACGATTTATTTGTGAATGCTACGGCAACAAAGAGCAATGTTGCTGTTTCGCTTTCAGCCGAGAGCTTTGTATTTACTTGTGCTAAACAAACATGGAGTGATTTTTTAGCACAAAAGGCAAGACATGTTCAAGCATCTTTTTTCTACAAAAAAATGGATATGCTGCTTTTGTTTTTCTTTGCATTAGCACAGTTTCTTATAGTGTTTCTTCCATTTGTTTCAAGAGTGTTTCAGCCTTATGCTTTGTGTATTTTGGCATTGTGGCTAACACTGCAATCTGTTTTGTCTTTCAAAGCATACAAAAAATTTGGTCAAACAGACTTAATAAAATGGATACCGCTGCTCCAACTAATTTTCATTTTATATCTAGTAATTGTTTTCTTATTATCGCTTCTTAAAGGGAAACGAACTTGGAACTAAATTCAAAATTTTCACCGCGAGCTAAAGAGGACATGGAGTTGGTGGTTCTTGCACAGCAAGGCAACCAGCAATCGTTTGCCAAACTAATGGAGCGCTACCGCGACAGCATCTATTTTATGGTGCTTAAAATGGTTCATAATAGAGATGATGCCGAAGATTTAACGCAAGAAGCGTTTAGCAAAGCATTTAATAGTTTAAGGAATTACAGCGCAGAATATGCTTTCAGCACTTGGCTGTTTAAAATTGCAACGAATAACTGTATTGATTTTATCCGGAAAAAAAGACTGCAAACTACTTCATTAGATTCTTCTACTATTACGAACGAAGAAGGAGAGTCTCCAACTATTGCGGTAGCAGATTACAATCCAAACCCGGAGCAAAGTATTATTAAAGAACAGCGAGCTGCACGCATAAGAGAAGTGATAGAAAAATTATCACCAAAGTATAAGCAGCTTATTGAAATGCGCTATTTTGACGAGTTGAGCTACGAAGAAATTGCTGCTCAATTAGATTTGCCGCTTGGTACAGTAAAAGCACAACTTTTTAGGGCGAAAGATTTACTTTTCAACCTACTTAAAAGCACTCAAGCAAAATACTAAGAATTGCGGAAATACTTGCTTTTGCAGCGCTCTAAATAAGATTTGATTATTCATATTTTTAGCTTCAAACATTTACAAAGTATAATATTCGTTGTTTCGGAATAGAACTAAATCGTTTAAATTTCGTACAAGCATTTTATTTAATTGCATTACCTTTAGCTTCAACAAAATTGTAGAATGTCGAAAACCCAAAAACAGGAAAAGCAGCGTAGCAAGCCGCAGTTGAATTTCCATCAGCTTTCGGATTACAAAGAGCTATTAGACTTATTTAATGAAGCTATTTTCATTAAAAATGCTGAAGGCAACATAGTTTTTGCCAATGAAAAATTTTGCAGCCAATTAGGTTATACTTTCGATGAAATTTCCGGCTCATCCGGCTACCAGTTTTTGCGCAAAGGCATTCCATATAAAACAGTTCAGGAAAAAGAAAAACTTAGAAAAAAAGGCGTTTCTGATACGTACGAATTAGAGGTGGTAAACAAGAATGGAGAGCCGCTATGGTTTAGAATTTCGGGCAGGCCTTTTTTTGATGGCGAAGGTATTTTTGTCGGTGTAATTGCTTTTATGACAAACATTACCAAGCAACGAAATGCAGAAAGCGAATTGCGCAAGTCGAAAGAAGAATTTGAGAGTTTGGTAAATCTTAGAACTCGTGAGCTTACTACTGCCAATAGTAAATTAACCAGCGAAATTAAAGAGCGGAAACTCGCTCAAATCGCATTAAAAAATAGCGAAAAGCAGTTCAGAGAAATATTTAATAATTCTCCTGATGCAATTTTTTTGGAAGATTTAAACGGCAACATTTTAGATGTGAATGATGAAGCATGTAAAATGTATGGGAAAAAACGCGAAGATTTTGTAGGGAAAAATATTGCGACATTAACGCCAACTACTCAAATTGAAGCAATGGAAACACGCCAGCCGCTTCTTGCTAAAGGCGAAATGAATGTGTTTGAATCTTTGGCACTTACCTCAAGTGGAGAGGTACTTCCAATAGAAGTAAAAGTTTCAAAATTTACCTACAATGCAAAGCCTGCCTTACTGCTAAATGTGCGCGATATTTCGAGTAGAATTAAGAGCCAACATTTGCTTCACAAGCTAAATGTAGAACTTGAAAATAAAGTTCAAGAACGAACAAAAGATTTAGAAAGCGCTAATAAAACACTTAGAATATCTGAGAATCTTTATCGTCAAATTGCAAGAAATATTCCACGCTCAGCAATTTTTGTTTTCGATAAAAACCTACGCTATCTTTTGGCTGAAGGAAACTTAATTGGTTTCATTAGCTTAAACAGGGAATTGATAGAAGGAAAAAGCATTTATGAACTCTTTACCGATGACCAACTAAAAGAAGTTGAACATATTTACAAATGGGCAATAGATGGTATTTCCGGCTCTTATGAATTAGAGCAAGACCAATTGGTTTATCAAATAAATTATTTGCCGATTAGAAATAATGAAGGCGATGTTATTTACGGTATGTTGATGGTAATGGACATTACCGACTTAAAGAAAATTCAACTAAAGTTAGAAGAACAAACAACTGAACTAAAGCGCAGCAACGAAGAGTTGGAGCGCTTTGCATATATCGCCAGCCACGACTTGCAAGGTCCGCTTCGCACCATTTCCAGCTACTTGCAATTATTGGAAAGTAGATATGGCGACCGATTGCAAGGCGATGGAAAAGAGTTTATAGATTTTTCGGTTGCAGGAGCAAAACGAATGCAAAGACTTATTCAAGATTTGCTCAACTATTCGCGTATAAACACACGCCCCAAACCGTTTACCAATGTAAATTTGAACGATGTTACCCAGATTGTTTTAAAGAATATCGAAAGCCATATTGCAAGTAAAAATGTGGAATTGCAGATAGGTAATTTACCTACGGTTTTTGGCGATAGCAACCAATTGATGCAGCTTTTTCAAAACTTAATTGATAACGCCATAAAGTTTGTAAAAGACCGCAATCCAAAAGTGATTGTGAATGTGGAAGACCATCAGAAAGAATGGCTCTTTGTAATTCGCGATAATGGCATTGGAATTGAACAAGAATTTAAAGAAAAAATATTCCATATTTTTCAGCGATTACATTCCGAAGCAGACTTTCCGGGAACGGGAATCGGACTTGCCATCTGCAAAAAAATCGTACATCTGCACGGTGGAGAAATTTGGTTTGAAAGTGAACCGGGCTATGGCACAGCTTTCTTTTTCACCATTAGCAAAAACTTAACGAAGCCTAAAAAATAGCCCAGTTGCACCTAAAGTAATTTTTGTAACACAAAGCCAAAATGCTTTGTTTAGTTTTGCAGTTATTCTTTTCAATCAAAAGAAAAACTAAATATCTGCAAATGAAAAACATTATTCCATTCGCGCTGTCTTTGTTGCTGTTGGTAGCTTGTGGCAATTCCGGACAAAAAGTAAATAACCTTTCTGCCAACGATTTTGAAAAACAAATTAGCACTGCCGGTATTCAACTGGTAGATGTGCGTACACCGCAAGAATTTGCAGAACGCCATATTGCAAATGCCGAAAATATAGATATAAACCAAAGTAATTTTAAAGAGCTATTAAGTGAATTGGATAAAGACGAGCCATTGTACTTGTATTGCCTTAGTGGAGGAAGAAGTAGCTCTGCCGCTCAAATTGCCATTGCAGAAGGGTTTAAAAATGTGTATAATTTAGAAGGTGGAATTTTAAGCTGGACAAATGCCGGAATGCCGGTGCAATCGGGTACTGCAGAAACCAAATCTCATTCCATGTCGCAAGAAGAATATCTTAAAAGCATAAATAAAGAAAAATTAGTGTTGGTTGATTTTAATGCAGTTTGGTGCGGGCCTTGCAAAATATTAAAACCAATAGTGGAAAAAGTAGTTACAGCTAATGCTAACACAGTAGAATTGTTGGAAATTGATGTAGATAAAAATTCCAAAGTTGCTGACTATATGAACGTGGTAGGAATTCCACTTTTAGTACTCTACAAACAAGGAAAAGAGGTGTGGCGCAGCACAGGGTTAATTGAAGAGCCGGAATTGTTAGAAGCTATTGCTAAAGCGAAATAAATATCTGTTTTCAACTATAGATTTTCATAAGTTTGCAACCTCATGATAAACGTAACACTACTAAAAGAAACCTGCGAAACACCGGGCATTTCCGGTTTTGAACAAAAAGTGCGCGAGTTGGTAACCCACGAGCTACAAGGATTTACAGATAAATTATACACCGATGCAATGGGAAATCTTATTGCAGTGAAAAAGGGGAAAAGCAGTGAAAAAAGAGTAATGGCTGCTGCCCACATGGACGAAATTGGCTTTATCGTAAACATGATAGATGATAAAGGGTTTTTACGCTTTTACCCAATTGGCGGTTTCGACCCAAAAACGCTTACGGCACAGCGCGTAATTGTGCATGGAAAAAAAGATATAATTGGAGTAATGGGTTCAAAACCAATTCACTTAATGACGCCCGAAGAACGCGGTAAACTCACTCAAATTAAAGACTACTTTATTGATTTAGGATTGCCAAAATCTGAGGTTGAAAAAATAGTTGAAATCGGTTCTCCGGTTTCGCGCCAGCGCGAATTGATTGAAATGGGTGAATGTGTAAACTGCAAAAGTTTAGATAATCGCGTTTCTGTTTTTATACTCATGGAAGTATTGAAAGAGATGAAAAACACTGAAATTCCTTATGATTTTTATGGTGTTTTCACCGTACAAGAAGAAGTAGGAATTAGAGGAGCACACGTAGCAGCACACCACATCAATCCCGATTTTAGTTTCGGATTAGACACAACTATTGCATTTGATACACCAGAGGCAAAGCCAGAAGATAACATCACTAAATTAGGCGAAGGAACAGGAATTAAAATAATGGATTCTTCAACCATTTGCGATTACAGAATGGTGCGCTACATGAAAGCTTTAGCTGCCAAGCACAATATAAAATGGCAACCGGAACTTTTACCTGCGGGCGGAACTGATACTGCCGGAATGCAACGCATGGCAACAAATGGAACTATTGCCGGAGCGGTTTCAATTCCTACGCGTCATATTCACTCTGTTATTGAAATGTCGCACAAAGCAGATATTCGCGCTTCGATTGATTTATTAAAAGCAAGCGTGAGCGAATTGGATAGTTTTGATTGGAAGTTTTAGTTCAACAATCAAAAATCAATTTAATTCTTCGCAGAGGTAATTTTTTACTGCGCGCTCTAATTTGTATGCATATCTAAAGGGTAATTCTTTGTATAAAGTTTCACCTTTCATTGAATGCATTGAAATAGTTTTGCATGTATCTTGCTATTTCTTGTACTTCTTTATATACATTACGCAGCATATTTCTACTATTTTAAAATAATAACGCGTTTTTCTCTAAAAATCATTTGCTTTTCAGGCTCAAACATTTACTTTCGCGCGGCATTTTAAAAGCTACCTATATAAAATGAAGAAATATTTATTGTCGCTCTTAGTTACCGTTTTAGCATTAGGCGCTTTCGCTATTAACTCTACCGAAGAAATTACCAATCCAATAACTAAGAAGGAAAGTGAGGTTTACAACCCTACACCAATGATATTGCATCACATTGCCGATGCCAACGAATTTGAAATTGTGCACGGTGTTGCCGTTCCGCTACCTTGTATTATCTATAATATTACTACCGGCAAAACTTCGTTTTTTATGAGCAGCAACGCAGAAGCAATGCAAGCTGCCGGCTACCAAATGGAACACAGCAGAGTAAAACCAATAAATGCTGAAGAAAAATATATTGATCTTTCTATTACTAAAAACGTGTTTGGCATTTTATTGGCAGCAGCTATTATGTGTTTTGTGTTTTTTAGCATGAAAAATTCTTACGAAAAGCGTAAGAACCAAGCGCCAAAAGGCTTACAATCGCTTATGGAACCATTGGTTATTTTTGTGCGGGAAGATATTGCTAAACAAGCATTAGGTAAAAAAGCCGACTATTACCTGCCATTTATTATGTCGCTTTTTTTCTTTATTCTTATCTGTAATTTATTAGGCTTGGTGCCGTTTTTTCCGGGTAGTGCAAACGTTACCGGAAACATAGCATTTACAATGGCTTTGGCAATTATTACAGGCATAATTGTAAATATTAAAGCTAATAAATACTATTGGAAGCACATCTTTGTGCCGGATCCAATTTGGTTAGCACCATTGCTTATTCCGGTTGAATTGTTAGGTGTATTAACTAAAGTAATCACACTCTTCATTCGTTTATTTGCCAATATCGCAGCAGGACACATTGTGGTGTTGAGTTTAATAAGTTTAATTTTTGTATTTGGAAGTTTGTGGGGAACAATCGGCTCAGGACTCGGAATAGCAGTTTCTGTACCATTCACCTTGTTTATAGACCTTATCGAAGTGTT
Source organism: Bacteroidetes bacterium 37-13 (assembly GCA_001897535.1). Taxonomy (GTDB): domain Bacteria; phylum Bacteroidota; class Bacteroidia; order Chitinophagales; family LD1; genus UBA7692. The sequence goes on along the minus strand of MKTC01000039.1, from coordinate 21,524 downwards.
GATTGCTTTTATTCAAGCCTTTATATTTGCCATGTTGGCAGCAGTTTATATTGGAATGGCTACCGAAGAGCATCACCACACACAAGAGGCACATTAAAATTTGTATTTAATAACCAGTAAATAGTTCAGAAATGTTGAACACAGTATTGTTAGAAGCAGCCGTTCCAGGAATGGCAGCAATTGGAGCCGGACTTGCAGCAATAGGCGCAGGTATCGGTATCGGAAAAATTGGTGGCAGCGCAGCAGAAAGCATCGCTCGTCAACCGGAAGCAAACAACGATATTCGCGCAGCCATGATTTTGACTGCCGCTTTTATCGAGGGTGTTGCTCTGTTTGCAGTGATTGTGGCATTGTTGAAATAATGCACCAACCAAATTGAAGTTTGCCTGCGATTGGGATTGCCACGCAGGCAGCTTTTTCAAAAAGTAAAAAACAAAAACAAATAAAAAACAATATCAATGTTTACATTATTATCAGAAGGTAGCGCATTTAGCTTAATCACTCCGGATCCGGGTTTAATGATTTGGACAACCGTTGTATTTGTTTTATTGTGGGTAGTATTAGGCAAATTCGCTTTTAAACCAATTGCTAACGCATTAAAAGAGCGCGAAGAAAGTATTGAAAACGCACTTAAAAGCGCAGAAGCTGCTAAGGCAGAAATGGCTAATCTAACTTCTAAAAATGAAGCTTTATTAAATGAAGCTCGCGAAGAAAGAAGCCGCATTATTGCCGAAGCAAAAGTAGCTGCCGAGAAAGTGAAAAACGATATCGTTGCTAAAGCACAAGCCGAAGCTGATGTGAAAGTTCGCCAAGCGCTTAATGAAATTGAAAACCAAAAGCGTGCGGCTTTGGCAGAATTAAAAAATCAGGTTGGTACAGTTGCTTTAGAAATTGCAGAAAAAGTAATTCGTAAAGAGCTTAAAAGCAATGCAGACCAACAGGCTTATGTAGCAGATTTAGTTAAACAAACTAACCTCAACTAATTTAAACCATGAGTTCATTTCGTTTAGCTTCCAGATATTCAAAATCTTTATTGGAATTAGCGCAAGAGCACAATGCTTTAGAAACTGTTTACACAGAAGTATTAGGTATTCACGCACTGGTTGTTGCCAGCAAAGAGTTGAAACTTTTTTTGAAAAGTCCAATTATTCTTCCTGATAAAAAGCTATCGGTTTTAAAAAAACTATTCGATGGCAAAGTAAGCGAGCTTACCTATAAGTTCTTGGAACTATTAGTAAAAAAAGGAAGAGAAACCTATTTGCCGGAAATTACAGCCGCTTTTATTGAACAATATAAAGCGCTTAAACATATCACAACCGTTACACTTACTTCTGCTACAAAATTAGATACTGCTACAGTAGAAACTATTGTAAGTACATTGAAAAAGCAAGCCAATCTTGCCACTATAGATTTAAATGAAGTGGTAGATGAGTCTCTTATTGGCGGTTTTATTCTTCAATATGGCGATAAGCAAGTAGATGCAAGCGTTTCGCGCAGTTTACAGCATTTAAGCAATGCAGTAATTGATGACAGTTATGTAAAGAAATATTAGAAAAGTATTACTCAGTTTTATATTAAGGCGCTTATCAAAAAGCGCCTTACTTGTTTAAAAACTATAATACAGCTTTCTATATCTCACAGCTTAGTGTAATATTGCTACATACTTTTTTAAATCTACTCAATGATTTTTCTTTTCATCGTTTTATTTTACATGCTAGGCATTCGACTCGGTACGTTTTTTATTTTTAAAAAACACGGTATTGAAGGTTGGAAAGCATTTGTGCCGGTAGTGTGCAGCAACGAATGGCAGAAGTTAATAGATAAGCCAAGTTGGTGGACTTTTATGCTGTTTATTCCGGGCGTAAATTTATTTTATATCGCATCGCAACTTACCGATTTAAGCACAGCTTACAACCGTCATAGTTTTGTGGAACATTTAGCTGCTGTTTTACTTGCGCCATTCTACTTGCTTTGGCTGGGCTTAAGCGACCAAAAATGGAGCGGGCCTTCTGTAACCTACAAACGCAGCATGTTTCGTGAATGGGCTGATGCCATTGTGTTTGCAGTAGTTGCGGCATGGCTTATCAGAACTTTTGTGGCAGAAGCTTATGTTATTCCAACAGGTTCAATGGAAAAAACCTTGCTCATTGGCGATTTTCTTTTTGTGAGCAAAATGCACTATGGCGCAAGAGTGCCAATGACACCTATTGCCATTCCGTTTTTTCACCACACTATTCCGGTGCTAAATACCAATGCTTATTCCGAAGTTTTGAAGCTGCCTTATACCAAACTTCCTTCGTTTGTGAAAGTGAAACGAAACGATATGGTAGTGTTTAATTTCCCTGCCGGAGATACTGTAACCAAAGAGTTTGAAAGCGCCCAGCCATACTACGATTTAGTTCGTAGAGACGGCAGAGAAAAAGTGTGGCAAACCTATAAAGTAATTACCCGCCCGGTTGATAAGCGAGAAAATTATATCAAGCGTTGCGTGGGCATTCCGGGCGATATTTTGGAGGTGAAAGAAGGTGAGTTGTACATTAACAATGCACCAGCTTATCGTCCTGAATTCTTGAATACACCTTACTTGCTTGTTGCCAACGAATCTCAAAATATTTCGCCTGAAGAAATGAACGATTTAGGCATTGAAATTCGCGGTGAATTGGATATGCCGGGGCACTATGTAGTGCTGATGACAAAAGGTAATGCAGAGCGTTTCCGCAAGCATCCTTTTGTGAAATCGCTTACGCCTTGGAGCTATGATAAAAACATAGATATGGGCACAAATTTATTTCCAAACAGTGAAAAATATTCGCATTGGAATATAGATAACTACGGGCCAATTTTAATTCCAAAAAAAGGATTGACTATTGATTTAAACGATAGCACTTATGCTTTTTACAATCGCTGCATTAGAAATTACGAAGGCAACACGGTGGAGCAAAAAGACGGCAAATTTTTTATCAATGGAAAAGAAACCAGCACATTTACCTTTAATTTCGATTACTATTGGATGATGGGCGATAACCGCCACAATTCGCAAGATAGCCGTTTTTGGGGTTTTGTGCCCGAAGATCATATTGTTGGGAAAGCATGGTTTATTTGGCTTAGCTTAAATGACAATGCACCACTTTTAAAGAAAATCCGTTGGGATAGATTATTCACTTCTGTTCATGGAAGATATGCGCCAACTGAAAAGAAATTTACGGACTAAGAAGTTTTTGATATTCAATTTTGGATAAAGAGAAATTCAAATTGATGTTACTTTTACAATATGGAAAACGAAGCAGTATTTAATGAAGTGAAAAATATTTTCTCTGCCTATTTGGAAAAAAAAGGACAGCGAAAAACTGTTGAACGTTTTCTGATTTTGGAAGAAATTTATTCCCGAAGCGACCATTTCGATGCCGAAGTTCTTTATTTCGATTTAAAGCAAAAAAAGCATCAAAATATAAGCCGCGCAACAGTTTACAACACACTCGATTTATTGGTAAGTTGCGATTTGGTAAAGAAACATCAGTTTGGCAAAAACCAAGCACAATACGAAAAGAGCTATGGCTACAAGCAACATGACCACATTATTTGTGTGGACTGCAAAAAGGTGGTAGAGTTTTGCGACCCGCGTATTCATCAAATAAAAACCATGATGGGCGATTTGCTTAATTTCACTATCACACATCACTCGCTAAATCTTTATGGCGTTTGTGGCAGTTGCAGAATAAAGCGCGAAGAAGCCGCTAAAGAAGAGAAGCCAACAAAGCCCTCAAAATAATTCCGGCACACGCTTATTTTCTAATTGAAGCAGTTTTTGCTTGGCATTTATTCCTCCGGCATAGCCAACCAATTTTCCATTGCCGCCAATTACACGATGGCATGGTACAATAATAGAAATAGCATTTGCACCATTGGCAGCAGCTACTGCCCGAACAGCTTTTTCGTTGCCAATATTTTTGGCAAGCGATAAGTAGCTCACAGTTTTTCCAAATGGAATTTTGGAGAGTTCTTCCCAAACTTTTTTTTGAAAATCGCTACCTGTAAAAAGCAAAGGCAATTCAAATTCTGTACGCTGCGAATTGAAGTATTCGCTAAGCTGTGTTTGAGTATTTTCAATAGTTTTATCGCTGTGGGAAAAGTATTCAGCATTTAGGAACTGCTGAATTCGATTGTCAATTTGCACACGCATTTTTCGGTATTGCCAATCGCACAAACACAATTTATTTTGGAATGAACCAATAAGTAGAATACCTACCGGAGTTTTAAATTCTTGAACATTTATTTTGGCGCTCAACTCCTATAAATCTTTAATTACATCAGCCACTTCTTGAAAAGAATCTTTGCCTTTAATTACATAATGCGTAGCACCTTTAGAAATGGTGCGCGTAGCAACAAAATAGCTGGTTTGGCTGCTAAGAATAATTACATACACACTCGGAAAATGCTTATGTATTTCATCTAAAATTTGCATGCCTGTTTGCGCATTCAGGTTCGATGAGTTTAAGTAATAATCTAACACCACCACATCTGGAAGTTCATCTTTCATGCGCTTTAAGCAGTGCTCTCCAGTTTCAAATAATTCAACAGTTCCGCAACCTTGTTCAACCAAAAAATCACTAAGCATCGTGCCGAGCATTTCATCATCATCGGCTACAAATATTTTTTTTGTTGTAGTTTCTTTTTGCATACTGTTGTAAAAGTAAAAAGTAAATCTAATTAAGTTCTATCAGTTTGTTCATTTATTCAAGGTGAATATTTGGCTTTTTTAAATTGATTTTTAAAAACTATTAAAAAGTTAGGCTTACCTCTTAGAAGATAAAATAACACTTCACTTTCTATTTGTTTTAGCTTAGGTTTACACAAAAGTTTTTCTTTGGAAAAAAGAAATGAACTGTAACGCAAACGAAGAAAAAATTTTCTAACCAATAAATTTCACATAAAACAATGAACTACAAAATTGCTTCGCTGAAGAAACTTCAAGATGAAGGAAAGAACATTCACCGCCTTCCATTTTCAATAAGAATTTTATTAGAAAATGCTATTAGAAACCATGATGGATTTGCCATTACTGATGAACATGTAAACACACTTTTAAATTGGGACGCAAAAGGTTCGGATCATGAAGTACCGTTTAAGCCTGCACGTGTTTTAATGCAAGATTTCACGGGTGTTCCTGCCGTAGTTGATATGGCATCGCTGCGGGCAGAAATGATTAGAAAAGGTGGCGATGGAAATAAAATAAACCCTGCCATTCCGGTTGATTTGGTGATTGACCACTCCGTGCAAGTAGATTATTACGGCACAGATTATGCCATTAAAAGCAATGTAGATTTAGAATATCACCGCAACGAAGAGCGCTACAAACTTTTAAAATGGGCGCAAAAAGGCTTAACTAATTTCACAGTTGTGCCTCCAGGAATGGGTATTTGCCACCAAGTTAATTTGGAATATTTAGCGAGTGGCGTGGTAAAGAGAGATGGCTGGGCATTTCCTGATTCGCTGGTGGGAACCGATTCGCATACACCAATGGTAAATGGTATTGGCGTGCTGGCTTGGGGTGTTGGTGGCATTGAAGCAGAAGCGGCAATGCTCGGTCAGGCGATATATTTCGCTTGCCCGGAAGTAGTGGGCTTAAAACTTACCGGAAAAATTCCGCAAGGCTGCACGGCAACCGATTTAGTATTAACCATCACAAGAATGTTGCGCGATTGCGGTGTGGTAGGCAAATTCGTTGAAGTTTTTGGCTCAGGTTTAGATAACTTAACCGTAACTGATAGAGCTACAATTTCAAATATGTCGCCAGAATTTGGCTGCACAGTTACCTATTTTCCTATTGATGAACAAACGCTCAATTACATGGCAAAAACTGCCAGAAGCCAAGAACAAATTGATTTAGTTCGTGAATATTGTAATGAAAATATGTTATGGCGCACAGGCAATGAAACCATTGAGTATTCTCAAGTTTTAGAACTTGATATGGCAACATTAGAGCCAACAGTTTCAGGTCCGAAACGCCCACAGGATAAGATTCTATTACGCACATTAAATAGAGATTTTGAAAATATTTTACGTACAGAATTTTCAAGAGCTTATGTGCCATTTAGCAGTAGGCAAGAAGCAAAATGGGTATCAGAAGGCGGTTCAGGAACACAATATGTTTCTAACCAAAAACCAAATGAAGATATTGCATTTGGCGATGGATTAAGAACCGTGCAAGTAAAAACACTAAATAATAAAGAATTTCCTTTAAGCGATGGAAGTGTGGTAATTGCTGCCATTACAAGCTGCACAAACACTTCAAACCCATCGGTGATGGTTGGCGCAGGTTTAGTGGCTCGAAAAGCCGTTGAAAAGGGCTTGCGTACAAAATCGTGGGTGAAAACAAGTTTGGCTCCCGGTTCAAAAGTGGTTACAAATTATTTAAAACGCTCGGGGCTTTCTGAAGATTTAGAAGCATTACGGTTTCACACAGTAGGTTATGGCTGCACTTCTTGTATTGGAAACAGCGGACCTCTTCCGCCACATATTGCAGAAGCAGTAGATAAAAATGAACTGATTGTTGCTTCGGTGCTTTCGGGCAATAGAAACTTTGAAGCGCGTGTTCACCCACAGGTGAAAATGAACTTTTTAATGTCGCCAATGTTGGTTGTGGCTTTTGCTTTGGCGGGTCGTGTAGATATAGATTTAATGAACGCCCCAATTGATTATGACCCGAACGGTAAACCGGTTTATTTAAAAGATATTTGGCCAACTCAAGAAGAAATTAACGATGTGATAAGAGGATGTTTAACCACCGAAGATTTTAAAAATGTGTATAGTGTAATTTTTGATGGCGATGAAGCATGGAAAACCTTAGAAGCGCCTACCGGAGCAGATTATACCTTTGACACTAATTCAACCTACATTCAAGAAGTTCCGTTTTTCCAAGATTTGAAACAAACTCCTGATGAACCAAAAGATATTGAAAACGCAAGAGTACTTTTATATTTAGGCGATTCGGTTACTACCGACCATATTTCGCCTGCAGGTTCTTTTGGCGAACAATCTGCCGCAGGAAAATATTTATTGAGTAAAGGAATTGAAAGACCGGAATTTAACTCTTATGGCTCGCGCAGAGGAAATCACGAAGTAATGATGCGTGGAACTTTTGCCAATGTTCGTATTAAAAATAAAATTACTGATAAAGTAGGCGGATTCTCCTATCATTTTCCAACTAAAGAAACAAATACGGTTTATGATGTTGCCATGAAATATGCAGAAACCAATACTCCTTTAGTTGTATTGGCAGGTAAAGAATACGGTAGCGGCTCTTCGAGAGATTGGGCAGCAAAAGGCACAACATTGCTTGGTATAAAAGCTGTAATTGCCGAAAGTTTTGAAAGAATACACAGAAGCAATTTGGTGCAAATGGGTGTGCTGCCTTTAGTTTTCACCGAAGGTCAAAATGCTGAGTCGCTTGGTTTAAAAGGGAATGAAATTTACACCATAAATGGACTTTCAGATAAGCTAACACCGGGTAAAAAATTAAAAGTAACAGCTAAAAAAGAAGACGGTACAACTATTGAGTTTGAAACCAAAGCAAGATTAGACTCTGAAATAGAAGTTGATTACTACAAAAACGGAGGTATTCTACAATATGTTTTAAGAGACTATCTTAAAAAGTAAAAATAGTTACAAGCCACGAATTTTTTCGTGGCTTTTTATTTTAAATATTCTCTTATGAAACTCATTTTAGAATCAAATAATATAGATGATTATCTCACCGAGATTCCTCCTATTATTCAATTTGGCACACCTTTGGTAAAAGCAAAAATTAACTGGATAAAGTCGCAAACATTCAATAAAAAAGAACAAGCAAAACTGGCTTTTGAAATTGCGAGAGATGAAGTAAAGCATTCATTTGATACTAAGAATAAAGTTGTTACAATTAGTGCAGAACAAGCCTTAAAAGAGAAGGAAGGAATATGTTTTGCCAAGGCGCATTTATTGGCTTCGCTACTAAGGGGAATGGATATTCCGACCGGATTTTGCTACCAAAGAGTTTTGAGAAAAGGAACGGTTGATTCCGGTTATGCCCTACATGGATTGAATGCAGTTTACTTACCGGAAACGGGCTGGTTTCGCTTAGATCCACGCGGGAACAAGCAGGGAATAGATTCTGAGTTTTCTATTACAACAGAAAAATTAGCATATCCAATTCGGAAAACACTTGGCGAAATTGATTATCCGAATGTTTTTATTGCCCCTTTGCCATCAGTAATTAAAGCAATGCAATCTTCTAAATATAGTGATGAGCTTTTTTATAGGCGACCTGAAGCCTTGTAGTTTCTTAGTTTGCTACTGTAAACTTTACTGATTTAGTAGCAGAGACTCCTTTTAAATCAGTTGCTGCAACAGTTGCTGTGTAACTGCCTGCAATTGTTGCCATATAATGGTAATGAAATCTTTTTTCTTTTGCTCCGGCAGCATCTAAGTATTCATTCATTAAAGTATCCATAGCGGTATTAAAGACATAAACTCTAATATCTTTCAGTCCGTCATCATCTGTAACAGAGCCTTCAATATGTGTTTCGTTAGGAATTGTGGTAATAGTGCCGGCTTCCGGCTCTTCAAAGGTTATCACCGGGGCTTTATTTTCTTTTGTGCAAGATGCCACAGCAAAAAGAATTGTAATTAACAAAGGCATTCCAAATAATGGTAAGCGCAATTTTTTATTCATTCTATTTCTATATTAAAACGTAAAAAACAAATGTACTTTTATCACTTAGTTCGATGCAATTATTTAGAAACGGATAGTAAAGTTTTATGAATATTTATAGTTGAGGGTTGTAGATAGGCATAAAAACAAAAAGCAGAGCTATTAAAATAACTCTGCCTTCACCAAAAATATTTTTATTAAAATTATTTTCCGTATTTCTTTTTAAAGCGGTCAATTCTACCAGCGGTATCTACAAATTTCATTTTACCTGTGTAGAATGGGTGGCTTTCGCTAGAAATCTCTAATTTAATTAGAGGATAGCTGTTGCCATCTTTCCAAGAGATAGTTTCTTTAGAATTTGCACAGCTTTTTCCAACCCATGCTTTATCAACTGAGATATCTTTGAAAACTACTGTTCTGTAACCTGTAGGATGGATTCCTTCTTTCATACAATTAAAATTTGGGAGTGCGAAGATAATAAAGCATTGTGATTTTCCAAAATAAAACATTGGAATAACAAAAAGTTCTTGTGATGGCAAATCTATAGAAATAAAAAAGCCGGCTCCAAAAAGAACCGGCTTCTAAAATATTTATAGTGCTAAATTATTTCACTATAGAAATTTGTCTTACAGCAGTTGCTGTTGCAGCTTGTATTTTTACTAAGTAGCTTCCGGCAGCTAATTTAGAACCGTCAATTACAATAGTTTCGCTTCCGTTGATTACGCGAGTAATTGCAGGAAGAACTACATCGCCTAAAGTATTCATTACAGTAACAGTTGCTTTTTCATTATCTAAACCAGCAACACTCACAAATACTTGTCCGTTTGAAGGGTTTGGATAAACACTAAGCGATTGGTTAAAAATAACTTCGTTAATTCCTACAGTTACTTCGTAGCAAATAGTTGTGTCATCAGAACCGAAAGAGTTAGTAACGGTTAATTTGATACACTTTTGACCGCCTGTAGTGTAAGTAACAACTGGATTTTTAGCGTAAGAAATGGCAGGTGAAGCACCAGCGCCAAAGCTCCAAGACCAAGAAGTAGGAGAGAAGGTAGATTTATCTTCTAAAGTTAAACGCTTACCGTTTCCAACTTGCACTTCTGTTTTCTTATTAAAGTTTGCAATTGGGTCGCGACCAACTAAAACGATTCTTGTAGCAGTATCGGCATTGCCAGCGTTATCAACTGCAATGTAAGTAACTTCATAATTTCCTGCAGTGTTTGGATCTACATTTCCAGATACTACAGGAGTGATAGTTCCGTCTTTGCAATCAAGTGCTGTAGCACCTTGTTCGGTGTAAGTTCCACCCAACAACACAACAATGGTATCGTTGCCATTTAATGTAATAATTGGAGGAAGGCTATCTCCCAACACTTCGGTAAATTCAGCATCGGTAAATTGCAAATCGTTAATGTAATAGAAACGAGCAGGATTAGTGCCGTATTTGCTATTGAAATTTGATTGAGCAAAATCTACTTCAGCTAAAACAACTGGAATTTTATTGGTTGTTCCGCTTAGAATAGTTGTAGGAGAAACCATTGGAAACATTGCTCCTCCAAAGCTTCCTATTCCGTCTCCACCAAACTGTGCATCATTTGCAGTAAAGTTTTTAGTAATAGTTAATTTTTGGCTTTGAACATCAAATCCTTTTCCAAATAAGTTTGGAGATATGTTTTTGTAGAAATTATCAGCCGGATCTGGGTTTACACCTTGTATAAAATCAGTATCTAACCAAGTAAAGAATAATTTTTTACCATCTCTTGAGCGCGAAATATTAACACGGCTCTCCAAAGGAATTGCAGCACCGCTTTGGTCTTCTGTAAAGCGAGAGCCAGGATTTCCTGAAATTACTTGCTCTAAGAATACGGCTTTCCATTCGCAACCATTACCCGCACTTGGATCAAAAGTTACATCGTATAAACCGATGCCTGCATTTGGATAGTAGTTGTATTTAACTGTATCTCCTGCTTGGTCGGTAACTGCAGCACTTAAAGCTAAAATGGCGTAGTGAGGATTTCCGAATGCATCAACGCTTAAATCTGAGGCATTTATAGTTGTTGCAACTTTAGATAAATCTGGATTTAAGTCAAAATAGATTTGCTGTAGAGAAGTAAGGTTTACATAAATAGGAGAACCCCAAGTATTTCCACCATCGGTAGTTTTGTAGAAAACGGGATCGTAAGTATATTTTCCGTCATCTAAAAAATCGCCTTTTAGTGCCAACCATCCGGTTTGTCCGTCTGGAGCAAAAGCAATATCAAAATCATTAAGTAGTGTATAAGAACTTCCTGAGCCATCAACATCAGCTACTAAAGCGTGGTGTGCAAACTGCGTTTCTGTCCAATCAACTGTTTTTGTTGTTGTATTCCAAACGCCTTTCGTAATTATTAAAGAGTCGCGGTAGTAAATAATACCTCCGGTGTTAATGTCTGTTTCTTCTCTGTAGTTTACGTTCAAATTCCAAAACACGCCATTGCCGCTAGTTTTAAAACCTTCAGCTACTCCAACATAACCTCCGTTTACTAAATCTGCAGATTCAGTATAGGTGCTTGCATTGCCATCTAAACGACCAACACCACGAAAATCCCCTTCCCACTGGTCGTTGCCACCTCCGCTACTAGTATAATCTAACCAAGCACCGGAATATACTATATATGCGCTATCGGCATTTGTTGTATTATTTGGGCGGAAAATTGCTGCTTGCGGAAAACGAGCAGATGGTGTTCCGGTATAAATTCCTGAAGGGTTTAGCGGACCTACGTTTGTTGTCCAAGTTGCACCGTTATCCTTTGAAATATCATATACAAACTGTCCTTTGTTTTTAGGACCTGTATCTCCCGGGCCACGGTGAATAAAAGTAACTGTACCAACAGAGTCGTCTGCATAAAGCGATTTGGTTCCATCATTTAACACGGTATACAGATTGCCGGCTACACCAATTTGAACTGCGTTTACAGATCGTATTGCTTTGTTTTGTTTAGGAGCTAAAGGTGCTAGGAGGCGTGGTGTGTTTGTGTTAAAAGGTACTCCATCGCGAGAGTAAATTTTTTGCATAACACTTACATCCTGTTTAATTGCTCTTAAACTTTGCGCATCAACAGAAGTTGCCGCAACTATAAGTGCCAATGGCAGTAAAAGTTTCTTCATTTTTAGTAGAGAAGTTTGTTTAAAAAAAAATCGAGGATACGAAAATAGTATTTTTGCCAATTCGCTGAAACTATTTTTCGGGAGATATGCTATTTTTACTTAAAACTGATGTTTTTAACGTTTCAAGTGTTTCTATCCATTCACGAAGGGCTGCTGGAGCGCCACTACCTTTTACTTCGGTTTTCTTTGCTACTCCGTTTATGTTTGAAGTAATAATTACCGAAGGAATATCTTGTGGAATTAAGCCGTCTTTTGGATAAAAACTATCAAGCTTTGCTATAGAAAGTTCATTAAATTTTTCTTTTAAGGCTTTAAATTCTGAGGCAGAAATTGAAAAGGTATGTTTGCCCATTGGCTCTACAAAATGCAAACCTTCAAACACAACTTTGTGATTGTTGTAAACTTCTAAAGAATACGAAGGGCAAGTGCCAAAACATACGGTTCTGAACAGTGAAAAAACAGGCTTTTCTTCTTGATTAGTTTTGGTTGCTGTTTTGCAATTTTGGAAACCTACCAAAACAATAACTGCGAGTAAAATTATCCTTTTCATTTGTTTCTATTTTTATTGAAAGCTTAGCTTTTGCTGATATTTATTGTTTCAGCAAGTTTAATCTGAAAAAAGAAATTTTAATCCGAATTTATATTCAGTAAATACAATTTATTTTTTTCGCTGTTGTTGCTTTTGAGCAGTTTGGCGTTGCATTTCTTCTAATTTTTGTTGCCAAGAAGATTTCGGTTTGGGATTCTTTTTATTTTCCTCAATTTGCTTGTGCAGTTTCTTTTCATCAATAAAGAATTTTTGAATAATCCACTGCTGCGCCATTCCAATTACGTTTTGTAGCAAGTAATAATAAGTTAATGCCGCAGGGAAACTATTGAATAAAAACATTAAGAAAACCGGCATAATGTACGGAAGATATTGCATTCCGGCTTGTTGCTGCCCCATTTGGTTAATGTTTTTATTCATTACCGCTTGGAATATTGAAGTAATGGTCATTAAAATGGTGAACAAACTGATGTGCTGCCCGATAAGCGGCAATGCGCTGCTAAAGGTTACAATGGCATCGTAACTACTTAAATCGGTAGCCCATAAAAATGGCTGCTGCCGCAACTCAATTGAGGCAGGGAAAAAGTAGTACATCGACATTAAAATGGGCATTTGCAAAAGCATAGGCAGGCAACCGCCAAACGGACTCACTCCGGCTTTGCTGTATAGCTTCATTTGCTCTTGACCCAAGCGAGTTTGGTCGTCTTTGTATTTTTCGCGCAGCTCGGTTAATTCCGGTTGAAGCAATTTCATGGAAGCTGCACTCTTGTATGATTTATAGGTGAGTGGATGCAGAATTATTTTCACGGCAATGGTCATTATTAAAATAATGATACCATAGTTAAGATGTGTAGAATTAAACAAGCTGAAAACCCAAATAATAGCTCGAGTAATATATTTCATCCAAGAAAACAGGAAGAAATCCGGAGCCAGCTTTAAAATGTCTTTAAAGTCAAGTCCAATATCAGAAAGTGTTTTGTAATAATTTGGTCCGGCATAAATGCTGAAAGCATATTTTACATCACCTGAACTATTGTATGGAATAGTGAAATTGGCATTGTATTTTTTTACATAACCTTTGTCTTCATTTACTTGAACAGATTTAAGTGAAGCGCTTTTAATATCGCCTTTGCGGCTAATAAGCGTAGTATTAAAAAACTGTTGCTTAAACGAAATCCATTGCATTGGTGTGCTAATGTTTTGCTCATCGTTTTTGTCTTCACTCAAATGATCTACATCGCTGTCTTTATGGCGAAAATAGAGTGCAGAATAACGTCTTTCGGTCGTTAAATCTTTTTCCAAAACAGGCAATGTGCTACTCCAATTTCCACTAATAAAAGTATTGTTAGCAGCTACTGCACCTTGCAAATCTTTAAAAGCTAAGTTGTAATCAATTAAATAATCTCCACCTTTAAAAGTGTATTGTTGCTCTATGTAACCATTTCCTGCTTTTGCTCTTAGGGCAAAGGTTTTGGTTTCTTTTTCGCTAATTGTAAATGGCTCGCCAACCGGTTCAAAATATAAATCGGCAGTGCTCACAATCTGGTTGTTTGCACCCACAAATTGGTAAGCAAAACTTGTGTTGCTTGAATTAAATAAAACAAGCGGTTTGCCGTCCCAAGTTTTGTATTTTTTAAGTTGAATACTTTCGATAAAGCCACCTTTGGTATTAAAGGTTACTTTTTGAACATCACTTTCAACCACAATTTTTTTCGACTCTCCGGTTGCTACAGATGCAAATGCACCAAAGTTGCTTTCTTTTTGTGCAATTGCCGCAGAATCGGTTAGCTCTTCAACAGGCTGCTCGTTTGAAGCAGAGAGTGCTTGCTCGCTTGGGTTGGCTTGTTTAAGCTGTGTTTCCGACTTTAGTTGCTCGGTTTTTTGCTTGGCTTGAAGTTGTTTTTGTTCTTCTTGTTTTTTACTGGTATAGGTAAAAAAAACTACCAATAACAATCCGATTAAAATCGTTCCAATAAGCGTATTGCGATTATCCATTTTAGTATTGCAAACGTTTTGTTCTGTACTTTTTCCCAAAAAACGGGAGCGCGAAGATAAATTTTATTGTGAAATTAGGTGGCACGGTTACAGGATACGAGAAATATTCAATTCTGCTAAGTGTTGCAGCTATTGATGAAATTCACAAAGTGGCAAAAAGTAATAAAACGAAAAGTTTACACTTTTTGTGTAAATACTAAGCTATTTGCAGCGATTAGGCTTATTTGGCATTGCACTTGTAGCCGGCAGCAATGTAAGCATCTATCGTTTTTTGAAACGTTACTTTATCGCCTTCAAAATTATTGCGACAGATTTCTTTAACATCGGTTACGGTTGTTGTGCTTAAATCACAACGGTAACATTTATTGCATGAAGAAGCGCCTAAAAGTAATGCTGCGAAAAATAAGTAAAAGATTTTCATGCGGTAAAAATACTTTTTTTTTGATGATATAAAATTTGAAGATATTGTATTATTTAAAGCGTTGAGATAAGACAAAAAGAGCTATCTTATAGAAGAAATCTATAAACAATGTTTCAGTTTACTTTTTTTTACGTGTGTAATTTTAACTTCTAAACTACTAGACTTAATTTACACGCGCTAACTTCATGCAGAACCAACAGCCAAATACTGAAAAACTACCATTGAATTTAAGAGCAATTTGGCTTCCCGTATTGTTGAGCCTTAGTGTTTCTGTTTATTTAATTGCAAGTAATTTTAGTTTTAAAACACTTGAAAAAATAGAATTGTCACAACAGTTGTTGGTGGGATTATTTTTTGCACTTATCACCGTTTCGTTGCGCGATTTAGCTTATATGTATCGCATAAAGAAAGTAACCGGCAGCAAAATGAGCTGGTGGGTTAGTTTGCAAGTAATTTTATTGTGGGAGTTTGGCAGTGCGGTAACGCCCGGAGCTGTTGGTGGCATTGCATTAGCACTTTTTATTTTGCGCAAAGAAGGTATAAGCTACGGGCAAACCATTGCCACAATTATGCTCACAGTAATTTTAGATAATCTGGCGTTTGTAGTGGTGTTCACGCTGCTGTTTGTAATAAACGGAATGGCAATGTTTGATGTTTCTTCGCATTGTGCCGATTTAGACGGACGTTTTGTGTTGCAAGGTTTACGCTCACTTTCAAAAGCGGCATGGATTGTGTATGCTGCACAAATTGTAATCAGCGTTTTCTTAATCATCGGCTTATTAGCAAAACCCGAAAAGCTGAAAAATGTAATTCACCGTTTAGGGAAAATAAGGTTTTTAAAACGCTTTGAAACTAATTTGGAAAGTTTAGGCAACGAACTTGAAATTACTGCCAACCATTTTAAAAAAGAGAGTGTGGGATTTTGGGTAAAAATTTCACTGGTAACCATAATTGCTTGGATAAGTAGACATGCTTTAGCAAATGCTTTATTTTTAGCATTCACAGATGTAAACTTAAATCAGTTCGATATTTTTTCGCGGCAATATGTTTTGTGGACATTCTTGTTGTTGCCTTCTACACCAGGAGCAAGCGGCTTGGCAGAGTTGAGTTTTATAGCATTAAACTGTGAGTTTATTCCGGGTGGGCTTTCGGCTGCGGTTGCAACAGTTTGGCGTTTGTTTAGTTACTATAATTATATTTTAGCCGGTGTGTTTATTTTGCCAAAGTGGTTGAAACGTGTAAACAATTAGATAGCTATGAACATTAACAAGAGAATAGTTATATTGTATATCAACCCGGTGTTGCTTTTTCTGCTTTCAGTGGGAACTATTTTCTTTTTAACTCAGGTTAGAAGCAATTCAGAAGAAATCGGCAACACAGAGCAAACTATTAAAAAGCTAAATAAGCGAGTAGAGTTAGCGTTGGATGCCGAAAGTTCTTTTAGAGGATATGTACTCACAAAGAATCAGCTATTTTTTGATGCTTACATGATGGCTAAGAACGAATTTTCAAAAATAGAAATTACACAGAGTGAAAGTGAAATTGTGTCTGACGAGATAAGTAGAGTGGATTCGTTTTACGCTAAAAAAGCAGCGTTTATGGATAATGTGATTTATTTGATAGAATCTAACAATAATGGATTGGCGGTAGCTGCTGTTGCAAGTGGGCATGGCAAAGTATTGATGGATAGTATTCAATTAAACAATACAAATATTACGTTCTCTTTGCTAAATGATATTAGAGAGAAAAATAGTCAGGAGTATAAAAGGTTAAGCATAATAAGCGTATCAGTAGTGTTGTTGCTGCTACTGAATTTAGTATTAACTTATTTGAGCTTGCAAAATTTGAATAGAGATATTGAAGAAATAGAGCGCATCAATAATTCATTAGAACAGAACAATGCAAATTTAACCAAGCTCTTTACGAAAACATACCATCACTTGCGCGAGCCACTGCGCAGTATATCAGGATTTGCAATACTTTTAGCAAAGGAAAATAACAGCAAAGAACAACAACAAGATTTTAAGCTGCATTTAATGCAAGCAGTAAAGCAAATGGAACAAGAAATAAAAACCATTGCAGATGCAATAAAAAAATTTACAAAGTAGTGCTATAAAATACCGAATTTTTCTCCTTTTTGAAGGCTGTTATTCAGTAGCACACAAGTGCTTTTTATGGTTTCTTTTGTTGGTATATATTGAAAAGAAAAGTCTTGAACAAAGCGTTGGTTGTTGTATTTAAAATTGCTATTGGCAATTAAATATTTATCGTTGGTGAGCAATGGTTTTTTGTTGAATAAGAGCGAGCTCAAACTTGAATATAAAATTGCAGCTTTTGCCAAAGGATAATTTAGTCCAATTGAAGGCGTTGGCACTTGCAATGTTTCAGCAATAAGCGATAGTAAATTTTTAAATGAATGGTTTTCGGCACTAATAATGTATTGCGAACCGCTTTCTGCTTTTTCCATTAAAATTTCTAAGGCTTTTGCTACATCGCGCACATCTACAAAACCATTTGAACCTTGCGTATAAAAGGGCATTTTTTTCTTTACTTGGAAGAACAAACTATTTGGTTCTACATTCCACCAGCCACCACCTAAAATGGTTGAAGGATTGGCTATCACCACGTTTAATCCTTCTGCTTGCGCTCGCCAAGCTTCGCGCTCGCCAAAGTGTTTACTTTTAAAATAATAAGCTAAACCTTTTTCTTCATCGTAAACGGTTTTTTCGCTAATGGTTTCTCCTTTTTTTGAAAAGCCAAAAGCCGCAACAGAACTTACATGTACAAGTTTCTTTACTCCATTTGCCAAAGCAGCATTCATCACGTTTGCAGTGCCTTCTACATTAGTTTTATAAAGTGCGGTTCTGTCTTTTTTTAAGAAAGAAATTAGCGCGGCACAGTGAAAAACTTTTTCGGCATTTTTAGTGGCTTCGTTTAGTGCATCTATATTGCTTAGGTCGCCTTCTATCCAAGTTATTTTATTAGCATATTCACCGAGTAGCGCTAAGTTTGAAGTGCTGCGTTTAAGCGCAGTAACCTGCTCTCCTTTTGCTATTAAGTTTTTTGCTAAGTGCGAACCCAATAAGCCGGTAGCTCCGGTAATAAATATCATAGAAGGAAACTAATTGCTATTTGGTTTTAGCCGCTTCTTTGGCTTGTTGTTTTGCTTGCTTTTTTAAATAAGCATCATCGCGTTTTTTGCCGCCAAAAACTGAAATGTTTACGTAGCGATATGGATTTGCTTTCACATCTTTAAGTAACACATCTAAACTATTAACTGTAGAGTCTAAATCGGCATAAAGTTTTTCATCTTTCACAAGTTTGCCGATGGTGCCTTTTCCGCTGTTTACTTCATTCAAAATACCTTGTAGTTGAGCAATTGCACCTTTTGCATTTTCTATCGTTCCTTTTAAATCAGCCGCAGCTACAGAATCGGTGATGTTAGAAAGGTTTTTAAGCATGTTTGAAATATCGGTATTGCTTTTGTTCAAATTTCCGGTGATGCCTTCAATATTCTTTAATGAATTTTGGATAGTTCCGTTTTCAGCAAGCGTTTCAAACTCTTTGGTAATTTTTTCGATGTGCGCAAGCGATTTGTTTAAGTTGGCTACGGCATCGCGAATGCTTGCATCTTGCCCGGATTTGAAGAGAGAATTTATTTCCTTGAGTGTAACTTCTAATTCAGATAAAACAGTTCCAACTTTTCCCATCACAGGATTTAGTTTTTCAGAAATTCCACCTAATAAATCACTTTGAAATGCTGATTGAACCGTATCTAAATTGTCTAAAATTTTTGTGCTGTGCCCAAGCTCTACATTTAAAACTTTGCCACCTAAAAAATCGGTAGAAAGTATGGTGGCGCGTGAATCTTCCGGCAAAGGAATGTCGTCATCAACTGTAAACTCTACTGTTATTTTTCCGTTGGCAGGGTTGTATTTCATATCAGAAACCATACCGATTTTAAACCCATTTACCACTACTTGGTTTGATTTGTATAATCCATCAACTTTATCGTAAACGGCATAGTATTTATTCTTGGCAATAAACAAGTTTATACCTTTCAAAAAATAAAATCCGAGGATAAAAATGATAACGGTAATAATACTGAATATTCCTACTTTGGTTGCGTTACTCACTGGCTTTATATTATATCAATTAATCAAAAATAAAGGTTTAAGCGGCTTTAGCAAATTGGTCTGTTTCCCAAAAGCGTAATAGAAGTGTTTCTAATAGTAAAAACGCGAGTGCAGCCGCTAAAAAATATTTCCATAAAGGTTTGGAATGAACTGCTTCTGCAATATTTTTTCCTGATGCTAAAAATGAGCCTGAAAGCACATGCACATTTGCATTGTTTTCAAATTGGGTTTTTAAATCCGATGCAGATAAAAATTTCATATCGCTTTCTGCACGATTGTAGTTTGCTGCTAAAATGGCTGTTGCACTATCGCTTCCGGGTAAAACTACATTGTAAAATCCTGCTGTTTTTAGGCTTTCGCCCGGAATAATTGAAGTGGAATTATTAGTTAAAAACTGCTGCGGAATAAATTCTGTTTGTTGGTTTTTTAAACGATAGAAAGTTTCTTTAGTGTTGGTGGTGGCAACGCTAAATGCGGCATTACTGCCAATGGTAAATTCCATTGCAGAAGTGGCATTGCTCAGCACTGCCATTTTAAAAAGCATTGGTGCAAAAATTGCGCTGCTGGGCAATTCGCTGTTTTGTGCATCAGCCGAAACTGCGCTCACATATAAGTTCCCGGCTCCGTTTGTAAAGCGCGCCATGAGCAAGTTATCTTCTTTTGTTTTTAAAATGTCTTCTTTGTTGGCAGCAAGTGCATGGCTAAAAATCGCATATTTATTTACTTGCGGAAAGCGCATATTTTCAGGCGTTTTCTCAAACACATCTCTAAAAATATTTTGTGCCAAGTTGATGTTAGAAACTTGAGTTTGCTCTTCGGAAAAGCCATCAATTTGCAATGCGTTGTTGCTTAGTAAAAATTTATTGTAGCTATTTTTATCTGCATCAAACGCAGGAAAAACTATCACCGAGCCGCCACTCGAAATATAGTTGCTCAGCCATGCAGAAAGTTCGCTCGAAATGTTTTTTAAATTGCTTACTACTACTAACGAATATCGGCTTGCATCTTGTATAGAAATATTGGGTGAAGACTCTTCTAAAGCAAATTGTTCGTTTTTGCCAAACACCGCGTGGATAAACTTGTTGCTGCCCTCGCTGATGCTTAAAACATTCAATTTTGCATCGGCATTAAAACTCAAATAAAAATTGTTGTCGAAAGTTACAGGCTCATCTGTAATTGAAATGTTGGCTTCGTTCCATCCTGCTTTTTCAGGTATAAAAACTAAAGTATCTATTGCAGAACTTCCGGCAGCAATATTTATTTCTAAACTTGATTTTGTTTGCCCGTTTAAGGTAAACGAAAGCGGAATATTTGCTGCATCTTCACTTCCGTAATTTTTCACTTTCACAAATAGCGTAACAGTTTTTCCTACTATTTGAAAAGGCTCTGCAAAGAAACAAGTGTCAATACCTATATTTTCTAAAGTTGCAGTTTCAAACGGAATTAAATTCAAGTTAAAAGAGGAATCTTGAAAAGTATATTTATTCACCATGGTGCTTTGAAAATCTGAAAGCACAAATGCTGTTTTTTCGTTGCTGCCTTCCATAGAAAGCACTTCATTTTGCCGCTTTGCAATGGTTTCTAAATTTTTTGTGGCAGAAGAAAAGGCAACTTCATCAATGGCAGCAAGCATTTCATCTTTGTTTAAAAGCCTATTCTCGTTTCCTCCAAAATTATTTGTGAGCAATTGAAAGCGATCTTGCTCATCAAAACTTTTCACCAATTCGGTAGCAGTTTGTTTGGCTTTATCTAAGAGTGAAAAGTTATTGCTAAGCCTATTCATAGTGAAAGAATTATCAATAAAAACGCTGATGTAATTTTTGCTTCCGGCAACTTGCTGTTGGTTTCCTGCTAAAAAAGGTTGTGCAAAAGCAAGAATAAGTGCGCTAAGTGCCAGCAAGCGACAAGCCAGTACCAATAAGTGTTTTAGTCTGTTTCTGGAAGTGCTTTCTTGCTGAACGGCTTTTAAAAAACGTACATTGCTAAAGAAAACAGTTTTGTATCTTCTAAAGCGAAATAGATGTATAATTATTGGAATTGCCAATAGTAAAAACGCCCACAAGAATGCCGGATACAGCAGTTGCATAATTTAAAAAAGTGAAACCGCTTATGTGGCTTCTAAAATTTACCGTTTGTGTAACAGCGATAAACGCAAAATTACTTACAGCCGATAATGATTTAGCAAACATAAATATTCGATACGGTTTTTCTAAAGTGAGGCTTAGAAATTTAGATTTTATGGGCTTTGAGATTTGATTTTAGGAAGATGCCTTCTAAAATATGTATAACAGCCGTAACCGTTGCACAACCACCTCATTAAGCAAACCAGTATCAAAAACACCGAAAAAAACGGCTTTATTAGAAGCGATTTAAGCAAGGTTTAGTTGAGGAGCAGAGAAAAATAGCTGTGTTTTTGAGTGGCGCTAAAAAGACCTTTTTCAATTTGGAGCAGCGTGTTTTGAATAAACCCGAATATTCCTTGTGGAACTTCTAATTTTTGGGCATTGCTCCGGACTTTTTTAGGCACAAATTTCAATAGTTTTTTCAGGTTGTAGGCTAAAGCTGCCATCAATACATGTTTAATAGCTG
>MKTC01000038.1 GCA_001897535.1 Bacteroidetes bacterium 37-13 | reverse complement strand
AGCTAATGGCGTTGATGGTGCTACTGGACCGCAAGGTGCTCAAGGACCTACAGGTGCTGGAGTTACAGGACCAACTGGACCACAAGGACCTGCCGGAGCTAATGGTCTTGATGGTGCTACTGGACCGCAAGGTGCTCAAGGACCTACAGGTGCTGGAGTTACAGGACCTACAGGGCCACAAGGACCTGCCGGAGCTAATGGCGTTGATGGTGCTACTGGACCGCAAGGCGCTCAAGGACCTACAGGTGCTGGAGTTACAGGACCAACTGGGCCACAAGGACCTGCCGGAGCTAATGGTGTTGATGGTGCTACTGGACCGCAAGGTGCTCAAGGACCTACAGGTGCTGGAGTTACAGGACCAACTGGGCCACAAGGACCTGCCGGAGCTAATGGTGTTACAGGGCCAACAGGACTGCAAGGTGCTCAAGGACCTGCTGGTGCAATCGGGCCACAAGGACCACAAGGTCCAACTGGAACTTCTACTAATATATACTCAGCAACAGGCACTACTAATATTAGTATGAACTCAACAACTTATACCAATACAGGTTTAAGCTTAACCTTTACACCAACCAAATCAAACATTTTAGTTTCATTTACTATGTCAGGGCGTTCCGATCCAACCAATGCTGATGTACAACAAAATGTTTATGCAAGAGTTTTGCTTGATGGAGTATCAATTGGAGGCACTGGTACTGTAGGACAAGATGTAGATGGGTGGTATTCATCTGTTGTAACTAGATGGAACTTGTCTTTCTCAAAATCCGTTACAGTAAGTACTGGTGTTTCACATACGCTTACATTGCAGTGGATGCGTACTGGAATAGTAGAAAGAACTATTTACTGCGAACCAGCTACAGCACCGGATTACTCTCATAGAACAATTACAGCTATAGAATATTAAGACCTAAAATCTAATATAAAAAAAAGAGGCTCGAGAGCCTCTTTTTTTTATTCAGCTATTTCATTTTTCGGGCATATTCCAGTTTAAAACGCTCTATTTATTCCCACCACAAAGCGCCATTGCACATTGTTTTCTGTAGCCGGTGCATGGCTTAAATAAAATGGAATATCGAAGCGAAGCGTAAGCGGTTTTACTCCTTGCAAAACACCCCACTTCTTAATAGTTAATGCTGCACCAACACCTGCATCAGCACGCAACTGAGAGAATTGATTTTCTCCACTTGCATTGGTGTAATACATCATTCCTGCATCGGCAAACAAATAGGTGCTAAGAGAAAACCATTCCTTTAGTTTATTCTTCTTAATCTGAACAATTTTGGCAAAATCTAATTCTGTATTCACAGCCCAGCCGCTATTGCCGCGATAAGCAAAGCCAATTTTGCCTGAATTATCTTTTTCAGGAATTAAATAGCCGCTATAACCGCGCAAATTTAAACCGCCACCATAATGAAAATGATTGGTTTGTGTACCATAACTTCCTATCCACTGTGGAGGAAAAAAGCCTTGCGCCCGCACATATTTATTTTCCATCATTTCTTCTGCATTTGCACCAGAAAAATACAATGCACTTTCATTTGGCAAATTATTTCCTGTGCCAATTCTACCGTAAAATCTATTGCGAAAATCTAAGCGCCATAAAACAGTGGTGTTGGTATGTTCAACTTCTAAATAGTGATAATTGAAGCTGTTGAAAAGTGTAGCACTGCGCAGCGTTGCTCTTATTTCTCCTGAGCTCTTTGGTTTGTAATAGCGGAAGTTTGCCGTAATATTTATGCTTGCATTAAAGCTTTTATTATTATCCCAAATAGTACTCCATTCATCTTTATAGATTAAGTAATTTCGCCAAGCTAAACGATTGCGTGTAAAGGCTTTTAGGTTCACATCTAAACTAAAGTTTTTAGGCAGTTGCTTTTGAATACCGGTTCTATACATTTCGTAGCCATCTAACCAGCGCGAACTAAAATAAAATGTAGCATCTTTCATTAGTTTATCTATTGCTGTGCTATAATCAAATCGGTACGAAAACCAGCCTGCTTTCGTTTTCTGCGATTGTGGAAAGAACTTTTCTCCGCCTTGTGCCAAATGCGTATTCACCCAAGCAGAAAATGCAAAATTGTGTTTCACATTCATGTAATTTCCGTGTAGATGAATGCCCAACTTAAAGCCATCATAAGCATTCCACCAAATATCGGGGCGCATCCAAATTCTATATTTTTTCCATGATGAAAGCGGAAATATTCTGGAATCGAAACGAAACTCTACATTACCGCGCAAGCGATTATCCAGCATATTTATATCCGCCAATCTTTCACTTGGGTCAATAATTACATTTTTAATACCTGAAGGAATATTCACCGTTGCGGTATAAGTTGGTTTTAGCTTATCCCAACCAATCCAACGCGGTAACACGGTTGTAGAAGTATCTTTCTTTTCAAACCAAGTGTTTGGAATATAATAATTGTAGGTTTTGCCATTCTTGGCCTTCACACTAAAATCAATTGGCATTTGCATTCTGCCTTTTCTCTTAAAGGTAATTTTATATTCATTCGTTATATCGCCTTTCTTCACCAATTTAATTTTGTAATCAATGTTTTGAGTTGTTTCCATCCATTCATCAAAAAACCAATTCAAATCTTGTTTGGTGAAGCGAATAATTGCATTGCGAAAGTCGTTTGGGTAAGGATGTGCCATTTTCCATGTATTTACATAGTGCTGCATGGCTGCCAAAAAGAGTGAATCGCCCAACACATATTGCAAATTATAGAGCATGGTTGCGGTTTTTACATACACGTGTTTGTAGCCGCCACCTTGCCCAAGCGCTCCATGAAAATGGTCGCTGTGCGTATTTAACTGCTCATCGTTGTAGCGAAGCGCATCAGACAAGTAACTTAAATAAGCATTTCTATCACGAATATTTTGCGGCTCCGTGAAGTGGCGCAAATAGCGGTTCTTAATTTTGTTCCATTCATAAATTGTAGTATCTGTATTATCAATTTTTTCTAACCCCCAAATAGTAAGAAACTGCGTGAATCCTTCATCTAAAATTGGGCGATAAGTTTCATTATTTCCCAACATGCCGTAAAACCAATTATGTCCAACTTCGTGAACCAACAAACCGCGATAACCCGGGTCGCTGCCACCATCTAAAGTAAGCATCGGGTATTCCATGCCATCGGCTGCATCGGCAACTACCATTTTAGGATATTCGTAATTCCCAAAATCTCGGCTGAAAGTGCCTATTATTTTAGCGCAATAGCTTGCTGCATTTTGCCAACCGCTGCAATGTGGCTCTTGTGCAATAGCAACACATTGTACTTTATTTCCGTTTGAGAGCAAAATAGAAGTATCGGCAATGCGATAAGTTGGATCGGCAGTAAAAGCAAAATCGTGCACATTGATTGCGCGATATTTCCAGGTTTTGGTTTCTCCTTTTTTGTATGGGATTATTACACTCGGAGTTTCATTCCATTTTTTATTTTTAAAATTTGAAATTTGGAGTTTTTGCTTTAAAGAATCCGGAAGCATTTCACTTTCATTCAATAATACTCCGGTTGCTTCTACAATATAGTTTGAAGCAAATGTGAGTGCTACTTCAAAAGTTCCAAAGTTGCCATAAAACTCGCGATTCAAATGCTGGTCGGTATTCCAACCGCTGTATGCATCATAAACACAAACTTTAGGATACCACTGGCAGCCATTGTAGTGTTTAAAACCCCAGGCATCGTACATTTTCATGCGCCTGCGCGTGCTTCCGCGTTCGTAAAATGTTCTAAAATTTATATTGAGTTTTATTGAATCATTTGGCAGTAAATCTGTTGGAAGCTTTACTTTTAAAATTGTATTATCTACTTCTGTTTTAAGTTCAATAGCTGGGTTATCTGAAATTTGAATTTTTTCGATTGTAATTCCCTGCTTGCTTGCTTCGTACTTTCCATAAGTGGGATTCACACCGTTTGCTTCTTGCAGATAGTGCAAATAGCTTTCGGGCTGAAAAGCATTTTGGTAAAGATGAAAAAACAATTCATGTAATGTATCGGGGGAATTGTTGTAATAAACAAGTGTTTCGCTTCCGGTGATTATATCTGTTGTTTCATCAATATTAGCATCAATTTTATAGTGAACATCTTGCTGCCAATAACCAAGATATGGCAACTTATTTTTCCAATACATTTTGTTTAAAGCAGAGCGATACTCGGCAGTTTGCGCACTTACGCTTAATGCACAAAAAGAAGCCAATATCAAAAGCAAAGCCGCACGCATTTTTGTAAAACTTTGAAACATTCAACAAAGTTGAAAGCATATTCGGCAATAGCAAATTTTCTTTACTAAGTTGCTTATTATCTTTACCAATCTTTGTACAAAGTTCATAAAATCATGCTCGTGAATAAATACATTAACCTCTGCTTATCGCTACTCATTTTTTCAACCTGTACCTTAATTGCACAGGAAGCCGATGGACTAAAAAAAATCAAATGATAAGTTCATAACCAAAACCATTTCTTCCAAAGTAAAAAAACTCAATACTGCATACTCAATCAAATGCAACAAAGAAAAAATCACTTAGAATAAAGCAGTTTAGGTAGATTCTAATAGTACAGAGTTGTCAATAGAAGGAGAAATAGGATTTGCAGACAACTGTGGTTCATCCATCGCAAAATTTGATTTGAGGCTCACACCAAAAAACGCGCTAACAAAAAGAACAGACGATTTAGGGCTTTTCTTATTAGTTCTTTCAAACGAGTATCCATTAAAATATTTTGAGTATAAAACTATTGGTGTTTACCTGCCACGATGCGAAGATGGAAACCACAATCAAAACAGCTTTAATCTGAATTGGCTTGGCAATTCTTTACCTTGATATTGAGTTGAATTTGAGAAGAAAACATGAAGATGCTTACCTCTTCGCATCCACAGAAGTCGCTGATTTTCTCGAATACAAAACCCCACCTTTGTTGATGTGCTGCTGCGTTCAAAAGTACACACGGGCTACCCCCTTTGCTGTTAAGCCTTTTCCATTTTTGCACGGCTAAAGTTTGTGGAAACGCCCAATTAGTTTCTTTTTAAAATATACAATCGGGGTTAAATTTTCTTCACCTGAATAATATTTACAGGGCAAGCTTCTGCGGCTTTTTGGTTTTCTTCTAACTCAAAATCCGGAACATGTGCAATAAACAAATCTTTCTTTTGCTTCCCTCCTACCAATATACACTTGCCATCTTTTTTTGACATTACCCAACGATGCGGAGCTGCTTCTACACAAGCATTGCAGCCAATACATTTATTGCGGTATTGAATAATTTGCACCATGGTTTTAATTAGCAGAAATCTTTTTATATAGCTTATCGGAAGGGCGGATTTTTTCGCTCAATTTAAAAGAAACCAAACTGCCTTTGCCGGCTGCTTCAACTGTGGAATTATCTACACGTATTTCTTCTATAGTTGCTTCAACATAACCGGTTGTGGGTCCGGTAATAATTATTTCGTCTCCGGCATTGAGTGCTTGCGCTTCGATAATAAATTCTGCCACTCCAATTTTATCGTAATACTTACTTCCTTTTCCTAAGTAAACTTTTTTCATGGTTGCTGCTGAACCATAAACGCTACTCCATTCGCCAATTTTTCTACCCAAATAGTAGCCGTCCCAAAACCCGCGATTGAAAACGGTTTCGAGCGATTTCATCCAGCTATTTATTTTCTCTTCTGTGTAAGTTCCTTCGGCAATGGCTTCGGCTGCTTCGCGATAGCACTTGGTGGTGGTGTAAACATATTCTGCCGAGCGTCCGCGCCCTTCAATTTTTAAAACACTAACTCCTGCTTCAATTATTTTATCTAAAAAATCAATAGTACAAAGATCTTTTGCCGACATGATGTATTCGTTATCAATCTCTAATTCGTGTCCTTCTTCTTTATCTGTAACCACATAGCTGCGCCTGCAATTTTGTATGCAAGCGCCACGGTTTGCCGAAGCGTTGTGCGTGTGTAAACTTATATAGCATTTTCCTGAAACTGCCATGCACAAAGCGCCATGTCCAAAAATTTCGATGCGAATTGGCTCTCCGGAAGGCCCTACAATGTTTCTGCGCTCAATTTTTTGGGTAATATTGGTTACTTGCTGCAAAGTAAGTTCGCGCGACATCACCATTACATCGGCATAGTCGGCAAAAAACTCTATGGTTTCTATATTGGTAACATTTGCTTGTGTTGAAATATGCACCGGCATTTTTTGCTTACGACTATAATTTAAAACTGCTAAATCGCTGGCGATAATTGCAGTAATTCCTGATGCTTTTGCTTCATCTACAATTTTGCGCATCAGCGAAATATCATGATCGTAAATAATCGTGTTTAAAGTAAGATATGATTTTACATCGTGAGCGGCACAGGTTTCAGCTATTTTCTTCAAATCGCTTAAAAAGAAATTGTTGGTAGAGCGTGCACGCATATTTAATTGCTCAATACCAAAATAAATAGAATCTGCTCCTGCTTTAATTGCTGCCATCATTGCTTCCCATGAGCCTGCGGGAGCCATTATTTCTAACTTCGATTTTTTCATGACTAACTATTGTAACCGCAAAGGGTTTTGCAAACTGCAAAAATACAAGCCGCAGCAGCTTAAAGTAAGGTTTACACAGCTAATTTTTTTGTTCATTACGAAATAGTAAAAACAGCTTTGCTATTATATGAAAAAGTAATTTTTATTTATTGTGTCCAGAACACATCTTTAATTGTTTGTTCATCTTTTAGCAGCTTTACTATTACATCTAATTTGCTTACATCTACATTTTCCACACTCAACTGAAATACAAAATTCCCATCTTCTTTTTCAAGACTAAATGACTGAACTTTTAAATTTTCGTTGTTCAATAATTTCTTAAGTAATTCAGCATGATTCGTATCCGTATCGGCAATAATTCTTAGCTGCATGTGTCTGAATTTCTTAAATAATCTTCGCTCTATCGGTTGCAACCCCAAAAGGATTACCAAGGCAATAAACGTGGTTGCTGCAGCAGCAAAATACATACCGCTTCCGGTGGCAAGCCCAATGGCAGCAACTGTCCACAAACCTGCGGCAGTGGTTAAGCCACGAATAATTCCTCCTTTTACAAAAAGGATAGCACCGGCACCAATAAAACCTATACCGCTTACCACTTGTGCCGCTATACGCGAGGGATCTAAGGTTACATCTTTTGTTCCTAAAATATCGCTAAAGCCAAATGCCGAAACAAGCATAATTAAACATGCTCCAACACAAACCATCATGTGTGTGCGCAATCCGGCAGCCCAATCTTTCCGTTCACGCTCTATACCAATGAGTGCGCCAAAAAACGATGCTAAAAGCAATCTTATTAGTATTTCTTGCCAGTAAATCATAGCTGCAATTTAGTATATAATTTTATGATGCTGCAACAGATGAATCTTGTTTTTTTGCTGCAAAATTTTGCACTAATTTTAGTTGCTCCATCGCTGCTTTTATTGACGATACATGATCAATATTCAGTACTAAATATTTTTCAGTTTCGCGTAGATACATTCCAGTTTTATATTGCTGCACATAGGCAAGAATTTTAGAGAAAGTCTGCGATGAATAAAACGTTGCGCTTTGGTTTTCTATAAAGTAACATCTTAGTTGTTTGTTTTTAAGAATTATACGTTCTAACCCCAAATGAGTTGCAATCCATTTCATTCGCACGGCATTAAAAAGTTCTAAAACCTGCGTTGGAACTTTGCCAAATCTATCTGCTAACTGAGTCTTAAACTTCTCTAATCCTACTTCGTCTTTCACTTCATTTAAATCGCGATAGAGCAACATTCTTTCACTATTGCTTTTTACATATTCATCAGGAATAAGCATTTCCAAATCGGTTTCGATAGCGCAATCGCGGGTGTATTCAAGTGTGCGGTCAAGTTCTTCTTTATACAAATCTTTAAAGTCGGTTTCCTTCAATTCCCGTACAGCTTCATCTAAAATTTTTTGGTAAACTTCCATTCCAATTTCAGCAATAAAACCGCTTTGTTCACCACCTAATAAATTTCCTGCTCCGCGAATATCTAAATCGCGCATGGCAATATTAAATCCACTGCCCAATTCGCTAAATTCTTCAATGGTTTTTAAGCGCTGTTTCGACTCTTTAGAAAGTGTGCTCATTGGTGGTGCAAACAAATAGCAAAACGCTTGTTTGTTGCTTCTGCCAACTCTACCGCGCAATTGGTGCAAATCGCTTAATCCAAACTGGTGCGCATTGTTTATTATTATAGTATTTGCATTTTGAATATCAATTCCGCTCTCGATAATATTAGTGCTTAGCAACACATCAAATTCTCTATTGATGAAGCGCATAATTACATCTTCCAATTGCTCACCTTCCATTTGTCCGTGTGCTACGGCAATATCTACTTTAGGAACAATTTTTTGCAACATCAATTTTACTTCAGCAATATCTTTTACTCTGTTGTGTACAAAGAATACTTGCCCACCACGATAAATTTCGCGCTCTATAGCTTCGCGAATTACGTCAGGATCTAAAGGGTGAACTTCCGTAACCACACCTTGCCTATTTGGCGGTGGCGTATTGATAATGCTCAAGTCGCGCGCGCCCATCATGCTAAACTGCAAAGTGCGTGGAATTGGCGTAGCAGTGAGCGTTAGCGAATCAATATTGGCTTTCAGTTCCTTCAAAGTTTCCTTCACACCAACGCCAAATTTTTGCTCTTCATCAATAACCAATAAACCTAAATCCTTAAACTTTACACGCTTGCCAATTATAGCGTGTGTGCCAATAATTATATTTGTTTTTCCTTCTTGCAAACGCTTGAGTGTTTCTGTTTTTTCTTTCGCTGTTTTAAATCGGTTTATATAATCAATTTCTATTGGAAATTCGCTTAACCGCTCCTTAAATGTTTTGTAATGTTGAAGTGCTAAAATAGTGGTAGGCACTAACACGGCAACTTGTTTTCCATCGCAAGCGGCTTTAAATGCAGCGCGCACAGCCACTTCTGTTTTTCCAAATCCCACATCTCCGCAAACCAATCTATCCATTGGATGAAGCGATTGCATATCGCGCTTTACATCTTCTGCAGCTTTTGCTTGGTCTGGTGTGTCTTCATAAATAAAACTTGCTTCCAATTCATTTTGCATGTAGCCATCGGGCGAAAACTGAAATCCTTTTGCTGTTCTGCGTTTTGCATAAAGCTGAATAAGGTCGAAAGCAATTTCTTTTATCTTCTTTTTAGTCTTCTTTTTCAGGTTTGCCCACGTATCGGTTCCCAGTTTATTTACACGCGGTGGCTGTCCTTCTTTCCCCACATACTTTGAAATTTTATGTAGCGATTGAATACCTACATAAAGTATATCGTTTCCCGCATAAATTAAGCGAACTGCTTCTTGTGCTTGACCGTTTATTTCAATTTTTTCTAAACCGGAATATACTCCAACACCATGATCGATATGCGTAACAAAATCTCCTGCCTTTAGCTCCCGAATTGTTTTCATCAACATGGCTTTATCGCCCGAAAAACCTTGTCGCAAGTTGTATTTGTGGTATCGGTTAAAAATTTGATGGTCGGTGTAGCAAGCAATTTTTGAATCTGAATCTACAAAACCTTCACTGATGCCGGAATAAATTGGAGTGAACTGAACATTAGCTTTCAGATCTTCAAAAATGGCATAGAACCGTTCGATTTGCTTTGCATTTTCAGCAAAAATAAAATTTGCCGTTTCGTTTAAAGTGTTCTGCTTTAATGTATCAATAAGCAAGTTGAAATTCTTATTGAAAGAAGGTTGTGGCTGCGCATTAAATTCAAATACTTCTTCTGCTTTAAAGTAAGAAGTTTTCCCAAATTCTATTAAATGAAAATTCTTTATTCCGTTGGTAAAATCTGCCGATGTAAGAAATACTTCTTCGGGCGTGCCTTCGCGCAAAGGATTGTTTTCGCTAAGAGCAGAAATATCTTTTTTTGAAAGTATTTCAGCCTTATTCATAAGTGTTCCGAGTGTATCAAAAATGCTTTGTCCATTTTTAATCCAAATTACTGTATTTGCAGGCAGCGCCTCAAACACAGAAGTTTTTTTCTCGTTAGTAAAATGCGTTTGGATATTCGGAACAATGCTAATACTGCTAATGTTTTTTTGCGAAAGTTGAGAAGCAGGATCGAATGTTCTGATGCTTTCTATTTCCTTTCCAAAAAGTTCTATTCTGTATGGAAATTCGTTGCCAAAAGAAAAAATATCTACTATGCCACCGCGAATACTAAACTGTCCCGGTTCATACACAAAATCCACTCGCTCAAATTCAAATTCTACCAGTAAATCTATGGCAAAATCCACATCAAATTTTTCGCCCGTTTTCATGTGAAGTGTTTGCTTGTTCAGCTCTTCGGCTTTCACTACTTTTTCAAACAATGCTTCGGGATAAGTTACCACTAATTCTGCTCTGCTGTTTGGATTAGTGATGCGGTTAATCGTTTCAGTTCGCAGCAACACATTGTTGTTGTTCAATTCTTCTAATTGCTGTGGACGCTTAAACGAATCAGGGAAAAATAAAACATCTTTTTTGGGTAGTAGCGATTGTAGATTATTTAAAAAATAAGCAGCCTCTTCTTTATCATTTAAAATAAAAAAGTGGCTTGCGGCAGAATTAAAAAAAACACCCGAAGCAACAAAAGTATCCATTGCGCCAACCATTCCTTTTGCAAATAGATTGGAAGCTTGTTGCGCTTGAAGTGCAAAAGCAATTTTAAGAATTTGAGGATGCTGTTTGTAAGCACCAAGTATATCGTTAATATTATTCATGTATTAAAACTCAAAAGGCACTCTGCCGCTATCTTGTTATCGAAAGCAGACGAGTGCAAGAATTAAAGCGCAAAAATAGAACTTCGCACGGCTTTTGTTGAAAATTTGTGCAAAAACCAACCAGCGTGAATAAAAATTTAGAGATTAAAAACCCACCATTTGTAGAAACCATTCATCTATACGATATTACGCCCCGTTTTATAGAACAAAACATGAAGAAGAACTTACTTGCATTGTTAGTAGTTTTGGGAGTATCCTTTGCTTCGGCACAGGAACAAACAAAACCTTTGAACGAAACTGAAAAATTAGAAAAACTAAAAGGTACATTTTCTATTCTCGCACAACAACGTGTTTATGAATTACCGTCCAACCTTTCAGTAATAATTGAAAAGAATCGTTTGGCTGATAAGCAAAATGTAATTCAACTTTCGAGCGAAGTTGTTTTAGTAATTTACCCTTCATCGCAAATTGTAAACCAAGAGCCCAAGGCAACAAAGTAGAATGAAAAAGATATTCGGTATATTTTTAGTGTTGTTGTCTGCTGTAGCTTTAGCTCAGCCTGTAAATGACGATTGCGTTAATGCTACTACAATAAATATTCCTGCAAATGGAAATGTCTGCGTAACCGGCACACTTACAGGTGCTACCGATGATGGAATTTATGTTCAAAATTGTGAAGTATCCGGCTCGGCAGAAGTGTGGTTTGCATTTGTAGCTACAGGCTCTAACAATACAGTTACCGTGCGCCCCATTGGCTCACCTGCTGCACAAAACCTAACCGTTGCATTGCGCTCCGATTCCTGCGAAGGCTTAATTAGTATTTGCAATGCCGCTGCTACTCCGGGAGGAACAGTTACTGATAATTGGGTATTTACTCCGGGTAAAAAAGTATATATTTCTGTTTCATCAAATAGCAATAGCGGAGGAAGTTTTGAATTATGTGTAACTTCTATACAGCAGCCTCCCGTTGGCGGAAAGGATTGCTCTACCGCAGAATTATTGTGTAACAAAAATAGCTTTACTACATCTATTGGCGCAGGTTCAAATGGATTTAACCCACCTTGCTTTGCAAGCCCTTTGCAACGCCCTATTATTTACAAATTTACAGTTGGCGTAAGTGGTTTGCTCAATTGGAAAGCAACTCCCAACTGCACTACCAATGCCAACACTACTGAGTTTGACTGGGCAGTTTACGATATTACCAATCGATGCCCGGGCTCAGTAGTAAAATGTAATTATAACTATACCGGAGGATTTTTTACTCCATCTATCACATCTGCACAAGGTATGCAAGGCGGAGTTGGAGGCAGCGATGTCGGCTGCACAACTACTCCTCCAGGAACAGTTGCAGCAGAAATTTGTGCAGGAGCGAATGTAACAGCAGGCAATACTTATGTAATATACATAGACCAATATACTGCTGCAAGTAATTGTTCTATCACTTTCGATTTTACAGGAAGTACTTTTGAAATGGCTCCTTTGGCAAGGTTCACCGCTTCTGATACAATAGGCTGTGGTAGTGTAACCACTACTTTTACCAACACAAGTATTCAGGGCGTTACTTACAGTTGGGATTTTGGCGATGGAACAACTTCAGGTGTACAAAATCCACCGGCAAAAACTTTTTCTACTCCGGGTAATTATTTGGTTTCGCTCACCGCAACTTCTGCATCTGGTTGTGTGAGTGTGGCATCTAAAACTATTGTGGTAGCGCAAGGCTCTACTGTAACTGTAAACAACGATACTATTTGCGCAGGAAGTGGCACACAAGCTGTGCTTACTGCAACACCAGCCATCACTGGAGGAACATACGCATGGACTCCAGGCGGGCAAACTTCAGCAAGTATTAGTGTTACTCCGGCTATTTCAACCAATTACACAGTTACCTACACACTAAATGGCTGCAGCTCTACTGCAACCGGACGCGTAACCGTAAACAATACCAACTTTACGGTAGATGCGCAGCGCGATACTGTAATTTGTGGCAGCCAAAGTACTCGGCTTACCGCTGTACCTTCCGTACCAGGCAGTTATACCTATACATGGACTCCTGCAACAGCTTTAAACAACCCAAATATTGCTACCCCTATTGCTTCACCAAACATTACTACACGCTATACTGTAACCGCAAAAAACAGTGCCGGTTGTTCTGCAACAGATACTGTTTTAATTGGTGTGGTGGGGCAAGGACCATCAGTAAAAGCAACAGCTACACCGGCACTTATTTGCCCCGGGCAGCCAACTACACTCAGCTTTATTTTTGAACCTAAAAACTGTGGTATCAACAATAGTTTATTAGGCACCGGTTCTACTGTACTTACCGGAGATGTGGGCACTGCAACTAATTTACAAAGTGGAAATCCGGTGAGTGCACCTACTGTTTATGGAAACTTTGTACAAAGTACACGAAACCAATACTTATATCGTGCCAGTGAATTGGTGGCAGCTTTAGGTTCAGGCGGAAGAATTACTGCATTAGGCTTTTTTATCGGGCAATTTAATAGTAATGCTTCTTTAGAGAACTTCACTATAAAAATGGCTTGTACCAATGATAGTATATTAAACCAATTTTCAAATACCAGTTTGCAAACCGTATTTGGTCCTGTAAGCTATGTACCATTAAATACACCTATTACCGGATTAAATTTACACAACCTTACTAATTGGTTCGATTGGGACGGCCAAAGCAATATAATTGTTGATGTTTGCTGGGCAAATTCTACCAATGGAAATGCTAATAACAAAGCAAGGATTACGCCAACAACATACAATAGCTCTGTATATTCCAGCGGCAATACAAACCAATGTGGTAATACCGGTGGAACTGCTACCACTCAACGCCCTAATACGCGATTTTTAAAAGGAACTCAAGGCTACGATTCATTATCTTGGGTGCCGAATGTTGGTGTAAATGCTGTTTCAAACAGAACTGCGCTAAGTCCAACCGCTAATCCTATTTATACGCAATCTTATACCATAAACGTTTACAACAAAGGCTGTGTTGGCTCTGATGTGGTTACCGTTTCTGTTGATACTTCTTTAAAAGTAAAAACAGGAAATGATACCATTATTTGTTCCGGAGGTACAGCACAATTAAATGCTACGCCAAGCGGCAATTTGGGTGCTGTAACTTACAGTTGGTCGCCTACGGGTACATTAGATAATGCCAGCATCGCCAATCCAAAAGCCAACCCAAGCAGCACCACTTCTTATATTGTAGTGGCTACCAGTAGTGGCTGCCAAGCACGCGATACGGTTACAGTAAGCATCAATCCACCTTCTGTAACTGTAAACGGTACAAATGTTTCTTGTTTTAGTGGCAGCGATGGCTCAGTTTCTACAAATACTTCTGGTGGCACCGGAACACTATCTTACACTTGGAGCAATAGTGCAGGAAACGTAGCAACACAAAGCAATTTAGTTGCCGGAACTTATTCTGTTACCGTAACCGATGCTAAAGGTTGCACTGCTACCGGAAGCTACACCGTTACACAACCAACACAGCTCACCGTTTCGCAGCAATCACTTAAGAACGTACTCTGCAATGGTGGAAATTCAGGAATAATTTCTGTACAAGCAACTGGTGGAACTCCGGGCTATTCTTACACTTGGAATCCTGCAAATGCCAATAAGGACACTATACAAAATTTAATTGCCGGAACGTATCAACTCACCGTTACAGATTCTAAAAACTGTACAGCAACCGGAAGCTATACTTTAACTGAACCAACAGCATTAACTTTTGCCGCTGCTGTTACAAAAAATATTCGTTGCAGAAACGGAAGCGATGGCTCTATAACGGTTTCAGTGAGTGGAGGAACAGGAACTTATTCTTATAGCTGGAGTCATAATACTACTTTAAATAATACTACTGCTAACAATATTCCTGCAACAAGTTATACCACTACCGTAACAGACCAGAATGGCTGTACTGCTACACAAAGTAATACGCTCACACAACCTGCAAATGGTATTTCATTTAATCCTTTCACTATAACCAATACAACTTGTTTTGGCGGAAACAATGGAAATGTAACAGCAAACCCAACAGGTGGAATGCCGCCATACACTTATGCTTGGAGCAATGGTGGAGGCACAAATCAAATTTCAAATTTAACTGCCGGAACATATCGAGTAACCGTAACAGACGATAGCCTTTGCTCTGCAATAGATTCTGCTACAGTAACCCAACCGCAACAGATAACTGTAACCGGAGTAACCACCAACGTGAAATGCTTTGGCGGCAATGATGGACAAATTACAGCAAGCGCCACTCCTGCCGCAGTTCCTTATACTTACGCATGGAGCAATGGCGGTAGCGGTGCTACAATTTCAAGTTTAATTGCCGGAACTTACACCGTAACAGCTACCAACCAAAATGGCTGCACCGGCTCGGTATCTTTCACACTCACAGAACCAACTAAAGTTGTTTTAGGGCAAGCTACACTTACAAATGTAAGTTGCTCTGGAGGGAACAATGGAACAATTACTGCTACTACAAGCGGAGGAACGCCAAACTATAGCTACACATGGAGCAATAATGCAGGAAACAACAACGCATTAAACAGCAACTTAACTGTTGGCAATTATTCTGTTACTGTAACCGATGCGAATGGCTGTACCGATACCGCAAACTATTCAATTTCTGAACCAAGTGCTTTGGTTTTTGCACAAGCGGCAACAGTAGTAAACGTACTTTGCAATGGCGCAGGCACAGGGTCTATTGCTACAAATGTTTCGGGCGGAACACCAAGCTACACTTACGCTTGGAGCGGTGGACTGCTGAACCAACCTGCACAAACAAATTTGTTGGCAGGCAGCTATGCCGTAACTGTTACTGATAATAATGGCTGCACCATAAATGACAATTTCACCATTACCGAACCAACCGCCATTACTTTACAAACACAAGTGGCAAACAATGTAACTTGCGGTGGCGGAAGCGATGGAAAAGCCTTCGTTACGGCAAGCGGTGGCGTGGGAACTTTCACCTTTGTATGGAGCAGCGGCAGCACAACAGATACAGCAGCTAATCTTTCAGCAAATATTACCTACACTGTAACAGTTACTGATGGAAACAACTGCACAAAAACTGCAACAATTTCTGTTACCGAACCGGTACCGGTTGTTGTTAATCCAATTGTTACAGATGTGTTTTGTTTCTTAGGAAGCAACGGAAGCATTGATGCGAATGCTTCGGGTGGAACTGCACCTTACACCTACGTTTGGGACAATGGCGCTTCAACACAAGTAATCTCTAATTTAATTGCCAATGCTTATGCTTGCACAGTTACCGATGCGGCAGGTTGCACCACTACTTTTAGCCGTGTAGTGAGCCAGCCAAGTTTGCTTCAAGTAACAGCAGTTGGCATTCCGGAATCTTGTGTAGGAACAGGCGATGGGAAGATTGCAGTTGCAGGAGTTGGAGGCGCTGGCACTTATGTAATTAAATATACCGCAGATGGTGTAAACTACAATACAATTTCGGGTGATACAGCATTTAATTTAGCACCGGCTTCGTACTCTGTTGTAATTACCGATGGCAACGGCTGCACTGCAAGCACATTAGCAAATGTAAGTTCTCCGCCAATTGATGTTTATGCAGCGTATCCTGATTCTACTTCTTGCTTTGGTACAGAATACAAAGATGGCGGTATAAAAGTGTATGGCTTAACGGCTTTCAATTCTCCTTACAGGTTTTCTTTAGATGATAACAGCACTTATTCAACAACCGGAATTTTTGATAAATTAAGTGCCGGGCCACATAAAATTCACGCAGTAAATAACTTTGGTTGCGATACTACTTTCTTTATTACCGTGCCTTCTCCATTGCCTGCAAGCGTGGATATTGTGCCTGATGACACCACCATTTCTTTAGGTGATAAAATACAGCTTTATGGAAAACTAAAGCCTTACGCTAATGATGCAGTAAATGAATATGTTTGGTCTCCTTCAGCAGGTTTAAGTTGTGCTGATTGCTACGACCCGGTTGCCCAGCCTTACAAATCTGAAAACGAGTACAAACTCACCATAAACTACAATAAAAATTGCGTGGCATCTTCTTCTGTGCGTATTACTGTAGTAAATAATCTTACACCTTTTGTGCCAAATTTATTTACACCAAATGGTGATGGTGTAAACGATGTTTTTGAAATTTACGGCTACGGCATTCGTGATTTTAGTTTGAAAATATTTAACCGCTGGGGCGAAAAGGTTTTTGAATCTACCAATCAATACGATTCTTGGAATGGAACTTACAAAGGTGTGTTGCAAAATCCTGATATTTTCACTTACACTTTACAGCTAATTTATTTAG
Organism: Bacteroidetes bacterium 37-13; assembly: GCA_001897535.1. Lineage (GTDB taxonomy): Bacteria > Bacteroidota > Bacteroidia > Chitinophagales > LD1 > UBA7692. The sequence goes on along the minus strand of MKTC01000038.1, from coordinate 36,215 downwards.
ATGATAAAGAAGTATTTAGAAAGGGAACAATTACCTTGGTAAGATAAATTTGCGCTAAGCAATAGCTAAACTTTGCTCTAAAACTTCGCCCATAGTGGTGCATTTTTCAAAGCGAGAATCGTTGTAAAATTGAACAAGTTCTTGTTTTAGTTGTGCTACTTTTTCTGGTGTAGAAATATGGTCTTGTTTCATCACTTTAAGCAGTTTATCCAAACGATGTTTTGAAGAGGAAATTCTGCGTTTGATGAGTGTTCTTTCTTCCAGTTGATATTGTTTAATCGTATCAGCATTCAACAATTTCATTACCAATTCTACCAAAGCATTATTTTCTTTAAAGAACTGCGGCATGTACAAATTTCGCCTACCTTCGTAGCTCTGTTGATCAAAGTCTATGGCACGAATACGGAACTGCACTTCTTCAAAATCGGGTGTAATATCAAACACATAATTATAGGCTCGCATATCGCCTAAAAGGCGCACCAAGCAGCGCTCGTTAAACTTCACAAATTCTTTTGCAATACGTGTTTTGCTAAAACTTTCATTGCTTAAATTACTTTCAATAAACTGGTCGCCCGGAATACCTGCAATGTGCTCTTCGAGCAATGTTTTTTCATTCACGTAAAAATTAATTCTCGAAGGCGATAAAATATGCTCCAACTCCAAGCCATAAATGCGCGAAGCATCAGCCTGTTTCACATAAAAATAATCGTAATTGTCGTTGTAGTTATTTACAATTTTTATTCTAAATGGATTGCTATTGCCAAAAGTACAAAAATCAACGCGCTCCACATTCAAATGCTCGTGAACCGTTTGCACACCTTCTGTTTTTAGAATGCTGTACATTTTTTTTAGTCCATCATGAATAAAAGCTGCTTCCGAATCTGCATATAAAGCACATTCCCAGAGTGTATCTTTTCCTTTTTTATCGCGTAGCGGAAAACTCTGTTGGTACTGTGTAAGCTGCTGATACGAAATAGGAAGTACAATTGTTCTATCGTAGTTTTTTAAATAATCTAAAAGCAGATTCCCAACAGGAAAAATAAGTTTCTTTTTTGAAATTTCATTCATAAGTATGCGAGCATTTCAAGGCGAAGAAATAAAAATAGCATTGCATAAAAATAAAAAAGCCGCTCATAATAAAGCGGCTTGAAATAAGATATAGAATATTATTATTTAGAATACAATTCTACGATTAATTGTTCGTTGATATTTTCCGGAATCTGGTCTCTTTCAGGAAAATCTAAGAAAGTACCTTCAACTGCTTTTTCATCTAAAACCAACCAAGAGAATTTCTTAGAACGTCCACTCATGGCAGTTTGAACTACATCTAAGTTTTTGCTGCGCTCACGTAAAGCAACCTTATCACCCGGTTTTAATTGGAATGAAGGAATGTTTACTACTTCACCATTTACTGTAACGTGCTTATGCGAAACTAACTGACGAGCTTGCATTCTGCTTGCTGAAAATCCTAAGCGGTAAACTGTATTATCTAAACGAGCTTCTAAGAATTTAAGCAAGTTTTCACCCGTAACACCTTTCTTGCGAGCTGCTTTTTCAAACAACTTTCTGAACTGGCGCTCCAATAAACCGTAAGTGTATTTAGCTTTTTGCTTTTCAACAAGCTGAATTGAGTATTCACTTTGTGTTTTACGTCTTTTAGAAACTCCATGCTGTCCCGGAGGGTAGCTTCTTTTTTCAAAGTTCTTATCAAACCCGAAAATTGCATCACCGAATTTACGGGCAATCTTTGTTTTTGGTCCTGTATAGCGAGCCATTGTATAATTCTTTTACTTTTTTGTTTAATCTAAAACTTTGCCTGTTTTTTTGCTAAAGCGAACTGTTTTGCCTCCTACTTCTTTACGTCCGATACGTGTAGGTTTGCCTTCGCTTAGTAAAGCTACATTAGAAATATGTACAGAACCTTCGCTCTTTACAATTCCTCCATTTGGATTTTGCGCATTTGGCTTAGTGTGCTTTGTTTGCAGGTTGATACCTTCAATAAACACACGGCTTTCTTTGTGGTCAACTTTGGTAATTCTACCTTGTTTTCCTTTGTCGTCTCCGGCAAGCACTTGAACGGTGTCGCCTTTTTTTACATGCAATTTCATATTCTTAAAACTACTAATTTTATAATACTTCAGGAGCTAAGGAAACAATTTTCATATATCCTTTATCGCGAAGTTCGCGCGCTACTGGTCCGAAAATACGAGTGCCGCGTGGTTCGTCTTGGTTGTTTAACAATACCACAGCATTATCGTCAAAGCGAATATAAGAACCATCTTTTCTGCGTAAATGTTTAGATGTTCTAACCACTACTGCTTTACTTTTGGCACTTTTTTTCACGCCACCTGTTGGTAAGGCTTTCTTTACCGTTACCACTACTTTATCACCTATTCCTGCATAGCGTCTTCTGGTACCTCCAAGTACTCTGATTACAAGTACTTCTTTAGCACCGCTATTATCTGCCACTAGTGCACGGCTTTCTTGTTGTAACATTTTGCAACTTTATTTATTGGTTATAGTTAATGTTATTTAGCTCTTTCTACTACTTCTAGCAAACGCCAGCATTTAGTTTTACTTAAAGGGCGTGTTTCCATAATTTTTACGGTATCGCCAGCTTTAGCGTCATTTTTTTCATCGTGAACTTTAAACTTTTTAGTTTGCTTCACGAACTTACCGTACAATGGGTGCTTTACACGCTTTTCAATCGCAACTGTAATGGTTTTATCCATTTTATCGCTGGTAACAATGCCCACACGTTCTTTTCTGAGATTACGTTCCATTTTGCTTAGGCTTTTTTCCTGTTATTCAATTCTGTTAATAAGCGGGCAATATGTTTGCGCTTAGCGGTAATGCCTGCCGGATTATCTAAAGTAGTTATTGCATGCGTGAATTTAGCACGTTGCAAAGCTTGTTTCTCTTCGCTAATCTTAGCTACTAAATCTTCAGTAACGTATTGCTTAATGTCGGTTTGACTAGCTTTTTTATTTACTCCCATCGCTTAATTTTTAAACTTTGTTCAATTTATTTTCCAACTGCTACCATTTCAACGGCATCGTGTGCAGTGATAAATTTAGTTTTTACAGGTAATTTTTGAGCTGCTAAGTGCATTGCTTCTACAGCTACTTCACGTGGCACTCCATCGCATTCAAAAAGGATTGTTCCCGGTTTCACAACTGCTGCCCAACCTTCCGGATTACCTTTACCTTTACCCATCCTTACTTCAAGTGGCTTGCGAGTAATTACTTTATCTGGAAAAATACGAATCCAAACTTTTCCTTCACGTTTCATAAAACGAGTTACAGCTACACGCGCTGCTTCGATTTGTTTATTAGTAACGTGTGCAGATTCTAAACTTTTAAGTGCATAAGTTCCGAATGAAATTGAAAATCCACGGGAAGCGATGCCTTTATTGCGTCCTTTCTGCGTTTTGCGATATTTTGTTCTTTTAGGTAATAACATGATACTCTAATAAGTTACGTTCTTAATTTTATTTTCTTTCTCCGCGACTACGGTTATTTCCGGCACCGCCTCTTCTTGGGTGATGTTGTTTGCGCTCTTCTCTTCCGCCTCCTTCTTGTGTGTTTGCAGCAGCAAGAGATAAATCTCTTTTACCATAAACTTCACCGCGGCATACCCACACTTTAATTCCTAATTTGCCATACACTGTTAAGGCTTCGCTTAAAGCATAGTCAATATCCGCTCTCCAAGTATGCAAAGGCACTCTTCCTTGTTTGTACTCTTCGCTACGTGCAATTTCTGCACCTCCAATTCTTCCGCTCACACGCACTTTTATTCCTTCTGCGCCCATTCTCATGGCTGAAGCAATAGCCATTTTAACGGCTCTGCGGTAGTTTATTCTTGCTTCTAATTGCTTAGCGATAGTTTCGCCCACAATAGCTGCATCTAATTCCGGTCTGCGAATTTCAGAAATATTGATTTGAACATCTCTGCCGGTAATTATTTTTATTTCTTCTTTAATTTTATCTACTTCATTTCCTCCGCGGCCGATAATAATTCCCGGGCGTGAAGTGTGAATAGTTACCGTAACACGGTTCAAAGTTCTTTCTATTGTTATTTTAGAAATTCCTCCTTTATTGATACGTGCTTTTAAATATGTACGGATTTTTTCGTCTTCAATTAGTTTTAAAGACGCATCTTTTCCTGCATACCAATTGCTCTCCCATCCGCGGATGATGCCTAATCTATTGGCTATTGGATTGGTTTTCTGACCCATGTACTATTGTTTTTCTAAATATATTTCTTACAAAAGGGCTGCAAAGATAGTATTTGAAAGCGTTGTTGCAAGAGGTAAGGCAAAAATTTCTTTTTATTTCCACTTTCCATTGTGGAAAGGTTTATTTCTTTTGCACTTTAATCTTTAAAATATATAATTAAAATGCGCAGTTTTCTCACTCTTCTATTATTAGTAGTTGTTAGCCAAACAGCTTTTTTACAAACTACTGAATTTACTATTGAGCCTAAACAAATGACCAAAGGTATAGAGCCTTCATTTTCTTTTGACCTGCCTGGCTCTAAGTTAAAAGATATTGAAACCTTGTGGGGGAAATATGTGGTTCGTGGCTCAAAAGAGAAAATTCAAAACAATAAAGGGGAATGGACAATGATTGGTGCAGTGGATAGAAATATTTCTGCCTCTCCATTTTATATATATGCTACAATGCTAGAAACCATAAAAGGAGTTCGTATGACAACCTTTTTCTCCGAAAACGATGTGTTTGCAGGTGGCGACTCTACTAATCCTGACAAAATTCTTGCCATTAAAAAATACTTATTCGATTTTGCCAACTTGGTAAAAATAGACCAAGTAAAAGCAGAGATAAGTACCGAAGATAAAGTTTTGAAAGAACAAGAAAAAAACATGAAGTCGCTGCAAGGCACTTTTGATAAAAGTGTAAAATCTGCTTCGGAAAGCCAACGCAAAATTGAAAAGAATGAAGCGGAAATTAAAAGAATTGAACGTGAAATTGACCTTAAAAACGGACAACTTGCCCAACAAAAAGATGTAATATTAAAACTTGCAAACGCTTTAGGCGATGAAAAGAAAGTTGCCCAAAAAACTTTAAAAGGTTTAGAAAAAGACAAATCGAATCTTTACAAACAGAAAGAAAAAATGGCTAAAGAAATTGATAATTGTAATGCAAGCATAAGAAATGAAGAACGCACACAAGGCAAATTAAAAGGCGATAAAGATGCCCTTCAATCTGAAATAGATAAGCAAAATGAAAAAATAAAAGGTCTGCAAGATAAATTAGCTTCTATACCTGATCCGGGAATTAAACTTTAAGAACAAACATTTACTATATAAAATGAAAGGAATTATTTTAGCAGGTGGTAGCGGCACCAGACTTTATCCAATTACTTATGCTATAAGTAAACAGATAATGCCTATTTACGACAAACCGATGATTTATTATCCGCTTAGCGTATTGATGAAAGCAGGCATTAACGAAATACTTATTATTTCCACCCCAACTGATTTGCCAAATTTTGAACGTTTATTGGGCGATGGAAAAAAATTCGGCTGCCGCTTTGAATATAAAGTTCAAGAAGTGCCAAACGGCTTAGCTCAAGCTTTTGTAATTGGTGAAAGTTTTATAGAAAATGATGAAGCAGCGCTTATTTTAGGCGATAATATTTTTTACGGCTCCAGCTTAGATAATCTTTTAAAGTCGAAAGTAAATCCAAACGGAGGTGTAGTTTTTGCTTATCATGTTAGCGACCCGGAACGCTATGGAGTAGTTGAGTTTGATGCTAACGGCAAAGCAATTTCCATTGAAGAAAAACCGAAAGAACCGAAGAGCAACTATGCAGTTCCGGGTTTATATTTTTACGATAACAATGTGGTAGAAATTGCAAAAAGTCTAAAGCCAAGCCCACGTGGTGAATACGAAATTACAGATGTAAACAAAGTGTATTTAGAACAAGGTAAGCTCTCGGTTGGTATTTTAGATCGTGGAACAGCTTGGTTAGATACCGGCACCTTCAATTCATTAATGCAGGCCTCGCAATTTGTACAAGTAATTGAAGAAAGACAGGGCTTAAAAGTTGGTTGCATAGAAGAAGAAGCATGGCGACAAGGATTTATTTCAACTCAACAACTACGCGAACTTGCCGTGCCATTGCTAAAAAGCGGATATGGGCAATATTTAGTTGAAATTTCAGAATAAATAAATTTAGAACAATGATTAAAATTTTAGTTACAGGAGGTGCGGGTTTTGTAGGCAGTTGTTTAGTAGATAAGCTTATTGAAAACCCTGATAACTATGTGGTGATTGTAGATAACCTTTCAACTGGAAATAAAGCCAGATTGCCAGAAGCAAACACCGGCAATTGGAAATTCATAAAATGCGACTGCAATGATTATCGCAACATTAGCGATGTAATGACAAGCCATAAATTTGATTACGTTTTTCATTACGCAGCGGTAGTTGGCGTGCAGCGTACTTTGCACAATCCGGTGAGTGTAATCAACGATATTCAAGGAATAAGATATGTACTTGATATTAGCAAAAACACCGGAGTGAGAAGAGTGTTTTTTTCTTCTTCATCTGAAGTTTATGGAGAACCATTTGAGCATCCGCAAAATGAAATGACAACACCTTTAAACTCGCGTTTGCCCTATGCCGTTGTAAAAAATGTGGGTGAAGCATTTTTGCGCAGCTACCACCAAGAATATGGTTTAGATTATACTATTTTCCGCTTCTTTAATACCTACGGTCCAAAGCAAAGTACAGATTTTGTGATGAGCCGATTTATTAACGCAGCTGTAAATAATAAGCCGATTACCATTTATGGCGATGGTTCACAAACAAGAACTTTCTGCTATAAAGATGATAATATTGGAGCTTGCGTAAATGCGTTTTACCACAACAAACACATAAACGATACCGTAAATATTGGTAACGACAACGAGATTAAAATTATTGACCTCGCAAAAACGATTATTACTATTACCAACTCTAAATCTGAAATTGTGCATCTACCGCCACTACAAGAAGGTGATATGGTAAGGCGTAAACCGGATATTACAAAAATGAAAGCACTTTTAGGCAGAGAAATGACCGACTTAAAAACCGGCATTGAAAAAACCTTTGCCAGCGGACAGTATAATTTTTAAAACTTAATAAACGAATTATAGATTATATAGTAAACATACTTTCGCAATCGCATAATTTTTTCTTCACTTAAATTTGCATTGCATGTAAGTTGCCAATAACTATTTTAGCCGCAAATGAAGCGCTTAGACCGTTTGGTAATTACGCAATTTATTGGCCCGTTTATTCTCACTTTCTGCATTGCGCTGTTTGTGCTGGTAATGCAGTTTTTATGGAAATATGTTGATGATTTAGTTGGCAAAGGAATTAGCCCTTGGGTTTTAGCAGAACTACTTTTTTACGCTAGCAGCCGCTTTGTACCGTTGGCATTGCCTTTAGCCGTTCTTTTAGCTTCTATTATGACAATGGGAAGTTTTGGCGAACACCTCGAAATTACCGCTACAAAAGCAGCAGGAATTTCGCTCTTGCGCTTTATGCGACCACTGTTTTTTACTTCCGTTGTAATTGGAATTTCTGCGCTCTTTTTCTCTAATTATTTACTGCCACTCACCAATTTAAAATTTAGCTCGCTGCTCTACGATATTCGGCATTTAAAACCATCAGTAGCACTCAAGCCAGGTATATTTTATAGCGGAATTGAAGGTTATGCCATTCGAGCAGAAAACAAAAGCGAAGATGGCGACAACCTTTATGGCATCACAGTTTTCGACCATTCTAGTGGGCAAGGAAGCGACCACGTAATTGTTGCCAAAGAGGGAAAAATAATTCAAGATGAAGAAAAATTAGTGCTTACACTTTCACTCAAAAACGGAAAACAATACAAAGAAATTGCCCCAAAAAGTGCAGATTCCAATTCTTATCAAATGTATCGTTCGGCATTTTCAACCTATGAAAAGCGTTTCGATTTAAGCCAATTTAAACTTTCGAGAACTGATGAAAATTACTTCCGCGATTTAAAACAAATGCTTTCGCTTGGGCAGTTGGTAGAGCAAAAAGATACTGTGGAAATTGAAAGAAAAAATCTAAAAACACAGCTCCGAGATTACATGAAACCCTATTTTAATTTTTACAAATTTGGATTGGATACTTTAAAACATAGTACAACAAGCGTGCAAAATTCCACCTTTGATGATTTAGTGAAAAAGCAACCAAAACAAGTGCGCGAAGCCATACTTGAAAGTGCCATCGGCAACGCGCGAAGCATAAAAAACTACACCACCGTAACCATAAGCCAGTTACGGGCAAAAGATCGCAGCACAAACGAAATAATGATTGAAATTTATAGAAAGTTTACGCTCTCTGTTGCTTGTGTAGTACTCTTTTTTGTTGGCGCACCTTTAGGTTCTATTATTAGAAAAGGTGGTTTAGGCTGGCCTTTATTTTATGCCGTTTTATTTTTCATTTTATATCACGTGAGCAGTATGATTGGTGAAAAATTAGGGGAACGCGAAATACTTACCATCTTCACCGGAATGTGGTTGAGTACCTTTATTTTATTACCTATTGGCTTATTCCTCACACTCAAAGCAACAGGCGATTCACGCATACTTTCAGTAGATTTTTACAAGAAAATTTTCAGGTTTAAGAAATGAAATCCAAATTAAAAATTCCTGATTTTGTGCTTTGGAGTGCAGTGCTTGCTATAATTGGCAGTACGGTTCTTACGCTAATACACAAGGGCGATGAATCTTTGTTCTTTAATAACCACAACAACATTGTTTTAGATTATTTTTTTGCAACTTTTACTCACTCGGTTGAATTTCCACTTATCATAGTTCTTATTCTGCTGCTTTGGTACCTAAAAGGCAAGAAAGCATTTTTTGAATCTGCAATTGCACTTTCTGTTACAGCACTTGTAGTTCAACTTTTAAAGCGTGTAATTTTAGAAGATAATTTTCGCCCTCGACTTTATTTTGAACACACGCATCAGTTGCGTTTAATTGAATTTACACAACCGTTGTATCACTTTAGTTTTCCTTCGGGACACACTACCGCAGCTTTCTGTTTGCTTGCCATTTATTCCTTTTACACCGAAAAAAAATGGCAGCGAATTTTGCTCTTTTCTTTAGCCATTCTCATTGGTATTTCGCGTATGTATTTGCTGCATCATTTTTTAAGTGATGTTGTTGCAGGTATTTTATTAGGCGCAATTATTGCATGGAGTACCCACTTTTATTTTTCTAAATTAACTTCACCGCAAAAAAATTGAAAGCACTACTTAAAAGCTTATTGGAATTTCCTACACGCTTCTTCTTAGTAGTGTTTGCAGGGCTTTTGTTTTTTCCGTTTTTAGGTAATGTACATTTATTCGATTGGGACGAAATAAACTTTGCAGAAAGTGCCCGCGAAATGCTTGTTACTGATAACTGGCGCATGGTGCAAATCAACTTTGAATTATTCCATGAAAAACCACCATTCTTTATTTGGCTGCAAGCACTAAGCATGAAAATTTGGGGTGTGAATGAATATGCAGCACGCTTTCCGAATGCAGTTTGCGGAGTGTTAACCGTGTTAATTGTGTGGACAATTGGCAGAAGACTTTATTCTGGTCGTTTAGCAACTTATTGGTCGCTGCTTTTTTGCGCTTCTCTCCTGCCTCAGTTTTATTTTAAAAGTGGAATTATAGATCCATTCTTCAATCTCTTTATTTTCTTAGGATTATATTTTATCTATTTAATTTCTTTTAAAAACGAATTTGACGACCGCAAAACATTTCGTTGGAAACACCGCTGGTTCATTATTCTATCAGCACTTTTCACAGGTTTGGCAGTGCTCACAAAAGGCCCTGTGGCTATTTTACTTATTGTACTTACTACACTCACAGTCTTTATTTGGAATAGAGGAAAATTTGCCGTTGGTATCAGCCATTTTTTCTTGTGGCTATTTTGGCTTTTTGTAATTATCTTCTTGTGGATTGGCATAGAAATGAAACAAGACGGATTGAAGTTTATCAAACCATTTTTTGAATATCAAATTCGCTTACTCACCACAAACGATGCCGGACACGGTGGCCCTTGGTATTATCATTTTGTGGTATTGCTTTTTGGTTGCTTTCCTGCTTCAATTTTTGCTATTGCGGGCTTTAAAAACGTAAAGAGCGATGGCTTTGAACAAGACACTTTCAGGCGATGGATGTTTGCACTTTTAGGTGTAGTATTAGTAGTATTTACTATTGTGCAAACTAAAATCGTTCACTACTCATCGCTTGCCTTTTTCCCTATTACATTTTTTGGTGCCTACTACTTAGAAAAAGTGATGGAGGGTAGAGTGAAGTTTAAAGGCAGAGTAATTTTAGCCATTTCTGTTGTTTCTCTTCTTTTACTTGCAGTGCTAATTGTAATTCCTGTTATTGGTAATAAAATGTACAAAATTCAACCTTTTGCAAAGGCAGATTTTGTGAGTGAAGCGCTGAATGCTGCTGTATATTGGAGTAAAATGGATTTTATTCCGGCAGTAATTTTTGGTATATTATTCATTGCATCTATCTCGTTATTTTTAATGCAGAAACTAAAGCAAGCAATTGCGCTTTTGCTTTTCACCACAGCCATTTTTGTGCAGCTAAATTTAGTTTGGTTTGCACCTCGAATTGAGCGTTATTCACAAGGTGCGCTCATTGATTTTTTAGTTGAAAAGCAAAATGAAAATTGCAGAATTGAAGCATTAGGTTTTAAAAGTTATGCGCCACTTTTTTATGGAAAACAAAAACCAATTTCAAGTTATCCTCCTGATGCCACACAATATGTTGTTACAAAAATAAACCGATTAGAAGAAGTGAAAACATGGATAAATGCTGATGAAATCGGAAGAAAAAACGGTTATGTTTTCCTGAAAAAGCGAAACGAGTAAATCGAAAATATTTACTTGCATTTTTAAAAAATCATTTCATCTTTACATTGCAATTTGGCTATAGAAATAGATAATCTCCTTCCTTTATCTTTGTTTCTTTCTGCTTCGAGAATTGTTTTTCATAAACCATTTTTTTTCTAATTAAAAAAATCGGCTCAAATTTTTATCAAAATTTTAAACTAAAAATATGTTTTACAACACTTCGCGCGAGCACTTAATTATTCGTGAATATGGCAGACACGTACAACGAATTGTGGCACGCGCAATGCAAATTGAAGACCGCGAAGAGCGCAACCGTTTTGCCAACGAAATAATTGAATTGATGGGGCAATTAAATCCTCATCTGCGCAATGTAGAAGACTTTAAACACAAGCTTTGGGATCACCTTTTTGTAATGAGCAATTACCAATTAGATGTTGATTCGCCATACCCGAAAAAAACCAAAGAAGAACTTACGCGCAAGCCAACTCCAATGCCTTATCCTAAGAGCAAAATACGCTTTAAACACTATGGCAAACACGTAGAAACATTGGTAAAAAAAGCACTTGAAACAGATGATATTGAAAAGCGCGATGGATTAGCACACACCATCGGAAATTATATGAAATTGGTGTACCAAAATTGGAATAAAGAAAGTGCTAATGAAGATGTAATCAAAGACGATTTACGCCTATTAAGCGGTGGCGCTTTGAGCTTAGACCGCGAGGCAAATATCAACTTACTTTCGCGTGGTGGGTACAAACCGCAGCCGCAGCAAAACAACAATAATAGAAACGGAGGCAGCAAAAACAAAAAGTTTAAAAACAAAAAGAAGTTTTTCAAGAAGCCACAATAACATGTAGCTGAATACTGTGATTTGAGTATGCCTTTTGTCTATTGTTCAACACATAATTTTTAATTGTAGCATAACATCAATAAGGCAATTTGGTTCACTATTCAACAATTCAAATAAATTTACCTTCAAACAAAAAAATCCACAGCTATGCCAAATGCATTTGAAGTTACCGGAGGCAAAAAACTAAATGGAGAATTAACGCCACAAGGTGCAAAAAATGAAGCACTGCAAATACTTTGTGCCGTTTTGCTTACACCAGAAAAAGTTACCATAAAAAATATTCCTGCCATTCGAGATGTGCTGGCGCTAATTGATATTCTAAAAGATTTTGGCGTAAAAGTAGAACAACTTTCAACTGACACTTACACTTTTCAAGCCGATTCAATTGACCTTGAATACATTAAAACAGATACCTATAAAAAGAAAGGTGGCGCACTCAGAGGTTCAACCATGATAATGGGTCCACTGCTTGCAAGGTTTAAAAAAGCCTATTTACCAAAACCCGGAGGTGATAAAATCGGCAGACGCAGATTAGACACGCACTTTCTTGGCTTTGAAAAATTAGGCGCAAAATTTAATTACGACAGCAACGAAAGTTTTTACAGTGTTGAAGCTTCAAACCTAACAGGCAAGTATATTTTATTAGATGAACCATCAGTAACCGGAACTGCAAACATTGTAATGACGGCTGTGATGGCAAAAGGTAAAACAACACTTTTTAATGCAGCCTGCGAGCCGTATTTGCAACAACTTTGCACCATGCTCAACAGAATGGGTGCAAAAATAAGTGGCGTAGGTTCAAATTTACTGCAAATTGAAGGAGTAGAATCGCTGCATGGCACAGAACACACTATGTTGCCCGACATGATTGAAATTGGCTCCTTTATTGGCTTAGCAGCCATGACACAAAGCGATATTAAAATTAAAAATTGCAGAATTGATATGCTCGGAAATATCATTCCTGTGTTTGAGAAACTTGGAATTGATATTCGTGTTGAAGGAGATGATATTCATGTTCCGGCACAAGAGCGATATGAAATACAGCGATTTATTGACGGCTCAATTTTAACTATTGCCGATGGCCCTTGGCCGCTTTTTACACCCGATCTGCTTTCAATTGTTTTAGTAGTTGCCACACAAGCAAAAGGTAGTGTGCTTATCCATCAAAAAATGTTTGAAAGCCGCTTGTTTTTTACCGATAAACTTATTGATATGGGCGCACAAATAATTCTGTGCGATCCGCACCGTGCTTCAGTTATTGGTATAGACCGAACTTACAAACTCCGTGGCATTTCAATGACCTCTCCCGATATTCGTGCGGGAGTTTCGCTCCTAATTGCAGCCATGAGTGCAGAAGGAAAATCTACCATTCACAACATAGACCAAATAGATCGCGGCTACCAAAATATTGATGGAAGGTTAAACACAATTGGCGCAGAAATTAAACGAATATAATTCACGTTGATACCGCAAAAATGTTGAAGCAACTTCTATTTCTTACTTTTCTATTATTCGTTTCGCTTTCGAGCTTTACGCAAATTTATAGCGGACATTCGCATAATGATTACCAACAAAAAAAGCCTCTTTTAGATGCGCTAAAATACGGCTACCAAAGTATAGAAATTGACGTGTGGCTGCACAACAATTCCTTAGTGGTTTCTCACATAAAATTAGGGTTGAATAAAAAACCTACTATTGATGCACAATATCTTTCGCCAATAATAGAAAGTATTAAAAAAAACAGGGGTAAGGTTTATGATAACGATTCTATTCCGGTAACACTTATGGTGGAACTAAAAAACCAACGGGATAGCGCTTACCATCGTTTAAAAGAATATATAGAGCCGTATAAAAAATATTTTTGCCAATGGCAAGGCGATAGCCTTATTCATAAAGGAGTACTTACGCTGCTTATTACCGGAGGTGCTCCACGCAATACAATTTTAGCCGACAGCATTCGCATTGCCACTGTAGATGGTGGAATGGGCGACACCGCACAGTCTATTTCTCCAGTATTAGTGCCACGTATCAGCGAACCGTGGAATAAATATTTTGTATGGAATGGTGCAGGAAAAATGCCAAAAGAGGAACTTAAAACTTTAAACAAATTAGTAGCTGCCGTTCATAAAAGCGGCAAAACACTTAGGTTTTATGGGGCTCCGGATAATTACGGAGTATGGAAACAACTACTAAATTCAGGTGTAGATTGGATAAATACCAACGAATTAAAACCGTTTGCAGAATACTATAAAGGCAGAAAATAAAAATCTTTTTTTTGCAAGAGTGCAAAACCATTTTATATTCGCGTTCCGTTTTTTAGAAAACATACAAAGTTCTTTTTATTTGGTTTGGTAGCTCAGTTGGTAGAGCAAAGGACTGAAAATCCTTGTGTCGGGGGTTCAATTCCCTCCCAAACCACAACCTTAAACGCTCAAATCATTGTGTATCAATAGTTTGGGCGTTTTGCATTTATGGCTTGTTCCTATTAGTGTTTCCACTTTATTTTCATTTCATTTATCTTCACTTTCAAATTACAAATTTCATGAGTAACAAATTCATTCTCACCACCACGAGTTCTTTTCAGCACCCAACACTTGAAATTGAAGAATACAAAGGTATTGTAACGGGCGAAACTGTGATTGGCGCTAATATTTTTAAAGATTTCTTCGCTGGCATCCGCGATATTGTTGGCGGACGTTCCGGCTCTTATGAAAGTGTTTTAAGAGAAGCAAAAGACACTGCAATAGAAGAAATGAAATCCCAAGCTATTCAGTTAGGTGCAGATGCCGTAATTGGCGTTGATTTAGATTACGAAACTGTAGGGCAAAGCATGTTGATGGTTACTGCCAGCGGTACTGCCGTGAAACTGCGTGCAAAAGTTTAGCAATCATCAATATCTTCTCGTTTCAGATAAAAACAATTTTACTTTTCATTCAAGAAATTTAGTTTTGGCATTATGAAAATAATCTACACCGCATTTATTTTTTCCATAATTGCATTTACATTAAATTCTTGCACACAAAATCGCTGCTCTTGCACCGATGGCTATACCGTTGATGTACAAAATTCTTCGCAGAAAGTAGCTAAACAAGCATGTGCCGGCATTGAAGGCGATCGCCAAATTATTTCTAAAAATACCAAATGCAGTTTGCAATAGTATTAAAGTACTAACGTAAAATTCCCTGTTAGGAATTTAGTTTTCTTAGTGTTTTTTTCCTGTGCTTGCAAGCTATAAACATAAACGCCTGTTGGTTGTAGATGTGTTTTAAAGTAACCGTCCCAGCCGCTTGTGCCGTTGTAAACCAATTCGCCCCAGCGATTGTATATTTTAAATTCTACAATCATCACATTCCTACCATAAATTGGTTTTAAAATATCATTCACACCATCGCCATTCGGTGAAAATGCCGTTGGCAAAAACACATCAAACGGCAATGATTTTGTAATATTTAATGGCTGAAAACTAAACAAACTATCGCAACCTTGTACAGAAGGTATTGCTGTTTGGAAAACCGTATCGGCATAATAAGTTACGCCATTCAAGTCGTATGAATCTGTTGCTTCAATTGCTGGCAAAGTATCAGAAACTGGTGTGATTAAAGTAAGATAAGTAGTTTTGTAAGTATTGCAACTTCCGCTGCTTGTAATAGTATCAATATAAACACCAGAAGTAGTTTGTGCTGCGCCACCGGCAACATAACTTCCACCTGGGTTTATACATGCTGAAACGGTTTGATAAGTAGTATTTCCAACTGTGATATTATAGTTTGAAATATCGGTAATACAACCTGCTAAGTTGCGCACTGTATCTGCAAATTGAATACTTTGGAAATATACTTTTCCATTTACTGAAATTGAATCGCAGCCATCAAAATTTTGGTTCGTAACATTCAAATTCACCACAGTTAAATCAGTAAAAATTACACTATCGCAACCACCAATATTTTGAAAAATATCTTGGTAAATACCTGAAGTGGTTTGTTGTGCACCTCCGGCAAAATAGCTGCTTCCGGTGTTGATACAAACTTCAACAGTATCAATACTCTTGCTTTTAATTAAAATGTTTGTAGCCGTGATTTGTGTAATACAACCTTGCCCATTTCGAATAGTATCTAAAACTGTTGCGGGCGTTTTGTAAGTGATGCTTTTAAACACCACAGAATCGCAGCCTGCCAAAGTATTTGTTGTGTTGTTTATCGAAATCACATCTAAAATAGTTGTCTTCACACTATCGCAGCCATTTACCGCGGTATAAGTATCAAAATAAGTACCTGATGCAGTTTGGTTCGTACCACCTGCAAAATAACTTCCCCCGGAATTGATGCACACGTTTACGGTATCGCGCTTAGATTGCTTCACCGATATTGTGGCAGAAATATAAACACTATCGCAGCCAAGCGAAGTGAGCAAGGTATCATTCAACACCGTGTCGCGCTTAAAAACCATGCCTTGATACATAAAGCTATCACAAGCCGGAGGAGCAGCAAACGGAACAGTAATTGGCGTAGAAACTTTTAGTGTGGTTGATACAATACTATCGCAGCCATTTACAGAAGTAAGCGTATCGTTGTAAACGCCTGCTGTGGTGCGCGGTTGCCCGCCAAGCACTATACTTCCACCATTTAAAATGCAAGCAAATTGATTGGTATAAACTGGGGTGTTGGTTGTAGATTGACTTCGCAAAGAATTTATCCAAGTGCCGTTTGCCATAGTATTGGGCAAGCCCGGAGTTTCTGTGCCGCCAACATTTGCCGAAATCCAATTTGACTGTAATGAAGGATTAGTATTGGTTCCATTGCCATTGTAAAATACTTTTCCACTGGCGCTCCCGCTAAAATAAATATCTACGTTTGCCGTATTATTTCCCCAACCTAAAGCAAAAGATGAAGTACTTAAATTTGCGGGATTAACTGAATGAAAAGCATCATCACCATTTCCCATTAAAACTGTACTCCAAGTGCCGGGAGAAGAAAATGGAAATCCGGTATAAGACGGACCGTCAATAACAGAAGGATAGTTTGCATTTCCTTCTAACACAGAAGAATTTCCCGGAATGATATAAACTTTATCATTATTCGAGTCAGTTGGGTCATCAGCTAAAGTAATTGCATTGTTCTTATCTAATTCGTTGTAGATTAAAATAATGCTTCCATACGGCACGCAAGCCCACTGCGCAATATTTCTAAAACGTAAGCAGCCCGCAGCAATTCCCGTACCGCTTCCGGTAGCATGAAAACCATTATTATCATCAATAATCCAGTTGCGTAAATCCACACAATTATTCGTGCAAGTTGGCGTGCCAACCACCACAAATTCTACATATTCTCTATTTCCTGTTGTACCTTGCGAAACTTCGTTTAAAACAAGTTGTGCAAACAATCCTTGAACAAAAAATAGCGTTAAGAAAAGCAACAATAATTTACGAACCATGTATTTATTTTAAAAAGCGGCTGCAAAATTACATTTAGTTCCGATGTTTTTTGTTTTGGTTTCTAAATAAAAAACAGTTGAAGTTTTTTTAACTTAGCTTTGTACGCAATTAAGACAACTATATGCCGAAAGTTAATCTGAGTCAAATAAACACACGTGCTCCAAAGAATCTAAAAAAGGAAAACGCAAAAGCAAAACTCCTGAAATTGCAAACCAAAATAGAGGAACTCCAAAATGTACTTTATGCTGAAGGCAAGCACTCTCTTCTGGTAATTCTACAAGGCATGGACGCATCAGGAAAAGACGGGGCTATAAAAAAAGTTTTTGGAGCGGTAAACCCGGCAGGTTGTAAAGTTTTTTCTTTTAAAAAGCCTACTGAAATAGAAATGAAACACGATTTTCTTTGGAGGCTACACCAAGTGGTTCCGGAGAAAGGCATGATACACATTTTCAACCGTTCGCATTACGAAGATGTGTTGATACAGCGCGTACACAAATGGATAGATGAAACTGTGGTAAAGCAAAGATTTGAACACATCAATGCCTTTGAAAAACTTTTAGAACAAAGCGGAACAACAGTGCTTAAATTTTATCTGCATATTTCACCCGAAGAACAATTAGAGCGCCTAAATGAACGCTTAACCGACCCGACCAAAAACTGGAAATACAACCAACAAGATTTTGAAGAAAGAAAGCTTTGGAATAATTATATGAATGCTTATGAAGATGTGTTTGAGAATTGCGACAAAGTTGCTTGGAATATTATTCCTTCAGACCAAAACTGGTATAAAGAACTATTGATTGCTGAAAAAATAGTTGCCACTTTAGAAAGTTTGAAAATGGCATATCCAAAAGTTGAAAATTCAAATTTACCGCAAGCAGCCGGAGCTAAAAGTGTAAAGAAAAAGTAGTGAGTCGTATTTTATTTCTCGTTCCTTATCCGCTGCAAGAAGCGCCATCTCAACGCTTTCGCTTCGAACAATATTTTGATAAACTTACGCAAAACGGACATACCTTTTCTGTACAAAGTTTCATAGATAAAACTACTTGGAATATACTCTACAAGCCGGGCTATACTTTAAAAAAAATATCAGGAATACTAAAAGGTTTTGCGCGAAGATTTGCACAACTTTTTTCTCTTTCGGCATACGATTATGTATTTATCCACCGCGAAGCAAGTCCGATAGGTCCACCGGTTTTTGAATGGCTAATTGCAAACGTTTTTAAGAAGAAAATAATATTTGATTTTGATGATGCAGTTTGGCTCCCAAACACTTCAAATGCCAATAAAATTGCAGCTTCTGTGAAGTGGCACAGCAAAACCGGTTCTATTTGTAAATGGGCTTACAAATGCAGTTGCGGCAATGAATTTTTAGCCAATTACGCTCGGCAGTTTAACCCAAATGCAATTGTAAATCCAACCACAATTGACTTAGAAAATTATCACAGTGGCACAAAAAATCAAAGCGAAATACCCATAAAAATTGGTTGGACAGGCACACATACTACATTAAAATACATCAATGAAATTATTCCGGTTTTTCAAATACTTCAATCTAAAATCAATTTTAGCATAGTCATTATTTCAAACAAAAAGCCTGAAATTGATTTACAAAATATAGAGTTTATTCAGTGGCAAAAAGAAAGTGAAATCAAAGATTTACTTCGCTTTCACATTGGCATAATGCCACTTACCGATGATGATTGGAGCAGAGGCAAATGCGGCTTCAAAGCATTGCAATATATGAGTTTAGGCATTCCCGCGCTCGCTTCTCCGGTTGGTGTAAATACACAAATTATTAACAATGGAATCAACGGCTTTTTGTGTTCAACGCCACAAGAATGGGAAGAAGCACTTCTTCAACTTTTGCAAAATGAAAACTTGCGTTGTGAAATGGGTAAAAAAGCCCAGCAAAAAATTGCTTCACATTATTCAGTAGAAGCAAATACACCCAATTTCTTAGCGCTTTTTAGCTAAAATTAAATAGCAGCTTTTAGCTGATTGTAGTTGGTTATATCTTCTCCCGGAGTGTAATTATCGGCATCGCTACAATTCAAATCTGTTTTTTGTTTTTCAATATTTGAAATACGATTTCCCGGATCCGGATGTGTGCTCATAAATTCAGGCACACCTTGGCTACCTCCAAGTTTTTTGAAAAAATCGGCAGCGCCATCAGCACGAAAACGAGTTGGGCATAAGTATTTTACAGAATAAGTATCCGCTTCTGTTTCGTGATTGCGACTGAATTTTAATGAAATTAACTGCCCTGCAATTTCTGCAATTTGTTGCGCATTTCCTCCAATAAAAGAAAGAAGCGTTTGTATTCCATAAACTTCGGTCATTTGTTGTGTAGAATGTCTTCTATCGGCATGAGCCATTTCGTGTCCCATTACGCCAGCTAAAGAAGATGCATCATCTAAAGTTTTCATCAAACCTGTGTAAACGTAAATATAGCCACCCGGAGTACAGAAAGCATTTTGTACATCATCGCGCTTAATGATATAAAGTTTCCACTCAAAATCATTTTTATGCTGAAACTCGCTTGAGCCGTTCAAAATGGCATCGCGCATGGTGTATAAATAATTGTAAGCTGCTTGGTTAGTAGCTTCGTCTAAAATTGGATACTCAGTTGGATTGTTTGCAATTTCTTGTTGTGTTTGTTTACCTAAGGCAATATCGTCTTCTATTGAAAATAAATTAAGCCCTCCTTTTTTACAACTTTGTAAACTAAGTGCCGCTAAAGCTAAAGTAACGATATAGATTTTCTTCATATTGAAATTTATTAGCGCAAATAAATAAAATATAGACTAACCGAAACTAAAATTCTATAAACAAAAAAGCAGGTTTCATGTAGAAAACCTGCTTTGTAATTTCAACTTATAGTTTAGAAGATACTTTACTGTTTAGAGAAGCGCTGCTTTATATTGTAACCCAATATATAAATACAAGGCACTACCAACAGGGTTAAGAAAGTTGCAACAATTAAGCCAAATACCATTGTCCACGCCAAAGGTCCCCAGAAAGCAACGTTATCGCCACCTAAGTAAAACTTAGGATCAAACTCATTAAAGAGTGTCCAAAAGTCAATATTTAAACCAATCGCAAGTGGAATTAAACCAAGAATAGCAGCCGATGCCGTTAAGATAACCGGAGTCATTCTAATAGCGCCACCTTCCACCACAGCTTCCACTACATCGTAATCACGAGTTCTAAGTTCATCTATAAATTCAATCAATAAAATACCGTTTCTAATTACGATACCTGCAAGAGCAAAAATACCTACTCCGGTCATTACCACACTAAACGGCATTCTAAAAATTGAAAATCCTAATGCTACCCCAATAAGTGAAAACAATACTGTTGATGCAATAATTACTGGTTTTGCAACACTATTAAATTGCGTAACCAAAATTAAAAACATCAAAGCTAATGCGCCCAAGAAAGCCATTCCTAAAAAGCTTCCCGTTTCTTGTTGTTGCTCTTGTTCTCCGGTAAGTTTTACATTATAGCCTTCCGGAATATCCATATCGGCAACCAACTGCTCAATTTTAGGTACGATTTCGTTTGCTGAAGCGCCTTCGGTAATATCACTTGAAATAGTGATAATACGTTTTTGGTTTTTCCTATTGATGGTGCTAATTGAGTTATCGTAATGCAATTTTGCTAATGAAGCAACAGGAATTTGCTTAAACTGCCCAAGTGTCATATCAAAGAATGAGATATTGATATTCATTAGCTCTTCAGCTTTTTTACGATACTTTTCATCTAAGCGAATCATGATTGGCGCATCTTCTTCAGCATCGCGGAATTTACTTGCTTCTTTTCCAAAAAGTGCTGTACGAATTTCTACTGCAATTTGTGCTAAAGAAATTCCTTCGCGTTGAGCTTTTTCTCTATCAATTTCAAGAATAATTTCCGGCTTGCTTATTTGCAAATCGCTCTTCAATTCATCAATACCTTGTATTCCGGCTTTCTCAATTTCTGCTTTCACTTTTTTGCTTAAAGGCTCTAACACATCATATTCATCACCAGAAATTTCGATATTAATTGGTTTACCAACCGGAGGTCCATGCTGCTCAGGTTCCACAGAAATGGTAGCGCCTTCCACTCCGCGCTTTTTAAATTCCTCGCGAATGGCAGTAAGCCATTTTGAGGTGTGCGGATCTTCTCTATCAGCATACTTTTTAAATGCAACTGTAACTTTAGATTTGTTTGGCGTAGGTACTCTATCAGGATTATGCGGATCGCCTGCACCTAAACCTACGTTTGTAATTACAGAAGTTACGTCAGGATTATTTTCTCCGATAATTTTATACACTCGCTTCTCTATTTCCGCTGTTACGCTATCGGTATATTTTGCATCTGTTCCTTGTGGCAATAAAGTATATACAAACACAAAGTTCGGTTCGCCACTTGGGAAAAATTGTATCACCGGTTTTGATGCAATAAAAATTACCCAACTAAGGATTAACGTTACAAAAGTTCCTACCAAAATCATTACAGGTCTTTTGCCTACAATTAAAACATGCAGTAGAGATTTGTAAGCTGCAATAAATCGTGGCCACACTTTTGTTTGCCAAATAATAATAGATTTAAACAACACAAAGTGATAAAGCAACACTAACAGAATAAAGAAAATGGCAAGGTTGCCTACACCGAAATTGCCAATGGCAAAACCAATAATTGCAACTACTGCTAAAGCGATAATAATACGGTAGTAATCTTTCAATTTTGAGGTCGCATTTTCTTCATCTTTTTTCATAAATGAAGCGGCAAAAACCGGATTCATTACAAAGGCTACAAACAATGATGCACCTAAAGTTATTATAAGTGTAACCGGTAAATTTTTCATGAACTTACCCACTATTCCGGGCCAAAAAAGTAGAGGCACAAATGGCGCAAGCGTGGTAAGTGTTCCCGATAGCACAGGTAAGAAAACTTCACCTGCAGCATACTTTGCGGCTTTATCAATAGTGAAGTCATACTTATTGAAAATTCTGTGTGTGTTTTCAATAACCACAATGGCATCGTCCACAATAATTCCTAAGGCTAAAAGGAAAGAGAATAGCACAATCAAATTCATCGTCATACCTAAAGCCGGCATAATCATAAACGCAACTAAGCACGAAAGTGGAACGCTTAAACCAACAAAAACCGCATTGGTTAAACCCATAAAAAACATGAGTACAAATACCACAAAAGTAAAGCCTAAAATTACGGTGTTCAACAAATCGTGTAGTTGAATTCTGGTATTATCAGAAGTATCGCCCGTAACTTTTACATTTAAACCTTGCGGAAAACGAGTTGCTTTAAACTCATCTATAATGCTGTAAATTTGGTCAGTTGCGTTAATTAAGTTTTCGCCACTTCGTTTAATAACATTTAGCGTAACCACAGGCTTGTGATCTAAGCGTGCAAAATCTTGGCGCTCTTTAAAACCATCGTCAATTTTTGCAATATCTTTTAAGAAAACTGTATTGCCCATAAAAGAGCGAATTACGATATCGCCCAAAAGTTTTGGGTCGCGAAACTCACCACGCACACGCACATTTCTACGCAACTCTCCTACTTGAACTTCACCACCGCTTATATTCATGTTTTCGCGCTTAATGGCGTTTTCAATATCCATAAAAGTGATACCAGCGGCTGTCATTTTATACAAGTCCACATTCACTTGAATTTCGCGCGTTAAACCACCAATAATATCTACACGAGTAATTTCTTTTAGCGCTTCTACTCTATCTTTTAAATCTTCTCCAAACTCTTTAATTTGGTCTATTGGCAAATCGCCAGCCAAGTTGATGTTCATAATCGGCAATTCAGAAATATCAAACTCTTGAATTTGCGGATCGTTATCTAAATCCGAAGGTAAATCTTTCTTACCTTTATCAACGGCATCGGTAACTTTTTGTTTACAAACTGCCGGGTCTAAATTGGTATTAAACTCAGCAACAATTAAGGAAAAATCGCTTAATGAATTGCTTGTGATTTTCTTAATACCATTGATAGATTTTAATTGTTTTTCGAGTGGCTTGGTAATTAAGTTTTCAATATCTTGAGGTGTAGCACCGGGATAAATTGTGGCTACAGAAATTGTTGGCACTACCACATCAGGATATAATTCTTTCGGCAAGCCGTTGTAGGTATTAAAACCTACCAACGAAATTAGTATAGTGAATACATAGATTGCAGTTCGGTTGTTGATTGCCCAACTGGTAAAACCTAATTCTTTTAAGTGTTCAGCTTTCATTTCTTCTTCTTTAGAAATTTAATTTTGGATTGATTTTTTCAAGCACTTTCTGCCTGAATTAGAACGCAATTGGCTGACCATCTACTAACTCGCTATATCCAAAAGTGATGACCAAATCTCCTTCCTTCAATCCATCTGTAATTACAGTTTTTCCGTTGTAATCATCTCCTACTTTCACATTTCTTTTTTGAACCACTGTTGCACCATTTTCGTTTGCAGCTACTAACACATAAAGCCCATCAGCAGAGCGCTGAACTATGTTTGTAGGCACTACTAAAGCATTCTTTATTACCACATCATTGATAAGTAATTTAGCCAACATGTTTGCTGCGTATTCGCCTTTAGTATTATCAATTTTAGATTCCACATTTATTGTTCTTCCGGTTGGGTTTACTACTTGTCCGGCATAAGAAATTCTGGTTTCAATAGTTTTGTTGATGTCAGGAAAAAACACATTCACTAAATCGCCTTGTTTTACTCTGCCAATGTAAGAATCGCTCAACTTCGCTTTAAGCGTAAGTTTTGAAGTATTGATTACTCTAATGCCGGGCATTGCTTGGCTTGGCGCTGCCATATCGCCTAATTTTAAACGAACTTCATCAACCGTTCCGTTTATTGGCGATTTAATTTTTGTCATTTCATATTGTGCTTGTTGTGCTTTTAGTTGCTTCTCCAAAGATTCTTTTTGGGTTTTAGCCTGTAAGAACTGTATTTCACTTCCGATGTTTTGCTCCCAAAGGTTTTTTTGCTTTTCATAAGCAGTAGTGGCTAAAGTTAAAGCTGTTTGCAAACCTTCAACACCTCTTTCATAAGCAGAGCCATCGGTAGTGGCAAGTATTTGACCTTTGGTAACATGGTCGCCCGGTTTCACGAAAATAGCCGTAACAATTCCCGGAATTTGGTTTATTGCCAACACGTTATCATCGGCATCAATCGAACCTTGTACTTCAATAAAATGCTTAAATAACGAAGGTTTTAAAGTATCACCTTTTACCAATTTTACTTTCTGTTGCGCATGGAAAGAAGTATCCATTTTCGATATTTCAGTTTCGAGAGTTGAAATGCTCGTAGAAAGTTCTTTCAGCTTTGCTTTTGCTTCGCTTAGTTGCTTTTTCTTTGAGGCTAAATCTTTCGCTTCACCTCCTGCACAGGCACTTACTATAACCGAAAATATTATAGCCGAAACACAAATGGTAAGTAGCTTTTTCATCTATTTTTTTGAATGTTTATTTTTGAATTATTTACTGTTTATTTTTTCTTGTTTTACTTTCCTACTGCTTTATCTAAATCTGCTTTTGTATTAAGTAAATTAAGTTGTGCTTGAATAAACTTTAATCTATTTTGAATCAACTCTTGCTGTGCTTGAACTAATTCAAAACTATTGCCAACGCCTTCTTTAAACTTAATATTGGTTTTATTAAAAATCTTTTGGCTTAGTTCTACACTCTTTTGTGAATACTGCTCTTCGCTTAATGCTTGTGCAAAAAATGCTTGTGAACTTTGGAACTGCAAGGCACTTGCTTGCTTAAATTTCTCGAAATCATTTTTACTTTTTTGCTCATCTAATTTGCCTTGTTGGGTTTGTGCCATTTTGTTTCCGCTATCAAAAATTGGAACAGATAATTTCAACCCAACTATACCGGTTTGAAACCAATTGCTTTTCTTTCGCACATCGCCATCAGGATAGCTCACTTCGCGGCTTTTAAAAAAGTTACCAAACTTATCTACTTGTGCCTGCCAACCGTAATTTAAAAAACCAACTAACGATGGAAAATGTCCGCTTCTGCGTTGTTGTGTATCGTAGTGGCGAACGCGAATAACGGTTTCCAGTAATTGATATTCTATACGTTTTGAAGGCTCAAAATTAGGCAATACACTTGGATCCATTTTCGCGCGCAAATCGCTTATTTTATCGGTAAGAATTATTTCGCTACCTAAATCGAGTCCCATCTGAAATTTCAAATTTGCAAGCGCCACTGTTGCCATTTTTTCGGTAATGTTTAATTGGCTTTCTAAATTGCTAAGTGTTAGCTCCAAACGGTTCACATCAAGCTCTTCGGTTAAGCCTTCTTTGTAAATTTTGCGTGTATCGCTTGTAATTTTTTCTACCAACACTTTCACCTCTTCTAAGTATTGCTTACTTTCTTTTGCAGCTTGGGCTTGATAATAAGCCTTCATCACATTGTAGCGAATATCTTGGTCGCTCAAATCTTTTTGCAAACGTGCTACTTTTGTAAAGTCGCGTGTGGCCTTCAACCCAATAAAATATCTGCCGTCTAAAAGTAGCTGGCTTAATGTAAGTGATGTATTAAAATTGTGCGGCATCACAAAACTTATCTTTGTGTCTTTGTTATTCACTGAATAGTTGTAAAGCATCTGAAGAATATTCGGATCTTTCATTGCTAAGTATCCAAACACTTGTGTAGTAATACTATTGGGATCGTTAAATATTTTTTCTATTGAAGGAATTTGAGGTTGCTTGAAATAATAATCGTATTCCGCTGCGGCAGAAAGTGTTGGCAAACCCATTGATTTTATTTCCCAATTTCTCCAACGCGCTTTGTCCACATCTAACTTAGAATTTTTAGCATCAAAGTTGTTTGAAATCGCGTACTGCACTGCCTCTTCCACCGTGAAAGTTTTTACAAAATCTGTTTGCTGCGCCTGCAAAAAAGTACCAATCAATAACGCTAAAAGCAAAGTAAAATTCTTCATCATGATTTTTTGATATGCTGTAATCGTTTTAAGCTGCGTAATATTTTTAAGTGGCATAAAAAATCTTTAAACTTTAATGTCTTTATATTGTAACAATTCCTGAAGTCCTTTCTGTGAAACAATTGCACGTAAGTGATATTGTATATATGCTTGAAGCAATGCCACAAACGAATATTGCTTAATTGGAAATAGCGCTTGGTCTGTAATTACATTTATTGCACCCAAATAAAACTTAGTGATTATGTCCGTTTCAATATCGCTTCGGTAGTAATCGTTTTTAATTCCCGCTTCAATATTTGAATGGATAAAATTGAAGATGTAGCCATTTCGATAATCATGAAAAATTTGCCAACTCTTTGGGTAAAGCTTTTGCATATCGAAAAGCACTTGTGGGTTCAGCTCTTTTGTTGTTTGCAAAACATGCGACATAATAAGCACCATTTCCTCAATCGGGTTTTTCGCCTGCTTTCTTATTTGCTCAACCGTCTTCACTTCCTTTTTTACGTAATAATTCATAACCTCTTGCACCAAGTGCTCCTTGTCGCGAATAAGCGCGTAAATAGTTTTTTTGCTCATGCCCATTTCCTTAGCCAAATCGTCCATAGTAAGTCCTTTTATGCCTTGCTTCATAAACATCATTTCTGCATGTTTAAGCAAGTTTTCAAGGAGTACTAAATTCTCTGAACTTTTCATAAGCGAGCGCGAATGTAAACAAGGGAACTTAGAAAACAAAAATAGTTTCCAAAGTTTTCCCATATATGGTATATTTTTAAGAAATTATATCACTATTAAATGGGTATTATTTTGTTTATCAGCGTATTATGAATACGAACACGAAAACAATTTGTTAAACCTAAACTGTTGTTTTTACCTCATTTTTCATTCACAAAATGACAAAACAGAATAGATAGAAACTAATACAAAAAAAATCGGTAAGGAATGTAACCTTACCGATTTTTAAACGTACACTAAAAAAAGCGTACAAGATGATTGATAAAATATTTTTAGTAGGTAGTAACAACCAATCTGCGAGAGGCAAAGAAAGTGGCATTGCGCAAAGAAACCATATAGTTTCCAGAAGCAAGCAAAGAAGCATCAACAGAAAAAGGTGTTTGAATACCGGCTGGCAAGTGGATTATAGACGATTCCAATTCTTGACCTAAAGCATTGTACATAGAAACATTTAAAGTGATATCAGTTGGAGATGTGATAAGTAATTTAGTTGCACCACGAGAAGGATTAGGAATAAATTCGCTGATAACAATATTGTCGGAACCGGTAATTGCAGCAGAAACAATATATGTTAAAGATGCTGTGCCATCTAAATCAACTTGATTTAAACGATAGTAATAAACAACGTTTGGCAACACATTTTTATCGTTAAATGCGTAGCTGTGTGCATCTGTAGTTGTTCCGTTTCCTTTCACTTCACCTACTTTCACAAAGTTCACACCGTCTTCACTTCTTAGTACTTCAAATTTGTCGTTATTCAATTCAGTAGCTGTTGCCCAATCTACACGAATATATTCATTATTAACAGGGTATGCTTTTAAAGAAACTAATTCAACAGGCAAAGCATTTGAGTTGCTTCCTCCAATTTGAAAGTGAGAAAAATCTTGATAAGGACCGCCTGGAATACCGCTTTGAGCATCGCTATAGCAAGCATTTAAGTTACCGCTAAACAAAGTATTAGCAACTAAGTTCGCATCTGCGCTACCAATACCAGGAGCGTAAGGAGTCCAATCTCCAATTGGCTTATTGCCAACAGCATCAGAATATTTAAGCAAGCGAATATTGTTACCGCTAGTAATTAGTCCTGAACTAAATCCACTTAAACCATTCGGGAATGACTTAATTACATATTGATAATAAGCCTGATTATTTTGATCTGCATCAAAGCTCCAATAGCCGTGGTCGGTAACAAATGTATCAAATATAAACCACTGTGGATTACCACCGTTACATGCATAACTTGCAGTATAGTGGCTGTAATGTATTGTACCCATTGAGCTATCAGCAACATTAACAAACATAGCACGTACTTTCTTTGAATTACTTGGTGGTAAACTGCTAAAGTTTAATACCGCACCATTGTTGCCTCTAAGACCAGTACCAACAGGAAAAGCATAATCCATTCCAGTACTTCCTATTTCTCGAGAAAGACCACCAATACCAACGCCTTGCTCTCCACGGTTCTCCACAATTTTTAATGCATCAGCACCGTTTACCACAAATGTTGAATAGTTTACTATTGCATTTTGGGCCGTATTAGAAACATATAATTCGTAATCTTTTCCATTGCGGAAAGTTTTAATTCTACCATACTTGCCGCCACGAACATAACCACCGTTTACTGCCATGGCTTGCGCTTTACTTTCATCGTAAGTTGCAGATGTGATGCCCGGTTGAGCCGGATCCCAAACAATTGACCCACGAACACGAGCATTGTTACCTAAAATTACACTTGCTCCATTTTGGTTCACATCTTTATCAATTCCCAAATTAAAGAAAGAAGCTTCCGGTTGATCTAAATAACCTTTGATAATTTGCATATTATCATCGCCATTAAACACAACCATTCTTTCTTTAATATCTGTTGGTGGCACAGAATAAAAGACACCTTTTACGGTATCTAGCTTTGGGTTTCCATAGCTTTTACCATCAATTGTATCACCCGAAACCATATCACCTGTAACAGAAATTACACCATCATTATATATCACACCTTGACCTGGTGTTGTAGAATCGCCTCGTATTACCAAATCGCCATACGAGCCATTATCCGGATCGTTGCCTATATATAGCAACGCGCCCGGCTGCACATAAACCGTATCAGCAGAATTAAAGAATGTATAATTGGGGGTTAGTGCTTGCGAAAAGCCTACAAATGTTAGTAAAACTAAGTTCGCGAATAGTAAAATTGATTTCATAGATAAAACATTTTGTTCTTATAGGCACAAAGTGTATGCCAAAGTTAGTTATTTTTCTAAAAATTGGAATTTAGCCCTAAAAAAGTTTTTGGTAAGCAATAAAAAAATCCATTTTAAATAACAATTTAAATTACAAACTATTGATTTTAAGCAACTTGGAACTATTTTATTTTGAAATTATTTATTATAAATATTTTTTCTTGTTTAGCAGTACCACTTTCTCTTAAACTAAAATTTGTACTAAAATTCATACAAAAGCAGTTTAGAAAAATGTACAATTTGCATAAAAGTCAATAAATACGTGCTTTCTAAGATTATTTCGCCATGCCAATTGTGCTTTACGCAAAACAAAAAGCCCTGATTTGAAGCAAAAGCCTTACTTCAAACCAGGGCAAAATACCTTTTGCAGAAAAATTATCAATGGAATATTTCTTCTAACTTTTCCATGTTTTTAACATGAAGCAATCTGCCTTTAGCTGCAATAATATCAAGGCTTTCAAACTCTCCGTAGTACTTTGAAACTTGTTCTTTGGTGGTTCCGGTAAACTCTGCAATATCTTGCCTTCCAACATTTACTCTATAAAATCCTGAACGGTTGTTGATTTTGTAGGTTTTAGCTAAATAGTGTATAGATTCTGCTACTTTTTCGCGTACACTTAATTGGGCTAAACTAATGGCACGGAGTTCTGTTTCTTTCAACTCTCTGCTAAACTCTTCTAACAATTTATCCTTTAGCTCCGGAAAGTTTCTAAGCGCTTCTTTAAAATCTGAATGTTCTACAAAGCACACATTTGAATCTTCAACTGCGGTAACTGTAAAATCATGTTTTTGGTTTTCCTCCATCGGCAAACCGATAATTGAACCTGTTGTGGCAAGGCGCAAGATAAATTGCCTGCCGTGCCTTCCTTGTTTGTGGATTTTTACAATGCCGGAAGAAACAATATAAACTCCTTCTATTGGAGTTCCTTCCTTCACTATTTCTTCTCCACGTAAATACTTCAAACAGTACTTTTTAGAATTTATTATTTCTAATAATACTGAACTTGCATTGTTTAGAATTGTAACATTTCGTATGCCGCAAGTTTGGCAATCCCTTCTTTTATTGATTATCATGGTATTTGTTTTGAAAGCTAAATTATCCGAAAAAGTATTTTTAATTTCTGACTGTAGTCATAAACAAAAGTAGAAAGTTTTTCTGGTGCTAATGGGGCTTAGAAAATTCCGGATTATTTGTGAAAGTAGTATCGGTAAGTGCTTTCAAAAACTGTAACAAATCGTACTTATCTTGTTCAGTTAGCTGCAAACCAAATTCTTTTTGCGGCAAAACCATCAATGGATCAATATTGGGCGATTGTTGTTGCACACCGCTGTTGTAAAACTCAATCACTTCTTCTAAAGTTTTAAATCTGCCATCGTGCATAAAGTTTTTCCGCAATGCAGCATTGCGCAATGTAGGTGTTTTATACAATCCAATATCTGCTGCTAAACCAGTAAAATCATATCTTCCTTTGCTATAGGTAAATGTGCTATCTAATCCATTATTGTGAAACAAATTATCAGTAAAAAGCATTATTCCGTGGCAATGAAAACAATCTCCTTTTTCGGTAAAAAATATTTCCATACCGCGCTGTTCTTCAGATGTAAAAGCAACCTCTCTTCTTCTATACTTATCGAATTTTGAATTGCCTGAAATTAAGGAACGGAAAAACTGCGCAAGCGAATACGCAATTTCTTTTGAAGAAATACTATTTACTCCAAATGCTTGTTTGAAGAGTTTTTTATATTCTTCATCGGCATTTATCTTGTTTAAATCTGTAGCAAAAAACTCATTTACTTCATATAGCATCATTTCTTCTAAAGTATAATGTTTTTCACCTTTCCAAAGAAAATTTTTACTCCAACCTAAATTCACATGCGGCAATACCGGTATCCCGCCAACCATAGTATTTATTGTAAACCCATTTTCTTGATAATGGCAACTCGAACAAGATTTTCCATTGTTAGAAAGTATTGGGTCGTAATAAAGTTTTCTGCCTAATGCCAATCGTTCCTTAGTCATTGGATTATCTTCAGGTATTTTCATTTTAGGAAAATACGGTGGAATAGCCAACGAGATGGGCGTTTGTATATACGGCTCTTCTTGTACCGTTTGCTTTCTACAAGAATAAAAAAATGCAACAACTGCAAGCAGCAAAGCAACACTAACTTTTATACGCATATTCCTTCTATTTTAATAAAACACATCGCTGCCATTTTTTTGTAGTTTGTGCATCGCTGCATCGCTACTCATTGAATAGCTTCCATCTAAAACAAAATCGTATGTTTCTGGATTTTTTAGCCACTCATTTATATTCATGGTAAGAGGAAAAGTTGTGTTTGTATTTACCATAACTTCAATCGTTCGCGCTAAATGCACATTTACCAAATTCTTATTTTTTCCTAAGTGAATGGCAAAGCCTTCTTCTTTTCCATTGTTCAGATACTTGCCTTCCAACTTTAGGAAATGATAACCGCCACCCATCATATCAGGCCAAGCCATGTTTTCCATTTCTACCGAGCCGCTCAACGAATTAGAAATATTGTGCAAAGAATCGAGCCCGATACTGAAATACAAATCTGTATATTTTCCTGTTGGAATATTAGGCAACACAATTGAATTAGTAGAAGACTGCAAAGCATTCACATAAAACACTGTATCCAATTGCTGTAGTTTACCCGAAATATCTTTTAACTGAATATTAGAGATAAAATATTCCAATTTGGTAATTTTATATTGATAACCAGCGGGACTTTGGTAGGCAAAAGTATCCGCAAGCAATAGGGAATTATCCACTTTATATTGAATTGATAGTTGAACGTTTCCATCAATTTCAGTATCTTTTTTGCAGCTATAAAAAAACATTGCTACCAAGAAGCAGAGTAGTGAGAGATTCCAAATTTTCATACACAAATCTACCTCTCCAAAACTTAATAGTTTATGATTAGCCTCAGATAAAAAAAAGAGCCAAGCATGATGCTTGGCTCTTGTGAAATTTAAAAGCAATAGGAATTACTTCATCACTGCTATTGTTCCTTTCATATCTTTTTCAACACCATTAAAGTATCGAACTTTAATTATGTAAACATAAGTATCAAATTCTACCGGAACGCCTTTAAATGTGCCGTCCCAACCTTGACCCAAACCAATACCGTTTTTCTGGCTGGCATTTGTGTAAATCAAATTACCCCAACGGTCATAAACTTTCACATCTGCATCAATTGCACCTAAAATATCAAACTCAAAACGGTCGTTTAATCCATCACCGTTAGGTGTAAATGCTGTTGGGAAGAATGAAGACTCATCATGTGCAACTTTTACCGTTACGGTATCGCTTGCGGTACAAGAATCTTCATCCATCACTACTACAGTATAAGTTGTGGTAGAAAGCGGAGCAACTCGTGGGTCGCTGCAATTTGTAGTGTCGGCACAGTTGCTAAAGTTAAATGTACCAAGCGGGCTCCAAACATGAGAAACTACATTCTTGGTTGAAGTTGTGATAGCTGTTAGTTGAGCTTCCATTCCGGCAAGTATAATTTGCTTATCGGTAACTAATTCAACAGATATTGCATTTGGCGCAGTTACTGTGAATGTTGTTGTTCCTTCGCAACCATTTGCATCGCGCACCAGCAATGTATATGTACCCGGAGCTAAGCCCGAAAACTCATTTGTTGATTGCGTAATGCCGTTTAACACATAAATATATGGTTGATTGCCACCTGTTGCCGTAACCGTAACTTTTCCATTAGCCGTGTTTGAGCATTTTGCATTTTGAACATTTGCTGTTACCGTAATTGGTGTTGGTTGAACTAAAACAGCAGTATCTAAAGCAACACAACCTTGGTTATCGGTAATTGAAACCACATAATTTCCAGCAGCTAATTGGGTAGCAGTAGCTCCATTTTGAGTTGGCTGTGTATTCCAACTAAATGAGTATGGCTCTGCTCCACCAGAAACAAATACTGATGCAAATCCGGTGCTACCACCAGAGCAAATTGGATTGCTAATACTTATGTTGGTAGAAAGTTTTGTTTTCTCACCAACTGTGAACGTAGCAGTACTGCTGCAACCTAAACTATCTGTAACAGTAACTGTATAAGTTCCTGCTAAAACATTTTGTAAGTTTTGGGTAGTAGCACCACCTGTCCAAGCGTAAGTATAACTGCCTTTTCCGCCAGTAACAGAGATTGTAACGCTGCCATCGGCTATGCCTTTACATTTTGCATCTACCGCAACACCTGTAATTACAATTTGAGTATTTTGATTTACAGTAATAGAATCTGTAATTCTACAGTTATTCTTATCGGTAACTACTACTGAATATTTATCGGCAACTAAATTGTTAATTGCTGAATCAATATCAAAATTGCTCCACAAGTAGTAATAAGGATATGTGCCACCACCTACAACAGCCGAAACTTTTCCGGTAGCTGCTCCATAGCAATCAATATCTGTTTTTACGAGCGACAATGTTAAAGGCAGTGGTTCTACAACATTGTAAGTCCCTGTAGCCACACAACCATTACCATCGGTTACAGTAACTGTATATGCACCACCAGATAAGTTTCCTCTATCCTTGTTTACAGAGCCATCATTCCACTCATAAGTGTAAGGCAATGTGCCACCGTAAGCAGTATTGATAATTACACCATCGCTCGCTCCTGCGCAAGTAACATCTGTAATAATACCTGTTTGGTAGAGTGGACTTGGTTGAGATACATCTACTGTATCAACTTTGGTACAACCTTTAGAATCGGTAACAGTTACCACATAAACTCCTGAAGTTAAGCCATTCAAATCTTCAATAGTATCGCCATTACTCCAATTGAAATGATAAGCAGGGGTGCCACCAGAAACAATTAAATCAATTGCACCATTGCTATCGCCAGAGCATTTAGGTGTTCTTACTAATGCATTGATATTTAGTTGAGAAGGATTGATAATTTGAGTACTTGTAACTGCGGTGCAACCTTGTACATCAGTTACCGTAACTTCATAAACTCCTCCAGCTAAACCTGTTACAGAAGCAGAAGTTGCGCCATTGCTCCAAGCATAAGTGTAAGTAGGTGTTCCACCTGTTACATTCACTGCTATTGAACCGTTATTTGCATTGAAGCAAGTAATTTGGTTTACAGTAGTGGTTAAAGTAAGCGGAAGTGGTTCAAAAATATTGGCACTATCACGTTTTTCGCAACCGTTGTTATCTGTAATAATTACGATGTACAAACCTCCGTTCAAATTGCTAATATTTTGACTTCCTTGGAAAGTACTCCACAAATAAGTGTATGGAGCTGTTCCGCCTGAAACAGAAACAGAAGCTGTTCCATTTTTCGCACCAAAACAAGTAACATTCGTTGATGTAACAGAAGAAACAATAGGTGTTGGTTCCTTTACAGTATCATTTCTGCTGGCAATACAGCCTGCAAAATCAGTTACTGTTACACTATATGCTCCGGCAGGTACATTATTTAAGTCTTCGGTAGTTGCACCGTTTGACCATGCAAATGTGTATGGAATAGTTCCGCCAATAACTGTAATATCTACTTTTCCATTAGATGCTCCATTACAAAGCACATCAACAGCAGTTCCGCTAACTGCAAGAACCACAGGTTGAGTTACATTTACTGAAATTGTTTGTGTGCAGTTGTTTGCATCAGTAACCGTTAAAGTATATTGACCTGCAACTAAGTTAGAAATTGTTGCTGTTGAGCCACCATTGCTCCAAGCATAAGTATAGCCTGAAGTACCTCCTGTTACTGCAACAGTTACAGAACCATTGTTTCCGCTGTTACAAGATACATTGGTTACAGTTGGCGTAATCACAATAGGTTGTGGCTCTGCAATCAAAACACTGTCGCTTAGTTCGCAATTATTCTTAT
Source organism: Bacteroidetes bacterium 37-13 (assembly GCA_001897535.1). Lineage (GTDB taxonomy): Bacteria > Bacteroidota > Bacteroidia > Chitinophagales > LD1 > UBA7692. The sequence continues at coordinate 1,213 of MKTC01000038.1, read as the reverse complement.
CTTTTACAATCACGTAGTATTTTCCACCACTAAGTCCTGTAATGCTTGAACTTATTGTAAGATTATTCCATAAATACGTGTAAGGTGCAGTTCCACCGGTTACACTTATAGAAGCTGAACCATTTGCAGCACCAGGGCAATCAACATCTACTTTTGTAATGGTTGAAGCCAGAGGCTGAGGCTCTGTTACAGTATATGATGCAGTAGCTGTGCAGCCATTTCCATCGGTAACTGTGAATGTATATGTTCCTCCACTTAAAGCTGAAACATTTAATGTTGAAGCGCCATTGCTCCAAGCATAAGTGTATGGAAGAATACCACCAATCACCGATTGATTAACTTCTCCATCAGACGCATTAGCACATGATACATTTTTAACTGTACCACTAATTTGAATTATAGCAGGTTGTGTAATTACATAAGTGCCAACTTTTGTACATCCGTTAAAGTCAGTTACGGTAACTGAATAATTTCCAGCTACTAAGCCTGAAATATCTTCAGTTGTTTCGCCATTTGACCATGCAAATGAGTATGGAGTTGTACCACCAACCGTACTCAAATCAATAGCTCCGGTTGTATCACCATTACAATTTACATTAGTTAATGTAACTACGTTGATTACAATAGGCTGAGGTTCGCTAACTGTGTAAGTTTCTCTTGCTGTGCAACCATTTGCATCAGTTACAACAACAATATATGTTCCACCTCCAACATTCGCCAAATCTTCAGTATTAGCATAATTGTTCCAAGCGAATGTATATGGTGATGTGCCACCAGAAACTGTGAAATCAACAGTACCATTTGCAGCACCTGCACATGTAACATTTGTACCTGTAATACTTGTTACCAATGCAGAAGGTTCGCTAATTACATAAGTTTCAGTTTCTACACAACCATTTGCATCAGTTACTGTAACCGTATAAGAGCCTGCGCTTAACCCGTTTAAAGAATTTACAACTGCTCCATTGCTCCAAGCATAGCTATATGGAACTGCTCCTCCTATTACATTCACATTGATAGAACCATTTGCTGCTCCATTACAAGTTACATCTGTTTTACTACCAATAATACTTAATGCAGAAGCTGGCTGAGTAAGCGTTGCACTACTTACTTTTGTACAGCCGTTGCCGTCTGTTACTGTTAAGCTATATGTACCTGCTACATCTGATATACTATTCGATGTGCCGCCATTGCTCCATAAGTAGTTGTATGG
>MKTC01000037.1 GCA_001897535.1 Bacteroidetes bacterium 37-13 | reverse complement strand
TATCCGAAAACAAATTACTAAATTTGAACTCACTAATCAAGACTTAGGATTGGCAACAACCTGATTATGAACAACAATAAAAAACGTTAGTCAGAATTTTAACTGAGAATCGAACTTAGAATTAAATCTGTGAAATGAGTAAATACCTAATAAAATCCGAAACTTGCATTCTGCAAAACATTTTCACCTTTTACGATATAAAAAGAGACCTCCTTCTCTATGACAAAGTAGGTGTATTTAGTCCAGATCGAGTATTACAACAAATACAAGACTATAAACATCTGTATAATAAATCTCAACAAGAACAGTTAGATAACGCTTTCAATGAAATAAACTACTTAATTAAAAAAGACTATCTCATTGACCACAATCAAATAATTGGCACCAAGGAGACCCAATTAGAAATTAGTGACAAAGACAAGGAACTTGCAGAGGTTACTATGGGGCTTAGGTTAAAATTAGACTCGATGGATAAATCTCTAATTAATGAGCGAATAAAGGCACACATGGAATGGGATGAATTGAATACCCGTTTATGGTGTAGTATAGCAAACAATGTTGATGAAACTAAGCATTGCATTGCAGGGCTCAATAATTACTATTCATACGACTTACCAAGTGAAAACAAATCTAAAGCGTACGATATAATTCATAAAATGTTACATCTTCCTTCAGACGATACGCCTTGGGAAAAAATATTTGATTTTAAAAATGATAATGAAGCTAAGTTAAAGATGTATGCTTTGAGGGATTGGATAAATGATTTGCCAACTGAAATCAAGTATCATGAGCTTACTGATAAAATAAATCACTTACAATATGAGTATTCGGAAAGTTTAAAAAGACATAAAATACAAACTAGATTAACTACGGTAAAAACCTTGATAACTACAATTCCTAAAGCATTGTCTGAACTGGTACGGTTGAAATTTGACAAATCAGTAGAAGCACTTTTTGATGTTTCAGAGCAAATTGTAAACTTTCAAAAATTTGAAGAGCGTAATAATCTTAAAGGAAATGAACTAGCATATATTACACATGTAAATAACAAGTTTGAACAGAATAGAAAGAAATAAAACAGCAGGTAACAAGGTATTGCCAAAAGCGGGGCTGAACAGCTTTGATTGGGTATTTGGCCAAAGTTCAACATTCTTTCTTCGATTGAACTTTTGTGCTGAAAATCCCCGCCTTCGGCAATACCCAAAACGTTAGCGGAAACCGTTAGGCGACAGTTCTAGCATTAAACTGATTGACAAAAATGAACCACAGAACAATTTTCGGCAAAGCCGTATTTGCTATCCTTCACAAAATAAAAAGAGCTGCAACGCCACCCACAAGCCGACACAGTTGCAGCACATATTATTTTGCGCAGCGCACAAATACCGTTTGGATAAGAAAGTGAAATCTTAAAATTTTACCTTTGTTAACTCTAAATAATACAACACAAATTCAACAATATGGAAACAGCCACAATCACAAACGGCAAACCAGTAGTTGCAGAAACTAAAGCTGATATTAAGACAAAAATAAAGCTGCTGTTAGAAGCTCTCAACGATGGCGTGTTTGAGAAAGAAGAAGCTATTCGCCTTTCGCTACTAACTTCAATCGCAGGTGAGAGCATTTTCTTTTTAGGTCAGCCAGGCGTAGCAAAGAGTTTAATCGCAAGGCGATTAAAGTTTGCTTTTAAAGATGCCAAGTCATTTGAGTATCTAATGAATCGTTTCAGCACGCCCGATGAAGTATTTGGCCCTATCTCTGTTCCTGAACTCACAAACGGAAAATACATCCGACTGACAGAAGGTTACCTTCCCGAAGCAGAAATTGTTTTTCTTGACGAGATTTGGAAAGCGGGACCTGCAATTCAGAATACTTTGCTCACTGTTCTAAATGAGAAAAAATTCCGCAACGGACAGAAAGAAGAAGATGTAAAGCTCAAGGGACTTATTTCTGCAAGTAACGAGTTGCCATCGGAAAATGACGGACATGGCGATAGTGTTGAAGCACTTTGGGACAGGTTTTTAATGCGTTTAGTAGTTAAGAGTGTTGAAGATGAAGGCAACTTTAACAGCATGATAAGCGATGATTTAAAACCGACAGTTGACAATGTAAAAGACGAACTAAAAATTTCTGACGAGGAATATAAAAAGTGGGATAAAGAAATTGATGCTGTTACAATACCCGAAGAGGTTTACAAAGTGATTGATGTAATCCGCAAAAAAATTCAGCAAGCAAATGATGAATTAGAAGAAGACGATAAGCAATACTACATTTCTGACAGAAGGTGGAGAAAGATCGTTAGGATACTCCGAACATCTGCTTTCCTCAATGACAGAAAAGAAGTTGATTTGATGGATTGCTTCTTAATCAAGGACTGCATTTGGAATGATGAAACCGAAATTGAAACAGTGGCAGAAATTGTTGCTGAGTCAATTCGCAATTTTGGCTATTCTCTTACAATTGATATAGAATCAGTAAAAAATAAAATAAACGAATTAGACACAGATGTCAAAACTCAAAGCACTCAGGTAAAGGAATATAATGTGGCAGAAAAGAAAGTATATCATAACGACTACTACAAGTTTACAGGGCTTAACACTTATCCACAATACTGCTTGATAAAAAAGACCGACTTCGCTAAAATTTCAGATTCGCAGCAATCATTCTACCTGTTTACAGAAAACTTAAGCAACAACCGAAATACGAATATGTATAAAGCAGGAGAAGTTTATAAAGTTGCTGATAGCGGTTGGAGCGATTGTAAAGTTGAAACCCAAGTTGTTCCAAAAAAGAAGAAAGAATCAAAAAGACCAAGTGAAAAACTTATTAAAGTTTGGGACACAGAAATTGAAGATCTGATTAAAGAAATTCAAAGCCAAGTAACTATCATCGGGAAACACAGAGAAGAAAAACTTGGTCATCTTCAAACAAACATTTTTGTGGCAAAAGAATTATCAACTATCGTTGAGGAAAATCTTCACAATGCAGTTCATCAATTACAAGATTTAAAACTGGAAACAGAAAAAATCAAGTCATACTACGATGGACTGGAATAGTAAACTTCGCAGAGCATTTAATGTTATTCTTGATGCAGCTTCCGAGTTAAAAGAAATCTTAACCGAGAAGGACAAAATCAAGCATGACAAAGGTGTGCGTAGCAGGTTTGAAAGAGAGATTGAAAAAATTGGCGAGAACATCGCAAGAACAAAAATCAGAAATGACCTTTTCAAAAGGTTCAAAGATTTACGCAATGACATTTCTCACCTTAATTCATTTGACCATGATGAGATAATAAAGTCGGTGCAGAAACACTTGCCCGAACTGGAAGAATTTTCAGAGCAATATATCAACTCACACTTCTCCTCCAACACAGCACTCAAAGCATTTGAGAAGTTTGGAAACTTTGGCAGTTCGATTGACAGAGCCAAATTGATTGATGCTTTGTATTCCCAACTTACAGAACGAGACAGGACAAACTGGGCAAAGTTTCCTTCAAATCCTGTAATTCAAAAATTTACAATTCCGATCGAACAAATTATCAATCACACCGACTTACGAAAACTTTCGCTAGAAAATCACACCATCGCAACACAAGTAACGGAAGACCTTGCTAACTGGGCAAGAGATACACACAAGCAACTTCAAGTTAACAATCCGTTTTCGGAAGAAGTGCAAATGTTTCAGCAAACGCAAGCACTTTCATCACAAGAATTTTTCAATAATTACGAAAATATAGTTCAGTATCTGCAACAATTTTATGGTAACGGAGAAATTGATTTCAACTTCTTTGATAAGAAGTTGAAAAAACTTGACAAGCGTTTAGACCTTGAACGAATAATCAAAGGCGAGTTGAAAGAAGTTTCCAAAGGAAAGATTGACTTGAAGGAAGGAATTGAAAAATTCATTGAGAGCAAGGAGTTCAAAGAATTTGAAAAGCATCTTCCATTCAACAAGCACAACTATAAGCAGTATGCGGAGAAGAAAGCAAAAGAAGTTTTGCATGAAGCACAATCACTTCATAAAAACTTTTTGAAGGACTGGGAAAAACAACTTTTTGATAAGCATCACAGGTTTGAATTAGAAGCAATTGATAACGCACGGAATAATTTCATGGAGCAACTCTACAAGAAAGTTGCCGAGTTTAACAAGTTGAAAGAATTGTTAGAACCATTCACAAAAGATTTGGGGAGGTTGTGGGATTTGTCGGGTGGAACATGGAAAAATTCTGGCTTTGAATTGCTAAAGAAATACGCTGATGTTTTGGAGAACGACAAAGCAGTTATGGAACTTGCTGCAATGCTTGGCAGATACAGAAAGTCTGAAAAAGAATTTGAAGAAGTAGAAATTGAAAAAGTTATTGTAAGACCAAAATTCAAACCACGACATGCAACGAAAGGCGAAGTAATTGGAATTAGAGAAAGTGATGACATTAGTAGCATGTTGCCGATTGAAGCAGCTACGCTGCTCAATCCTGCTACTAAGCCAATCTTTCTAAAAAAGTTTGCAGAAAAAAAACTGACGACATACGATTTTAGAAATCAGTTTGGCGACACAGAAAAAATCACCACTAAGGAAAAGCAACTACAAGAAAAGGAAGATGGAAAAGGTCCGATTATTATTTGCGTTGACACCAGTGGTTCAATGCACGGAACACCCGAGAAGGTTGCAAAGACAATTTGCTTTGCTCTTACAAAAATTGCTTTAAGAGAAAAACGGAAATGTTATCTCATCTCCTTCTCAACTAAAATTCAAACGACCGAATTATCCGATTTACAAAACTCACTTGACAAGTTGATTGACTTCCTTGGAATGTCATTCAACGGTGGAACAGATGCAAACCCTGCTCTAGAAAAATCTTTGGAGATGCTTGAAACAAACGACTACAAGAAAGCAGATATGTTGATGGTTTCTGACTTTGTGATGGATGCATTGAGCAAGGAAGTAACAGAGAAGATTGAAACAGCCAAGACAAATAAGACACGGTTTCACAGTTTGACAATTTCAGACAACGCTAACATGAATGTGATAAAGCAATTTAATCACAACTGGAACTACAACACAAAAGGAACAAATCAAAACGAGGCACTTGTAAAACAACTGAAAGCAATCTGATGGTGCGAGAACATACTTACTTGCAAGTAACTCCAACGCATTTGCACTCACATTTGCTTTTGCACAACGCACAAGCCAAGACAGCAAAAGCAAAAGAGAGTTCAAGCCAACGCACAATGACAGTAGACACAATCGCAATATTTGACGACTGGACTATCAAAGAAGAATACGGCATCCGCTAACAGCGGTTTGGCGCAATGCGGGGTGACGTGGTTAATTTGAAGTGCAGTATTTCTTTCATACATTAGCCATAGCTTGACAGTTTTGCGCTTCTAATTCCCGCACTGCTGCCAAGCCGCAAAACGTTAGTGGCAAGGCTATGACGACACAACCCGACAGACAAATCAGGTTCTTTTTGATGTTTCGTATTTTAGTAGTTGCTTAAATACGCAAATTGACTACCTTTGTACTATGGACAACAATTCTTGCATACGACAACAAGCGGACATTAAACAAATAAATCGCTGTAAAGACAGAGTTTCAGAACTCAACGGCTCATTTGACTATTTATCAAACGGACTTGAATTGGCAGGAAACAACGTAAGACTGAAAATTCTCTTTCTGATCTATGAAGAAAAACGACTTTGTGTTTGTGATATAAGCGATATTCTTGGTATGACAATTTCAGCGGTTTCACAACACTTGCGAAAACTCAAAGACAGAAAACTCATTGAAACAGAAAGAGAAGCTCAAACCATTTTTTACTCATTAACAAAAGAGTATGAAAAAATGCTGAAACCGTTTTTCAAAATACTTGACGAAAACAAAATTTTGGAAACATTATGAAAACAGACAACAAACTAATTGGAGCAGGACTTTTAACAGCAATTGCAGCTTCATTGTGTTGCATTACACCTGTTTTGGCTCTCATTGCAGGAACAAGCGGACTTGCCTCAACTTTTTCTTGGCTTGAACCTTTCCGACCGTATTTTATCGGAATGACAATTTTAGTGCTTGGTTTTGCTTGGTATCAAAAGTTGAAACCAAAAAAGCAAATTGACTGCAACTGTGAGACAGAAGAAAAACCAAAATTCATTCAGTCAAAAATGTTTTTAGGAATAGTAACGGGATTTGCCATCGTTATGCTTGCTTTTCCATACTATTCAAGTGTTTTTTACTCAAAGGCTGAAAAGCAAATCATAGTAGTGGACAAATCCAATATTAAAAAAGTAGAATTTACGATTAGCGGTATGACTTGTGAAAGTTGTGGCGAACACGTAAATCAC
>MKTC01000036.1 GCA_001897535.1 Bacteroidetes bacterium 37-13 | reverse complement strand
TTCTGTTTTCTTATTTTCCAAGGCTGTAAAAAAGAAATTACCACAGGCCAAAATAGCACATACAGCTCTGGAGAGCTAATAATAGATATAACTCCTTCTGGCAGAAGTGGCTACTCCTTAAATACAATTAAAAATCTTTATTTGGGTCACGAACGCTACGACTCCTTCGGAACCTCTATTGTTACTGTTGGTTCTACTTGGGGCTATCTTTCAACAACCCAAAATCCAAATTTTATTATTGGCTCTTCCTCAAAGCTCATTACTCCGGTTGCTACATCTTTAAAATCCTATGTAGGTAATTTAGAGTGGAGTTCTAACAATGCTTTTATAGCCCAGAGTTCACCCGCTGCTAATTGGAGTAATTTTTCTTCATTATTTGGCAATACCAATACTGTTTCTACTATATTAAACAACGGTGCAATTCAATTTGATACTTCTATTTATTTCCCCGAAGTTACTTACACCTATATGAACGATAAATACACCGATACCGGTTATATCTTTACCGTAGGCAATCCAATGAAAATTGAATGGAAAGCAGACCTTAACAATCCTGTTGATGTAATAATGCTAAAGCTTAGATTGGCAGATGTTTCTGACCAAGAAACCATAAAAGAGGTTATTATTTTAACTGATGATGATGGCAGTTACAGTATTAGCGAGTCTGTAATTGCTAATAATTTTGGAGCAAACCAAAAAATAAATGTTCATTTTGCAAGAGCCAACTATGTTCGCAAACTTTTACAATCAAGCAATGGTAATTTTTATGCCTATGCTATGGTTTACAATCAAAGCAATATGGCTGTTTTTTTAAGTGATTAGCGCCCTTATTTCTGTTTCTGCTTTACAGAAACTTACAAAACTAACCCATAATTGTACAAACAGTTATGGGTTTTTTAGTTGCACTTTTGTGCAGCAATGATTATAGAAAAATACATAGGTAAAAACTTCGCTACCTCTCTTAAAAATAATTGGTCATTTCTTTCGCTTTTGTTGAAAGAAAACAGCACTAATTTCTTTCGCTTTTTTCACCTTTATCTTATTCGCATTTATCTTTACAAAGCAATGAAGTTCTCTGCTTGCTTTCTACTCTTTTTTTTCTTTATTTTTTCTGCTAACGCACAAGAAACTTCAGACGATTCTTTAATGCACTTTAATTTAAAAGAAGTAGAAATTGGCGGCAACAAAAGCACGTTTAGTACCGAAACCAGAAAGGTAGAAATTATCACCGAGCGCGATCTTCAAAAAGATGCTTGCTGCAACCTGAGCGAGAGTTTTGAAAACTCCGCAACCGTTGATGCCAACTACTCCGATGCTGTGAGCGGAGCAAGGCATATTCGCCTTTTGGGTTTAGACGGAAAATATGTTCAATACACCAACGAAAACGTACCCGGAATTAGATCTTTGCAGCAAACACTTGGTTTAAGTTTTGTGCCCGGCCCGTGGATGAGTTCTATACAAATAAATAAAGGTGCGGGCAGCGTAGTAAACGGCTACGGAAGCATTGCCGGGCAAATAAATTTAGAGTTTAAAAAGCCGAACACGTCAGACCGTTTTTACGGTGGTTTATATTTGAACCAAGATGCGCGAACCGAATTAAATTTAATGAGTGCACAAAAATCTAAAAACGAAAAATGGAGCTTTATGAGTTTCGGGCATGGCATGATAAACTTAGTACCAATGGATTTTAACCACGATGAATTTGTAGATAATCCTTTGGTGAAACAAGGAAATTTAATGCAGCGTTTTACTTACCACAGCGGTAAAAAATTCAATTTTATTGGCGCAATTTCCGGAACTATTGAAGATAGACAAAGCGGCCAGCTTACCCATAAAAATGTGGGCGAACTTCCGCACGCGCCTCACGAGCAATGGAAGCTAAGACTTCAAACACAAAGAGTAGAAGCTTTTGCAAAAACAGGTTTTATACTAAACGATTTAAGCAGCTTGGGTATTCAATACAAATATTCTTACCACAGGCAATATGGAAATATTGGTCCAAGAATTTACAACGCACAAGAACATTTTGGCTACTTGAATTTAATTTATCAATATGAATTTTTAACCCGCAGCTACTTAAAATTCGGCAGCTCACTCACGGTAGATAATGTAGAAGAACGCTTAGATACTTTCAATCTAAAGCGTTTAGAAATTGTTCCGGGCGCTTTTGCAGAAGTAACTTACGATTACAATAACAAACTCAATATTATTGGCGGCATTCGTGCAGATTATCATAATTTGTACGGTCCGTTTTTTTCTCCGCGTTTAAATGTAAAATGGAATATTCTTTATGATTTAAGTTTGCGCGCAAGTGCCGGAAAAGCCTATCACGTTCCAACTGTTTTTGCTGAAAATTTCGGCTACTTGGCAAGCAATCGTGTTATTTCTCTTCCATCAAAAATAAAGCCTGAAGAAGCTTGGAGCTTTGGCGGCTCGCTTAGCTATCGCTACTATATTGATTTTAGAGAAGGTAATATTTCAGTAGATTTTTTCCATACCAATTTCACCAACCAGTTGGTTACAGATTTAGAAAATGTGCGCGAATTAAATTTCTATAACCTAAAAGGAAAAAGTTACAGCAACAGTTTATTAGTTGAAGCAAATTATGAAGTTCTTCCACGCTTCGATGCTAAAATCTCATATCGTTTTGAAGATGTGAGAGTAACTTACACCAGCGGTTTGAAATGGGCACCGCTGCGTCCAAAACACAAAGCGCTTATTTCTTTGGAATATACTTTGAAAAATAAAAACTGGCGCTTTAATACCCACTTAACTTGGTATGGACTATCTCGTGTGCCAAGCACTGCCGGCAACGAACCACAGTTTCAAATTGCTGAACGCAGCAAAAACTATTTCTTGTGGAATGCTCAAATTACCTACATACACAAAAAATGGTTTGAGGTTTATGTTGGCGCAGAAAACATTTTAAACCAACGCCAAAAAACGCCTGTGCTTGGCTTAAATGGCTACAGCGTTACTTCGCAGTTTGATGCAAGTTTAGTTTGGGGGCCAATTCGCGGTGCGATGGCTTTTGCGGGAATAAGAGTGAATTTTAAATAGCAAAATCTATTTGTGAATTTACTCTAAAGGCAAATCAAATTCGCCCTCCCAACCGCCTTTTAATTGTGGCAAATTATTAAAGATAGTTACCTTCTCGGGTTGCGTTCTTAAATCAAAATTTCCGGTGTCCCACACGCCATTTTTGTTTACATCGTCAATTACGCGAATTTCATAACTTCCTTCTGCGAGTCCTTTTAGCGTAACCATCTTTTTTTCGTTTCCTAAAATAAAAAACCGCTCCATCAATTTTTTGTCTTTTGCAGAAATCACTTCTACAATTTTGTAATTAGCTGAAGCATTAAAAATCTTCAACTTTAATGTTGCATAATTTTCGATGTTGTTGGTTTGAAATTTTAGTTGAACCGAATCATTTACAAAACCAAGAATATCTAAAAATTTTCTCGGAGGAATGGTGAGTGTATAAAAACTGCTCTCCTCTTTTTTAAAATCCACCTCCGCAAAAAGTTTTGTCTTTTTATCTATAGAAATTTTGGGTATTGTGTTTTCTTCGGTTGTGTCATTTGTTAAAATAATAGCCTCCACAGAATCGTTTATACCTTCCACAGGTCGGGAAAAGAAAATTTTAAGCGGCTCAAACATGCTTAAAACATGAAATGATTTTGTTATGTGTTTGCCTGTTTGTTTCTTAACTTCTTGAAAATCAATAATTAGTGAGTTTTTATTGTTTCTCTTTACTGTATCAATTAAAATTGGTTGTAATTTAATTCTGGCAGTATCTTTTAGTGTATCATTTAAAGAAAAGTATAATATTGATTCTTTTTCTTCCATTTTTTCGTGCCACAGTGTTAAGGTGTCCTTTTTCTCATTAAAGAATGCTACTGTATTTTTCTCAGCCAATTTTCCATCAATTTCTACTTTTTCCACAGGCGCAGAAAAAACCACTTGTATTTTCCCCGGCTCTATTTCTTCTGCTTCTTCCACCTTTATTTTTGTATCTATCTGTTCAAACATTTCTAATGTTTCCATCAGTTCTGCAGAATCTAAGAGGTTTATATTTTCATTTTTAAAACCTATTTTTTCACTTACTTGGTCGTATATAAAGTTTAGATTTAGATCTTTTAGTGCCGCAATTGCATAGTAGTTTGGCTTAATGTTTTTAATAGCGTACTTCCCCGAATTATCTGTGATTGCAAAATATTTTGGCTTAGCGTGTTTTATTCTATTCAGTGAATCTGCCGGTTGTAACAATACCAAAGCTCCCTCTATAGGTTCACCACTAAATGCATCTACTACTTTTCCACTCACTTTTTGTGTATCAATTTTATCTCCTGTAGAAAAAACATAAGCAAAATTCGTTAACGAATTGGACTCATTTATGTCTTTAATATCGTCTGCAAAATTTATGATGTAGGTTGTGTTGCTATCTAAGTCTTCGGGCAATGTGATGTGAATGGTTTTTAAATTCACTCTAATTTTAGGCGCTTTTGCTGTTGGTGGAGATATTAAAGTTCTCGTAAAAGCGCTATTTTCAAGATACTCATTAAACTTAATTTTTATTGTTTTGTTTCTAAAATTTGTGCTTTCAGAAGGAGGAAAACTTGAAACCAATTTTGGCGCTTCGGTGTCTTTTGGCCCGCCACTTGGCGCAACTTGATTGGCACAAGCTGATACAAAAGCAATCACAACAATAGCATAAAACCATAGTTTTGCTTTTTCATAAACTAAAAATAACTGCTTTTTTATCTTCAACCTTGTTCTTTTTATCTTCCCATGTGAACTAATAGTATTGAAATATCTGCCGGACTAACACCGCTAATTCTGCTTGCTTGTCCAATACTTTCAGGCTTAATTTTATCTAATTTTGTTCGAGCTTCCATAGAAAGCGCCTTTAGTGTGAAATAGTCAAACGTAGTGCTGAGTTTAATGTTTTCCAATCTGGCAATTTTGTTTGCCATTTCAAGTTCTTTCTCAATATAGGTTTCGTATTTCATTTCAATTTCCGCACAATCTAAAAAGGCTTTTTCGTGCTTTTGGGCAAACTCCTTTACCTGTGGAACTGTGTTTATGAGCATGTTTAAAGTAATCTGCGGACGTAGTAATATCTTTTCAAGCTTTGTTTTTTGCCTTATTTCTGCTGTACCTACTTCATTTAATAGTGCATTTATTGCTTCTGGTTCCACCGAAAAGTTTTTAATAAACGCTATTGTTTCCGTTATTGAGTTTTTCTTTTTCTGCACGGTTTTCCATCTTTCTTCATCTGCTAAACCTATTTTATATCCCATTTCTGTTAAGCGTAAGTCTGCATTATCTTGTCTAAGCAATATTCTATATTCTGCTCTTGATGTAAACATTCGATATGGCTCTTCGGTGCCTTTGTTTATTAAGTCATCTATTAAAACTCCGATATAAGCATCTGCACGGTTTAGCACAAACGGTTCTTTGTCGTTTACTTGCAAATGTGCGTTTATTCCGGCAATCAATCCTTGACAGGCGGCTTCTTCATAACCGGTTGTGCCATTTATTTGTCCTGCAAAGTATAAGCCTTTAATTAACTTAGTTTCAAGCGTGTGAGAGAGCTGTGTTGGCGGAAAATAATCATATTCAATAGCATATCCGGGACGAAACATTTTCATGTTCTCAAAGCCCGGTACTTCTTTTAGTGCTTTATACTGAATATCTTCCGGCAAAGATGTTGAAAAGCCGTTCACGTAAATTTCTACGGTGTTCCAACCTTCTGGTTCTACAAATATTTGATGGCGGTCTTTATCTGCAAAACGGTTTATTTTATCTTCCACCGAAGGGCAATATCTTGGACCCAAGCCTTTAATTCTTCCCGAAAACATTGGAGATTTATCAAAACCTGTACGCAAAATATCGTGTACCTTTTCGTTTGTATAGGTTATCCAGCAGGGAAGTTGTTCTTTTTCTCCTTTTTTAAAAGGATTCGTATTTGCTTTGTAAGAAAAGCCTTCCACGTTTTCATCTCCATTTTGCCTTTCCATTTTGCTATAATCCAAGCTTCTTCCGTCTATTCTTGGTGGCGTTCCTGTTTTCATTCTCCCACTTTCAAAGCCTAATTCTACCAATTGCTCAGTAATTCCATGTGCTGCTTTTTCTCCTGCTCTACCTCCTCCAAACTGCTTTTCTCCTATATGTATCAATCCATTTAAGAAAGTGCCGTTTGTAAGCACTACTGTTTTTGCTTTTATTTCTAAACCCATTGCGGTTTTTACACCACAAGCTTTCCCATCTTTTACCACCAAGCCGCTTATCATCTCTTGCCAAAAGTCCACATTTGGGGTTTGCTCCAGCATTTCGCGCCAAGTAGCCGCGAATAACATTCTATCATTTTGAGTTCGCGGACTCCACATTGCCGGACCTTTTGAGCGGTTAAGCATACGAAACTGAATCATGCTTTTATCAGAAACAATTCCCGAATATCCTCCTAAAGCATCTATTTCTCTAACAATTTGGCCTTTCGCCACACCGCCCATTGCTGGGTTACAACTCATTTGTGCAATAACCTGCATATTCATTGTAACCAACAACACCTTAGATCCTAAATTGGCTGCGGCTGCGGCTGCTTCGCATCCGGCATGTCCCGCACCAACCACAATAACATCGTATTCTTGAAACATAGAAGCGCAAAGGTAATTACTTGAATTTAATTTTGTGTTCCACGTGGAACAACTCTATATTCTTCTCTTATATTTTCTTTTGTTCCACGTGGAACTTTTCTTCATTGTTGAAATTTTTTTTCTTCCTTTTAATTATTGCTTATTTATTCCTCCTTATTTTTTACACAATAGATAAATCACTTTTAAAGAAATAGATTTACAAAATCAACCTTTTTTAATTATCAGAAAATAATATTACTAATCTTTCTTTTATTAACTAAAAACCGACAAGGAGAATAATTGCTTTAAAAAGCAAACTCCTTTAAACCAGACCTAAATAATTATTCTTCTTGTGTGTCCCTTCTTAAAACCTATCTTGTGCAGTAGAAATTTGAGTGAGATGAAAAAATACAACTTTATAGCTTCAAAAATGCGATAAGAGCATAATGAATGATGTTTCTTAAGAAGCGGAAGCAGCTATAAAGTTGTATTTTATAGTAGCAAATAATCTGCTGCACAATCTGTTTTTAAAATAGATTTCTAAAAAAAACATCTTTTAAAGAAACCTACTTTTTAAAATATTTCTATTCCTTCTTCAAACATAAAAAGCTATTACTTTCTAAAGAGATATCTTTTCTTTTTACATTTTAAACATTCTCTTCTTTCATTATACTATTGTTTAACTCTAAAATAATAAATCACTTCTTTTTAATTTCTTACTAAAAAAAGAATAGCTAGAAAAACAAATTGTTTTTTATATTTATTTTTATTATATTATATATTTAAAAATGATTCTTTGTTTTTTTGTTTTTTCTAATATTTTCTATTTTTCGCCTTTCTATTAAGCAGCAAAAATGGAAACTACACAACAAAAATTTATAACACTCCACGACAAACAATTTTCAATTTTTATTGAAGAAAAAAGGATTCTTTCTGCTATTGAAACGATAGCGAAAAAAATAAACGATTCCTATAAAGACAAAAATCCATTACTAATTCCTGTACTGAATGGAGCTTTTATGTTTGCTGCCGACCTTGCAAAATTCCTAACCATCAACTGTGAATTTTCTTTCATAAAAGCAAGCTCTTATTCCGGCACTTCTTCTAATGGAACACTACAAGAAAAAATTGGTTTAAGTGAAAATATTAACGGAAGACACGTCATTATTATAGAAGATATTATTGACACAGGAAATACACTTGCTCGCTTAGTTCCGGAATTAGAATTGCAACTTCCTGCATCTTTAAAACTTTGCGCTCTATTGCATAAGCCGGAAGCAATGAAAGCTGATTTAAAAGTAGATTATATTGGCATAGAAATACCTAATGATTTTATTGTAGGCTATGGTTTAGACTACGATGGATTGGGTAGAAACTTACGCGATATTTATAAAATTGTTTAGTACTAAATAATCTGTATTGCTTTCTATTCAAACTATTTTTCTCCACAAAATTGTGTTTAAATCCTTCTATTTTCTGTGGATATTGGTTCAAAACACAATCATAAAATCCATTTGCATTTTACAAAATAATTCACGTGCCAATTTTCCATAGAAAGTATTGTGCTTAAATATTTCACTATCCACATCACTAACTCCTAATTCTTAAAAAGTATTTATCTTCTCTAATTAGTTATTCTACAATTCACAGTATGTTGGTTATAGTACAAAACCATTGATATATCTATCTTCTACATGTTAGTATAGTGTAAATACAAGATTTATATCTAAAAAAACAATAGCAGTAGAATTAAACTTATCCAACAATTCACAGCCCTAATAATGGTATTTTTCTTCTTCTTAAATTTTAAATATTTATAGTTATATATTAGCATGTTAGTAAATCGAATTTTCTCTTTTTTATTGATATAAAATTATTTCTAAAATCCTTTTTTACTGTTCAAGCAATGATATGTTTGCACGCTTAAATTTTTAAGTAAGAAATTACATAACTCTGCGTTACAAAAAATAAATTGAAAGCATAATCTTTCTTACATTCATGTTTCTATTAAGTATTTCTTTTTTACTGTTTAATACAATGTTTTCTGATACCGGATTTTTGGAACGCCAGCTATCTTTTAGCAGAGTTGATGCTGCTATGAGCAGAAATTTTGATAGAATAGAAAAGCAGTGCGAAAAAGTGGGAAGCGATAAATTTGAAGAAATTTATTTGCGTGCTTTTAAAGAAGAAAAAATACTTGAAATTTGGAAATGGAATGGTTCGCAATATGTTTTATACGATACGTTTCCGGTGTGTGCAGCTTCTGGAGAATTAGGTCCCAAAAATAGGCAAGGTGATAGACAAGTTCCTGAAGGATTTTACGAAATAAATGTGTTTAATCCGGCAAGTAATTTTCTACTTTCGTTAGGATTAAATTATCCAAACCAGCGCGATGAAATTGTTAATAAACCACCGCGCGGTGGAGATATTTATATTCATGGAAAGTGCATGAGCATTGGTTGTTTGGCAATGGAAGATTTGCCGATTGAAGAAATTTATTGCGTTGCACTTTTAGCAAAAGCTGGAGGGCAGAAAAAAATTCCTGTTCATATTTTTCCTTTTAAAATGAATGAAGAAAATTTTGAAAGAAAAGAAAGACACGAGCAAAGAGAATTTTGGCGCTCAATTAAACCAATGTACGATGCTTTAGAAACAAACAAAAAGCTTGTACCTTTTTCAATTAGCGAGAAAGGAAAATATATTGTAGAAAAACCATAGAAAAAGAAAAAATGAAAGTTTTAAAATATTCACTCTATTCACTTGCGCTACTTTTTTTAGCACTATTTGCTTATTACCAATTTTGGTTTTTGCGCTTGCCTGAAAGAACATTCGATTCAAAAGAAAATGTTTTAGTATCACCCGCGAACGGTTTGGTAGCAAGTGTATCAGCATACAACGATAGTTTTATTGAAGTTACAAAAGCCAAGTATGGCGTTATCAACGTGTGGACAAAAGATGTGGATACAGCAGGCACAATTATTTCTATAGTAATGAATGTTACGAATGTTCATTACCAACGTGCGCCACTTACTTCTAAAATTATTTCGCATCGCTACACCGAAGGAAAATTTAATAATGCCGTAGCAAATGATAACCCTTTCGGTATAAGATTTGAAAATGAACACAACGAAATTTTATTTGAAAATGCAGAAGGAAAACGTGTAAAAATTATTCAAATTGCCGGATTAGTTGCGCGAAGAATTGTAGATTTTGTAAAGCCTGAACAGCAAGTAAAAAAAGGCGATGTGGTTGGTTTAATAAAGCTTGGAAGTCAAGTAACAGTTATATTGCCCAAAGGTGTGAAACCATTAGTAAAACCAGGGCAAACTATTTTAGATGGAGAGCCTTTAGCTGAGTTTCCGCTACCATAAATAAGTTTCATTTGTGCCTCGTCCTAAAAAAGTTTACACAATATTAGCTTTTATGTCCCGAATGTTGAAGATAGCACGAATGTTCGTAAGAAGTTGCGCCTAACACTTTAGCTTATGAGCTTAATTTAAGAACGAGGGTAAATTTTACTCTCATTTATTAAACAAGAGTAAAATATTGACATTTTATTTCGTTTACCATATACCAAGCGACAACACTTGATAGATGAAAACATTGGAAACCCCAAAACTGTCGGTAATTACTTACAAGCATTGGAAGAATATAGGTTTTTGAAATCGGTAAGAGTTGGAAAAGAAAAATTGTATTTGAATAGCCGATTATTGAAAATTTTAGAGGAAAAATAAATTATGGAGTTTAATTCTAAAAGAGAATTAAACGTAAGTGACACCCGTGAATACAAACAAGTCCTCCGCTCTCACAAGTTTAGCGAAGCGTAACTTATAAGTATAAGTCAGTCCAAGTTTGTAACTTAGTAAAACAACTACAATACATTTAGCAATTTTTTTTGCAACAAGAATAATACTCACTGCGCCATAGCTGTCAAGAATATAATTGCAAGCAATCACAATCGCTCCAATGCACAAAAGTTTTTATACTAAATTGATTTATAAATTAGTTCAATAATATATTGTATAATGCTCTCGATAGTTATCGGGATGATGGTCGTTTAGGATAATAGTTGGGCTATTACGAATATCCAATCGCTATTACCGGCTAATAAAGCCAAAGCTGAGCAATTCTGCCATGCAAAAATAATTGAAGAGCAATTATCTGTTTTTTCGCTCAGGCACATAATCGCTAAAGCCCGAAAAAAAGCAAAGAAGAAAAATAATAAACGCTCCTACATAAGGCGAAAGAATATGATAAACCGCTTTGGTGAAAGCATGATGTTGCCAAAATTTTTCAGGAAAATCTATTCGGCTTAAAACAAAAATAGTATTGCTGCATTTAGCATTTTCGTGAACAGCAAACACACAACTTACAGTAAGCACAAGAAAAGAAAAATAAAACAGACCGAGCAGCCAAAACTCTTTTCTTTTTGAAAGAGGAAGTGTAACAGACTTGGGCTCTTTTTCAAAAATCTTAAACAGAAAAAGAAAAATAGAGGAGCCTAAAATATCTAATACAATATCGTTGAACTCGAAGTATTTATTGTAGTTTCCATACAAAAAAACATACTGATTTATTTCATCAAAAATCATTATCGGCAAACACAAAATAAGCGCAGATGCAACATTTTCTGTAATTAAATACAAGAGCAAAGCCAACACACCAAACTCAAAAGCATGAATAATTTCAATATTCATTTCAAATAAAAAAAGCCAGTGTATAAAAAGCAATAGGCAGTAAAAAAGAAAAAAGCTAAATAACCGGAAACGCTTGTTTTTAAAGGCTTTCCAAGTGGTAACAGAAACTAAAAACACACCGAAAACAACAATAATATTTTGTACTAAACTATTGTAAGTGGCAAGCGAAAAGTGGTTCATTGCCACTACCGATAGCTGCACAAAAAAATCGTGTAAGTGAATAATAGCAAAGCTATAAAGCACCACCAAGAGAGAAAGAAATTGCCGCTTCGTCATGCAGCAAAGAAGCAAAAAGTTAAGAGAAAAATCTATTTGGAAATTGTGCTGATACCCAATTCTTTTAGTTGTTTTTCATCAACAGTTGTAGGTGCGTCCATCATCAAATCTCTGCCGCCTGAAGTTTTAGGAAAAGCAATAACATCGCGAATAGTTTCACCTCCTGTCATCAGCATTACCATTCTATCTAAACCAAAAGCACAGCCGCCATGTGGTGGCGCACCGTATTTGTAAGCATCTAACATAAAACCAAATCGGCTTTGTTGTTCAGCTTCGCTCATGCCCAATTTTTGGAAAACACGCTTTTGTAAGTCGCGGTTGGTAATACGAATACTGCCGCTGCAAATTTCGTTTCCATTCATCACCATATCGTATTGTTGTGCGCGAACTTTTAGTGGTTCAGAATCGAAATACTGCATGTCTTCAGGATTTGGTGAGCAGAATGGGTGATGCACAAAAATAGTTTCACCGGTTTCTTCATCTAATTCAAATAGAGGAAAATCCACAATCCAAAGCACACTCCATTTCGATTCATCTATCCAATTATTTTGCTTGGCAAGATGAAGACGCAAATCGCCCAAACTCTTGCGAACCTTAGAAATTTTATCTGCAGCAATTAAAATTAAATCACCTTTTTCTGCACCAAAAGCGTTGCCAAATTCGCGAAGCTGTGCTTCGGTAAAAAATTTATCAATAGAAGATTTCACAGAGCCATCTTCGTTAAAACGAATATTTACCAAACCACCCAAACCACGATGTGCAACTTTCACAAATTCGGTAAGTTCATCTAATTGCTTTCTCGAAAAAGCAGCACAGCCTTTAGCATTTATTCCGGCAACCAAACCTCCGGAAGAAATGGTATTATTAAATACACCAAACTCGCTTGCAGGAAGCAAATCATTTAACTCTACAATTTTACAATCGAAGCGCAAATCGGGTTTATCGCTACCGTAAAGTTTCATGGCTGTGTGGTAAGTAAGGCGCGGAATTTCGCCCAACTCATAATTCAAATTTTGTTTAAAAACATGTTGTATCATTCCCTCAAAATTGTTCAAAATATCTTCTTGATGCACAAAACTCATTTCGCAATCTATTTGCGTAAATTCCGGTTGGCGGTCGCCACGAAAATCTTCATCGCGAAAACATTTTACCACTTGGTAGTATTTATCCATTCCGGCAACCATCAAAAGTTGTTTTAAAATTTGTGGCGATTGCGGAAGCGCATAAAAACTACCTTGAACCAAGCGCGAAGGCACCAAAAAATCGCGAGCACCTTCCGGTGTAGATTTAATAAAAGTAGGCGTTTCTATTTCGCAAAAATCTTTTGCATCTAAATACGCGCGCACACTTTTCACTATACGAGCACGAGTGAGTAAAATATCTTTCAACTTTGGTCTGCGGATATCTAAATAACGATATTTTAAACGGAGTTCTTCGCTGCCATCGGTATCGTTTTCAATCATAAACGGAGGAAGTTCGGCTTCGTTTAAAATTGAAAATTCATCAACTAAAATTTCAATTTCTCCGGTAGGAATATTGGTGTTTTTACTGCTGCGCTCTGCAACATTTCCTTTTGCTTGAATAACAAATTCACGGCTAAGTTTGTTGGCGCGCTCAGTAAGCTCAGGATTGCTCTCGGTATTAAAAGCCAATTGCGTAATACCGAAGCGGTCGCGCAAATCTACAAATGTAAGCGCACCTAATTTGCGCACTCTTTGCACCCAACCGGCAAGCGTAACTTGGTTCGAAATGTGTTCAATTCTTAGCTCTCCGCATGTATTTGTTCTAAACATATCAATAAAATTATTTCTGTTATTTGATAAAGAATAAGGTGCGCGAAAATAGAATAATTGTATTTACAATGCGAAAACAAAGGCAGGAGGCTACCTGCAAGAAAAATTTTAAAGATATTTTAGGCGGAATAAGAAGAAAAAAACATTTAAGAAAATGCAAATGCAACCTTGAGCTGCTTTATAGTTTCTATATTTGACAGCTTTTTTTGATAAAGCCAATTAGACTTTATACGTTGAAGATGAAAAAATTTTACTATTTAATTTGGGGATTTGCTGTATTGTTCTTTTCAAATCCAACATTTGCAACCCACCAAATGGGAGCAGATATGGAATATAGCTGTTTGGGCAAGTTTGGCAATGCCATGCGCTATAAAGTAACATTTTCATTTTATAGAAATTGTAGAGATGGAGGTTCAACTTCTGCTTCTGCACCAACAACAGTTTCGCTAAGCGCCATACCGCAAGCTTGCGCAGGCGTAGGAAATGTAACAGCAACCATGGTGCAAATTCCCGGCAAGAGCGGAGTAGAGGTTTCTCCATTGTGCCCAAATCAAATTTCGCAAAGTGGTTGCAATTACTCCGGAAGTGGAAACTCGCCATATCCGGGAGTGCAGGTTTATAAATACGAAGCAACTATTGATTTGCCGCTAACATGCACCAACTGGAAATTTCAAACAACAGACTGCTGTAGAAATGGAGCAATCAATAATATTCCAAACCCAGGAAGCACCTCTCTTTCCATCGAAGCGTATGTAAACCAAGGAACAGACCCATTAACCGGACAACCATATTGCAATAGTTCGGTAACTTTTACACAGCTTCCGGTTCCTTTTGTTTGTATCAATAATATTACAAACTATAATCACGGAGCGGTAGATGCCGATGGCGATTCATTGGTTTATACACTAATAAATCCGTTGGGCGACAGCTATAATCCAATAGGCTTTAATGGAGGATACAGCGTTTCTCAACCGGTAAGAACAAACCCTTCGGGAACATTTAAAATTGATGCTGCAACCGGACAAATGACCTTTATGCCGGGATTTATTGAAGCAGACGTACTTGCTGTTAGGGTTGATGAATATAGAAATGGCGTGCTAATAGGCTCTACCATACGCGATATTCAGGTGAATGTTTTAACTTGTAATGTCTCTATTCCACAGCCGGAACCAATTACAAGCGTGGTAAACGGAAATCAAAAAGACTCCATTACTTTGCAGGTTTGTCCCGGCACTCAGGTTTCTTTCGATATAAAAGTTATTGATCCTAACGGAAGAAACTTAACGTTAAGCAGCAGCCTTCAAGGAAACCCATCGCCATTGCCGGGGGCAAATTTTACACAAGTAAATGTGGGATCGGCACCAAACGATACTGCTATTGCAAGAGTTACTTGGTTGCCCGCTCCGGGAGATACGGGCTGCCACCAATTTTTGTTGATTGCAGAAAATGATGACTGCCCTGTGAAAGGAAGAGCAGCAAAGGTTTACAATGTTTGCGTGTTTAATAAAGTACAATTATTAACCGCCAGCCCAACATATTGTGGAACTCCGGTTCAGCTTACTGCAAGTGGCGGAACAAACTTTACATGGAATCCAACTACGGGTTTAAGCAGCTCAACTATTTTAAATCCAACAGCATCGCCAAGTGTGCCAACTATGTATAAATTTACAAGTGATTGCGGAACAGATTCTGTTTATGTGAATGTTGCCGCACCCTTTGTTTTCGATGCTGGAACTGGCGGACAAATTTGCCAAAACGGACAAATACAATTGAATGCTTCGGTTGATAATAAGTATGCACCATACAAAATAAAATGGACTCCGGCAACCGGATTAGAAGACCCAATTTACGGACTTGCAAACGATTCAATTTTAAACCCAATGGCAAGCCCGCTTACTACAACAAAATATAAAGTTTCTTTTGAAGCAAATAATGGCTGTGTAAATGTTGATTCGGTAACTGTAACCGTAAACGGAACAGGACCGGTGATTGAAGCAAAATCTGATAAAGCAACCGTGTGCCCGGGGCAACCGGCACAGCTTGTAATTCTCACCAATCCGCAATCGTGTGGATTAACCGTTCAACCATGCGATGGATATGATATTACAGCCGATGTGGGAACAAAAACAACCCAATCGGGAAACACTCCGGTGCAACTTCCTTCGCCATTTGGAAATTATACCAAAAGCAACCGCCACCAAATGCTTTACAAAGCAAGTGAAATATTAGCTTCTACAGGCGGAAGAGGAGGAAAAATAAAATCTATCGCCATCAATTTGTTGGCAGCAGGAACACAGTTAAATAATTTTACGGTTAAAATTGCTTGCACTTCTGCCGATAGTTTAATTGGCTATTCAAGTAGCGGTTTGGTTACAGTGTTTAACCCCAAAAACTATACGGTAACTGCAGGTTGGAACACAATAAACTTCGATAATTTTTATGATTGGGACGGAAAATCGAATTTGTTGATTGATATATGCCACAACACGACTACCAACAATGGTCAGCACATGAAATACTATGTTACAAGAACCGATGGCGCAGCAGGAAACTTTCCAAACTATCGTTCAATTTGGTTTACGGAAAGCAACGGCTTCGACCAATGTGGCGTAACCGGAACCGTACCAACCGTGAACGCAGCTCGCTATAAAGATAGACCCAATATGCGCTTTGTAATGTGTGTTGGAGATTTATCAAATGCAACTATTGCGTGGACACCAAATACACCACCCAACGCACCAAATCCGCTTAACAAAGATACAACAACAGCATATCCGCAAACACCACAAGTTTATTCAGTAGCAGTAACAAACCAAAATGGCTGCACCGGAAATAGTTTTGTATTTGTGAATGTGGACACCACAACTCGACTAACAATGAGTAACGACACATTTATTTGTGCCACAAATGCTACGGTAAAAATTAAAGCAAAAGTTACTTCTTCACTTCCTAATCCAAATTATACTTATGCTTGGGCAGCAAATCCATCAGCAGGTTTTGTAAACCCGGGAAGCAAAGATTCGGTAACAGTTTCGCCTACTACAACCACAAAATATTATGTAACAATAACTGGTGGCGCTTGCACCTTGGTAGATTCTGTAACGGTGAGTGTTGGCACGGGTATTCCGGTTAATTTAACTTTGGTAGATTCAATTTCTTGCTTCGGTGCAAACGATGGAACATTATCAGCACAAGTTCCGGGAAATCCGCCAGGTTTAACTTATAGCTGGACACCAAATTCTCTTTCTGGAGGCACAGTGCAAAATCTTGCTCCGGGAGTGTATGCAGTTACCGTAACCAATGCGCAAAATTGCCAAGGCTCAGATACTATTATCGTTAATCAACCGACCCAACTTCAGCTTAATTTCAGTAGCTTAGATGTTACTTGCGCAGGAAAAGCAAATGGTAATATTACCGCAACGGTAATTGGCGGAACACCAAACTACACATTTGGCTGGTCGCCAAGTTTGGGCAACACTTCAATGCCGAATAGCTTAGCAGGCGGAACATATAACCTTACTGTAACCGATGGGCACGGCTGTACCATTGCAGGATCAAGAACCATTACAGAACCACCCGCAATTACTGTTTCCGTTGTAACAACAAATGCCACATCTTTTGGTGGAAGCGATGGCACGGCAAAAGCTATTCCGGCCGGAGGAACTCCTGGATATACTTTTTTATGGACGAATAGCGCACAAACCGACTCAATAAGTGGCTTATCAAAAAACTATTATTGTGTAACGGTTACAGACGTAAAAGGCTGCACCGCTTCAGCTTGTGATTCTGTAAAAGATCCTCCTCCTATAATACTTACATTTACACAAACAAACGTGATGTGCTTTGGCGACTCAACAGGTGGTGCAAGCGTTTCTGCCGTAGGCGGAATTTTGCCTTATACATATAAATGGAGCAGCAATCCACAGAAAGACACTACCAATGCCATAAGCGGAGTAAAAGCAGGAGTTTACACAGTTACCGTTACAGATTCGGCAGGCGTTGCGGTAAATAAAAGCGTAACCATTACAGAGCCAACACAAATTTTAATCACATTCGATTCTGTTGCTATTAATTGTAATGGTGGAAACAACGGCTCATTAACCGCATTGGTAAATGGTGGCACACCAGCTTACACCTATTTGTGGACACCCGGCAATGTGGCACAGCAAACAATTCAAAATATAACAAGCGGAAACTATACAGTTACCGTAACAGATAATAATAATTGTACAGCAACGGCATCTTATTTCTTAACAGAACCAACAGTGCTTTCGGTAACAACAAATGTTCAAAAGAATGTGTTTTGTTTTGGTGGCAGTGATGGTGCGGCAGATGCACAAGCTACGGGTGGAACAGTGCCATATACATACACTTGGAGCAATAGTGTTTCACAAGTAAATACAGTTTCGGCAACAGACCTAACAGCCGGTAGCCAAACAGTAACAGTTACCGATGCAAAAGGCTGTACCGCAACAGCAACATTTACAATAACAGAACCGGCAGTATTTGCGGTAAGCATAACAACCACAAACGCCAATTGCCCAACCAGCAACGATGGTTCGGCAACCGGAAATATTACTGGCGGTTTAGCGCCATATACTTTTTCTTGGGATGGAAACACCGGACCACAAACACAAACAGGGCTTTCTTTTGGAAATCATTCGGTTACAGTTACAGATAAAAATCTTTGCACAGCAACGGCTACATTTACTATTGATACAAACTATTCACTTCGTGTGAGTGTGCAAACAGCAGATGCAACATGCTTTGGTGTAAACAATGGTTCGGTATCAGTTTCGCCAACAAATGGCACACCTGGCTTTACTTTCTATTACAGCAATAGTGCAGATTCTACAGCTTTAGTAGCAGGAAATTATTCAGTAACCGTTACCGATAATTTGAATTGTATTGCGGTAGAAAATTTCACCATAAACCAACCAACAGAAATAGAACTTGCTTTCACCACAAAAGCTCCTTTGTGTAAAGGAGATTCAAATGGAACAGTGAGTGTGGTGGCAACGGGCGGAACACCTGGATATTTGTATGTTTGGAATGATATAGCGGCACAAACAAATACAACTGCTATTGGCTTGCCACAAGGAAGTTATAGTGTAACTGTAACCGATGCAAACCAATGCACAAAAACAGGCAGTGCGGATATTGTAGATCCTACAGGATTAGAATTGCATTTCTTAAACAGAATAGAAATTAGTTGTGCAGGATATGATGACGCAAGCATTACAGTACAAGGAAACGGAGGCACCTTACCTTATACATATTTATGGGCGCAAAACAGTTTCGTATCTACAAATACTAATAGCACAACACTTACAAACTTGGGTCCCGATATTTATAGCGTAACTATTACTGATGGAAATGGCTGTGCAATATCTGATACTGTAGTATTTTCTTCGCCACCGGATTTAGATTTTGATTATATCATTATTGACTCAGTATCGTGTCCGGGATTAGCAGACGGCAAACTTAGAATGTTGGCAAAAGGAGGAACTCCGGGACCAAGTAATACTCCATATACCTATTCAATAAACAATACCGATTACCAAAGTAGCGGAATATTTAAAGATTTAATTTCAGCAGATTACAGAGTGTATGTAAAAGACGTAAACGGATGTATGTACGATACTATGGTAAATGTGCCACAACCACACTTACCACAACTGCAAATATTACCGCAAGACAGCACAATAGAATTAGGCAACAGCATCGTTTTACAAGCCATTGTGCAAGGATATTCAGGGTCGGATATTAAATCATACAATTGGTCGCCAACCATAGGTTTAAACTGCTACGACTGTGTGATGCCAACAGCTACACCATACAATGATATGGAATACACACTCACTTTAGCCTACTTAAAAAATTGCACTGCGGAGCAAACAGTAAATGTGTATGTAAATGATGGAAAGAAATTCTTTGTGCCGAATTTAATTTCACCAAATGGCGATGGCGTAAATGATGTGTGGGAAGTTTATGGATACGATTTACAGTCTTTGTACGTTACTATTTTTAATCGTTGGGGAGAAAAAGTTTTTGACTCCGGAGGCAACCAATTTACAGGTTGGGACGGAACATATAAGGGCGTAAAACAGGAGCCGGGAATTTTTACTTTCTACATAAAAGGAATTTATTTGAACGGAAAAGTTGCAGAAAAAACAGGAACTATTACATTAGTGCGTTAAAATTTTTCACATAACTTAGTTTTTTTATTTTCGTACACTCACATCAAGGGCAAACATGATTAAGAAATTTTTACACTCTTTAGTTTTTACATTAGGCTGTGCAGCAGTGCTGGCGCAAGATCCACACTTTTCGCAGTTCTATATTATGCCACAAACATTGAACCCTGCACTCATTGGTGCATTCAATGGAAACTACCGTTTGAGCGGTATTTTTAGAGGTCAATGGAATGAAGTTTTGCGAAATGAATCAGTTCCATTATTCAGAACCTATTCATTTGCACTCGATTTTAGAACCAATCGCGGTATTGGGAAAAATGACGCTTTCGGTTTCGGAGCATTTTACACCGGAGACAAAGCCGGAGAACTAAAATTCGGAACAAACAGCGGTGGAATAGGAATTGCTTACCACAAATCTTTAGATAGAAGAGGAAATCATTTTCTTACTTTAGGTGTACAAAGCGAAGTGTTCAATCGCACAATTGATTACAGCCAAATTAAAACAGGAAGCCAATGGGACGGAGCATCTTACAACCCAAATTTACCTGCCGGAGAATATTTGGTTGATAACAACTTTTTGTTTTGGGATATTTCTACAGGTTTAATGTGGTATGGCCGCTTTAATAAGCGCCTAAATGCTTATGCCGGCTTTTCAGCATTCCACTTAAATAAACCATCAGTATCGTTTTTAAATGTTGATACAGTTCGCTTAAACATGAAGTTTGTAGCGCATGGCGGAATTAGATTTCCACTAAAAGGTCGCTTCGATTTGCAACCAAAATTCATATACATGAACCAAGGGCAAAGCCACGAATTAATTTTGGCTGCTGATGTGAGAATTTTGTTTGAAGATCGTTTCCCAGAAGGTAACAACTTCCGCTTTGGTGCAATGTTTAGAGCAGTAGGTGGCGACACTAAAGCATTGTGGAAAAACAAGAAAGGAGGAAAAGCATTAAACGCAGAAGCAGTAGTGCTTACAGCCGGAGTAGATTGGAACGGAATTAGCTTAGGATTTGCTTATGATATTAACGTGAGCGAATTGATAGCTGGCTCTCGTAGCCAAGGCGCTTTTGAGGTAGGATTAAGCTATGCAGGCTCTTGGAAAAAACGCAAACCACAAACAATTTTCTGTCCAAGATTCTAACAGAAAAAAACACAATAGAAAAGGCAGCAATTTTTGCTGCCTTTTTTTATTTCCACAATCATGGATAGGTGTAAACAATTCTGTTTTATTCTCAATTAAAATGCTTTAATTGCGCTAAATTTGCACCATGTTAGAAAACGATTTTAACTCCCCCGATTTTGGTGAAATAATGGAGCTTATTCAACAATACGAGGAAGCAGTAAAAGCCAATTCAACACTAAATTTTTCAGAAGAAGATTTTGAAAAAATAATTGTTTTTTATCAAGATAATCATGAGTTTAAAAAAGCGATGACGGTAGCAAATTCTGCTTTAGAGTTTTTTCCATTTAGCGCAGAATTTTTAATTAAAAAGGCAGAAGTTTTTGCGGAGCAAAATCACTTAGACGAAGCATTAGATTTTATAGGATACGCAGAAACATTTGACCCAAGCGATGTGCGTATTCCGCTTACTCGCGCAGATATTTTACTCTTTAAAGGCATGCACGATGCGGCATTGGCAGAAATTGAGCGCGGTTTTGAATTGGCTCAAACAAACGAAGATCGCTGCGAACTTTATTTAGAAAAAGCAGATGTTCACGAAGATAAAGAGCAATATTCCGAAGTAATTTCTGCTTTGCAGAATGCACTTAAAAACGAACCGCAAAACGAAGAAGCGCTTAACAGGCTTTGGTATGCGTATGAAATTACAGAGCGGTTTGATGAGAGTATAATTTTTCATCACGCACAGATAGAAAAAACACCATACAGCCACTTGGCTTGGTTTAATTTAGGACACGCATTCGCAGGAAAACAAAACTGGGAAAAAGCACAAGATGCTTTTGAATTTGTAATTGCTATAAAAGAAGATTTTGATGCCGGATACATTTGCATTGCCGATGTAAAATTTATGAAGGAAGAATATGCAGAGGCATTAGATTTTTATTTGGAAGCCATTCGACTAAGTAAACCACAAAAAGAATTATATTTAAAAACAGGCGAGTGTTTTGATAAGCTAAACGACACGCCAAAAGCACGACTTTATACGCGCAAAGCAATAGCTGCCGACCCGCATTATGCCGAAGCATTTTATTTGTTGGGAGAAATTTACAAGAAAGAAGAAAACTGGCAGCAAGCAATTTCAGCTTATGAAAGAGCAGTAAAATTCAATAAAGAAAACATTGATTATTTGCTTGGCTTGGCAGATGCGTATTTGCAGGTTGAAGAGTTAGATAGAGCCGTTGCACTATTCGAGCAAATATTAGATTCTGATTCAAAATTTAAAGGGCACTGGATAAATCTTGCAGCCGCATATTTTGAAATGCAAGACTACGAAGCAGCTTTTGCTTTGCTAAAAGAAGCAGAGCTAAAATTTGAAGGCGAAGCGGATATTCTTTACATAAAAGCCGCGCTTTATTACAAAGCAGGAAACAAGCACGAAGCAATACTCTCTTTAGAAAAAGCATTGATGCTTAATTTCGATTTACACCAAGTAATTTTCGACCTTTTTGAAGAGCTTGCAGACGACCCGGTTTTGCTGCAAATAATAGAACAATACAGAGACTAAAACAGAAATGACGGAACAGAAAGCTAACCTACTTTTTGAAGAAACAGTTTTTTATAGAGATAACCTTCGACCAAAAATAAATTTGACAATTGCTGTTCTTGCAGCGGTAGCATTTTTATATTTTTCTACAAACATCTATTTAAGAAGTGTTTCATTTTTTCTTTGTGCTGCTGCGCTTTGGGAACTTTTTTTAATTATATTTTTTAGAACAAAGATTGAAGTAAGCTCAAGCGAAATAAAAGTATTCGCTGCGCCATTCAACAATGTAAAAACAGTATTTTGGAAAGAAGTAAAATCTGCCGGAAGCATTAGAATTCGCAGTTTTGAAGGACGATATCCACGATTTGGATTTGGCGATAATCCGTTTTTTAATGCAGGTTGTACAAGTGGAATAGTGTTTAATCTAAGAGATGGAACCACCTTGCGATTGGGCATAAAAAATACAGCAGAATTAGATAAAGCGCTGCGAAAAGTGTTCTCAAGAAAAGTGTAGAAAACAAAAGGATTTACATAAAAATCCAAACCAAAAAACAATTCTCAATTCTTTTTAATAGGTTTGAAGAACTTAAAAAATCATCATGTTAGTAAAAACGTATGGCAGTGCGGTTTATGGCGTTGATGCAGCTACCATCACCATAGAAGTAAGCAGCGGAGGAACCGGACAAATAGGATATTTTATGGTTGGCTTACCCGATAATGCAGTAAAAGAATCGTGGCACAGAATGGAAACAGCCATAAAGCATAACGGCTACAACATGCCGCGCCAAAAAATCGTTATCAACTTAGCACCTGCTGATGTACGCAAAGAAGGCTCTGCTTATGATTTACCAATGGCTGTTGGTATTATGGCTTCGAGCGGACAAATTCCGGAAACCAATTTGAACGAGTTTATCATTATGGGCGAACTAAGTTTAGATGGAAGCATTCTGCCAATTCGTGGAGCTTTGCCCATAGCCATTCAAGCAAGAAAAGAAGGCTTTAAAGGATTTATTTTGCCCAAACAAAATGCCCGTGAAGCAGCAATAGTAAACAACTTAAATGTGTATGGTGTAGAAAACATAAAAGACGTAGTCTCCTTTTTGCGAAAAGAAATTTCAATAGAACCAACTACCGTTGATACACGCGCAGAGTTTGAAGATAACCAACAAAAAAGCGACTACGATTTTGCAGATGTAAAAGGACAAGAAAACATAAAACGCGCAATGGAAATTGCAGCAGCCGGAGGACATAATTTAATTTTAATTGGACCGCCCGGAGCAGGCAAAACCATGCTCGCAAAACGACTGCCAACTATTTTGCCGCCACTTACTTTAAACGAAGCATTAGAAACAACCAAAATACATTCGGTAGCAGGAAGGCTTTCAAAAAATACAGGGCTAATTTATCAGCGTCCGTTTCGTTCGCCACACCACACCGTGAGCGATGTGGCACTGGTTGGTGGCGGCAGCAATCCGCAGCCGGGTGAAATTTCTTTAGCACACAATGGTGTTTTATTTTTAGATGAACTGCCGGAATTTAAACGCACAGTTTTAGAAGTGATGCGCCAACCGATGGAAGACCGGAAAGTTACTATTTCGCGCTCGCGCTTTTCAGTTACTTACCCGGCAAGTTTCATGCTTATTGCTTCTATGAATCCTTGCCCTTGCGGCTATTACAATCACCCCGAAAAAGAATGTGTGTGCGCACCCGGAGTAGTTCAAAAATATTTGAATAAAATATCAGGACCGCTTTTAGATAGAATTGATTTGCACGTAGAAGTTACGCCAGTTTCGTTCAACGAACTTTCCGGTTCGCGCAAAACAGACAATAGCGTTTCTATTCGCGAAAGAGTTTTGAAGGCGCGAACACTACAAGGCGAAAGATTTTCAAGCAAAAGCATTTACTGCAATGCACAAATGGAAGCACAAACAGTTCAAGAAATATGTACCATTAGCGATGTGAGCAGAACTCTGCTGAGCAAAGCCATGCAACGCTTGCAACTGAGCGCTCGTGCTTACGATAGAATTTTAAAAGTGGCGCGCACCATTGCCGACCTCGCAGCTTCAAGCGAAATAATGCCGGAGCATATAGCAGAAGCGATTCAGTTTAGAAGTTTAGACCGCGAAAACTGGGCAGGCTAAAGTTTTGCCAACAAATAATGTTCTGAATAAAAAACGGTATAAATTGCAGCCCGAATGGAAAAGTATTTACAAAGAGGAGTGAGCGCAGGAAAAGAAGAAGTACACAGCGCGGTTTCTAACTTATATCACGGTTTGTATCCAAAAGCATTCTGCAAAGTTTTCCCCGACTTTTTAGCCGGAAACGAAAACTATGTGAATGCCATGAGCAGCGATGGCAGCGGTACCAAATCTATTTTGGCTTATTTATATGCAAAAGAAACAGGAAATGCTGCTGTTTGGCAAGGCATTGCACAAGATGCTTTGGTGATGAATTTAGACGATTTAATTTGCGTTGGCGCTACCGATAATTTTCTTTTCACATCTATCATCAACCGAAACAAAAATTTAATTAGCGGTGAAGACATTGCGCAGATTATTCAAGGCTCAAACGAGTTTTGTAAAAGCATGGCAGCACACCAAATAAACATTCATTTTATGGGTGGTGAAACAGCCGATTTGGGCGATTCGGTGCGCACCATAACTGTTGATGCTTCTATGACAACGCGGCTACCAAAAAGCGAACTTATTTTAACCGACAACATTAAACCCGGATTGGTTATTGTTGGCTTGGCATCGTATGGCAAAGCAAGCTACGAAAACAAATACAACAGCGGCATTAGCAGCAATGGTTTAACCAGCGCCCGCCACGATGTGCTAAGCAGTTTTTATGCTGAAAAATTCCCCGAAACATTCGACCCGAGTTTAAATAAAAGTGTGGTGTATTGTGGTTCAAAAAAACTTACAGACAAACTACCGGAAACGGAACTTACCATTGGCGAAGCACTACTTTCGCCCACTAGAACATTTGCTCCTGTAATAAAACAACTTAAAAATAATTTGCCCGGAAAAATAGCGGCACTCATCAATTGCACCGGAGGTTCACAAACCAAAGTGTTGCATTATTTGCCACAAGGTTTAGCTGTGGTGAAAGACAATTTGCTGCCTGTTCCGCCACTCTTTAAATTTATACAGCAAGAAAGCAAAACCGATTGGAAAGAAATGTTTAAAGTGCTGAATTGTGGCACCAGAATGGAAATTTATGTAGAAGAAAAAGATGCACAAACAGTAATTGAAACTGCTGCAAAATTCAACATACAAGCACAAAAAATAGGCTATGTAGAAAGCAGCTTACAAAACAAAGTGATAGTGCAAAATGAACTTGGAAATTTTGAATACTTATAGCCGTTTTATCAACCTGCACCAAAGCAGCATGTAACTCAAATTTATGATAAAGCATAATTTAAGTTTTTATCACACAAATTGCAGTAGGTTTGCAGCGTAGATATTTTAAAGCAAAATGAATCCACGTACACGATTTGTAGCAATTTTAGCGGTACTTATTATACCAATGGCGCTCTTTTTCTTTTTTAAAAATAAATTGGGCGATGTGCCGCGCCCCAAACCACCACGAGCTATGTTTCCAAAAGGAGTAGACGAAAAAGGCGATACGGTTTACCACACTATTCCTTCGTTTAAGTTGCAAACTCAATTAGGCGATACTTTGGTTTCAGATAGTTTGCAAGGACAGGTTTATGTAGTGGACTTTTTTTATACCACCTGCCCGGGAGTTTGCCCACGCATGAGCAGCCAAATGGAAAGAGTACAAAAAAGTTTTATTAAAGACAACAAAATTCGCTTTGTTTCTATTTCGGTTGATGAAAACAAAGATTCTGTGCCGGCACTAAAAGCCTATGCCGATAAGCACAATGCGGTACCGGGAAAATGGTATTTTGTTCGCGGCAGCAAACAAGAGGTTTTTGATTTAGCCCAAAAAGGATTTTTTGTTTCTGCCATGGACGATAAAAACCCGGAAGATTTTCTGCACAGTGAAAAATTTATTTTAGTGGATTACAATGGCAATATTCGCAAATACTACAACGGTTTAGACTCCAACAGCGTGAACCTTATGATGGGTGATATAGTGTTGCTATTAAAAGATATTGAAAAAGGATATTCGTTTAGAAAAGACCCTAAAAAGAAAGCGCGTATTAAGGATTTGTTTTAGCAACCAAACAACCATTGAAACCCAAGCCCGCTCTTTCAAGTATAATAAAGCTATTTAAAACACTCAAACAACTAAATTTTGTTTCTTTCACTATACAATATTCTGTTTTGTAGTGCGTTTTGTTGCCACTGTTTAAAACAGCATATTTCATAAAAATGTTTTATTTGCCGAACGAATTAAATTATAATGCTTAATAAAAAACTGTTTACGCTTGTTGCGGTTTCGCTTTTAGTTACTACCTTAACCAATGCACAAACTACTTGGTATAAAGACGGAGTAAAGATAAACACCGTAACCACAGCCATGCCTTTTCTAAGAATAAATTCTGATGCGCGCGCAGGCGGAATGGGCGATGTGGGTATTGCAACCACACCGGATATAAACGGAGCATTTTTAAACCCATCAAACATGGCTTTTGTTGAAAAAGATTTTGGTGTGGGAATTTCGTTTACACCATGGCTTAAAAAATTGGTGAACGATATTTATCTCACCTCTCTTTCTGGCTATGGAAAAATAAAAGATAAAAACCAAAAAGGCGAGCAAGCTATTGGCGGTTCAATCCGCTATTTCTCTTTAGGAAACATTGATTTTACTGATGAAAACGGAGGAAGTTTAGGCTCTTTTAGACCAAACGAATTTAGCATAGACGCTTGGTATGCACGTAAATTGGCAAAGAACTTTTCTTTAGGCGTAGGTTTGCGTTTAGCCTATTCTAATTTGGCAGGAGGTCAATCGGCAAATGGAAACGTAATAAAACCAGCTATTGCTGGAGCTGGAGACATCAACTGGACTTGGAGACAAAACTTTAAAAAAGATGGCGCAAAAATAAGCCACGATGTAGCAGTAGGCATGAACATTTCTAATATCGGAAACAAGGTGAGCTATACCAGCAGCACGGTTAAAGATTTTATACCTACCAACTTAGGCATAGGTTTTAGTTATGCTTTAAACATTGACGCAAAAAATACTTGGAGTTTTGCCTTTGATATAAATAAACTAATGGTGCCAACACCAAGCACGGTAGATAAAGACAGCAATGGCGTGTATGACTATCGCGAAAAATCTGTAGTATCTGGAATGTTTACTTCGTTTGGTGATGCCCCGGGCGGCTTTAAAGAAGAAATGAGCGAGTTTATGATTGGCATTGGAACAGAGTATATGTTCAACAAACAATTTGGTGCAAGATTTGGTTATTTCTACGAGCCCCGCTCCAAAGGTGGCAGACAATATGCTACTGCCGGTGTAACGGTTAAATACTCTATCGTAGGTTTAAACTTTTCGTACTTAATTCCAACTTCAATCACGCCAAGCCCGTTGGATAATACTTTGCGCTTTTCGCTTATATTTGAATTAAACAAAGGCGGTTTAAAAGGCGTTTCAAAAGGTGTTTCGCTAATTGACGATGAACCGAAAAAAGAAAAGAAGAAAAAAACAGAAAGTAACCCAAATTCTGAAATTACGCCAATAGAACAGCAGTAATTACAGCATAGATTAAATAAAAAAAGCCACACAGAATCTTCTATGTGGCTTTTTTTTATTTAATGGGATTTAGTAATTGTTTACATAAAAGTAACCTTCGGAAATCACGAGGCTATCTGCCGGGTTTTGTGGATTGAATACTACCATATCAAAATTTCCTTCGGTATGGCGGCTGGCAGGATTGCCTTCTTTATGGCTGGTAATTTTCCAAGTGCCACGCTTTGGTATATATTGTATGGAGCCGGTGTGGAGGTAGTTAAAACCCTCTTGTGCAGAATCTATTTGAACAACTTGGTTTAGTTTATTTAGGTTTACAACAATAGTAGGTTGTATGGTTTGGCTATTACCGGCAGTTGGAGTTATTGCTAAAAAAGAAGAGCCGCCATTAAAGTAGCCGGCACTCATTCCGTCTTCGCCCACATTGTATTGTGTGCCGTTTACTTTAAATTTTGCTTCTTGCTTTTTCATAAATTCTTTACTGCAAGAGGTAGAAATAAGTGTAGCCGCAGCTACTAAGAATAAAAGTTTTTTCATTGTTAATGTATTTTGATAATACAAAAGTAACTATCAATCAAAATAGTTTTAATATGAAGTAAGAATTAGGGCAAAAAAGTAAAATATCCAAACCGGATAAGTTTCTAAAACCAATAAAATTTAACTCGCTAAAAACAAAAAACGGGAGAAGATATTTCTACCTTTTCCCGTTTAAAAATTTGATTAAAAAAGACTTCTTATAGATATTTAAAGTTGAAATTTGGCGTAAGCGACAATACGCTTTCTTTCATTAGTTTAATTACATTTTCCACATCTTCTTTCGCCACCATTTCTACCGTAGTGTGCATATAGCGCAAAGGCAAAGAAATGAGTGCCGAAGGAATACCGCCTCTGGTATATGCCCAAGCATCAGTATCTGTGCCCGAAGAGCGCGAAGCAGCATCTAACTGAAATGGAATATTGTACTTGGTTGCTGTAGATCGCAAATGACCTAATAATTTGTTATGAACCGCTGGTGCAATGGTAAGTACAGGACCTTTTCCGCATTTGTAATCGCCATCTACATTTTTATCAATCATTGGAGTAGAAGTATCGTGCGAAACATCAGTAATAATGGCACAATTTGGGTTGATGGTATGAGCAACCATGTAAGCGCCATGTAAGCCAACTTCTTCTTGCACACTGTTTACAATATACAAACCGAATGGCAATTTGTGCTTTCCTTCTTTAATAAGTCGGGCAACTTTTGCAATCATAAAACCGCCCATTCTGTTGTCTAAAGCTCTGCCGCCAAAATAGCGGTCGTTTAGCGTAAAAAAGCCGTCTTGGAAAGTAATTATAGTTCCCGGGTGAATACCTTTTTCTTTAACTTCTTCAGCAGAAATGCAGCCGCAATCCACAAAAATATTTTCAACTTTTGCCGGTGTTTCTCCGGTTGCTCCTTTGCGCAAATGTATTGCAGGCCAGCCGAATACTCCGGGAATTTTTCCTTTTTCGGTGTGAATCCAAACACGCATAGAAGGCGCAATTTGGTGGTCGCTGCCTCCGTTTCTACGCACATAAAGCAATCCATCGGAAGTAATATTGGCTACATACCAAGAAATTTCATCGGCATGTGCTTCAATTACTACTTTAAAATCTGCTTTTGGGTTTACAACGCCATACACTGTTCCGTAATTGTCCACATGGTATTCGTCAATAGCTGGTTTTAAATAATCTAACCACACTTTTTGCCCTTCAGCCTCAAAGCCTGTAGGAGAGTAAGTGTTTAAATAAGTTTCGAGAAACTTTAAGTCCTCTTTGCTGAAAAACTCTTTGGTTGTTGCCATTTGTATTTAATTGGTTTTTAGTAAAAATGAGTGTGCAATTTTAAATAAATTAGAATGGTATATAATGCTAATGTTCATTAAAAAGAAAGTTGAGGCAAAACGGTGAACGGTTCACTTAGAAATTAAGAAAGAAAACCTATTCTGCTGTTGTGCTTTCTTGTAAATTGCTCGACTCGCCAATGCTGTTTTGCTCATCTGGCATCACTTCTTTCAATTTAGGAAGTTCAGTTGTAGAGTTGATGCCGAAATAATCTAAAAACAACGAAGTAACTTTATATAGCACAGGTCTTCCGGGCGAATCTTCTACTCTTCCGGCCATTTCCACCAATTCTTTTTCCAATAATTTTTGAACTGAATAATCGCAGTTCACACCGCGAATTTGCTCACATTCGCTTTTAGTTACCGGTCCGCGATAGGCAATAATGGCAAGTGTTTCTAATGCTGCGGTCGAAAGTTTTTTCTTTTCTTTTTGCCCTATTAAAATACTTACAGTTTTGTGGTATTCTGGCTTGGTGAAAAACTGATAGCCACCGCCAATTACGCGCAACTCAAACGAAAAATAATCGGGTTTATATTTCTCTGCAATATCTTGGAGAATTTGGTCTATGATTTGCTCATCAACCACTTCGTTGGTTAGCTTTTGAATGCACTCAGAAATATCCTCTCTGCTCACAGCCGTTTCTGAACTAAAAATAAGCGATTCGATATGTTGATGCAGGTTTTCCATTACCAATGAAGTATTAAATTTAAAACCAAATTACAGCAGCAAAATTCCGATTTCGGCAATGTTTTTTCGCTGTGAGGTTTTTATTTTTGTTCTAAAGCAGCCGCTCCGCCCACAATTTCCAAAATTTCTTTGGTAATGGCAGCTTGGCGTTCGCGGTTATACAAAATGCTCAGGTTGCGAATCATTTCTTGTGCGTTGTTGGTAGCAGACTCCATTGCCACCATGCGCGATCCATTTTCCGAAGCATTGGTATCTAAAAGCGCTTTAAAGAATTGTGTATTTAAAATTTTAGGCGCCAACTCTTCTAAAAGTTGATGTTTGCTTGGCTCAAAAAGATAATCGTTTTTCTTTTGGTCTGCTTTCGCGTTTTCGTTTGCCAATCCGGCAACAGGTAAAAATCTTTCTACCATAAACTTTTGCGTAGCTGCGTTTACAAACTGTGCGTAAACCAATTCTATCACATCAAATTCTTCAGCTAAAAATGCACTGGTTAAAGCAATGCTCACTTCTTGCGAAGCATTAAAATTCAATTTTCCTAATAAAGAAATATGGTTGGTATTGAACTGTAAGTTGTCGAATTTTTTAAAGTAATCGTAGCCTTTTTTTCCGATAGGCAAAAGGGTTACATTACCCGCAGCAGCTTGTGTAGCGTAAGTATGGCCAAGCAGGTTGCGCGTAGTTTTAATTAAGTTTGAATTAAAGCCACCGCACAAACCTTTATCTGATGTTATTAAAACAATAAGCACTTTTTTAGGCTCGCGCACTTTGTTTAGTGCCAACGAAATATCTTCGCCTTCTAAACTTTGCATTAAGTTACTCAAAATTGCATTCAACTTTTTTGAATAAGGACGCATTTGGGTAATGCGGTCTTGGGCGCGCTTTAGCTTGCTTGCCGCCACCAATTTCATTGCTTTGGTAATTTGTTGGGTAGTTTTTACGCTACCAATTCTATTACGAACTTCTTTAAGATTTGCCATAAAATAAGAGTACTCTTTTAAAAAGCGGTGCGAAATTAAAAGAAACTGCGGCTTTTAGAAAAAAAAGTAGCGATAAGTTTTACTTTATGTTTTGCATTATGATATGCTTTTCTATTTTTGCACACGGAGAGATGGCAGAGTGGTTGAATGCAACTGTCTTGAAAACAGTCGAAGGTGATGAGCCTTCCGTGGGTTCGAATCCCTCTCTCTCCGCCCTACAAAAATCCTGCTGTTAAGCAGGATTTTTTGTTTTACAACCAGCTGATAATCAATTATTTTAACATGATTTTACTCGTCAACAGAAACTTTTGTTCCGCATGATGAGCAGAAAGGCAAATGGGCAAAATTTTTAGTTCCACAATTGCGGCAATCTTTAAAGAGAACCAACCCGCAGTGGCGGCAAAAAGGCGTAACATACTTGTATGCGTCTATTTCTGTAATTTTTGTTATTGGAAAATCCCATTTACGCAACAAAAAATCTTTTCCGCACGAAGGGCAAAAATGTTTATCTAATGCTTTCTCTGCTACTTCTGCTTGAACTTTTTTGGCTCGCTCCTGTGTGGGAACTTTTAGCTCTGCTTGTTTCTGCTCTATAAATTGTCTTATGTGTTTAATGGCATAGTAGCCAATTCCTGCCGAGAGAATTACACCAACCGAATAGCGAACGTAGCCACCGTAGCTTGGCAAATATGGAACAAGCCCAAAGAAAAAAGCGTAGAGCGAAAAAAGTGTGAAGCCAAAGAAAAGGGGCCAAAATTTGTGTTGTCTATAACGAACGAAAAAGAAAATTCCCAATATTAAAATAGGCGTAACAAAAACAAGCCGAATTAAAAATACTTTCAGTTCATATTGCTTTTGCTCTTTCTCATATTGCTTATAGGCAAGAGCTTTCTCTTTGTTTATTGATTCTTGAACTCCTTGTGCTTTTTTTTCGGTTTCGTCAATTTGATTTTGCAAGGTGTTGAGCTGTGTTCGCCAACCTTGCTCTACGGCATAAAAATCGTCTAACTTTTTTGCGCGGTCAATCACTTCTTGGTCTTTATCCGGTGAGCCTAAAGTTTTTCTTGTTTGTAGCCAATTATCAAACGATTGTTTTTCGTTGGCAAAAATCTCCTTTGCTGCGGCTATTGTTTTATCAATCGTTTCTTTCTTAGAATATAAGTTTTCTAAATCCGTAGTATATTTTTCGCTGTCTTTGTTAAGCGTGGCGAGCGCACTTTTATTTTCAAAATTTTCGGGCTCCGGACTTTTTGTGGTGCTATCGAGGTCTCCAATAATTTTGCTTGATAGCAGAATTAGAAACAAACAAAGAATTATCGAGATAGAATAGTAAATTATTTGTGATGTTCGTTCAAGCTTTTTACTGTTAAGTTCCATTGCTGTTTAGTTTTAAAGGTTCTATATTCGTTACAAATTGTGAAGCCAAATGATTGTTCCACAGAATAAATAATAGACAATAGTTTCACGCTGTATCGTTTCCAAATATAAATTCCTTTTTCATAAATCATCAAAGCGGCTTTTTGTTTGCAGTAAAGTTTATGGTGCAAAACTACGGCTCAAATATTTTCAATAAATATTTAGGTTTGAAAGTACATTTGCTCCTCTAAAAGCAGTTTTATGAATATTAAAAAAGTAGAACAACAAACCATTGATGTAATTAGCCAATGGCAAAGCGACCTTAATAATTTTTCTATGGAGCAACTGCTGCAAAAGCCGGCAGAAAACTCATGGAGCATCGGGCAGGTTTACATTCATTTGTGGATGGCGGCAAAAGGTTTTTTCTTTAAAAACATACAGCGCATTGCCACCAATGATGAAAAGGTGAAAAATGGCGGCAGCAAAACATTTTCTGGTTATGCAGTATATATTTTTGGCACCATGCCAAGCATAAAAATTGAAATGCCAACAAGCGTTTCGGTACAGCCAAACCAACCCGAAAGCAAAGAACAACTAATCGCAAGAATGGAAGAAGTGAAAACAATGGTGCATCAAGCGGCAGCGATATTGCCTTCGCTCAATTCAAATGCAAAAGTAAAACATCCGTTTCTTGGCTATCTTAGCGCTGCCGAATGGTTTCGCTTGTGTATAATGCACTTTAATCATCACATTCAACAAAAGCAGCGCATAAAAAACCACTTTGGTTTTTAGTAAACCCACACCATTCTTGATATGAATTTTTTAAAGAAAATACTTACTTATTTTATTCGTGGAGCAGTGCTTATTACTCCGGTGTTTGTAACGTTTTATGCCATTTGGATAACCTTTAATTGGTTAGATAATAACGTAACTGATGTTACGGAACTTATAGCAGGGAAACGTATCCGCGGCATCGGATTATTGGCTCTTTTTATGCTTATTACTTTTATTGGCATGCTTGGCTCAACCGTTCTTTTACGTCCAATACTCATTTTGTTTGAAGATATTTTGGAACGCACACCATTGGTAAAAGACATCTACAGTTCACTACGCGATTTTTTAGATGCCTTTATTGGAAATAAGGCAAAATTCAAATCTCCGGTTACGGTTGAAATTGGAAAAGGAAGTGGCATTTACCGCGTAGGTTTTATTACACAGAAAGATTTAAGCAAAATAAAAATTGCCGATAAGGTAGCGGTATATTTACCATTTAGCTACAGCATTGCAGGAAACGTAGTTTTAGTAAACAGAGATTTAGTGCAACCGCTGGAAGGTGTTACGCCTGCTGAAGCCATGAAGTTTATTTTAAGCGGAGGTGTTACTGATTTTGAAGAATAACAAACAAATAATTACCGAACAAAACCAAAATAACGAATGCGATTTTTTGTAAAATTATTGGTACTTTCCTTGCTGTGCGCTGTTGCAATTTATTTGTTAGAAACAAAAACGCAATTCATTACAGATTTTATCAATTTTAGTTGGCTCAGCTTAATGTTTTTGATTGCTGTAACCTTAGTTTCTTTTTACTTATTGCAAATAGGTTTGCAGCTAAAAGGACATTCGCAGTTTATGCAATATTTTGGAGCCATGTTTGGGTTCAAAGTATTTGCCTCGCTGCTGTTTGTATGCTATTTTATTTTTGTTGAACCAATAACCAACAAGCATTTTGCGCTTGTGTTTTTCGCGCTCTATGGGCTTTTCACCGGCTTATTGGTAAGTGAAGCTTGGCAAATTTTAAAGGAAAAGAAAGAGAAGAAGCAATAGTAAAAACATTACCAAAACCTTTCATTTCTTACCAAAAGAACCAAACATAGCACAGCAAGTATTTCCTTTACCATAGCAAACAATACCACACGCTATGGCTAAAATAAAAACACAAAACCTTACTGAGATAAAAACGCTTGGTGCGCTCAAAGAATTTGGCTATAAATCGAAAAGCATAAAAGAAGAATTGCGCCAAAATTTAATTGCCAAATTACAAAGGAACGAAAAGATTTTTGAAAACATTATCGGTTACGAAAATACCGTGATGCCGGAATTGGAGCGAGCAATACTCGCCAAACACAACATCAATTTTTTAGGCTTACGCGGGCAAGCGAAAACTAAAATCGCACGGCAAATTACAAACCTATTAGATGAATGGATTCCCATTGTTGAAGGCAGCGAACTAAACGATGATCCACTTGCGCCAATTTCTTTTTATGCTAAAAATTTAATTGCTGAAAAGGGCGACAATACACCAATTTCGTGGCTACATCGCAGCGAACGCTATGCAGAAAAATTAGCAACACCCGATGTTACCGTTGCCGATTTAATTGGCGATATTGATCCAATAAAAGCTGCAAAATTAAATGTGAGTTATGCTGATGAGCGCGCCATTCATTTCGGAATAATTCCGCGCAGTAACCGCTGCGTATTTGTAATAAACGAACTGCCCGATTTGCAAGCTCGAAACCAAGTAGCACTCTTTAATATTTTGCAAGAAGGCGATGTGCAAATTCGCGGCTATAAAATACGCTTTAACTTAGATATACAATTTGTGTTTACGGCTAATCCTGAGGATTATTCCAATCGCGGAAGCATGGTTACTCCACTCAAAGATCGCATTGGTTCACAAATCCACACGCACTATCCGCAAACCCTAAATATCGCCAAAAATATTACAAAACAAGAAGCTAAAAACAACACAGAAAACGAGGCTGTAGAAATGAGCGATTTAGTTGCTTCGCTAATTGAGCAAATTGCTTTTGAAGCGCGCAGCAGCGAATTTATTGATATGAAAAGCGGTGTGAGTGCGCGGCTTTCGATTTCAATTTACGAATTGGCGATGAGTGCCGCAGAGCGAAGAATGTTGCTGAATGGAGAAACAAAATCTTTTGTGCGCATTAGCGATTTATATACTGCCACTCCGGCCATTTCGGGTAAAATAGAATTGCTTTACGAAGGCGAACAAGAAGGTATTATAACAGTTGTACAAGGCTTAATAAGCAAAGCAATTCGCAATTTTTTTGTTACTATTTTCCCCAACCCTGTAAGTTTAAAAAAGTCGAAATCGCCTTCGCCATATCGCGATATATTAAACTGGTTTGGCGAAAACAATTCGCTGAGTTTGCTTCAAAACGAAAACAATAAAACCTATTTTTTAAAATTAGATTCTATTGAAGCGCTAAACGATTTAGTGAAAGCATTTTGCGCAAAGTGTAGCAACAACAACAAGTATGTAATGAAAGAATATATCCTTCACGCACTTGCTGAATATTCGCAAATTAGCAAAACAGAACTCAACGAAAATGCTGTTCAATTCAA
Organism: Bacteroidetes bacterium 37-13; assembly: GCA_001897535.1. Lineage (GTDB taxonomy): Bacteria > Bacteroidota > Bacteroidia > Chitinophagales > LD1 > UBA7692. The sequence goes on along the minus strand of MKTC01000036.1, from coordinate 18,361 downwards.
CGAACTGTTTAGCAATATGTTTAAGTTGGAGGATTTAGACAGGTAAATACTTTCGCTGCTACACAAAACATCAAAAACGCAAGAATTAAAGAATAATAACAGCACCGCAGCACCGAAAAACCAAATACACTTTTATTTCTCGTTACAACTTCCCAACTTGCAAGCCGAAAAAAAAATAGAATTTCAACATGTATAATATCGCAGTAATAGGTTCGGGGCCGGGAGGTTACATTGCAGCAATTCGTTGCGCACAATTAGGTTTTAAAGTTGCCATTATTGAAAAATATGCCAACGCACTTGGCGGCACTTGTACCAACGTGGGCTGCATTCCTTCAAAAGCATTATTAGATTCTTCGCACCATTTCCACGATGCCAACAGCAAGTTTAGCGAACACGGCATTACGGTGAAAGGCGTTGAAGTTGATTTTACAAAATTGGTGGAGCGCAAAGCAAGCATTGTGAAGCAAAACAACGATGGCATTGCTTTCTTGATGAAGAAAAACAAAATAGATGTGTTTTATGGCGAAGGCAGTTTCGTAACTAAAAACAAAATTGCCGTGAAAGCGGCCGATGGTAGCAAGCAAGAAATTGAAACCGAAAAAGTAATTATTGCCACAGGCAGCAAACCAACTTCATTGCCGTTTATCACCATAGATAAAAAGCGCATTATCACTTCAACCGAAGCATTGAGCTTAAGCGAAATTCCTAAGCACTTAATTATTATTGGAGGTGGAATTATTGGCGTGGAATTGGGCTCTGTTTATCTCCGCTTGGGCGCTAAAGTTACCATCGTTGAATACTTAGATAAACTTGTGCCTTCGATGGACGATGAAATAAGCCGCGAAATGCTTCGTGTGCTTAAAAAAGAAGGCATGGAATTTTACTTGGGAACAAAAGTTACGGGAGCAACCGCAAAGGGTAAAAACGTAACGGTAACTGCCGAAACTAAAGCCGGAGAAAAGGTAGAATTGAAAGGCGACTATTGTTTAGTAGCTGTTGGCAGAAGTGCTTACACCGCAAATTTAGGTTTAGAAAACATTGGATTGAAAACCGATGAAAGAGGCAGAGTAGAGGTAAACGAAAATTTGGAAACAGCAGTTGCCGGAGTTTACGCAATTGGCGATGTGATTAAAGGTGCAATGCTTGCGCACAAAGCAGAAGAAGAAGGCGTATTTGTTGCAGAAACGATTGCGGGACAAAAGCCGCACATTCATTACAACTTAATTCCCGGAGTGGCTTACACTTGGCCCGAAGCCGCTTGTGTTGGCGCAACTGAGCAAGAATTAAAAGCCGCAGGCAAAGCAATTAAAACAGGAAAGTTCCCGTTTAGAGCATTAGGTAGAGCAAGAGCTTCAGGCGATTTAGATGGCTTTGTGAAAGTAATTGCCGATAAAGAAACCGATGAAATTTTGGGCGTCCACATTTTTGGCGCACGTGCTGCCGATTTAATTATCGAAGGTGTGGTTGCTATGGAATACAGAGCAAGTGCCGAAGATATTTCGCGCATGAGCCATCCGCACCCAACTTATTCTGAAGCGTTTAAAGAAGCGTGTTTAATTGCCACAGATAATCGTCCGCTGAATATGTAATAGCTATGGAAAATGACAAAAGTAGTTTCCATAGTATTTTTAATGGTGGCCGGCTTGGTAATTGCTTGCCACACACAAACTGTAAAAACTGAAAAGGAGAAAAAGTTTATGACTCAGGAAGTGAATAAAACCGAAGAGGAATGGAAAGAAAAACTTTCACCGGAGCAATTTCATATACTTAGAGAAAAAGGAACAGAAGCACCGTTTTCCGGCAAATATTATTTGAACAAAGAGCATGGCGTTTACAAATGTGCAGCCTGCGGAAACGAACTTTTTACCGATGATATGAAATTTCACAGCAGTTGCGGCTGGCCAAGTTTTGATAAAGAAATTGCCGGAGGTAAAATTAAAACACAAACAGATTTATCGCATGGCATGGTGCGCACAGAAATTATGTGTGCAAAGTGTGGCGGGCATTTGGGGCATTTGTTCAACGATGGACCAACTGAAACAGGAATGCGCTATTGCGTAAACTCTCTAAGTTTAGATTTTGAAAAGAAATAGGTAAAACCTATTGATAGTAAGGCGAAATCATCAAATAAACCAACACGCCAGTAACGCTCACATAAAGCCAAATCGGGAAAGTAATTTTCGCCCATTTTTTATGCTTGGGAAACTCTGCGGTGAGCCCGCGATAAGCCGTTAAAAGAATAAACGGCAATATAATTCCTGCGAGAATAATATGTGTGATAAGTATAAAGAAATAAACCAAACGAATTGTGCCACTGCCACCAAAAGAAGTGCTATCGCTAAGCAAATGATGCGCGATGTAAGAAACCAAAAACAACACCGAAAGTAGTATTGCACTCAGCATTGTTTTTTTATGAAGTTCATATTTTTTCTGTTTCACAAAAACAAGTCCTGCAATGAGCAAAAACGAAACAGTAGTATTGATAATGGCATTGATTTTGGCAAAAATATGCACGTCAAAATTTACGTCAATATCCAGCTTGGCTTGCTTTAAGAAAACCACTCCGCAAAATATTACTACCGATAGTATTCCGATAAGCCAGTAGGCGAGTTTGTCGTTTTTTTGAATAGTTGCTTTAAGCATTTCTTTGTTTTTTATAGCTGCACAAATAAGAATCTATTTTCTGTTTGCACAATAAAAATAGTGTGAAAAGAACCGTTTGGAGCCTATCCAAAAATTCTTGGAATAATTACAAACGCAATAATCATTCCCACTATACCAACTAAGTAACCCGAAAAAATTTCGGCAGGGCGATGCGCTCCGAGCATTAAACGAGCTGTGCCAATTACGCCACCAATTACGATGGAAGAAACAACCAAAAGCGTTAAATTAAAATCGGAATGGCGAACCAAAATTAAGCTCAGTGCAAAAAAACAACCCGCACCAATGGCATGTAAACTCACTTTGGTGAACAAGTTTGCTAAGAATGCGATAAAGATGGCAATAGAAGCTCCAAGCAGCATGTGCGAAATTAATTCGTTGGCAAAAAAAGCATTGCCTACACTCGGACGAAACATTCGGTATGCCCACAAATAAAAAGTTCCCGTAGCCATAAACGGAATAATTCGCTCTTTACTTGTTTTCAATTCAAGCGAATCAATCATTTCTAACTTGCGCATCATAATTAGCCAAACAGCAGGAAAAATAAAGGTGAGTGCAAAAACCAATCCAACCCAAACTACTTTGTTTTTAAAATCGAAACTACCAAACAAAAATGGATTTGCTGTGATAATAATCAGCGTTGCATAAGTAGGAAAAAGCAACGGATGAAATAGAAGCGAAATAGCTTTGGCAAAAAAATTCTGCATAAAAATTGCGACAAATTTAAACTTAAAACAACAGCAAACATCGCAAAGCAATTATTTTTGCACAATAAAAAATTTACAACCATGAAAACACTAGTTTTTACAGCTATAAGCACAACCTTGCTTTTAATGTCGTGTGCTAAATGCGTGAACTGCACCAAAGGTTCATCTTCCGAAAAACTTTGTGAATCAAACTATTCTTCATCTTCAACCTACGAAGCAGATGTGAACATGAAAGAAACACAAGGCTACACATGCACTGCGGAATAAGCTTTTCAAGTAATGTTGAAAAGTGAAAGTCAATGCAACCAAAGTTGTCATATTTTCAACTTGATTTTAAGGTATGGAAACAGCCACAAGTTCAGGAATACGAATAATTGTTGAAAGCGTTTACAGTGAGCATCATTCAATGCCTGCAGCAAGCCGCTATTTATATTTGTATAAAATTTCGATTAGAAACTTAAATCCATTTCCTGTGCAGTTGCAAAAACGCCATTGGATAATTACTTCAGGAACAGGAAGAGTGGAACACGTGTGGGGTGAAGGCGTAATTGGTGAATATCCGCTGCTGGCAACTAACGAGGTTTTTGAATATACAAGTTCTTGCCCGTTAGAAACCGCAATTGGCATAATGGAAGGAGAATATACCTTTGAAAATAAAATTAGCGGAGCGTATTTTGAAGTAGAGATACCGCGGTTTTTATTGCTTGCTCCAATACTTTTAAACTAAATAAAAATCAGCGGAAAGAGAGGGATTCGAACCCTCGGTACCCTTTAGGAGTACACACACTTTCCAGGCGTGCCCGTTCAACCACTCTGGCATCTTTCCGTGAACGACAAAAGTAATTTTATTCAGCACAATTTCCTGTGCGAAATTTTAGAAAAGAAAAGTATGCTGTGTTCTATGCTTTAAAAAAATAAAGAACAGTGTATAGTTTTATATAAAGTAAAACCACTTGAAATTCAGAAATTTCAAGTGGTGCGTTAATAGGTTAGTGGTTTAGATTGATTGTTTAAGCAGACTCTCTAAGCTCTCTACTACGCTTTAATTTCACTTTGTTTTCGTAGAAATAATAAGCTATGAAAGCAAATAACATTAAAAGTGTAATCGTGTTTTCAAACCAATATTCAGTTGGGTGAATCCATATTTCTTTAAACATATCCCAACGACCGATTACCTCAATAAAATTCCAAAAGATAATTACGGTTGGTATGGCATAGCGAATGGCGTAATCGAATTTTGAAAGTTTGATGAGTTTCAGCATTAAATAAAACGACCAAAACAGAGAACCAAAAGCAACAATAAATGTAGCAGGATGGCGGTCTCCGGCAATATCTTTATCGTAAACAAAAAGCAGCACCAAATAGAAAGTCCACAATAACATAATAGTTTCTATAAAGGTGATAATTGCCAATGGCTTAAACTGTGCATCTGCCATTTTGAGCGGTTTTGTTAGTTTAAAAACTCTTTGGAACCAAACAAAAAAAGTACAGCGGTTTTGTGTAAAAAGAAATAAAAGAAGAAAGGCTAAAAGCAACCCGAGAGAAGACATCATCACCAAATATTCCGGTTTGGTTGCAACCTCTCCATTCTCCATCAGTGCGGGAATGCTTAATTTTTCAGCAATCCACACGAACGAAAATTCTATCCAGCCGGTCCAAACTAAAACACCGCCAATTAAGCCCAAAACAGTTGCTAATGCTTGTTTTTCATCTTTAAAAATTCCTATTGCCAACATCGCAAAACCAATCACGCCAATTGCGAAGGCGCCAATGTATTTGCTGTCGTTTAGTAAATGTTCGGTAAGTATCATAAGTGCATGACCGAGCGGCATTAAAAGCAGCACAATTAGAAAAGATAGCACACCAATTTTAAACGAACTTAGTTTCATAAGTAGTAATTTGAAAAACAAACATACTTATTTAGACTAAATATAAATAAGGGCAAGGGAATATTTTTTCGTTTTTAATTTAATTCAAGAACGCAATGTTGTAAGCTGTTTCGCCAATAAGGAATTTCGTATTGAAAAGTCTGTTTAAACAAAGACTTGTTTAGCACACTAAATTTTGGTCGCGCAGCAGGTGTTGGGTATTGGTGCGTTTCTATCGGAAAAATAGGTGTACTTAAATTTGCCATATCCCGAATGGCGATAGCAAAATCGTACCAACTGCAAACGCCTTCGTTGCTGAAATTAAAAATTCCTTTTTCTGCTAAAAACTTATCGTTGTTTGCCATGTGAAAAATAGCTGCTGCCAAATCTCGAGCATGTGTTGGCGTGCCAATTTGGTCGAAAATAATATTGAGTTGCGGCTTATCGTTGCAGAGCCGCAAAATGGTTTTCACAAAGTTATTTCCAAACGAAGAGTAAACCCACGAAGTGCGAATAATAATGGAGGAAGGAAGTTGCTGCAATGCAAGTTTTTCACCTTCTAATTTTGAGGCTCCGTAAACGTTTATCGGATTGGTGGAATCGCTTTCTAATAAAGGTCTTGCAAGTGTTCCATCAAAAACAAAATCGGTAGAAATATGTATCAATTTTGCGCGATTTGCAGCACAAACTTTTGCTAAATTTTCAACCGCAAAAGAGTTTATTAGAAAAGCTTTTTCTTTTTCACCTTCGGCTTTATCAACCGCAGTGTAAGCAGCGGTGTTTATACATAATTCAATATTGTTTGTGGCAAAAAAATTTTCAACCGAAGCGAAATTTGTTATATCTAAATTACTCGAAGTGGTAAAGAAAAATTGGTGTGTAGAAAAGTTTTGAGACAAGTATTTTAACTCGTTTCCCAACTGCCCGTTTGCTCCAGTTACTAAAATATTCATAGCGGTAAAGGTAATAGAAAAACCAAGCGTTTAGCTTTGCTCTGCAAGCTAAAACACAAAATGGTTTACGCAGTTTTCAAAATCTGGCAGCACTTTGTCTTTATCAGAAACAATAGCTTCTTCTATATTTATTCCCCAATCAATATTTAGTGCAGGGTCAAAACCATTGATGCCGCCTTCGCTTTCTTTTGAATAAAAATTATCGCACTTATATTGAAAAATAGTATTGTCTTCTAATACCGAAAAGCCGTGAGCAAAACCGTGCGGAATGTATAATTGCAATTTGTTCTCGGCAGAAAGTTCAATGCTGTAATACTTTCCAAAAGTTGGTGAACCTTTGCGAATATCCAAAACAATATCTAAGACTTTGCCTGCTACAACACGTACTAGTTTTGCTTGTGCAAACGGCTCGTGTTGATAGTGTAAACCACGCAACACGCCTTTGTTTGAGCAAGATTCGTTGTCTTGCACAAACGCTGAATTTATTCCCGCTTCAGCAAAAATTTCTTTATTAAACGATTCAAAAAAATAGCCGCGAGAGTCGGCAAACACTTTTGGTTCAAAAACTTTTAAATCGCGAAACCCGGTTTCTTTAAAAGGCATGTTTATAGTAGTTGTTTATTGAGTAAATTTTCGTGTTCTACAATTTTGCAAACGTAAGGCAATTCCAATGCTTTGGTAAACGCAGGTATCAACTTCATATTGTGAATATCGGTGGCAACAAAATCTATCATTTCAGCATCAACAAGCATTTCGGCAGCTTGCTGTGCGCCTTTGCCATACACACCACAAAGTGAGCCTAAATTCATTTGAAAAAACACGCCCAAATCGCGAATTTCTTCGTAAGCAGAAACATCTTTTCTATAATAAAAAGGATAGCGTTCAGGGTGAGCAAGAATCACATTATAGCCGTGCGTTTTTAATTCGTAAATGTATGAAGTAACGCTAAGTGGCGGCTGCACATACGAAAGCTCAATTAGCACATAATTTTTAAAAAGCGGCAAGAGCGATTTTGCTTTTATTTTCGGAAGTAAGGTTTCGTCCACATAATATTCTGCTGAAGCATCGAAAGAAATAGAAATATTTTTTTTCGCTAAGGCTTCGCGCACTAAATCTCTACCTTGCAAAATAGTTTCGTTGGAGTTGTTGTAGCCATCGGTAACTACGTGTGGCGTGGTAATTATTTTTTTAAAACCAAGTTGAATTAAAGACTCTACAACTTGCACAGACTCTTCGACCGTTTTTACACCATCGTCAATTCCGGGAATTAAATGCGAATGAAAATCAACAGCAAGTGAGCTGTAATCTTCCAAGCTTACAGATACTTCTTTTTTTCCTAAAAATTTTGATAACCAACCCACAAGGCAAATAAAGATATTCTACAATAAGTATTGAACTGTTCTTTGTTTTCTTTCCTGCTTATTGGTTTGTTTTAACGAAAATGAAATGAATTATTTTTTTCCTGTGCTGCCAAAGCCACCTTCGCCACGGCTGCTTTCGCTAAGTGTTTCAACCGTTTTCCAACTTACTTGTTCGTGTTTGGCAACCACCATTTGTGCAATGCGCTCACCATTTTGAACCACAAAAGTTTCGGTTGAAAGATTGATTAAAGCCACTTTTATTTCACCGCGATAATCGGCATCAATAGTTGCAGGAGTGTTTGGTAATGAAATTCCATGTTTAAAAGCCAATCCGCTTCTTGGTCGCAGTTGTGCTTCGTAGCCCAAAGGCAATTCAATATACAAACCTGTGGGAATTAATTTTCTTTCAAAAGGTTTCAATTCTATCGGTTCAATTATCCATGCGCGAATGTCCATTCCGGCTGCTCCTGCGGTTTCATAAGCCGGTAACAAGTGTGGTGATTTATTGATGATTTTAACTTCTAACACTTTGTAAATTTTTCTTTTCAAAAATAAAAACCAAGAGCAAAAATACTGCAAGCAAAATAATGCCTGAAGCATTGGCGGGAACGCCTAATTCAATCATTTTTAATTGAACAAAATACAAGCTGATACCCAACAAAATATAGCCAACCACTTTGCCAACATTGTATGGAACAGGGAAATATTTCGCACCAAGAAAATAAGAAACCACCGCCATAAAAACATAGCAAGCTAAAGTGGCGTAAGCCGCGCCAACATAACCCATTTTAGGCACTAACCACAGCAGCAAAACAATAGTAAGTACTGCACCAGAAATTGAAACAGCTGCACCGCTCAAGGTTCTATCGGTAAGTTTATACCAAATAGAAAGATTGGTGTAAATTCCTAAAAACATATTGGCAATAAGCAGAATAGGAACAACACTTAAGCCAGCGCGAAATTCAACACCGATAAACAAACTGAAATAATGAACAAACAACATCACCAGCAAAAAAATAAACACACAAAAAATGGTGAAGAAATGTAGTACATCAGCATACACTTTTCGTGAATCGCTTTTTGCCGCATGTGCAAAAAAGAAAGGCTCTGCCGCATACCGAAAAGCTTGAATAAACAAACTCATCACAATGCTTAGTTTGTAACATGCGCCATAAATTCCAAGCTGTGCAAGATTTTCGTGCGGTGTGCCGGGTAATAAATATTTAAGACTCATTCTGTCCAACATTTCGTTGATGATTCCCGCAAAACCAATTAGCACCATTGGCAAAGAATAGCGCAGCATTTGTTTCAGCAAATTTTTATCAAAACCGGTTGAAATATTTTTCATTTCGGGCAAAAGCAAAAGCACCTTTACTGCACTTGCCACTAAGTTTGAAATAAAGATGTAACCCACGCCAATCGCAGGATTGTAGCAGGAAGCCAACCACGCATTCCCGTGTTCCATATAAGCCTTTCGGCATAGCACCAAAAAGAAAATATTTAAGCCTACATTCAGCAAAATTTCAATCACTTTAATAATAGCAAAACGCATTGCTTTGTTTTGGGCCCTTAGCATGGCAAACGGCAATGCGCCAATAGAGTCTAAAACCAAAATCCAAGCAAACCAGCGGATATAAAACTCAAAACCTTGATACTCCATTGCCGCAGCAATTGGTTTTGAAAAAGCTAAAACCAAGAATAAAAAGGTGAAAGAAGTAATCAATAAAAATCGGAATGCACTTGCAAAAACTAAATTGGGATTGTCTGATTTTTTTTCAAAACGAAAGAAGCCTGTTTCTAAGCCAAAAGCCAACAACACTGCGAAAAATCCGCTATACGCATACAGTTCTGAGTTCACTCCAAAATCGGCAGTAGAAAATACGCGCGTATAAAGATACGTGAGCAAGTAGTTTAAAAACCTGCCGGCAATACTTGGAACACCATAAATAAATGTTTGCGAAGCAAGTCGCTTTAATGGATGCATGAACAACGCAAAAGTGCTTTTTTCTCTGAAACATTTTTCATTGTTATTGAAACTTTCTGCACACAACACTCGTAAAGCAATTCCAGAACCTTGAACCATGAAAAATACACTACTGTTTATTTCATTGGCACTTAGTGCCAGTGTGCTGAATGCACAACGCAATCAAAACATTGCATCTTTTGATGAAGCTGAAACTTTCGTACCCGGAAAGTACACCGGAAAATATAATGAGAAAGGCGAAAAACACGGACACGGAAAAGCGGTGTTAAGCACCGGAGAAGTGTATGACGGAGAGTGGGCAAACGATAAGCGCAATGGCTTTGGAAAAGCTACCATGAAAGATGGCGCAGCCTATACCGGAGAGTGGAAAGACAACAAGCGAAGCGGACAAGGTATTTATACTTTTCTAAATGGCGATAAATATGTAGGCTTGTTTACCGATAACAAAATGAATGGTGCAGGCATTTACTATTATGCAGATGGCGACCGCTACGAGGGACTTTTTGCAGATGGAGAAATTTTAGGAAAAGGTCTTTTTGTGTTTAAAAATGGCGATCGCTACGAAGGCGAATTTACCAATGGAAAAAAGAATGGAATAGGCAAATATTATTTCGCAAGTGGAAACGTTTACGAGGGAAATTACGAAAACGATTCTCGCGTAGGATTAGGCACCATGTTTTTCCCGAATGGAGATGTATATAAAGGCGACTTTAAAGATGGAAGAAGAACAGGAAAGGGCATCTTTACCTTTGCCAATGGCGACCACTACGAAGGCGATTTTTTAAATGGAATGATGCACGGTTCGGGAACATTTTTTTGGAAAGATGGCGACCGTTTTGAAGGCTACTTTGTAAACAACAATCGCGAAACAGGAAGAATGTATAAAAAAGCTTTAGACCAAGTAAACGTATCAGTAGCAAGTGCTAAAAACTAATTGTATTCACTCAACTAATTATATCAGAGCAAAGTCCCGTTGCCGGGACTTTTTGTGTTTTTAGGTTTGAATAATGCCAACACTAAAAGGCTTGGTAATTGGTGCGTGATTGGCAGCTTCAATTCCCATTGAAATTATTTTGCGCGTATCTAAAGGATCAATAATGCCATCTGTCCACAATCTGGCGGCAGAGTAGCGCGGTTCCATTGTTTGTGTGTATTTTGCCTTAATTTTATCTAAGAGTTCTTTTTCTGCTTCGGGCGAAACTTCTGCTCCTTTTGCTTTTTCTTGCGCCACTTGTATTTGCAACATGGTTTTTGCGGCTTGGTCGCCACCCATCACTGCAATTTTAGAATTTGGCCAAGCGAAAATTAAACGTGGGTCATAAGCCTTTCCACACATGGCATAATTGCCTGCTCCGTAACTGTTGCCAACAATGAACGTAAATTTTGGAACTACAGAATTAGCAACTGCTGCTACCAACTTTGCTCCGTCTTTAATAATGCCACCATGTTCGCTGCGGCTGCCAACCATAAATCCGGTTACATCTTGCAAAAAAACCAAAGGAATTTTCCGCTGGTTACAGTTCATAATAAAACGAGCGGCTTTATCGGCACTATCGCTGTAAATTACACCGCCAAACTGCATTTCGCCCTTTTTGCTTTTCACTACTTTACGCTGGTTGGCAACAATACCAACAGCCCAACCATCAACACGAGCGTAGCAGCAAATAATACTTTTGCCGTATTCTTCTTTGTATTGCTCTACTTCACTTTTATCAACCAGTCGCTTAATCAATTCAAGCATATCGTATTGCTTCGAAGCATCTTCGGGAATTATGCCGTAAAGTTCTTGTTCGTCTAATTCAGGTTTTTCGGGCTCTATTCTATCGAAGCCTGCTTTTTCGTTGTGCCCGAATTTATCTACTAAATTTCTAATGGTTTCAATACACTCTTTGTCGTCTTTCATTTTGTAATCGGTAACGCCACTAATTTCGCAATGTGTGGTTGCTCCGCCCAAAGTTTCGTTATCTATATCTTCGCCAATGGCACTTTTTACCAAATAGCTTCCGGCAAGAAACACAGAGCCTGTATTTTCAACTATAAGCGCTTCATCGCTCATGATTGGAAGGTATGCTCCACCGGCAACACAACTACCCATAATTGCAGCAATTTGCGGTATTCCGGCTGCGCTCATTACGGCATTGTTTCTAAAAATTCTACCGAAGTGTTCTTTATCCGGAAAAACTTCATCTTGCATAGGCAAAAATGCTCCGGCACTATCAACCAAATAAATAATTGGTATGCGGTTTTCCATCGAAATTTCTTGAATGCGCAAATTCTTTTTTACCGAAATAGGAAAATATGCTCCGGCTTTTACGGTTGCATCGTTTGCGGCAACAATACAAAGTCTTTTCTTCACATAACCGATCATGGCAACGGTACCACCGGCTACGCAACCGCCTTGCTCTTTGTACATTCCCCAGCCGGCAAAAGCTCCAATTTCTACTGTAGGTTTATTTTTGTCGAAAAGCAATTCTAAGCGCTCGCGAGCAGTTAGCTTGCCTTTGCTTTTATGCCTTTCTGTTGCCTTTTTGCCGCCACCTAATTTTATTTGCTCTAACTGTTTTTTTAGTTCGCTCACCATTAGGCGAAGACTGTCTTCGTTTTTATTAAACTCTAAATTAGTATTCATTTCTATTTAAAAAGAGGGCAACAAACTTATACTTTTTTCAAAGCGCAGTTGCTGCGGTTTCAATATTTTTATTCCATCCAGCTTTTGTAGTAATCGCCATCTTCAATTGGTAGCGCATCTTCGCAAATCCAAAGCGATTTAAAAGTATCAATCATTACCGCTAATTCGGGAGTATCTTCTTTGCCAATACTTTTTTCTACTGCTCCGGGGTGCGGTCCATGAGGAATGCCAATTGGGTGAAGCGTAAGCATGCCGCGCTCTACATGTTTGCGGCTCATAAATTCACCATCAACGTAGTAAAGCAATTCATCGCTATCTACATTGCTGTGGTGGTAAGGCGCAGGAATTGCAAGCGGATGGTAATCGTATTTGCGCGGAACAAAACTGCATATCACCAAGTTGTGTGCTTCAAATGTTTGGTGAATTGGTGGCGGCAAGTGAACTCTTCCGGTTATTGGTTCAAAATCGTGGATAGAAAAAATGTAAGGATAATGATAGCCGTCCCAACCAATTGCATCAAATGGATGATATTGATAATGGTACGGATGAAGCAAATTATCTTTCTTAATGTAAACAAGAAAGTCGCCTTTTTCGTTGTGCGTTTTTAAGTTTTGAGGCGTGCGAATATCGCGTTCGCAATAAGGAGAATGTTCTAATAATTGCCCTGCGTGGTTGGTGTATCTTTTCGGAAAACGGAAAGGTGAAAACGCTTCAACAATTAGAAGGCGATTCTTTTCATTTTCAAATTCAATTTGGTAAATGGTTCCGCGCGGTACCATAATATAATCGCCATAGCCAAAAGATAATTCACCATAAACGGATTTAAAAACACCAGTTCCTTCGTGAATAAAAATCATTTCATCGGCAGCAGAATTTTTGTAGAAATAGTTTCCCGTGCCTTTGGTTGGTGCAGCTAAAATTACATGGCAATCGTTGTTTACCAAAATAGGTTTTCGGCTTTTAATAAAATCGCTTTCCGGCTTTATTTTGAAGCCATTAAAGCAACGATTCTGCATGTTTTTATTGTTAGAAACTTTTGGTGAAACATCAATTGCTTCATCAATTTTTGTAACAACAGTTGGCGGATAAGTGTGGTAAACAAGCGAATAAATATCGCTGAAACCTTCAGTGCTTACAAGCTGCTCGGCATATAAACCGCCATCTGGTTTTCTAAACTGAGTGTGTCTTTTGCGAGGTATTTCCCCGCGCTGAATATAATGTGGCATTTGCTGATCTATTTAGAACCGTTAAAGTAATAATTTTTTATATCGGCAGAGTTATTTTTGTTGGTCGCATTGCCTGCAACAGTTAGGTTTTTGCCGCTTTTGGTTAATGTACCTTTAAAATGGTAAGGCGCAGGATCTCCGGCAAGCAGCCCATCTTCATCTACGTTTGCGCTATTGGCATCAACTATTTTTGCCGATTGAATAACCGCATAAGTATAGTAGATATTATTTATTGCAGTTTGTAGTTCAATCTTGAGCGTGCTTTTATCTACTTTGTTTATCAAAACACGCTGTATGCTTTGTCCCGATTGACCGTTGTAAGTTCCAACCCATTCGTCAGCATCTTTTTTACAGCCTTGAAAAACAAAAGCAAATACCAGCAAGAGAAACAGTAGTTTTTTCATGTGTGATGTAGTTTTTTGTTGAATAATATTGATTGAATTGAACTAATCTTCGTTTGCGCGATCGAGTAATGCTTGCGGTAGGCTTTTGCTTGCTTTTGCACCGAGCGTTTTAATTTTTTCAGCGCGCTTTACTAAGTTTCCAGAACCTGCATGAAGCTTTTTCATAGCGTCATCGTAAGTAGATTTTGTGGTAGCGAGTTGGTTCCCCACTTTTATTAAATCTTCAACGAAGGCCACAAACTTATCGTATAAATCTCCGGCTTGCTTGGCTATTTCTAAATGGTTTTTGGTGATGTTTTCTTGCCGCCAAATGCTTGCCACGGTTCTAAGAACTGCCAATAAAGTTGAAGCGCTAACCAGCACTATTTTTTTATCGAAAGAATCTAAAAACAAGTCGTTATCATATTGAACAGCAAGTGAAAATGCCGGTTCGATAGGAATAAACATCAACACAAAATCGGGGCTGCTGGTGCCGTAAAGTTGCGGATAGTTTTTTTCGCTTAATCCTTTTATGTGGTTGCGAAGTGAAAGAATATGCTTTTTTAAAAACAAGGCTTTTTCCTCTTCGTTTTCAGCCGAAACAAAGCGTTCGTAATCTACAAGTGAAACCTTTGAATCAATAATAATATTGCGGCTTTCGGGCAGGTGAATTACCACATCGGGTTGAAAGCGCTTGCCATCGTCTGTATTAAGCGATTCTTGAATTACATATTCTCTATCGCGCTGAAGCCCTGAGCGCTCCAGCACTCTTTCTAAAATTACTTCGCCCCAGTTGCCCTGTGTTTTATTGTCGCCTTTTAGGGCATTGGTAAGGTTTACAGCTTCTTTGCTCATTTGCAAATTCAACTCTTTTAGTTGGTGGATTTGCTGTACTAAGCCTGCATTTTTCTCTAAACTTTCGCGGTGTGTTTGCTCTACTTTTTGTTCAAAGAGTTTTATTTTTTCGTTGAGCGGATTAAGAATTTCGCCTAACTTTTCTTGGTTTTGCTGTGTGAATTTTCGGCTTTTATCTTCTAACAATTCGTTGGCAATATTTTTAAATTCCGTTTTAAATTTCTCTTGCAGTTGCTCTACTTCTGCTTTTTGTTCTTGTAGTTTTTCGTTGGTATTTTTAATGGCAGATTGTGCGGCTGTGAGTTCAGTATTTAGTTGTAACACTTTACTTCTTTCATCGCTTAAATTGGCAATGGTAGCTTTTACTTCTTCAGCCAAAAGACTTGCGCGCTCTTCTAATTTTCCCCTTTCAATTTCTAAAGAATTTTTTGTGTTCAACAGATTTTCAAAGTCTTGTTTGGCAACAGTTTCTTCCGAAGGCTTTTTTATTTTTGATAAAAGAAAACCAATGGCAAAGCCAACAAATATTCCGATAAACAAGAAAACCAATTGGTTCATTGCTGAGTGTTTTTAGTTGAAAATAGCTTCAATAATTTTTCTAAAAGTAGATTTGTTTGCACTTGTAGTTTCTACAATAGTGTTTTGAACTTCAACGGCAGGAGTCATTTTAAATCCGGCACTTTCTTTCATCTCTTTTAGCTTGATATATAAATTTTCTCCACGCAAACTTGGCATTTTGTAAGGAATAAAACCAATGCTTTTTCCAAGATAAGGACGCTTGCCAATATCGTTTACAAAGTCGGTAAAACTTATCAAAAAATCATCGTTCATTTCAAATACTTCAAGCTCGTTTTTGTCAGGCACTTTATAGTGAAAATACATTTGTGCCCCCTCACTTTTTATACCTGCGGTAATGGCTTTGCGTACCTTTGTACTATTATTTGGCGGTGAATAGTGAATAACGCTTTGATTAAGAATTACTGCTGTGCCGGCTTTTACTTCCATTGGCACAAGCTCGTTTACAACCATCTCATCATCTCCACTAAAAAAGAATGGCAGTGTGGGTGCGCGAACCACATTAAAATTATCGAAATGGCTGCCGGGCAAAATCATCAATGCTCCGTTTTCTTTCGTTACATCACAAAGTGGAATCCAGCAGTTTAAGGCAACATTTTGTTGTTCATCTACGATAGTCCAATCTTGGTGAGCAGCAAGTTCGCTGTTTTGCCCGGGAACTTTGTACAAAAATGCTCCACCGAAAGGCGTGTAATTGATAAAGGTTTCTTGGTATGCACGATTAAATTTTTCTACAATTTTTTGGCTTGCATTTTTCTTGTATTGAATATCGTTGCTGTAGCTTCCGCTAAAGAAACCGCTTTGGTTTAAGTTGGGGTGAAGGTCATTAAAAAGCAAATCTAACGATGCTACTTCTGCCTCGTTTAAAAACGGCAAAACAATAAAGCCTTGCTTTTCAAAAAGTGCTTGATGTTCCGGATTTTTAAATATTGGTTTATTCATAATCTATGCTTTTAGATGATAGGCTTTTGGCTTGGTGAACGCCCTTAAACCAACATGCGAAAGCGTGCTTCCAAAGCCTGAATGTTTTCTGCCACTCCAAGGTAAAGCGGCACTTACTCTATCGCAGCAATTCCAATATGCTGTTCCGGAATTTGTTTTAGATAAAATATTTTTTGCGCGGCTCTCGCTGCTGCTGTAAACTGAGGCGGTTAAACCATACTCGGTATCGTTCATTAAAGAAATTGCTTCCTCATCATTTTTTACTTTTGCAATACCAATAATTGGTCCAAAACTTTCTTCGCGCATTACCAGCATTTGGTTGGTGACATTTGTAATTACAGTGGGTTCAAAAAAGTTTCCTTTCCCTTCTTTTTTGTTTCCTCCCAAAGCAATGTTTGCTCCTTTTGCTTTTGCATCGGCAACTTGGTTTTCTAACACTGCCAACTGCTCTTTTCGGGTTAAGGCTGCAAGGTAAACACCGTCTTCTGTTGGAGAACCTTGTTTCCAACTTTGTACTTCTTTTACAAAAGCATCTAAGTATTTTTCGTACACATTTTCGTGAACATAAATACGCTCTACGGAGCAGCAACTTTGTCCATTATTGTAAAAAGCGCCATCGGCTGTGGCTGCGGCTACGGCAGCAACATCACTTACATCGTCTGCCACATAAAGCGGATCTTTACCTCCAAGTTCTAAGCCAACGGGCACCATTTTATTTGCCACTTTTTCGTAAATAAATTTTCCGGTATTGTAAGAGCCGGTAAAAAAATAGCCATTGAAAGGTATTTCTAATAAAGCCGCACCAACTTCTTTTGCGCCCACGCCTACTTGAAAAACATTGTCTGGAACACCAGCTTGCTTCAATAGTTTTTCAATTTCTAAACCGGTGAGCGTGGCGTGTTCTGATGATTTGTAAAGCACGGCATTTCCTGCAAGCAAAGCCGGAACAAAAACATTCACGCCAACTAAATAGGGATAATTCCATGCGCTAATATTGCAAACCACACCCAACGGCTCATAAGAGATTTTTTCAAGCAGTCCGGTATCGGTAGTCATGGTTTCATCGCTTAGATACTTTGTTGCATTTTCGGTGAGCCATTTTATGCGATTTCGCGCACCGTTTATTTCGTTTCGCGATTGCTGTAGCGGTTTGCCAACTTCGCTTGTTAGAATTGCTGCAAGCGGCTCTATATTCTCATTAAGCAATTCCGAAAATTGTTTTAACGCGTTTATTCTGTTTTCTAATGTTTCGCTTGCCCATTGCTGCTGCCCTTGTTGAAGTTGGGTAAACATAAGTTCTAATGATTGGCGGCTGTCTTCTTTAAGTTCAGCAATTACTGCACCTGTTGCGGGGTTTATTATTTGCATAAAATATTTCTTGTTGTATTGTAAGTGCGAAGCTAAGAAAATAGCTGCCTATCTTAACCTAAAAATGCACAACATATTTTGCTTTACTGAAATGAAAGGAAG
The DNA here is from genome assembly GCA_001897535.1 of Bacteroidetes bacterium 37-13. Classification (GTDB taxonomy): domain Bacteria; phylum Bacteroidota; class Bacteroidia; order Chitinophagales; family LD1; genus UBA7692. Next base: position 746 of record MKTC01000036.1, on the reverse strand, counting down.
CATGAAAAAAAATTTTATATTTACGGGTAATAAAAGAAAACAATCCCAATTATGAAAACTAAACATTTACTATTAACCGCCTTTGTAGCGCTATGCAGCTACTACGCACAAGCAGACTGCCGCGTGGACACGAATTATTCTTACAATTTCATACCGGGCACCTCTGTGAAAGAAAAAACTGGAAGAACCATCAACACTTACGATGTGAACAACAATAAAACCCAAGAATTTTATCAAACTTGGGACGGAGGCAGCAACTCATGGAAGAACGCCTCTAAACGAGACTACACTTACGATGCCAAAAACAACCAAACCCAATATCTTTATCAAACCTGGGACGGAGGCAGCAACTCATGGAAGAACGCCTCTAAACGAGACTACACTTACGATACCCAAAACAACCCAACCCAACAACTTTATCAAGTTTGGGACGGAGGCAGCAACTCGTGGAAAAGCAGTTCTAAACGAGACTACACTTACGATGCCAAAAACAACCAAACCCAATATCTTTATCAAACCTGGGACGCTGGCACTAACTCGTGGAAGAATAGTGAAAAATACGATTACACCTACGATGCTAGCAACAACCAAACCCAACAACTTTCTCAAGTTTGGGACGGAGGTAGCAGCTCGTGGAAGAATAGCAATAAATACGATTACACTTACGATACCCAAAACAACCCAACCCAACAACTTTCTCAAGTTTGGGACGGAGGCAGCAACTCGTGGAAGAATAGCAATAAATA
>MKTC01000035.1 GCA_001897535.1 Bacteroidetes bacterium 37-13 | reverse complement strand
TTAATTGTTCCACCGGAAACGCTTGAAGTATTGGTGGCGCTTAAAGTGCTATCGTTACAAACATCGCTAAGTGTGAAAGCTGCTGTTGGATTTGGAGAAACTAATGCAACTTTTTGTGCAGAATCTACACAGCCATAATTGGAAGTTAGTGTTAGCACCACATTGTAATTTCCGGTACTGGCATACAAATGCGAAGGATCTTTAGAAATATCATTTGCTCCATCGCCAAAATTCCATGCAGAAGTATAAGTTCCTGATGCAATGGAAGATGAGTTTACAAATTGTATTGTTGTTCCATCGCACACGCTATCCGAAACAAAATTTGGTATTGGATTTGGAAAAACTTCAACTTGCTGTATTACTGTATCATTACAACCAAAAGGCGTGAGTGCGATGGCAGTAACATTAAATATTCCTGCTGTTGTGTAAGAATGTACGGGTGAAGTATCGCTACTTTGAGTACCATCACCAAAATACCACAAAGGAGTAGAACCAGGTGGAGCGCTTGAGGTATTTACAAACTGTATAGCATTGCCCAAGCAAGTATCATTAGCTGTGAAACTCACGGCTGCCGTATCATACACAATTATCTGCCGTACTAAAGTGTCGCTACAGCCGCTATCTGTTGCGGCAATATAAGTAATATCAAAGCTGCCTGTTGTTGCGTAAAGATGTGTAGGAGAGAAGCTGGTATCTATGGCACTTCCATCGCCCCAATTCCATTGGCTGTGTACACTTCCGCTCACCACAGTTGTATTATTTACGATTGAAGCAATGCCATTAAGACAAATATTGCCAACCGTGAAATTTTGGTTCAGCAATGGAAAGACTGAAACATTTTTAACGATAGTATCTTTGCAGCCTGTTGAATCTTGAATAGCAAGTGTAACAGAATAATTTCCTGGAGCAGTATATGTATGGTCTCGATAGTTTAATGTGGCAGAATTGTAACTTTCAAAATTTCCATCGCCATAATCCCAACTAAACGATTGCAGCGAAGTAGACGCAAACGGTGTAAAACGAATTGGATTTCCAAAGCACTGAGGCGAAGTGGTAAAATCTACTTTTGGATCTCGAATGTTTACAGTAAATGTATCAGGCATTCCGGCACAAGCCACATTTTTAGTATAAACAGAATAAGAAGTAGTAGCCGAAGGCCAAAGTGTGATGGAAGAAGTGGTATCGCCAGTGCTCCAACGAATTGAATCCGGACTGTTTACGCTTACTGTAATGGAAGTTCCTATACAAATTGTATCGTCTGGTACATTGGTAACCGGAGGTCCTAAAATTTTCACTTTGCCTGGAATGGTATCTTTATCGCAACTATTTTGCCGCTGAATAATCATATTTACGGTAAAGTCGCCCAGTGTTGTATAAACATGTTTTGGATTTTGTTGTTTAGAGGTATCTCCATCTCCAAAATCCCATTCATAACTTAAAATTGAAGGATCTCCAACACCTTGAAAAAAAACCGTATCGCCCGGGCAAAAAATAGAATCGTGTCTTGAAGAAGCATATTCAAAACTTGCAAACAGGTTGGTTAAATTAGCACCGGCCGAATAGCCGAAAGATTCATAGCTGGCATATTCATAAATATAAGCCAAGAAACCACTATCACTACGCAAGGTATGGCTGCCGAATGCAACATTCGGTGATGCAATTGAATAAGCCGGATTTGAAGCCACAGGAGTGAAACCTGCCACAGGAGCGCCATCTAAAGTTAGAAGTCCTGTACTGTTTGTTTTGGTAACAATTGTGGCATAGTATGTTGGTGAATTGCCTGAGTTGAACAAAGTGTTGAAAGTAATTTCTTTCATTGTTTGCTCATTTGGTCCTAAGGTTATCATAAATGGGTCTGCGCTTGTGCCATCAGCATCTCCGCTCATACTCAACTGCATCACAGCAATTGGGTTATTTGAAGTTACGCTTCCATTTGCTGTTAAATCAAATTGATAAAACTGGCCTGCATTTAGATTCTGAACAGGGCCGCCATTCACCGAAACTTGTGTGCCATTTTGTTGTGCTACAACTCTAAATCTCGTTACATTTCTTGTTCTAAGATTTGGGAGTATATAATTCTTTCCCCAAGATTCGTTGTGAAAATTTATATCGAATAAATGGTCGCAGCAGCACTGCTCGCCAACAGCTGTACAAAAATTTCCTGATAGTAAAACGAATTTCTTACAACCTTGTCCGTTATCAATTGATTGAACATAAGTTCCAGTTAAATCTCCAGCCGATTCTAAGTTGTAAACTTCACCTTGGTTTAAATTTATTTGAAAAGGTACGCCTGCTGCATTTCCACAACTTGTTGCCACCGTAGGTGTAATTTGTATAGTTGAATTTGGATAAGCCGCCACAATCAACATTTGCGTTTGGCGCGAATTGCTAAAATTTTCTCTGTAAGTATTCAAATAGTATTTATCGCCCAAAGTGGTGGTGGGAATTAGGAGAGAAGCATCTGCTGAAAAACCTTGAAAGTTTAGTGCATAAGCACTTATTTTTTCTGTTGCCTGAATTCTGCAACCTCTTGGAAGTTTTGCGCCACAACCCGAAGCCATGGCTAAAGATTTTGGAATACCAACTGAAACTGAGGTGTTAGCAGGAATATTAACCGTTTGAGTCCAACCGTTTAATGGAATTGAGACTGTGGCAGTTGCGGCAATCCGCGAACTCATAGAAACCAAAAGTGTATCAGGTGGTGAACCTAAAGTGTTTTCCATGAACCCAAACCAAAAGTCTTTACCTTCGGTAGTGAACTCTTGTGCGCATAGTTTGGAAATACTCGCAATAGAAAAAACTATAAAAAAATAAATTGAGAGTCTAGTTTTTGTCATACAGAGAAGAAGAAAAAATTTGCTGTTTGGTTGCTGAAAATAGAAAAGAAATTTTTATTTTCCATAATTACTCCTGAAAAAAGTATTCAACATTTTAACGATAGGCATTTCTCTTCTTTATTACTTAACATAATATAAATTATAGTAAAAAATGGGTTTTGAAAATATCAATGATTTAAACGGTTTCAGCAGTGTTGAAATACTTAATTGCGTTTAGAAATGTTTGAAATGAAAATGTTTATTACAGAAAGAATTCCATAAACAATCCAGAGGAAAAACTCTGAAATTGGCAAACAAATTCCAATTACAAATACGAAAAAAGCACCGAGTAAAAAATTCAATATTTTAGCTTCATAACTTAACTCGCTTTTACGCCTAATCAGCTTTGTATTTGCATTTGAAAATTGAGCGAGCATTTCTTTCTTAAAATTCAGATTCCTTTGAGTTAAAAACTTTCCAAAGCAACTGCAAAATTCCTCTTCGTGCTTGTAAGCGTCAATTTCCATTGGATTGCTTCTGTAGCCGTTTGCAACCCAAAAACTAAAATATTTCACCATAAACAAACGAATAAAACCTAAACCCGACACACCAATCGCAGTATATTGCAAAGCATGAAAACTCTCGTGTACCAAAATTCCGAGTTTGTCAATAGAATTTTCATCGAAACTAGTTAAGTGAATATTTATTTTGCTAAAACTGTAGCTTTCGGGCAAAGCAATTGCCGTAGCTTTTGAAGATAAAATGAACCAAGGTAAGCCTTCGTAGAAACTTACGCTTTGCCAATTTACATCAGGGTACATTGTTTGTAGAAATAATTCAACGTCATGACTAAGTAAAATCTTTTTTGGCCTAAACCAATTCCTGAATCTTAATAATGAATTGATAATCATTCTGTTAGAACAGTCTATTTTATCCTTTTAATTCTATACTAAAAGTTGTCCCTTTTCCAACTTCGCTGTGTTTCACAAATATTCTACCATTGTGATAATCTTCCACAATTCTTTTAGACAATGACAACCCCAAGCCCCAGCCTCTGCGTTTTGTACTGTAACCTGGCTCGAAAATTTTCTCCCATTTATTTTTTGCAAGCCCATTTCCACTATCTTGAAAATCAATAATCGCCTTATTGCTGTTGCTATAAATTTTTACCGTTATTTTTCCTTCTCCGCTCATTGCATCAATAGCATTTTTAAATAGATTCTCTAAAACCCAACTAAACAAATCGCCATTGAGCATTACTAAAATCGGCTTTTCATTTTGCGCAATTACTTCAACTTTTACTTTAGTACTTATTCGTTTAATAAAATAATTAGCAGTATTTTCTACAAATTCAATCAAATTGGTTTCCTCCAACTTTGGCTTGGAACCAATTTTAGAAAATCGCTCCGCAACTAATGTAAGCCTTTGAATATCTTGGTCTAAAGCATCTAAAATTTCAGTATTTTCCGTAAGTTTCATTTCCTTCATATATTCAACCCACGAGCTAAGCGAAGAAATTGGCGTACCCAATTGATGGGCAGTTTCTTTTGCCATACCAACCCAAACCAAATTTTGCTCTGCTTTGCGCGAATTGCTAAAAACTAAATAAGAAAGCAAAATGAAGGCTGCAAAAATTGCAAGTTGAATAAATGGAAACCATCGCAACTGCTTAATCATCAACGATTCATCATAATAAATATACTTTTTATTGTTGTTACCTAAAGTGAGCAAAATCGGCTCTTTTTTAGCAGCCATTTCTTGAACTTTGTGTTCTAATTTTGTTTTTGTGCGAACGTCATTTGAATCAATATTGCTGAAAGCAAGCAGTTCATTTTTCTCGTTTAAAAGAATAACCGGAGAACTTGTTGTGTTCATAACTACTTCATAAATAAACTTTTCAACCAATTCATTTAAAGTTATTCTTAAATCTTGAAAAAGTTTGCTATCCTGATAATAAATATAATTTCTACTAAATCCCGGAATATTTCTATACTGCACAATTATTGGCGGATAGTTTGAAAAATGACGTAATTCTGCAAAGCTTAGTTGTTTGCCAATTTTTGCACTAAATGTAGAATCGGTATTTCTGGCAGAAAGCACAGTACCATCTTCACTTACCAAAAGCACCGGAATGTTATCGTTTGAAGTTACAATTTCATTGAAAAAGGTAAGCAAATCATTGTCTTCTACAGTTAAAATAAATTTTGTGCTTTGCGCCCACACATTTACTTTTTCACGTTCATCGGTTGCTAACTTATTAAAAAGTTCATATGTGTAACCTAACATTTGAGCACGCTTTTCGGTGGCATCTGCCCACAGTTTGGCTTTTTTCTTTTCGTTTTTTGCAATTTTATTGGCTAAGTTGTTGGTGTAAACAACCGTTCCTGTGCCAATAATCATGGCGATTAAAAAGATAATAAATTTATAGTTGCTCTTTTTTGAATAAATATCCATTTTTTATTTCGCTATTTCTCTTCTTCAAAATCCATAAAAGTGGGTTGTTCGTCTATTTGGAAGTATTTCTCCTCGCGTTTTTCACCTTTAGGTGTTTTATCTTTGTTAAATAGATTTTTTAGCACATCCTTCTCTCCTTTCCAGTCTTCTTTGATTTTCGCATTCGCTGAAGATTTATCGTATTTTACAGTTGGGTTAGCTAAATTTCCTGTCAAACTCAAGTAAACATTCAAGCCGTCATAAGGATCGTTTTCAATAAATTGTTCTCTCCCTGCCCTGTTAAATTTATTGGCAAGCAATCTTCTTAAATTCACTTTAAAATGGTAATCAACTGTATTATCAAAATGATGTTCTCCGGAGAAAATCAAGTTTACAGCATTTGATTTTATTTCAAACGAAGGTATAAATACTGTTTTATTATATATTGATAATCTGTTTTTTATGTCAGAAAATTTTATGTCTGATAATTCTTCTACTTTAATAAATTTAGAAGCAGCTTTCACGGGTTCAAAATCCTTTAATCTGCCATTTTTAATTTCAAAATCTATAATAGCGTTTAGGTTATCCGGGTCAATTTCTTCATAGTTTTTCCATGTGTTTTTTAGATAAACTTTTGCATTGGCTGTGCCGCTAATATTGTTTGCAGTTAAAGTGGTTTGACCAAAATTTTCAGTTTCCTTAAAGACTTCAGTAATATCAATATCATTCAATTCAGCACCAAAGTTCATGAGCAAATCTTTGTCGCCCATAAACACAAAATAGCCATTTCCGTTTGCCGTTCCGCCCATAGTTTGAGTGCTAAATTTGTTTAAACGTAAATGGAGCGGAGAAAGTGTGAGCGAAACTTTTACATCATTAAATTCCATTTTGTTGTAAACAAACTGTTGAATGGAAAGCGAGAGATTTCCATTCATTCTAAATACATTTTTAATATCCAGCTTGCTTTTACTTTTTTCTGACTCCGCAGAACTAAAAGTTTTAATGAGTTCAGAAAGGTCTAATTTATTGATTTTCAAATCGCCATCGGCATCTAAAACCAAATTATTCATTGGTTTTCTTTTGGCAAGTGCAGTCGCAAAAGGCGCTAAACCGGATACATTTCCATTGAAAACTGCATCAGTGTTTAAAAAACTTATTTTCAGATCTTTAGCAGCTAATTTTTGAGCACTGTAAGTTATTAACCCGTTGATATTCTTATATTTAACTCCACCTGCTTCAAACGCAATATCTTGTAAAGTAAAGTTACCGCTACCATTTGCAAATACGTTTTCAGGCTTTTCGGTAAGGTCTTTCACCATACCGTTTATATTGAAATTCCTAAAAATAATATTGCCCGAAAAATTCTTCATGATACTATCGGGAACAAATGCGCCTAATTCACTCAAATAAAGTGTTCCATTTGCATCGAACAGAAATTCCGGGTCCGGCAAATTTTTTAAAAACAATGAAAACCTAAAACTTGCGCTGCTTATTTGTGAGCGACAATCGGTAATGTTTAAATAATCTACTCCGCCTTTGTTACTGCCATATTCAATATCAGCAAAAACGTGTTTTAATTCCTTTTTCACTTTTGGCAATTCTACCACAGCGTCTTTTAGTTTTGCTTTTACCGTTACCACAGGCGATTGCAGCTTTGAAACTATGCCATCTACTTGAATGTTTAGTTCAAAAGCACCTTTTCCATTGGTTTCTTCAAAGGTCTTTCTTAGGTTTTGAGGAAGCAGCGCAATTAGCTCCGCGATATTCTCACCTTCGGTTTTTGCCACAAAGAATACTGTTGTTTTATCTTGCCCAAACTTGAAATTTCCATTTACATCAAATGGACTTTTCTCAATGGAAAGTTCTGCTTTATTGATAGCTATTTCTTTCCAATAGTTACTGATATTCAATAAGATATCTACGTTTAGTTGTTTATTTGCTACAAGTTGATTTTCGCCTGCTGCTATTTTTTCTACAAAAAAATCACCTTTGCTTTTTAGCACAAATTTTGCTGCCGTAAAATCACCGTCTAATTGCAATGTCCTAACTCGCGAACCAGCTTTAAACTCACTCTTAAAATCATTGTAGCTTATTTTTATGTTTGAAAGCAGCACTCGGTTTACCTTTAGTTCAGCATCTTGTTTGCTCTCTTTTCCATCTTTTAAAATATCTAAATTGGAGTTTCCGTCTTTATCAACTACAATATTTACAGCACCGTTTTTTAATGCAATGCTGTGAATGGTAAACTTGTTTTTAACAATATCGCTCAAGCTAAAAAGCAACGAAAAACTTTGCACTTCTGCCAACTGCTTCTCTCCTACTTTTAGTTTATTATTTATAGCAACTTGTTCAAATTCCAATGCAGCATTCGGAAAATATTTTAAAACCGTAAAATTTATTTTTCCCGAAACTTTTACCGGTACAGCCAACTGCTTATTTACCTCTGTTACAATTTGATTTTTTATACTGTCTTCTAATATAAAAGCGGTTATTATTGCTACTAAAGGCAAAATAATAATTGCAGAAATCAGAGCTATAAAAAAGCGTTTTAGAAAAATTTTCACCTTGTAAAAAGAAAAATTTGGAGCGTATAATTAGCGATTATGTGGAATTTTTATTGCCTTTACTAAAATTGCGTTATCAATTTAAGAATAATATAAAGTTATGAAATTTATTTCCATTGCATTTACGGTTTGTTTTCTTACCATTTTAAACTTACAAGTTTCGGCAAAAGATAAACCAACTCCAAAAGGCGAAATGCTTTCCATTGGCTATCTTTCAACCAATAGTTTTGCAAACGCATTGTTAAAGTACAAAGAAATTGAAGATGCGCTGAAAGTAAACAGCACCGATCAAACCGCACTTTGGAATTTAGGATTGTCGTATTTCGTAATTGCTAACAATGACAAAAACTATATCAACCGATGCCTTGCTGCATGGGATAATTATTTGCGTTTATATCCAAATGATGGTTTTGCATTATGGAACAGAGGTTTTGTGAAACACTATTTTAATGTAGGAACGCCTTGTGCCGATATTCAAGCGGCAACGCAAAATGTGAAAAAGAAATATTTACCTAAAAGCGAAGATTTTAAAAACTGTTTTAAGAAGAAAAAATAATTGCATTCAATGTATCAACTCACTAAAAAATACCCGTCAAAAAGAGCATTTATCACAGGTTCGGCTTCTGGTTTAGGCAAAACTCTCGCGCTACAATTAGCCAAAGATGGTTGGAAAATAGGTATCACCGATATTAACGCAACTGCGCTCCAATCTGCTGCTACCGAAATTGAAAATGCAGGAGGAAAAGTTTTTCAATATGTTTTTGATGTTTCTAAAAAGGAAGCATACAAAAATGCGGCTGAAGATTTCTTAATGAAAAATGGCGGTATAGATTTACTCATAAATAATGCCGGAGTTGGCGATGGCGGCTTATTTGAAGAATACAGTTTAGAAAATTGGGAATGGATAACCGGCATCAATCAAATGAGTGTAATTTACGGTTCATACTTTTTTGTACCTGCCATGAAAAAGCAAAAAGCCGGACATATTGTGAATGTAGCAAGCATGGCAGGAATAGCCTGTATGCCTAACATGAGCATGTATAATGTTACTAAAGCTGCTGTGATTGCACACGCGGAATCGCTTTATGCAGAGTTAGCTCCGTTTGGCGTGGGAATAAGTTTAGTGCTTCCCACTTTTTTTAAAAGCAATATAATGCAACATAATCGCGGGCCGGAACATGCTACGTCTATCGGCAAAGCTAAAACGCAAAAAATAACTATTGGGCCGGAAGTGGTTGCACATAAAATTTTAATCCAAAGCGGAAAAGATAAGTTTTATATTTTTCATCCATTCCAAGCGCTCTGGGTAAACTGGCTCAAACGCCTTGCTCCTACGTTTTTCTTAAACATGAAAGCAAATATGTTTCGCAAAAAGAAATGGGTACAAAAAGCGGTAATGGCAAACTAATTAGTTTGTCCAAATATGTCTTTTGAATTAGTAGATACTCTGCTAAATTCTTTCCTTAATAAGTACGCTCCAACACAAACCAACTAAACGCACGTAAGTTTAACTTAACCATACTATCGCGTAGCAATGGATTGAGTTGTTTCCAAGCTTTCTCTAAAATTGCTTTTGCTTCATTTTCGCAACTCTCGATAATTTGATATTTATCTAAAATGCCAATGGCTTCAGAAAGCAGTTTTGTATCGCTTGTTTTGGCACTCACAATTTCCCAAAGTCTTTTGCGCTCTTTAGCAGAAATTACAGCCATTGCTTTTGCAATTGGATAAGTAATTTTTCCGGCAGTAATATCTTCTGCTTTCGTTTTTAAATTGTCTTTAAAACCTTTCAGGTTCAGCGTATCGTCAATAATTTGGAATGAAATTCCAAGTGCTTCAAAATAATTTCCCATAGCATCAATTTGAGCTTGTGAGCCTTTGCCTAAAAGCACGCCAATTCGGGCTAAATACGAAGCCGGAGCTGCTGATTTTAAACGGTGTGTGGCAATTACTCTTTTCTGCAATAGCTTAGCCGTTTCGGTATCTTTTATTGCTTTCGGCATCATGTAATCTAAGCCGTAAATATCCATTGCTTGTCCGCTATGCGAAGCGCGCATGGCTTCAAAATACCAATTGTAAATTTGTGTTTTATCTTCAAACGATTTATCAACTCTATAAATACAATATTGCCCCAAAAAGTAAGCTGCATTACCACTGTTAATGGCAATAGCATCACCGTGAACCACATGCGCAGCCGGACCTCCTCTGCGCACCAGCGATTTATCTTGCACATCATCAACCATTAGCGAGCCAACGTGCAAAAGTTCCGGCAAAGCCAACCAGTCAATTGCATCTTGAGAATTGCCGCCAACTGCATCACAGCAAGCGATTGTGGCATAACTTCGCCAGCTTTTTCCGCCACGGTCGGTAATTTCACGAATTGGCTTTATGAATTTTTCAATGTAGATTTCTTTGTCTAAACCATCGGTAAATCGCTTGTTTCCTTTTTTAGAAACCAGCTCTTCAAACTTTTCTTGGCTTAGCGCAAGCGGAATAATTTGCTGAACAGACTTTAATGTTGCTTTTGATACTGCTTTCAAAAACTCTTTCATGCTGTTGCTGTTCACAAAACCATGCCTTTCAATATATCCCGGACCAGAAACTTTTTTTCCTTTTAAAGTGCCGGAAATATTCATTCTTCCTTCCCAAAATGCAGGCTTTGAAATTACTGTTGCAAATTCTTGATTTGGAAACGCTGCCTCTGCCTTTACTTTTAAACCTAATTCCGGTGCTTCTAAAACCCAATGTGTGGGATATTCATTAAATGTTCGTGTACTTGTCCAAAGCTCGTCTGTTTGCTTTAGCTTAAATTTATTTGAATAATGCCTCTCTCCTTTTGCATCAATCAAAATCACAAAAGAGCCACAATCTTCACCTGTTTTCAAGTTCACTAAATCGTAAGCCGTAAGTTCACAACCATTATCCAACTGCATGGCAATCCAATTCCACGATATGTCTTTTTTCATATCATCTTTCGGTTGCTCGTCTTGGGTTGTTGGGTGGCAGCCAAATTCATGGTCGTACCAACCTGTTGCGCTCTCAATTTTCAGCTTCTCTTTTTTTAGTTTTAAAGAGCCTGTAACTTCACATCGCGGAATAAAATAGTAAAACATATCTTCGGCACTCACACCGCGCACCACGCCATTATCGCCATGCCTTGTTGGTGGTTTTTGTGGAAGAAAATTTATATCAACGCTTAGTTGAAGTTCTTTATGATTAAGATGAAGTTGATACGAACCATTGGGCATTTTTTTAAAAGTATTTCCATCAAAATCAAGATGTAGATTTTTGAAAGAAATTGTTGGGTCGTTTTTCAGTAATTCATCAGGATAAGGCATCACACCTTTTGAAAGCATTTCTATTGCTGCTCTTCGAATAAAAGAATCTTTCACCACTTCGCCTTTTTTTAAGCGTTCTAAACCAAGCTTTGGCGCGCGCTTATCCACTAAAGAAACGGTGTGATACTGCTTATTATCTATATCCGAAATTCCCCAAATTATGGAATGTGCGTAATTGGGTTGCTTTGTTTTTTTATCGAAACTAATAGCATGTCGAAAGAAAGAAGCAAAGAGAGAAAGATTTCTATTCCCTTTTGCTTTAATGTGGCTGTGCATGTACCACCATTCGGTGGAAGAAGATGCGTGTGGAAGGTCGTGAATGTTGAGGTTTATGGGACCATCTTTTGGCCAATCTGCTGCAAAAAATGTTTCGGGTTTTGTTTTTGCAGATGTACTCTTTTTCATATTTGAACCTTTGTTTGTCTGTTTTGTTTTTAAACAATCGTGCAATAAAAGTTTTTCTTTAGAAAAAGAAAATAAAAAAGGTAAAAATAGTTGCGAAACAGGCAATAAAATTACTTGCCCAATATTTTAAATATTTGTACTGTATCAGCTTAGATTATTCCTGTATTTCAGGTGTGTTAAGTGCTGCGGTTTGCTCGGCTGTGTATTTGGTGATCCAAAAATTATTGTAGCCTTCACCAATGGTGATGCCAATTAGTTTTTCTTGAATCAATTCCAGCATACTCAAGAAAGTAAACATGGCGTGAATACGATTTTCGCAATCTTCAAACACTTCTTCAAACGTAGTTTGTCCTCCTACATTTACTTTTTCAAGCAAAATCATTTTTTCACCGGAAATGGTATATGGTGGTTGCAATACGGTGTGAACCACTTTGTGCTTTTCGCGATCCAAGCGTGTTATTACATTTTGAAATGCCTTCATTAAGCGCAACATGGTTAGGCTCTGCATTTCATGATCGGTTTCAAAAGCACTTGCAATTTCACCAATTTCAGAAGCCGCATTTCCGCGCTTGGTAATGCTTTGTCTATCATCTTCTAATAAGCGAAGTGCTTCGCTTACTTCTTTATATTTTTTGTATTCTATCAGTCGGTTTGCCAACTCTTCGCGCGGGTCAATTTCTTTGCCTTGTTCATCTAATTCCTTTCTTGGCAAAAGCAATTTAGCTTTAATGCGCATGAGCGTGGCGGCAACCAAAATAAATTCGCTGGCAACTTCAATATTCAGTAATTCATTGTTATGAATATAGCTAAGAAAATCATCAGTAATTTTTGAAATAGGAATATCGTAAATATCTAATTCATCGCGCTCGATAAAGAATAGCAATAAATCGAATGGACCTTCAAACTGCGGTAACTTAATTGAAAAAATTTCACTCATAAATCGTTGGCAAAAATATGTTTTTAGTCAATCAAATTTCGTTCAATTGCTTCAATTGGTCCGGGGCACACTTTTTCGTGGCAAGCAACACAACTTTTTACTACTAAATTGAACTGTGTTTTTCGTTCTTCTTTTGCTGAATTATTGTAGGCTTCAATATGTTTTAGCAATTCGATTGAAAGCTCTTTGTGATTAGAAGCCAGCTTCTTTCCTACTGTAATTTCTGCTGAAAAAATTTCATTTATATCTGAAGGAGTTTGAGTTTTCTTTTTATTTGAAACAATAGCTTTTTTTTCTTTTTGTAAATAGTGTAGCATATTTTTCATTACCAAAGCCATTGGGCTTGTGGCAGAAAAACTACTACAAACAACCACTAATAAAACTGCAACTGCTAAAAGATTGCACTTTTGCAAAAAGAAATGCTTCATAAAACAAATGAAGTGAAAAATACATAACTTTTATTCTGCATTGAGAATGATTTTACATTTGCACCGCATGAAGAATTTATTTCTAAGCATTTTTTTTGTTGGGAGTTTCTATGTAAACTATGCACAGCTGCAAATTATTTCCGGCTCGGCAGTTGCTCCGCCAAACTATGAATGGATGGCAGGTTTATCATATAGCTACGACCCTTACGACCAATTTTGCGGAGGCGCTTTAATTGCTCCGGATTGGATTGCCACGGCAGCGCACTGTATGGAAGGTGAAACAGTTTCGGGGATAAAAATTTTCTTTAATGCTTATTATTTATCGCAACCTGTTACAGGATATTTTACTGCGGATATTGATACTTTTTATATTCATGAAAATTTCAACAACACGACTTACGATAATGATATTGCGCTAATTCATTTGAGAATACCTGTTACTGCTGTTCCTCCAATTAGAATTGCGCGAACTGCTGAAACAGAATTGGTTGATTCAGGAAAAGTACAAAAGGTTATTGGTTGGGGAAAGCTAAAAAAGTTTGCTCAAGGTGGCAGCGACACGCTTATGGAAGCAGAAGTTCCAATTGTGGCGCAATCAATTTGCAATACTCCAAATTCTTATGATGGCGAAATAACCAACAACATGCTTTGTGCCGGATTTATGGCTGGCGGCTCTGATGCTTGCCAAGGCGATAGCGGTGGACCACTTTTTTCAGTTGATTCAAATGGCAATGAAGTACTTACCGGAATTGTGAGTTGGGGCAATGGTTGTGGCGACAAAAACTTTCCCGGAATTTATACTAAAATTCAAAATTATTTGCCGTGGATTGAAGATTTTACAGGCAAACTTTCAAAAATAAATTCTATTGAAGCAAATAACACTAAAGTTTATTTCAGCAATAATGTTTTGAATGTTTCATCGAAAAGTCTGCTGCAAAAAATTGAAATTGCTGATGCCACAGGTAGAATTGTAGAGCAATTTCAATCGTTCGATTCAAATAATATTCAAGTGCCGTTTCACCATGCCAATGGAATGTATTTTGCTAAAATATTTTCTAATTATTTATCGCAAACTACAAAAGTTTTCGTTCATCAATAATCAGAAATTATGCGAGGAAGTTTTTTAATTATTACACTTTTATTTTTGAGTTTTTCTGCTTTCACTAAGCCCAAAGAATCAACATCAATTAAAGAAGAAAATAAGAAATGTTGGGTTGAAGACTCAGTGAAAAAGCTTCGCTACATGCCAAAAGTCTTATTGAATAAAAACAAAGATTGGAAACCTGAAAATACTGAAATTGGTTTTCAGATTTCATCTGCAACTTTAAGCGGCAAAAAGAAAAACAGCTTAGAAACCAAAGTGAAATATGGTGGAGGTTGCCGTGTTCATTCATTTCAGTTAATTAAACCAATTCAAGCAAGCAAAGATACTTTGCAATTGTATTTAGTTCATGAATCTGATAATGATATGTGCAGAGCTTTTGTGATGAATGAAATAAAGTTTAATGTTTCAAAACTTAAACTAAAGAAAAACACCAAAGTGATTATGCTCAATAATTTCCAAGTAAAATAATTCTATATATGGTGAAAGAAAAAACTGTGCAAGAGCTAAAAGAAATGATAGAAAGAGAGGAGGATTTTCTACTTATTGATGTTCGAGAGCTTTATGAATATGCCATTTGCAATTTGAATGCAACACTCATTCCTATGTATGATTTGCCGGATAATTTAGATAAAATTCCACACGATAAAACTGTAATTATTCACTGCCGCAGTGGGGCCAGAAGCGAAAGAATGGTTGAATATTTGCAAAGTGCCCATAACTTTAATAATCTTTACAACCTGAAAGGTGGGATTTTAGCTTGGGCAAACGAGATTGATAATTCATTAACTACATATTAAACACTAATTAAAAACAAAAACTTAAACCTGAATTTTAAATGAAAGACAACATCTTAATTTCCTTAAATGCCATATTAGTAGTTGCCGTTGGCGCTTTATTTTTTCTTCATTTTGGCAGCAAAAAATCAACTACAACTGTTGCTCCTGCTACAAACAATGTGCAAGTAAAAGAATCGGGCTTAATTGCTTTTGTGGATTTAGATTCTTTAGAAGCGAATTACACTTTGTTTAAAGACAAAAAAGTAGAACTAGAAAAAAAACAGAAGAATATTGAAACTACGCTTACACAACGCGCAGCAGCTTTTCAAAAAGAGCTGTACGAATTGCAAGAGCGCGCTGCAACCATGACCCAAAGCGAAGGCGAAGCTGCACAAAAAAGAATGTATCAAAAACAAATGGAGTTAGAAGAAATGCGCGACCGCATGACTAAACAATTTGTTGATGAGCAAGAAGCATTTAATGGTGAACTGCAAACACGATTAGATTCGTTTTTGCTTAAGTACAATGCCGATAAAAGATACTCATTTGTATTTAGCCACATAAAAGGCGGTCCGCTTCTTTACCACGATGAAGCATACAACATTACCAACGATGTGGTAAAAGGAATGAACGAAGAACTTGCAAAAGAAAACAAGAAATAATTTGTAGTTTATATTAAGGAAATGCGCAAAAAGTTTGCTCTTAATCTTGCTATTTTAATTGGAGCAAATTTATTGATTAAACCATTTTGGATTTTTGGAATTGACCGTGTGGTACAAAACACACTCGGTGCGGAATCTTATGGTTTATATTTTGCAGTTTTCAACTATTCATTGCTGTTTAGTGTGCTCTTAGATTTAGGCTTAAATAATTTCAACAACCGAGCCATATCAAGAGTTCCGAGCCGAATTGGGCAATATTTTGGCAATCTATTCACACTAAAAATTTCGCTATCTGCTATCTACTTTTTATTCACTTTGGCTGCTGCTTTTGGGAGTGGATTTAATAAAGAGAAATTAGAGATTTTGAGTCTGCTATTGGTGAACCAAATATTGCTCACACTCATTCTTTTCTTTCGCTCTAATTTACAGGCGTTGCAGCGTTTTAAAGCAGATAGTTTTATTTCTATTGCCGATAGATTATTAGCCATTGGATTTTGCGCTGCTATTATCTGGTTTCATGTTTTTGAGTTGAGTATTGCCAGTTTCATTTTAGCCCAAACAGCAGCTTTATTTATCACTTGTGTAATTGCCGGAATTTTAGTTGGTAAGCAAGCAGGATTTCTATTTAGTTTTTGGGATAGAAAATTCCGCTTAAGGATTTTTCGCTCTACATTTCCGTATGCACTTTTAGTTTTTTTAATGACAGTTTACGGTAGAATTGATGCTATTTTATTAGATAGTTTGTTAGGCGAAAATGGTGCATACCAAGCGGGAATTTACGCTGCTTCATTCAGAATTTTTGATGCTGCCAATCAATTTGGTTTTCTTTTTAGCACTATACTTTTGCCTTTGTTTGCAGCTAATTTTAAGCAGCAAAAAAAGAATGATGAACTTGTGCAATTTGGTTTACAAGGCATTATGATTTTCGCGGTAAGCGTTTCAGTAATTTGTGTGATTTGGTCTAAGTTTTTGTTACAACTTTTATATCATCAATCTGGTCAAGAATGGCAACAGGTTTTTATTTTCACAATGTTGGCGTTTATTCCTGCTTCGCTAATTTATATTATGGGAACTTTGCTCACAGCAAAAGGAGCAATTTATACACTCTGTAAAATCTCGGTTGCCGGTGTGTTTTTTAATTTCTTTGCCAACTATTTTTCTATTCCAATTTATGGCGCAGTGGGCAGCGCAGCAACTGCATTGGCAACAAATGTTTTGGTATGTTTGCTTCATGTTTTAGCAGTTGCGAAACAAACTAAAGTTACGATGCCACTAAAATCTGTGGCATCACTTTTAGTATTTATCATTCTCAGTTTTGCTACTTGCTACGGCATTAGTTTGCTTCACTTAAATTCAGGCTTTGTTTCAATTGGTTTAAGTGGTGTAGTTATCTTGCTTTTGGCAATAGCGCTGCAAATTCTTCCTTTGGCTGAAATAAAGAAAGTTGTTGCGGCACTAAATTCCCGTGTAGTTAAACGGAGTGATGCTGCTTAGCTCTTTTTTGATATACGGTTTCACATCTAAGTTTTCAATAAATTCCTGAATGGATTGTTTCGTAATTCCTGTATTTCCGCGCGTGAGTTCTTTTAGTTTTTCATAAGGATTTGGATAGTTTTCTCTGCGCAAAATGGTTTGAATTGCTTCTGCAACCACCGCCCAATTTGCTTCTAAATCAGCATTTAATTTTGTTTCATTCAGAAGCAGTTTGCCAAGTCCTTTTTCTAAAGAAGCTATGCTGATAAAAACATGTGCCAGCGGTACACCAACATTGCGTAAAACGGTTGAATCTGTTAGGTCGCGCTGTAATCTGCTTATCGGGAGTTTTGCAGCAAAATGTTCAAAAAGCGCATTAGCAACTCCTAAATTCCCTTCGGCATTTTCAAAATCAATTGGATTTACTTTGTGTGGCATAGCACTGCTTCCAACTTCATTTTTATTTACCTTTTGTTTAAAATATTCCATGCTGATATACATCCAAAAATCGCGCGACAAATCAATTAGAATATTGTTTATCCTTTTTATGGCATCCATTTGTGCAGCAAGAAAATCGTAATGCTCAATTTGGGTAGTGAACTGGCTGCGACTTAGCCCTAAATCCTCGTTCACAAAATTATCGGCAAAGCTAATCCAGTTATGGTTTACATAAGCAACAGCGTGCGCATTAAAGTTTCCGGTTGCACCACCAAATTTAGCTGCGTGTGGAATGCGTTTTAGCTCTTCTAATTGCTTCTGAAGCCTTTCTACAAACACATAAATTTCTTTACCTAATCTTGTAGGCGAAGCAGGTTGCCCGTGCGTGTGTGCTAACATTGGAATTTCTAACCATTCATTTGCTAAATGTGCAATTTGCGCAATCAATTTTTCTATTGCAGGAAAAAGTGCTTCATTAAAAAAGTCTTTTATTGAAAGTGGAATTGCCGTGTTATTTATATCTTGAGAAGTTAAACCGAAGTGTACAAACTCTTTGTACTGCGAAAGTTTAAGTTCATCTAATTTTGCTTTCACAAAATATTCAACGGCTTTCACATCGTGATTGGTAACTTTTTCGGTTGCTTTAATTTGTTCTGCGTCTGTTAGCGAAAAGTTCTTTACAATTTCATTTAATTCGCGTGTATGATTTTGCAAACCACTTGCTGCAGGAATTTCGCGCGAAAGTGCTAATAAATAACGTACTTCTACTAAAACGCGATAGCGAATAAGTGCATATTCCGAAAAGTAATTAGCGAGTGCTGAAGTTTTATTTCTGTATCGGCCATCAACAGGCGAAATGGCAGTAAGTTCATTTAATTGCATAGCGCGAAGGTATAAAGATTGGTGTTGCAAATAGCTTAGTGTGAATAAATTTTAGTTGATATACGGTGATTTTGGTCATAGTAATTTATTCAATAAGATGTTATTATTGTAACCTAACTACAAATTTTAATTTCAATTTATGAAGCATATTTACTTAATCCTTAGCTGTTTAATTTTAGTAAAGTTCAGCATTTCACAAGATACAATTGATGTAAAATCATTGCCACAGGCAGGTTTAACGTATATTGTTTCAAAAGATACTTCAACACAATATTCAATTTCGGCAGCATCGCAAAGTGCGCAATCTTGGGATTTTTCCAATTTGGTAGAAGCTTATCCCAAAGTGCCAACTTATGATTCTACATCTAAAACTTCTTTTGGTTCATCATTCCCAACTTCTAATCTTTTTACTTATGGACCGGCTGCAATGTATAGTGGACTTTTCGGTTCGGCTCCGGTTGATGTGCAAGGCACAAATAAAGGTTATATGTTTTGGAGAGCAGATTCTACAGGTTTTTGGAGTGAGGGTTTTAGGTCTGACAATGGCGTTTACAGTAATAAAATTGTAAAAATTCAACCGAGCGAATTGATTTTTCCGCTTCCGGGAATTTTGAACGATTCAACTTCGCATAAAAGCAGTTGGATGTTGAGTTTTAACCAAAACACTGCAAACGTGGATACTTTTTATGTTACCAAATCTGAGAAACATTTTAAGTACGATGCTTTTGGAAATATAAAAACACCTTATGGTAATTTTACGAAAGTGTTGCGCTTGCACGAGTATGCCATAAAAGTTGATAGCGTTTATTCCACACTGAATGGGAACACGGTTTACACAACAGTTTTAAAGCGTGATACTACTAACACTTACTACTATTTTGGAAAAGACACAGACTATCCGGTTTTGACGTCTTATGCCGATAAAAACAACAACTTGATGTTTACGGAGTATTTTAAAATGACAGTTCCATCAACAATGCAAACCAGTATTTTTTCGCCTGTGGAAACTTTTTCTGTTTATCCAAATCCAACCAATAGTGTACTTCATTTAAAAACTGAATTAGAAATATTTTTGGTTGAAATATTTTCAATTGAAGGAAAAAGAGTGAAGGAAGAAATAATAGATAAAAACCGAGAAACAATTTCTATTGCGGAATTAAAACCCGGTATTTATTTTTGTAAAATTCAATCTTTTGATGGCAAGAAACAATCAACTATAAAAGTGATAAAGAACTAATACCGATTGAATATTCGTAATAGTCCAATTACATTGTACTAAACGATTATCATCCCGATAGCTATCGGGAGCATTATACAATATATTATTGAGCTAATTTATAAGTCAATTTTGTATAAAAACAAGACTTTACTTAAACAAAAAACGGAAGTATTTCTACTTCCGTTTTTTTATTTTAAATGATGTTTACAATTTATGAGCCAAGCGTGATGCCACCAGTAATTACACCAACAATAATAGCGCCAACCATTGCTGCAATTAAGGCAATAAGCCAAGTGTTCATTTTGCGATAGTGTTTTTCGTTTGCAACAATTTCCCATTGTTTGCGGATTTTACCAATAATAAAATCTAAACGAGAGAATGCAGTTTCACCTTTCACGATATAGTCGAAAGCACCGTAGCGCATGGTATTTACAGCTACATCAATACTATCTTGACCGCTGTACATAATTACTTCAACGTTATCATTTTTGTCTTTCACGCGCTTTAAAATATCAATTCCTTCCATTGCAGATTTATCAACTGAATTAAGGTTGTAATCCAACACTAAAATATCAGGAGAGTCGGTATCAAGTTCTTTTAAAAGCCCTTCTCCGGTGTTAAATAATTTTACAGTATAACCTTTTCCTGTAAGATGGTCTTTAACCATTTCTCCTTGCATGGTGTCGTCTTCCACCACATATACTTTTAAAGAATTTGCCATTGATTTTTTATTGTTTTAGTTTTTAAAAATTACAATTTAGAAGCTGCTGAAGATAATTCTTCGCAAGCTTTGGTGCATTCGGTTTTAAAATAAGCTATTTTCTCTGCAAGTTGCTCTGTATTTGTTTTGCTTCCTGCAAATAGTTCTATTTCTTTAATATTTGTTTCTAAGTGCTTAATTCCCATGTAGCTCACTTGTGGTTTTAGCGAATGCGCAACCACTTTTAATTCATCGTAACGCTTTTCTTGGTTCATAGCTTCCATATCGGTAATGCTCTTTGGTGCAATATCTAAAAACATGGAAATGTATTTTTTCATTTTTGCGTTATCGCCTTTGGTGAAGCCTTGCAAAAAAGTGAGATCTATTAATGACATTATTAAATATTATGTTCTTTGTTTAACGAAAGTAATTGCAAATTTTAAATTTTAATTAGTAAACGCAGCTATTTTTTTCAACAATACAGTTGTATCGAAAGGCTTGGTTACAAAATCATACATTCCTGCATCGTAGCACTTTGCAACTTCTTCTTTTATAGCATTTGCGGTAAGTGCAATAATCGGGATGTTTTTAAGCGGGCTGCTGAGTTGTCTAATTTGTCGCGTTGCTTCTAAACCGTCCATCACAGGCATCATCATATCCATTAAAACAATATCGTAAGGAAATTTTCTTGCTGCTGTATCCCAAGGTGTGGTTTCAAAAGCTTTTACCTTCTCTACTGCTTCTAAACCATTTTCTGCTACATCAATTTGCACGCCTTCTATGGCAGATTCAAGTGTATCTACTGCTACCATTTGGTTGAATGCGTTATCTTCTACCAATAGTATTTTCAGGTTTGAAAGCACCACTTGCTCTTCTGTATTTTTGCCAACCAATGCGGCATCGTTTGTTACCGGATAAGTAATATTGAAAAAGAAAGTAGTTCCCTCTCCTACTTTGCTGCGCACGCCAATAGTGCCATTTTCCTGCATTTCAACCAACTTTTTAGAAATGGCTAAGCCCAATCCTGTGCCTCCATATTTGCGAGTTGTATCAGAACTTGCTTGCGAAAAACTGCTGAATAGTTTTGAAATCTGCTCTTCGGAAATTCCAATTCCCGTATCACTAATTTCAAATAGTAGCGCAATTTTATCACCTTCAGTTTCTGTTCCTGAAACCTTAATAGTTACAGCACCTTTTTCAGTAAATTTAATTGCATTGCCTGAAAGGTTTAGCAGCACTTGATTTAAACGAACAGGGTCGCCTACTACAACTTTATCTGCACTATCTTCTAAAATTACATTGAGCAATAAACTTTTTTCTTCTGCCTTAAAACGCAATGTATCTTGAACTGTTTGCAAGGTTTCTTTAAGCGAAAAAGGAATGGATTCTAACTCAAGTTTACCAGCTTCTATTTTTGAGAAATCAAGAATATCGTTGATGATAACCAAAAGATTTTCAGCAGATTTATAAATGCCATTTAGGTATCGAAGTTCTTGCTCTTGCATATTGTCCAGTTGGAGGCACAAACGTGTCATACCAAGAATTGCATTCATGGGAGTTCTAATTTCGTGGCTCATATTTGCCAGGAATTCTTGCTTTAAACTTGCTACTTGCTCTGCTTGCTCTCGTTTCTGTCTTTCATTCTCATATTGCACGCGTGCTTCACGCGCTTGGTGTTCAAATCGAATTTCTTTAATAGACTTTTCGAGTGTTAATTTTAAATCTTGTGCATCTAATGGCTTTGTAAGAAAATCGAATGCTCCATTATTCATGGCAGTTCTGATACGCTGCATATCGCTATATGCCGTAATTACTACACTTTTTACGTATCTATCAACCTCATTTATTTTTGAAAGCAATGTGAGCCCGTCCATTTCCGGCATATTTATATCGGTCATCACCAATTCTATTGCCGTATCTTTCTTAATTTTTTCAATTGCTTCAACTCCATTTTGGGCAAACTCCAATTGGCAGATACCTTCTTTTACCAAGTTGCGCAAACGTTGTGTAATTAAAGGTTGCACATCTGGTTCATCATCTACCACTAAAATTTTTATTGGTTTTACAATTTCGGTCTGTTCGCTCATGTTTTTAACTTATATATCTGATAATATTTTCTCTTTAAGCAATTTAAAATCCACAGGTTTTGTAAAGAAATCATCTGCTCCTTTTTGCTCTGCTTCATTCATATATTGCTCATTTCCGTAAGCAGAAATCATCATTACTTTTTTATTAGGATATTGAGCTTTTATTTTTTCTAACAATTCTAAACCTGTCATTCCCGGCATGTTTATGTCAGAAAGAATTACAATAATATCTTGATGCGAAACATCTTTCAATATATCAAGGGCAGAAAGTCCTGAATTCGCAAAATGTAAATTAACTTTATTGTCATTTACTTCTTTGCGAAATCTTTGACGAAAAAGTAATTCAACATCTTCTTCATCATCAACCACTAAAATTCTTAGAGCCATAGTTTTAAATTTATTGTTTAGGTAATGTAATTTCAAATTGTGCAAACTCGCCTTCTTTTGATTCAACTTGCATTTCGCCATTATGTAATTTCACAATTATGTCATGGCTAATGGACAAACCAAGTCCTGTACCTTCACCCGTTGGTTTTGTAGTGAAAAATGGATGGAAAAGTTTTTGCTTTACTTCTTCACTCATGCCTAAGCCGTTATCTTTAATAGTGATTTTCACTTTGTCGCCTTCGGCATGTGTGCTTATTTCTAAAGCAGGTAAATAGCTATCTATATTAAGTGCAATCTTTTTGTTTATTGAATAGAAACTGTTATTGAACATATTTAGAAACACACGTCCTAAATCTTGTTTCACAATACTTACTTTTGGAATTGTGGCATCTAAAGACTGTACAATTTTGCAATTGAAATCTTTATTAGTTGCTCGCATTCCGTGGTAAGCCAAGTTTGAAAATTCTTTGAGCAATTCATTCAAATCTGTAGGTTCTTTTGCTCCTTTCTGTTCTCGGCTGTGTTGCAGCATATTTTTTACAATACTATCTGCGCGTTTACCGTGATGATAAATCTTAGTGAGATTCTGAATTAAATCATCTGCAATTGCCTTTATATCTTCCAAATCAGAAGATTCTTTTATTTCTTGAAGCAACTCCAATGAAAGGTCGGCAAAATTATTTACAAAGTTTAATGGGTTTTGAATTTCGTGCGCAATGCCTGCTGTAAGCTGACCTAATGAAGCCAACTTCTCTTTTTGCACCAATTGCTCTTGTGTAGATTTTAATTCTTCTAAGGCTTTTGCCAATTCAGCATTTGCTCTATTTTTTGCTCGAATTTGGCGAATAACAAAAAATACAAAAATCAGCATCAGAACAACTATAACAGCTAAAAAGCCCATTAAATATTGTTGCTGTTTTAATCGTAAATCATTATTTTCTTTTTCTTTTCTAAGTGCTTCTATTTGGCTTTGAGCAGCTTCTGTTTCTGCTTGTAGTTTTGCAATTTCTGCTTGTCTAATTTCTGCAAGCGAATCGCTTTCTTCATTCACGCTTTGCTGTTGCAATTGCTCAATTAACTTTTGCTTTTCTTCTATTTCAGTTAGTTTATTTTCAATTTGTTTTTCAGTATTTCCTGAAGTTGTTTCTATCGGTTTGTTTACACTTGATTTAGATTGAACTACTTTCTTTGTTTCTATAGGTTGTTGCACTTCTTCTGAAACAATAGATTGTGTTTCTTTGGGTTGTGCTGCTTTAGCTTGCGATTTTGCACTGTTAGGAATAGTTGAAACAGCGAAGTCTTCAATCGTTTTGGGCTTTACTATGGTAACATTACTTGGAGCATCAGGATTGGCTTGCTTTTTACTTGCGCGTTTTCTAAACTTTAAAGCTATCTGCGGATTTCCTTCCAATTCATAAGTTTCTGCCATTATATTATAGGCATCAATTTCGCCTTTGCTATAATTCAACTCAATAGACATAGAAAGCGACTTGGTAACCATTCTGCGCACTTCTGCAATGCTTTCGGTGCCATTTGTTTGAATCAGTGCAGAAGCGGAAGCATTTAGTTCATCTACTGTTGCAATATCTTGCGAAAAAATACTGTTGATTGATATGAAGACACTTAGTAGTGTTATTAAAATCCGAATTTTATCAAATTTCATTTGAATGTGAATGTAGAACGTAAATAAGAGGAATTTATATTTTAAGACAAAATTTTAATACCAGAAATTTGAAACCAATTCGGTATTGAAAATTTTATCCCAAGCAAACACCAACTAAAATGTAGTAATGAAAGTATTTTTGCGCAAGATTCTTATCTGAATCGCGCGACTACAATTGCTTAATATAGTCAATCACCAAAGTTCTATCTTTTAAAACTTTAATTTCATAATGCAAATAACCACCTCCTGTAGAAATAAAAGTGCCATCATCTTTCAAATTCAATTTTGTAGTAGCAACCACTTGTCCGTTCTTATCCACCGCATCAATGCGCACTTCTTTATCAAAAGTAATGAGCTTATTAGTTGAGGTGTCGGTAATATAATCGCGTGTTTTACGCAACTGAACCGGAGCAATTAAATGATTGCTTTTAGTGGCAAATAGTGAAGGCAAATTCTTATTGGAAGTAAAGAAATAAATTTCGTAAGGCGTTTCGTTTTTGGTGCACGAAGAAGCCAATACAATAGAGCTTGAAACAAGTAAAAAAAGAAACCGTTTCATGTTTTCGTTTAGGTGTTACCCTTTAGTGTACGAAAACCTGAAACGGCTTGTTACATTTTATAGAAAGAAAATTATTATGAAATACTCATTTGAATTTTCTTTTGAATATCATTTACACTTTCGCGAAAATCTTGGTCGGTATCAATTAAATTTTGCACTGCTTGGCAAGAGTGAATTACAGTAGAGTGGTCGCGACCGCCAAAATGTTTTCCAATAACTTTCAAAGAATTTTTAGTGTAGTTTTTAGCAAGGAACATTGAAAGCTGACGTGCTTGAACTACCATGCGTTTGCGTGTTTTTTCTTTTAAGGTATCAACCGGTACATTAAAGTATTCGCACACCGTTTTTTGAATATAATCTATACTCACTTCGCGGCTCATAGTCTTCACAAAGTTCTTGATTATTTTCTTTGCTAATTCTACATCAACATCTTTTTTATTCAATGATGCTTGAGCAAGCAATGCAATAAGTGCAGCTTCTAATTCACGAACATTTGTATTGATATTGTAAGCAACAAATTCTACTACTTCGCGCGGCAATTCAATTCCATCGGCATACATTTTCTTTTCTAAAATTCCAATACGAGTTTCAAAATCCGGCACTTGCAAATCAGCACTCAAGCCCCATTTGAAACGAGAAAGTAAACGCTCTTCAATACCTTCTAAATCGCGCGGTGAGCGGTCGGTAGTTAATACTAATTGTTTTCCGTTTTGGTGAAGGTGATTAAAAATATGGAAGAAAATATCTTGTGTTTTTTCTTTGTTGCTAAAGAACTGAATATCGTCCACAATCAACACATCAATAAGTTGATAGAAGTGAACAAAATCGTTTACTGAATTATTCTTTACAGCATCAAAAAATTGATTGGTAAATTTTTCGCTGGAAACATACAACACAGTTTTGTTTGGATAAAGTTGTTTCACTTCGTTGCCAACGGCTTGTGCTAAGTGTGTTTTACCTAAACCAACTACGCCATAAATTACTAATGGATTAAAAGCTGTACCTCCGGGTTTTTGCGAAACAGCATATCCGGCACTGCGCGCAAGGCGATTGCAATCACCTTCAACAAAATTATCGAAGTTCCAATTTGAATTTAGTTGTGGATCGATATTTATCTTTTTCAAACCCGGAATTACGAATGGATTTTTAATGTTGTTTCCTTGCAATGTAAGCGGAAAACTTGTTTCAGGATTTGAAGCATTTCCTGAATTAAAATTCGGGTAATCAACAGTACTGGGATTGGTTCCGTTGTGTTCCACAACAATGCGATATTCTAATCGCGCATCGTTTCCTAATTCACGCTTAATAGTTTTGCGCAATAAAGAAACATAATGTTCTTCTAACCATTCATAAAAAAATTGCGATGGCACTTGAATTGTAAGAACAGAATCTTTTAAATCAACCGGCTTTATTGGCTCAAACCATGTTTTGAAACTTTGGGCACTCACGTTGTCTCTAATAATATCTATGCAAGCACTCCATACTGACGCAGCTGATTTATCCTTTGTCATGTTTTAGTCTGTTTTATATTAGTTAAGAAAATTAGGTTTTGTACAACTATCGGTAACGGGTGTGAAAATGTATATAACCTTGTGAAAAAAAAAACTTTTCTACACTTGATTTTTTCAGAAAAAATACGTCTGCAAATTGCTTAATAAAAAAAAACAATTAAGCAACTTTAGAAATAAAACTTTTAAAATATAAAGTGAACTAAATTATGTAGCTTACTAGCCAATTTTAATTGGTGCATTTGCAATAGAAACACCGCGCTTTTTCTTTTCGAAAAAATAATCTACTCTGCCTAATGCTACACCTGCCCAACCTACTTGATTTACTAATACTTTCTCGCCTGCTGCATTTTTTACTTCATCAGGTTTTGCCATGAGCGTGTGCGTGTGTCCACCTAAAATTAAATCTATATTTTTGGTATTGTAGGCTAAAGTTAAATCGCTCACTTTATCTTCTTTGTATTTATAGCCCAAGTGCGAAAGGCAAACCACTAAATCACATTTTAAATCGTTGCGCAAAAGACTTGCCATTTTGTTAGCTACACTAATTGGATCTTGGTAAACTGTTTCTCCATAAAGCGATTTCAATACCAATCCATTCAACTCAATTCCTAATCCAAACACTCCAACTTTTATTCCATCAACTTTAAAGATTTTGTAAGGCAAAGTTTTACCATTTAAAACCGTGTTTTTAAAATCGTAATTTGAACATATAAATGGAAAATTTGCCAATGGCATATACTTATTTATTGCATCAATTCCATTATCAAAATCATGATTGCCAAAAGTACTTGCATCATAACCCATTTCGCTCATCAGTTTAAATTCCAGCGAGCCATTGAACATATTAAAGTAAGGTGTGCCCTGCCAAATATCTCCGCTATCAAACAGTAATACATTTTTCTCTTCGCTGCGTATTTTTTTTATTGCCGTAGCGCGATTTGCAAAACCACCCAAACCTTGAAAACGTCCGCCATCCATCGGGAAAGGTTCTATGTGTGAATGTTGGTCGTTGGTATGAAGTATGGTGAGCTTTTTTACTTCACCATTTGCGAAAGCCTCAAAAGGGAAATTTGCAGCCAGCAACAAACCTGCTGCGGCACCAGATTTTCTTAAAAATTCTCTACGGTTAATTTGCATTAAACAAAGATAAAGGTTTCAGGAAAACAAAATCTAAATCTCAATTAAAAAGTGCAAACATTTGTATGGAATAAAAAAAGGCGAGTTGCCCCGCCTTAAATGTTTTCACAACGGAATAATCCTTATTGTGATTTGCTATCAAAAAGTTTTGCTAAAATAGCAAACTTTTTAAAACTAAAAAACATACACTATGAAAAAGATTTTAGGATTAGATTTAGGGACAAATAGTATTGGATGGGCATTAATTCAACAAGACTTTGACAACAAAAAAGGTGGGATAATTGGAATGGGGAGTAGGATTATTCCGATGGATGCAGGTGAAATTGGGAAATTTGCAGAAGGTGGTTCTGTTTCAAAAACTGCCGACAGAACAAATTTCAGAGGAATAAGACGATTAAGAGAAAGAAATCTTTTAAGGAGAGAACGATTACACCGTGTGTTGAATGCTTTAGGTTTTTTACCTGAACATTTTGCTGCGCAAATTGATTTTACTAAACGGTTTGGAAAATTTAAAGAAGAAACGGAGCCAAAATTAGCTTACCATGGTTCAGAATTTATTTTCAAAAAATCGTTTCAAGAAATGCTGGAAGAATTCAAATCTCATCAACCAGAATTAGTTTCTAACGGAAAATTAATTCCTTACGATTGGACGATTTACTATTTGCGAAAAAAAGCATTGACCCAACGATTGGAAAAAGAAGAATTAGCTTGGCTCATTTTAAATTTCAATCAAAAACGAGGTTATTACCAATTGAGAGGGGAAGAGGAGGAAAATAATTCCGACATTAAAGAATACTGTGAACTTTTAAAAATAGTATCAGTTGAAAAAGGAGAAATAGACAAAAAGAACAATAAAAAAACTTGGTATAAATTTCAATTTGAAAATGGTTGGGAATATTCTGCAACGTTTACTTCTGAACCAAATTGGCTAAATACAGAAAGAGAGTTTTTAATTACTGAAGAGTATGAAAATGGTGTAATAAAAATAGTAAAAGATAAACGAACAGACACTACCGGGAAAGAAAAACGAAAAATCACTCCGCTTCCTTCTTTTGATGAAATTAATCTAATGTCAAAAAAAGACCAAGATAAAATTTACAAGAAAATAAAAGCAAGAACTGAAATTACTATCAAAAACAGCAATAAAACAGTCGGCACTTACATCTACGAAACTCTACTTCAAAATCCAAAACAGAAAATTATTGGGAAACTCGTTCGTACCATCGAGCGGAAATTTTACAAAGACGAATTAATCGCTATTTTGAAGAAACAAAAAGCAACTGCTTGCAATTAGAAATGTTTTAAACTACATTTAAACGCAGTAATGAAACACAAAAACTTTACCCAATCAAATGAACCGTTTAGACTTCATAAAACAAACGCTGCTGAGCGTAGGCATAGGCAAACTTCCCACCAAGTGGATAAAGCAATACAGTAAAATATATTTGTTGCAAAGTTTTGTGCGCGGATTTCAATATTACAACGGTCCCAAATTGCTAAACGAAATGAAAGAAGGCGATATGCTGGAATTGGTGCGCGAGCCAGAAAATAAATATGATGATTGTGCTGTTGCGCTGCATTGGAATAAAAAGAAAATTGGCTTTGTGCCGGCAGAAGAAAACCATTTGCTCAGTAAACTATTAGATGCAAAAGCAATAGATATTCAAGCAGAAATTACGCGCCTTGAACCGAATGCAAAGACATGGGAAAATGTTTCTGTTGCACTCTTTTTGTTGAAAGAATTAAACGAACCATTACCCGAACATGCACAATACCTCACCACATTAGAAACTCAAAAATATTACACTTTAAAACATAAAGATAGAGTGATACGTGTAGAGCTAAATGAAGAATATGATAACGATGAAAATTTAGAAGAAGATATTGACTACTACTCATTTCTGGTAGATCATTCCGCAAATGATTCTATCTATGATATGATTCATGGAAACCTCTCTCCTACTGATGATTATGGTGTAAAAAACAGAATTTTTGTGGTGCGAAAAGATTGGAAAGATTTTGATACTTTAGTAGAAGAACCATTTTCTAAAATAGAAAGTTGGATGAAGGCAGAAGGATTGATGTTTGAAGAAGTTGAAAAGCTAACCATCAGCCTGAATGATGCCCAAAAGATAATTCCCAAAATAAAAGACCTGCAAGAAATTTATGCCAAAGACGGCACAAGATTTATTGAACTCATTTTAGCTTAGGTAAGAAAAAAAATCCCGATTAAATACAATCGGGATTTTTAATATTGAACACATTTTTTAATTTCTATTGAACATATTAAAACCTTTGCTATCACACGCTTTTGGGCATGGTATGTTGTTGTTCAATATGTCAAAGATACTCTCGATAGTTATCGGGGTGAAAGCAAATAACAACAATAGTAGCCCGTATGATTTATTTTTTTTAAGCCAAGTTCACTTACGATGATATTGATTTTATGGTAGAGAATAGCACGACAACAACAACTCACTGCGAAATTAACTACCGCGTTTTTTATTCTTTTTATATTCACTAAAAGAAACCATTTTTTGTCTTTGTGCATCCCACAAATTTGCCTGCACAGTTTTTAAGCTTTGCCAAAATGTAATGGTATTTGTATGCTTCTGAAAAACAGGATTTTCTTTATGGCATTTATGTAAATTGTAATTGGGTATTGCCGGACTTAAATGATGAATATGGTGATAACCAATATTCCCTGTAAGCCAGTGAAATATGTGTGGCAACTTGTAATAAGTGCTTCCTTTCATTGCTGCAACTACATAATTCCAATTGTCTTTACCACTTTTGTAAATATTTTCGTATTGATGTTGAATATAAAAAAACCAAAGAGCGTAAGTGCCGAAAAACAACAAATTTACAAATTGAACTACTAAAAATCTTGTAGGTCCCAGCAAATAAGCAAACAACGCATACAAGCTTATAAAGAGAATATTACTTAGCAAAACAGTATTCTTAACTTTTTTAAAATACTCTGTTCGCATAAAAGCAAAGCGATTGTAAATTACCACATAAATAAAACCTCCAATTGTGAACAGATAAAGCGGATTGCGATAAATGCGGTACCATATTTTTTTTCTCAAAGATAATTTTGAGTACTCTTCAGTAGAAATACACTCAATATCGCCAATACCACTAAATTCTAATTGACCATTATGTGCATGGTGAAAACTATGATTTTTAGCCCAATATTTATATGGGATTAAAGTACAAACACTGCAAATTGTACCAATAATATCATTTGCCTTGCGGCTGCGTGTAAAAGAACTGTGCCCACAATCATGCTGAATAATAAAAATTCTACCAAGTATAAAACCATTTAGAATAGCTACAGCCAGCGACCCCAATATAGATTTATCAAACAAATAAAATTGTAAAGCTAAAATCACTATATAGAATGAAAAGCTATTGGCAATTTGAATAACTGCTTCCTTTGTGCTTGGAATTTGATACTTGCGAATTATTTTATTCCAATTTGCTAAATCTTTTAGCAACTGCTCCTTATTGAGTGAACTCACTGAAAAACTGTTTTATTTTTTTTGCAATGATAACACAAAGAAAACTATTTTAAGTATTCTATAAGGTTAATTATACTACTGTTATTTCTTACGGCTGTTTTTTTTTCTTTTTATTACAAACCGTATAACATTTTAAGAAAATAACTATAATCTTTGGTCAATAAACTTATTCAAAAGCTCATTGAGTTTTTCTATTTCTTCTTTATTAAAACACTTAAAAATTTCACCGTCCATTTCTCCATCTGCATCAATTACTTGAAGTAGGTTTAATCCCTTTTGTGTTATTACCACATCAACTGCTCTCCTATCTTGCTCACAAGTAACACGCTCTAAAAGTTCTGCTTTCTTAAGCCTTTCAACCATTCGAGAAACATCACTATTTTTCTCCAACATTCTTTCGCGAATTAAATTTACTGTTGCAGGATTGGGATATTGGCCACGCAATATTCTAAGCACATTAAATTGTTGCGGTGTGATGCCAAACCCTTTAAAATAGTCTTGTTGTTTTGTATTTAAAATACTATTAGCATAAATGAAACTAATTAAAGCTCTTTGGTACTTGTTTTTAAAATTAGGCTGATGAATTAATTCTTCAATACTGCTCATAGAAAATATTTAGCTACAAAAATAAAAAACGGGCAACCGTTTACACAGCTACCCGTAAACACTCTCAAAAATTTATTTTAAGATTTTAAAAGTTCAAGTCTTACTGTGATAGCAACATCTTTGCCAACTACCAAGCCACCAGCTTCTGTAAGAGCATTAAACTTTAAACCATAATCGAAACGGTTGATGTTCCCGGAAACTTTAAAACCTGCTCTGTGCTTACCAGATTGGTCTTTTAGCAAGCCGCCATAAACTACATCTAATTTTATTTTCTTCGTTACATCGCGAATAGTTAAGTCGCCTTCTAATTCATATTTGTTATCACCTACTTTCTTAAAAGATGTTCCTTTAAATGTCATTTTAGGATGCTTAGCAGCATTAAAAAAGTCGTCAGCTTTTAAATGCCCGTCTCTTTTTTCATTTTCGGTATTGATGCTGTTTATATCAACAGCAAAATTAATCTTGGCATCAGAGAAATCGTCTTTCGATGCTGTAACATCCGCATCATATACTTTAAATGAACCTTCAACCTCAGAAATTGCCATGTGAGGAATAGTGAACTTTACAGTGCTGTGTGCTACATCTGCTGTCCATTTGTCTTGTGCTAATGCGGTTGTACCGCCAATTACGCCTAATGCTACAATTAAGTTTTTCATAATACTATTTTTTTGTTTTTAATTACAATGCAAGTATAAGTTCAAACATTTAGTGTTGCAACACTTAATTGCTTAAATTGAAACTATTTAACATTTATGCTAAAAGAATAATCAATAAGCAGCTCGTTGTAATCTATCGTTTATGGCTCTACCCAAGCCATGTTCAGGAAATTTTTCAGCGATAATTAAATCAAAAACACCTTCATCTAAATGCCGCATTACCTTAAATAAATTTGAAGCGGCTTCATTCAAATCTTTCACTTTAGAAAGAGGAAAAACTGTAGCATTAGAATATGAAGTTTCAAAGAAAGAAATTACCGCAATGTTAGATTCTGTATGAGTTTCAATTTCCTGCTGAACAGAACTTGTAAAAATCAAACGCTTCTTGGGAGCGTAATGTGAAAGCAACTGACCTGAAGATTTCGGATTAGAAGCATGGTTCAAATTGAGGCTAACATCTTTAAAATTTGATTTTAATTCTTCTAAACTAATTCCTCCCAAACGATGAACAATAATTCCATTTGCGGTTGGCTCAACAATAGTGGATTCTACACCTACGCCACAACTTCCGCCATCTAAAATGTATGGAATTTTATTATTTAATTGGTCTGCAACGTGCTTCGCTGTTGTAGGACTAATGTAGCCAAACGGGTTTGCGCTTGGCGCAGCTAAAGGAAAATCTAAACTATTTAGCAATTCTAAAGTAAGTTGGTGATATGGAATCCGCAAGCCTACAGTTTCTAAGCCGGAAGTTACCAAATCAGGAATTACACTTTGCTTTGGTAGTAACAAAGTAAGCGGACCAGGCAAAAACCTCTCAGCTAAAATATATGCCGAATCGGGAATATTTTGCGCATATTTTTCAAACTCATCAACATTCTTTAAATGCACAATTAGTGGATCGAAGTGCGGACGATTTTTTGCTTCAAATATTTTAGCAACCGCATTAGGATTTAAAGCATTTGCTGCTAATCCATACACAGTTTCTGTAGGAATAGCAACCACTTCGCCTTCTTCAAGAAACTGTTTTGCTTTTACCAAATCTGTTCCAATGTTTGTAGTAAACATTAGCTTAAGCTTTCTTCCAATAACTTAATTTTCTGCAAAGCATCTTCGCGCTTTTTTCTTTCATTCTCAAGCACATTTGCAGGAGCAGAAGACACAAAACGTTCATTGTTAAGTTTCTTATCTACGCTTGCTAAAAAGCCTTTTGCGTATTCAAGTTCTTTAAGCAATTTTTCACGCTCAGCAGCAGTATCAGTAACTGTTCCTGTGTCCACAAAGAATTTGTAACCTTTTAATACAAAACTTTTTAGTGCTTTTAAATCTTCATTCGTGTTTTCAAATACTTCAAGTTTGCACAGTTTGCTAATGCTTGCCGCAAAACCACTAAAACTCAATTCATCGCTGCCATTAAAGTAACACTTTGCAGTTGCTGCATTTTTCATTCCGGCTTTGGTTCTAATATCGCGTATGTTAGAAATTATTTCAAAGGCGAGTTCCGCTTCATTTAATAAGCCTTTGTTATCTTTTATACTTCCTACTTTCGGAAACTTAGCCACACAAAGACTTTCATTCATATTTCTTTCGTTTAGGTTCTGCCAAATTTCTTCGGTAATAAACGGCATAAACGGATGCAGTAAACTCATTAAAGTATCGTAAAACGCAATGGTTTTATCATAAGTAAATTTATCAATTGGTTTTCCAAATTCAGGTTTTATCAATTCTAAATACCAAGAGCAGAAATCGTTCCAAAGCAACTTGTACAAATTCATCAAAGCTTCGCTTAATCTAAAATCTTCAAACGAATTTTCTAAGTCGGCAATGGTTTTATTCAGCTTTGCTTCAAACCAATTGATAACAATCTCGTTCTCAGTATTTTTTTCTTCAACAACTTCCCACCCTTTTAAAAGACGAAGTGCATTCCACATTTTATTGCAGAAATTTCTGCCCTGTTCAGGTTGTTTATCATCGTAAAGCAAATCGTTTCCTGCTGCGGCTGCACTCATTACACCAAAGCGTACACCATCTGCACCAAACTTTGCCAAAAGCTCTAAAGTATCGGGAGAGTTGCCAAGGCTTTTACTCATTTTTCTGCGCTGCTTATCGCGCACCATTCCTGTGAAATATACTTGTTTAAAAGGTTTCTCATTTCTAAATTCGTAACCTGCAAAAATCATTCTGGCAACCCAAAAGAAAATAATATCCCAGCCGGTTACCAAAACTGAAGTTGGATAGTAATATTCAATTTCTTTGTTCTTTGGGTTTTCAAAACCATTAAAAACAGAAATCGGCCACAGCCAAGAAGAGAACCAAGTGTCCACCACATCTTCATCTTGGTGAATTTCTAATCCTGTAATATTTTTTATTTTTAGTTGTGCGAGTGCTTCTTCTTTAGTTTTTGCTACTGTTGCTAAGTTTCCATTTTCATCATACCAAGCCGGAATACGCTGTCCCCACCAAAGTTGGCGGCTAATTGGCCAATCGCGGAAGTTTTCTAACCAATGTTTGTAAAGGTTTTTAAACCTATCAGGAAAAAACTGAATATTGTCATTCATTACATTTTCCAAAGCGGGCTTTACCAACTCTTCCATGCGCACAAACCATTGCAACGAAAGTCGCGGCTCAACTACTGCGCGAGTTCTTTCGCTCAAGCCAATTTTATTGGTAATGATTTCTGTTTTAATCAATAAACCATCAGCTTCTAATTTAGCAACAGCAAGCTTTCTGGCTTTGAAACGGTCTTCTCCAACAAACGCTTGCGCAGCTTCACTTACAGTTCCATCTTCATTAAAACAATCAATAACCGACAGGTTAAATTTCTTACCAATTTCATAATCATTTATATCATGTGCGGGAGTAATTTTTAATGCGCCTGTACCAAATTCAATTTCAACATATTCATCAGCAATTACGGGAACTTCACGGTTCACAAAAGGTACTATAACTGTTTTGCCAACCAAATGTTTATAGCGTTCATCATTAGGATTCACACACACTGCCACATCACCCATAATCGTTTCAGGGCGCACGGTAGCTACCGGCAAAAACTCTTCACTATCTTTAAACTTGTACTTGATAAAATAAAGCGAAGCTTGCTGTTCTTCGTATAAAACTTCTTCGTTGCTTAGCGTAGTTTTTGCCGCAGGATCCCAATTTATCATTTTTAAATCGCGATACAAATAACCTTTGTTGTAAAGGTGTATGAAAGAATCCGCAACTGCATCGCTCAGCGATTCTTCCATTGTGAAACGAGTGCGTTCCCAATCGCAACTTGCGCCTAATTTCTTAAGTTGTTCTAAAATTATTCCACCATATTTTTCTTTCCAAGCAAAAGCATGTGTAAGAAATTCTTCGCGTGAAATATCGCTCTTCTTAATTCCTTTTTCGCGTAGCATTTGCACCACTTTAGCTTCGGTAGCAATTGAAGCGTGATCGGTTCCCGGAACCCAGCAAGCGTTTTTGCCTTCCATTCGGGCTTTGCGAATTAAAATATCTTGAATGGTATTATTGAGCATGTGCCCCATGTGCAGCACACCTGTTACATTTGGCGGAGGAATTACAATAGTAAACGGCTCTCTTTCATCAGGCTCGCTGTGAAAAAAGTTATTCTTAATCCAAAAATCGTACCATTTTTCTTCTACCGCTGCGGGGTTATATGTTTTCTCTAATTCCATGCGGGCGAAGATAGAGAGTTGCTTTGTTTATGGAAGCATAAAAGCAAATTTATCGCTTCGCTACTGAATAAAAGCACTTTAAAACTATACAATATTGTATCTAACCGCTTGCGCAATAGGTTTTAAGCTGTGATATAAAGAAGTAAACTGCTCAAAATTTAATTGTTGTTCTGCATCGCTTTGCGCAACTTTTGGGGTAGGGTGTGTTTCAATTAAAACACCATCAACACCCATTGCCACTGCTGCACGGCACAAGTCTGAAACACCATAAGCAAAGCCCATTGCGTGGCTCGGGTCAATCACCACCGGTAAATTTGTATATTCCTTCAGCCAGCTTATGCCACATAAATCTAAAGTAAAGCGCGTTTTGGTTTCAAATGTTCTAATACCTCTTTCGCATAAAATTACATTTGGATTTCCTCCGCTCAAAACAAATTCGGCTGCCTGCACAAATTCTTGTAAAGTGGAGCCAAATCCACGTTTAATTAAAATAGGTTTTTGAGTTTGTGAACAAGCGCGCAAAATACCTTGGTCGTACATTGCCTTGGCTCCTACTTGAATAATATCAGAGTACTCTATCACTTCGTTTACATGGCTAAAATCTTTTACTTCTGTAATAATTTTCAAGCCGTATTTTGCGCGAACATCAGCCAACAATTTTAAGCCATCTAAACCAAGTCCTTGAAAACTATATGGAGAAGTGCGTGGCTTGTAAGCTCCTGCACGTAATACTTTCACGCCAAGTGAAACACACAATTCAGCAGACTGATTTATTTGTGTTTCATTTTCAACCGAACAAGGTCCGGTAATTACCAAAGTATTTTTTGTGTTTCCACCAATTGAAAAATTACCAAAATCAATTGTGCGTTTTGTAGAAACATATTCTTTTCCTGCTAATTGAATATCGCTACTTGTTACGGTAACTTTCTTTGCTGCTTGTTCAAGTTCTGCTGTAATTTCTTTTTGTTTTGAAGAAGTTACTAAAACAAAGCCTTCTTGTTCTTTAAACAAAATTGCATTGTAAGTTTTACTCAGCAATTCAGCTTGTTCTTTGCTAACATTTTTTTTTAATTCTATTACCATTTTCGCTACTAAATATTTACTGTTCCTTCAAAAACTTTTTCTGCTGCACCAATCAAATTCACATTGCTAAAAATACTGGCATCATAATCAAATGTTACCTTCAGTTTGCCACCGCTTGCATCAATATTTGTGGTAGTATTCTCTGGTTTTTGGTAAAGAAAATTAGCTATTGAAGCTGCTACAACACCTGTGCCACAACTCAAAGTTTCATCTTCTACTCCTCTTTCGTAAGTGCGAATTGAAATTAAATTGGGAGCTTCTATTTTTACAAAATTCACATTGATACCATCTTTCGAAAATCGTTCACTATAGCGGATTTTGTGCGCTTCTTCCACAGCATTTAAGCTATCTAAATTATCAACAAACTTCACGTAATGTGGTGAGCCGGTATTCAGAATAAAATCATTTCCAAGCTGCTCCACTGTGGCAACATTATTCATTTTTATGGCTACAATTCCGTTCTCATCAATGCTTCCAAAATGCTCACCATCTACCGCTAAAAACTTACACGATTGATTTATCAACCCCAATTCTTTTGCAAATTGAATAATACATCTGCCTCCGTTTCCGCACATAGAACTTTCTCGTCCATCGCTATTAAAATATACCATTTCAAAATCGTACCCAGCTTTATTTTGTAACAAAATTAAGCCATCGGCACCAACGCCAAACCTACGATTACAAAGGCTTTCTACTAAATCGTTATCAGATGAATTAAATACAAAATTGCGATTATCAATCATCACAAAATCATTTCCTGTTCCTTGATACTTTTTAAAATTAACTTTCATTCAATGTTCGTTGTTAAATGAATTTAAGCACAGCTTATATTGAAATAAATTCCGCTCACAAGCGTATTAAATTTGCAAAGGAAACATTTTAAACTGTTTTCAATTTTAAAAACTAAAATCTATTTTATATGAACTTTAAATCAATAGCAACAGTGGTGATAGCATCTGTTTTAAGTGCCGGAATTGCACTTTTCGGCTACCAAAAGTATTTTTCAAGTTCGCAAACAGTTCAAGTTTTGGAGCAGACTCCTATTCAATTTGCAAGCTACAGTTCTGCCGGTTCATTACAGCCTGTGGATTTTCGGTATGCAGCAGCGGTTTCTACGCCAAGTGTGGTTCACATAAAATCCATTTACAAAGCAGAGCCTATGAGTTCTAAAGGAAGAAATCCGTTTTTCGATTTTTTTGGTGATGATGCCATGAAATATTTTTATGGCCCTAATCCTTACCAAAACCAACCGAAAGTAGCAACCGGAAGCGGTGTAATTGTGAGTGATGAAGGCTACATTGTTACCAATAATCACGTGGTTGAAAATGCGAATGAAATTGAAGTTACGCTTCACAATAACAAAACGTATAAGGCAAAATTAGTTGGGCGCGATCCGGATACTGACCTTGCAGTTCTAAAAATTGAAGGTAAAAAATTTCCTGCCATGAATTTTGCCAATAGCGATAGTGTAATGATTGGCGAATGGGTGATGGCAGTTGGCAATCCGTTCAACTTATCTTCTACCGTAACTGCGGGAATTGTTTCTGCAAAGGCAAGAAATATCAATATTCTTTCAGGCAAGAACCAAGGAAGTAATTCAGCAATTGAGTCTTTTATACAAACTGATGCTGCCGTAAATCCTGGAAATAGTGGTGGCGCTTTAGTGAATTTAGAAGGTAATTTAATTGGTATAAACACAGCGATTGCTTCGCCAACCGGAAGTTATGCCGGCTATTCATTTGCAGTGCCTGCAAACATTGTAAAAAAAGTAGTTTTTGATATTGAAAAATATGGTGCAACGCAAAGAGGATTTTTGGGTGTGCAAATTCGCAGCACCGATGATGAACTTGCTAAAAAGCTTGGCTTAAACAAGCCGATTGGTGTTTATATTGAAGCTGTAAACGAAGGCAGTGCCGGAGCAGAAGCAGGTTTGAAGGCCAGAGATGTGATTACAAAAATTGATGGCATTAACGTAAACAGCTCGCCTGAATTGCAAGAGCAAGTGGCTAAGTTTCGTCCTGGCGATAAATTGAAAGTTGAGTACTACCGCGATGGAAAATTGAACGAAGCAAATGTGATTTTGAAAAACAAATACAATACAACTGCCGTAGTTGATAACAGCCGAGATATTTTAGGCTCATTAGGTATTGAAGTAACTGAACTATCAACGAAAGAAAAGGCACAATTAGGGTTAAAAAGTGGCATTAAAGTTTCTAATCTAAAACAAGGCAGAATCCACGATTTTACAGATATTAAAAAAGGATTTGTGATTACTCAAATTGATGACCGCCCGATAAACAGTGTAAATGATTTTGTGAATGTACTCAAAAACAAAAGCGGCAAAGTTTTGATTGAAGGTGTTTACCCAGGCAGACCCGAAAGTTTTCTTTATGCTTTTAGAATGTAATTGCTTAGCAAAGCATTAGTGGTACTTACCACTTCACTAATGCTTTCAAAAAAATATCATCAACTAATTGTTTGTTGATTTCATCAATTAAACGATTCTCTACAGAGAATAAGTTTTCGGTGGAAGGCACTTCGGCAAAGCGTGTGAACGATTGTGTCCACTTATCTTTTTCGTCTTTAGTGTTTTGAAACTCAACATTCACCGTAACGGTTAATCGGTTTAGACTACTGCTTACACCAGAAGTTGGTGCAATACTTGAATAAGTGAAACCAGAAATGTAACCCTTAAAATGCAAATCGCCATCAATGCTCACTTGTTTTAAATTCGCTTCTACAATAAATTTATTTTTTAGCTGGTCGGTAAAAGTTTGGCTAAGCAAAGCTGGACCATTTCCTGATCGGTTCATAAACATATCAATTTGAACCGTTTTAATATCAGCTGGCACATTCGCTCCGCTAAAGGAATAAATTTTACAGCCTTGCAAAACTATCGCAACAAAAAAGATAAATATGGCAGACCTCATTCCTGCTTGTTTGTAGTATCTTCAGTTTCTGTTTGTTGAGTAGTGCTTTCTGTTGAAGTTGTTTCTTCAGCTACTGCTTCATTTTTTTCTTCATCCAATATTTCTTCTACCTCTGCATTTTCAGTAGTAGTTGAAGCCGTTTCCTCTTTTGCTTTTCCTATGTTAGAAGTTTTGCGTTTTGGTGCTTTTAACTTTTCTAATGTTTTATTAATGTCAGCAACCTTTGCTTCTTTCGATGCAATTTGTTCTTCCAACATTTTCAACTTTAATTTTGCCAACTGAATTTCTAAAGCATTAGCTTTTGGGTGGCTTATTTTCTTAGTAAAATATGCCAAATCATTTTTATCGTATTGAAGCGATTTTTCAATATTGCCAACTATCTTGGTAAGATTTTCAATACGAGAAGCGTTCTTATTATTTGCAAAGCTATTGAAGGCTTCGTGCAGTTGTTGAAATGCTCCATCGAAGGTTTTTCTAATAGTTGTTTCATCTGCTTTGGTAAACCTAATTCCTCCTCTGAGTGTAGTTTGTAGTTGCTTCAACTCTTCGTGTAATTCTTTAAAAACTACACCTTCAACCATGCGACTTTTTATGGCTTCTATTTTGGCTACTAAATCATTTTTAAAAGCGCTTGAATTTTCTTCAAACTCCGAAGATTCTTTTTTGCGAAGCTCTTTCAGGGTTTCAAAAATTCCGTTTACTTCTTCTTTAATTTCATCTAATTTAGACTGAGAAATGTCCCTATCTTTTTTGTGTGCTAAAACGCGCTCCCAAAAACTTTTGGCATCATCAAACAAAGTGCGGCTATAGCTTGTAAGTTCAGCAGCTTTTTGCTTTAGCGAAGCAAGTTCCACTAAATATACTTCCCAAAGTTTATTGGTAAGCAAACGGTAAGCCCATTCATTTTGCTTGCTTCTAATTAAACCCGTTTCTTCGCTTTTAATATCATCGGGCAAAATTGAATCGCCATTCAAATCGGGATTGGTTAAAACTGTTTCGGCAGGAAATTCAAACGCTACACCATTTACCCATTCTTTTTGCAACTGCTGGCTTTGTTCCGCAGATAATGCTTGCTTTGGTACAATGTGTAAATTAACTTGCACTGCATCTTCGAGCAGTTCGAATGCTAATACTACTTCTTTGTTTTCACTGTTGAGCCCGTGAGCTGTAAATCTTGATTGCATGAATAAATTCTAAAAACAATTTTAAAAAGGGCTGCAAAATAAGTTCTTTCGCCCAAATATGGCAATAGAAAATTTTTCTCCTTTTATTAACTGTATTTTTGAGCAATTAAAGCGCAATTTACCTGGCGAAGATGTGCAATATAAAATGGCACCTTATCGGCAGCGATTAGATAAGTCTGCCATTGCGGCAATGAATCCAAGACACAGTGGAGTGCTGATGTTGCTTTATGAGAAAAACAATAATTGGTTTACTGTTTTTACACAAAGAAAAAAATATGCTGGTGTCCACAGCGGCCAAATGAGTTTTCCGGGTGGAAAATTAGAAGCAGGTGATGAAAATTTGATTGCCACATCGCTACGCGAAACAGAAGAAGAAGTTGGTATACCTCAAAAAAAGGTTGAAATTTTAGGCTTGCTTTCGGAGCTTTATATTCCGCCAAGTAATTTTTTAGTGCAGCCGGTTGTTGGCTATTTAAAAGAATCAATTCCATTTAAAGCACAAGAAAATGAAGTTGAAAAAATCGTAGAAATTCCACTTTCATTTTTTAAAAATGATAATAACATAAAGCAAATAAAAATGCAACTTGGAAACAGTATGTACACCACAGTTCCTGCTTTTGTGTATCAAGAACATATTATTTGGGGAGCAACAGCAATTGTGTTGAGCGAGTTTAGAGAAGTTTGCAAACTTGCCGGAGTTTAAGGCACAGGATCATGCCCGTGGCCGCCCCAAGGGTGGCAACTCGAAATTCTTTTTATTGCTAACCAACCGCCTTTAAAAATTCCGTATTTCTGAATTGCTTCAATGCTGTATTGCGAACAAGTTGGCGTGT
The DNA here is from genome assembly GCA_001897535.1 of Bacteroidetes bacterium 37-13. Taxonomy (GTDB): domain Bacteria; phylum Bacteroidota; class Bacteroidia; order Chitinophagales; family LD1; genus UBA7692. The sequence goes on along the minus strand of MKTC01000035.1, from coordinate 13,359 downwards.
AACGGCACGATGGCGGCAATATTGGCGATATAAGCTTTTGGTAAAGTTTAATTGGTAAAATAAAAATGGAGACAAGTATGTTTTTCAACTTTAGCGATAAATATAAAACAATCCAAAAATATAAATGCAGCGTAAGAAAGTAAAATACATTTTATTTATTACTGAAATCCATTTCTACTTTTACATCTATGAATCCATTACTTAACTTCACGCATTTCACTACTATCCCCGGTATTAGTGGCGCATCGGGAATTTATTATGAAAAGGATAATCTCTATTTAATTTCTGACGATTCGTATGCGCTTTATCGTTATACCATTTCTACTCAATTGCTGCAAGCCATAAACTTAAATCCAGATAAGGCTTTAGAAGCTCAAATTACTAAGAAATTAAAGCCCGATTTTGAAGCTTTTACAAAGCAAGGAAATAGCTTTTTTATTTTCGGTTCAGGCTCGGCTCAAAACCGTTTCAACATGCGAAAAGTAAATGCAGATTTTAGCCGGATTGAAAACTTTTCCTTGCAAAATTTATACAATGAAATGATGCAATTTTCGAGTGTTGTTCAAGAAGATTTCAATATTGAAGGAATTATTCTTTCTGGCGAAACAGCGTATTTTTTCAACAGAGGAAATGGGCCAAACAAAAAGAATGGAATAATAAGTGTAGAAAATTGGCAAGGTACTGAGCCGCACAAAATTTCTTTTAAACCAATAGATTTACCTAAAATAAATGGCGGCATTTCTGATTTTACTGATGCTATTTTAGATAACGATACTATTTATTTTACAGCAAGCTCAGAAGATACCATTTCAACTTATGATGATGGCGCAGTGCTTGGCAGCGGAATCGGCAAAATTTCATTCCAAAATTTTGAATTGCAAGACTTCAAAATTATTAGCAATAAATTTAAAATCGAAGGCTTAACCATTTTTGAAAAAAGTGAAACAGGTATTTCATTCCTGCTGTGCGAAGATTCTGATAGCGACAATAGTGAAACCCAAATTTTTAGATACGATTGGAAATAAAAAAGCCACTGAATTTTCATCAATGGCTTTTAAAAAAATATATCGAAACAATATTTTACTTAATGGAAAGTGTTTGTTCTTTCACGCTTTCTCTACCGCCTAAAACCGCAGTTAGTTTCACCACCATGTTAGAATCAATAGAATCAAACGAACGCATAAATTTCATGCCGTAATAAACACTATCTGGGCGATCGCTAAAATTCCATTTAAACTGTGTAGCATCTTTTGAGCAAGAAGCATCAAAAAGAATTGGTTGATTGGCATATAAGCTATCAACACTTGTACCGGCAGTAAAACAAGCAGATGGTTCTTTGCCACATGATGAAACGGCAACTGTTAATGCAATTACAAAAGAAAGAGATATAAAATGCTTCATTATTAAAGTGTGAAATTTGTGTTGGTGGCGAAAGTAATTTTTTGAATGAAAAAACAAAAGTATTTTAGTTTGGATTGTAAATAAGCAAAACAGGATTTAATTTATATGGTATTTTTCTATTTTCGCCCCCCACAACAAAAAACATAAGTACAAAATGGCAACAACCGCTGATATTAGAAACGGATTATGTATTGAATGGAATCACGACATTTTCCAGTTTGTAGATTTTCAACACGTAAAACCGGGCAAAGGCAATGCTTTTGTTCGTTGCAAAATGAAAAGCTTTAAAACAGGCAGACTACTTGAACATACATTTCCTTCAGGACACGAAATTATTACTGCGCGTGTACTTCGCAAGCCTCATCAGTTTCTATACAAAGATGGAGATGATTATCATTTTATGGATCAAGAAACTTTTGACCAAGTTACCATTGATGGAAAGATGATTGAAAATAATGACCTTTTAAAAGAAGGTGATGTTTGCGATGTAATTATTCACGAAGAGCAAAACTTAATCTTAGCTTGCGAATTACCTAATTTTGTAATTTTAGAAGTTACCCAAGCCGACCCAAATGTAAAAGGCAATTCAGCATCTAATATTACTAAAAATTGCTTAGTAGAAACAGGTTCAACCATTAAAGTGCCTTTATTTGTAGAAGCTGGCGACAAAATAAAAATTGACGCCCGCACTCGCGCCTACATGGATAGGGCATAATTAGTTTTTCTTTTTCTAAAATTAGTTCTACTATTACCATTCTAAATCTCTTTTAAAGTTTGTGGAAACATTTTTCCATAATAAAACTATTTAACTATGGAATTTAAAGAAATTCAAGAACTCATTAAGCTTGTAAGCAAAAGCAACATTAGTGGGTTAAAAATAAAGCAAGGCGAATTTGAGATTAAAATATCAAATAAAAGTGGAGAAGTAGTTACTACTGCTGTTCCCGTAGCCTACCAGCAGCCAATGCAATTAGCTACACCACAAGTTGTGAACGCTCCCGTAACAGCTCCTGTAACAGCAACATCGCAAGCTGAAGCACCAAAACAAGAAGCTACTCCTGCAAATACTTATGTTTTTAAATCGCCAATGATTGGAACTTTTTACCGCAAACCATCTCCTGATAAAGATGTGTTTGTGAAAGTTGGCGACAGCATAAAAAATGGCGATGTACTTTGCGTGGTTGAAGCTATGAAATTATTTAATGAAATAGAATTTGATGGAGGCGAAGGCAAAATTGTAAAAATTTTAGCTGAAGATTCTTCTCCTGTTGAATACGACCAGCCACTCTTTTTAATTGAAAAAATCGGGTAGTTGATTTACTAATTAGCTCACCTGCTAATAGATTATCATGTTTAAAAAAATATTGATTGCCAACCGCGGTGAAATTGCATTACGCATCATTCGCACATGCCGCGAAATGGGTATTAAAACCGTAGCTGTTTATTCTACAGCCGACCGCGAATCTTTGCATGTACGCTTTGCTGATGAAGCCATTTGCATAGGACCGCCAAGAGGAAAAGATTCCTACTTAAACATTCAAAATATAATGGCAGCCGCTGAACTTACAGCCGCAGATGCCATTCACCCGGGTTACGGATTTTTAGCTGAAAATGCTGTGTTTGCCGAAACTTGTACTAAATATGGCATCAAATTTATTGGGCCAACCGCTGCACAGATTCGCGCAATGGGTGATAAAATTTCTGCAAAAGAAACCATGATAAAATCTGGTGTGCCATGCGTTCCGGGAAGCGAAGGTTTAATTGAAAGCGTTGCGGAGGCTAAGAAATTAGCTAAAAAAATTGGCTATCCCGTAATTCTGAAAGCTACTGCCGGAGGTGGTGGAAAAGGAATGCGAATTGTACATGAAGAAGCAGAAATAGAACATGCGCTAAGTACTGCAAAAAATGAAGCCGGTGCGGCATTTGGCAACGATGGCATGTACATGGAAAAATTTATTGTAGAACCACATCACATAGAAATTCAAGTGGCTGGAGACCAATACGGAGCAGGCACTCACTTGAGCGAAAGAGATTGCAGCATACAACGCAGACACCAAAAATTAGTAGAAGAAGCACCTTCGCCCTTTATTGATGAGAAGCTAAGAAAAAAAATGGGAGATGCTGCAGTTCGCGCAGTAGAAGCAATAAAATATGAAGGCGTTGGCACTATTGAGTTTTTGGTAGATAAGTACAAGAATTTCTACTTCATGGAAATGAATACCAGAATTCAAGTTGAGCATCCTGTTACCGAAGAAGTAATGGACTTTGATTTGATTAAAGAGCAAATTCTTTTGGCAATGGGCGAAAAAATTTCGGGCATGAAATATTTCCCTGAAAAAATGCACGCTATTGAGTGTAGAGTAAATGCCGAAGACCCATTTAATAATTTTGCACCAAGCCCGGGAAAAATTACTGCATTGCACACACCAAAAGGTTACGGAGTTCGTGTAGATACTCACATTTATGCGGGTTACACCATTCCGCCTTATTATGATTCTTTATTGGCAAAAGTAATTTGCAGAGCAAAATCGCGTGAAGAAACCATTGTAAAAATGAAGCGCGCCTTACAAGAGTTTATTATTGAAGGTGTTAAAACCACCATACCTTTTCACATTGCATTGATGGATAATGAAGATTTTAGAAAAGGGCAATTTGATACCGGTTTACTTGAGCGCTACGATTATGTAAGTGCCATGAAAGATATTCAGTCTTTTCACTAATTATCTCTATTGTTTTTCTACAATTATTTGTTGTGTTGGATAAGCAAACTTTAATCCTGCATGGTTAAACCGTGTAAGAATTTCAGTGTTTATTTCTGTGCGAATTCGTGGATTTTCTAATCTTAGTTTTAAAAAATAAATAAATTTCAAATCTAAAGAATAGGCAGATAAATTCTCAAGAAAAGCAACCGCATCATCAGCTAAAAACTCGCGTTTTTCTTTCCCGATTTCTTGAAGAATTACAATAGCGGTTTCTACTTCTTCCGGAGTAGTGCTGTACACCAAACTAATTTTACTTACAATTCTTTCAAAAGGCCCTTTACTGAAGTTTACTATTGCTTTCTCAGAAAAAAAACCATTAGGAATGGTAACTAATCTTCCTTCTAAAGTTCTCACAATTGTTCTGCGGATACCGATATCTGTAACTACGCCATCAAACTCATCAATAATAATTCGGTCCCCAACTTCAAAAGGTTTGTCAAAAAACAAAACAGCACCGCCAAACATGTTCTTTATGGTATGCTGAGCTGCTAACGCAAAAGCTAAACCACCAATTCCCAATCCGGCAATAAGTGCACCAACATCAAACCCTATATTATTTAAACCAACAACAATTCCCATTCCCCATACAAGTGTTGTTATAGTTTGTTGCGAAACACGAACTAATGGTGTATCGGTAGAGCCGTAATTTTTAAGTGAATAAGCACCCAAAAATTCTTTCAGTAGTTCGTTGGTAATTCTTACAATTAACCATGTAAGTATAAATACGGTTAAAATTGCAAACGCTTTATCAATAGTTTTGTCAATTTTGGGAGTAAACTGCAAATATTCAAAAGCACTCCACAGCCCAAGTAGAATAATTCCAAACACAGATGGCTTGCGCAGCCTTTCAACAATAATATCATCTAACTTTGTGTGCGTACGGGAAGTTAATTGCAGTACAATAAAGTTTATGATGCGGTATATTAAACGAGCAAATACAATAGCACATAAAATAATACCAAGTGCTATCAACCAATTTTCAATCGAGTTATGGAAAAATTCTGAATGTAAAAATTTATTCATGCTGCAAATGTAACTGAACAATTGCGATGTAATTGAAAGTGATATTCTTAATTGAATATTTTAGCAATTCTACTGTTGCTTGCAAAAGGAATTACTGTGTTGCAGCTAAGTTTTCTACTTCATTTAGCTGTTTTAATATATCCCATACAGGTTGGGTCCAATAATTGTTTTGGTTGCTCTTATTACCTAATACAATAATTGTGTAGCCATTATTTATGTCGCGTGCAAATACAGTATTGGCACCGTGCCAAAATCCGTTGTGGTATATTAAATACGAATTATCCGGTTGCTGGCTCATGCGCCAACCGTATCCATAATTTTTTTCCTTTTCGCGGGCAAAAGAATAGCGATCAGTGTTTTGTGGCGTGTAAGCTTCTTTCAAACTTTCAGCGGTTAAAATTTTGCCGCTGCGCAAAGCTACATCCCACTTAAGTAAGTCTTCTGCCGATGAATAAATTCCTTTATCTCCATAAACACCATCATACATATTATCGTTCCAAATGCGGCTTTTTCTATCATAAGTATTTAAAGCCTGCTGTGCAGTATCGTAAGGATTATACACAAAAGTATTGGTCATGTTCAGCGGTTCAAATATTACTTTATTCATAAATTCACCAAAACTCATCCTCGATACATTTTCTACCACCGATGCAAGTAAAGCATAGTTTGTGTTGCAATAAATAAACATGTGATCCGGCTTACAGCGCAATGGTGGCTTTCGCGTGATAAAGCAATTTACTACATCACTATTTGTAATATACTTACTTGAAGTATTAAAATATTCTTTAGGGAAATAAGTGTAATCGGGCAAGCCTGTTCTGTGGCTTAAAAGCATTTTTAATGTAATGCCCCGATATGGGAATTCAGGAAAAAATTGCTGGATAGAATCATCTAAAGATACCAATCCTTTTTCTGCCAAAAACAAAATAGCAGAAGCAGTAAGCGTTTTAGATACAGAGGCTAATTGAAAAGAACTCTGCAACGAAAGTGTATCGCGCTTTTGTAAATTGGCATATCCAAATGTGTTGCTGTAAATAGGCACTCCATCTTTTGCCACCATTACCGCACCATTAAATCCATCATTCTTACAACGTTTACGGTAAAACGAATCAATAAGTTCACTCGCTCTACATTGCGCCATCTGTATCATACTTTGCGATTCGTAGTGGCACTGCTCTGTTATGTTTGAAAATAAATTGTTGCCGTCTCCTGCTGTGGCTATTGTTCCACTTCCAATTATTACAATAGTTATAGTAAATAATGTACGTAATAATGAATATTGTTTTTGCACTATCTTATTGCTTATTATTTAATTTAAAATATCTACAAAGTCTTAATCACTGTTCCACAAACACTTTCTAATAGAAGGCAATTAGCTACAATTAAACGAAAATTCAAAATCTATGTTTCACATTTAAACGTTTAATTGCCTAATACAAGATACAAGGTGCTTAATATTTCTAAAGCCAAAACTATACTGGTTACACAAGCCAACAAAAACTTCTATTATTTAAGGTAAGTAACATTACCTTTAGCGCTCAATAAAATGATAAAGCGAATTTCCATTGAGCAATATTTCCGGCAGTACCAAAACACTGTATTACTCGATACGCGCACACCTGCTGAATTTGCAAAGGGACATATTCCTAATGCGCATAGTTTACCACTATTTAGCAACGAAGAACGTGCTAAAGTTGGCACAACATATAAGCAAGAGAGCCGGGAAGCTGCAATACTTTTGGGTTTTGATTTGGTTGGGAACAAATGGCGAGGTTTTATAGAAACAGCATTAGCACTTTCACCAAATAAGAAAATTGCAATTCATTGCTGGCGTGGTGGAATGCGCAGCGGTGTTATGGCTTGGGCACTTGATCTTTATGGCTTTGAAGTTTTAGTTATTGAAGGCGGCTACAAAGCATATAGAAATTGGGTATTGCAACAATTTTTAAAACCATATAAATTATTAGTGCTTAGCGGCAAAACCGGATCGCACAAAACAGAAATTTTAAATGCATTAGAAAACTTAGGTGAGCAAATTGTTGATTTAGAAAAACTCGCCCAGCACCAAGGTTCGGCTTATGGCAGCATGAATAAACTAATTCAACCTACACAAGAACAATTTGAAAATAATTTTGCGGAAGAACTAAGCCACTTAAATTTAAACAAAACCATTTGGGTTGAAGATGAAAGTATTACCATAGGCAAAATTGTAATTCCTTATTCTTTTTGGCAACAGAAAATTTTAGCCAATCATATAGAAATTAAAATTCCAAGAGAACAGCGTATTGCTTTTTTAGTTGAAGAATACGGCAATTTAGACAAGCAGTTTTTAATTGGAGCAACCATGCACATTCAAAAGAGATTAGGGCCTGAGCAAACAAAAAATGCATTGCAATTTCTTGAACAAAATGATTTATCTAACTTCATAAAAACAATTCTAACTTACTACGATAAAACATACAACTATTGTATTTCTAAAAAAACAAAAGTTAAAATTTTAAGCATGGAAACTAATTATGACAATGCCATAAATTGTGCCAAAAATCTTTTACAGGTTTCTAAAACTATTTCATAAAAATGAATTTTGAAGATATAAAACTCACCCAATATTCACATGGTGCGGGTTGTGGCTGTAAAATAAGCCCTGCCGTATTAAGCACCATTTTGCATACCGAAACACCACAACAATTCAGCCCCAACTTAATAGTTGGAAACGCTGAAAGAGACGATGCTGCAGTATTAGATTTAGGGAACGGCTATGCCTTAATTTCCACTACCGATTTTTTTATGCCGATAGTGGACAATCCATACAATTTCGGGAAAATTGCAGCAGCAAATTCCATTAGCGATATTTATGCTATGGGCGGCAAACCAATACTTGCCATTGCTATTTTAGGCTGGCCTATAAGTAAATTAGCTCCCGAAGTTGCCGCGCAAGTTTTAGAGGGTGCTCGCAGTATTTGCAAAGAAGCAGGAATCGCTATTTCCGGAGGGCACAGCATTGATAGTCCTGAACCGATTTTTGGGTTGGCAGTAAATGGCATGGTTGCTTTAGAAAACTTAAAGCGCAATTCTACTGCTACTGCCGGCTGTAAACTTTACCTCACAAAACCATTAGGTGTTGGCGCTTTAAGCACGGCACAAAAGCAAGGGAAATTGCTCTCAAACGATGCGGAAATAATTCTTGAAAGCATGACTAAACTAAACCGAGTGGGCGAAAAACTCGGAAAAATTTCCGGTGTGAGCGCAATGACAGATGTTACCGGTTTTGGCTTGCTTGGGCACTTGTGCGAAATGTGCGAAGGCAGCAAGGTTTCGGCAGAAATTGAATTTGCTAAAGTGCCTGTAATTGCTTCTCTCAACAGCTATTTAGAACAAAATTGTATTCCGGGTGGAACCAATAGAAACTGGCTAAGTTATGGGCATAAAGTAAGCCAATTATCAGAAAGGCAAATTCAGGTTTTGGCAGACCCGCAAACAAATGGTGGGTTGCTTATTGCAGTAGAAGAAAACACAACAAATGAATTTGAACAGTTGATGCAAAATATCGGTTATCCGATAAACTCTTTTGGCAGATTAATTCCACAAACAGATAGCTTATTGGTTACTGTAATTTAGTAATTATTATGCAACCTATCCCCTATTTTTTACTATAAATTGAAATTTATACAACAGTGAAAACTACACATATTTTAACCGGCAGTGCAACACGCAAATTTTATGCAGATTGCTATTTGCCAAAAGATAATACAAAAGGCATTGTGATTTTTTGCCACGGATTTAAAGGTTTTAAAGATTGGGGCACTTTTCCGCTTATGGGCGAAGCATTTGCCGAAAACGAACTTGCATTTATATCCTTTAATTTTTCCCATAATGGAACCACATTGCGCAACACAACTGAGTTTGCAGATTTAGAAGCATTTGGCAACAATAATTTCACAAGAGAATTGTTTGATTTAGAAGTTGTGATTGAATTTGCCGAACACCATTTTAATTTATTCAAAAACTCATTGCCAATTTACCTTTTAGGGCATAGCCGCGGAGGAGGAATTGCCATGCTTAAAGCATCTGAAGATTCAAGAATATCTAAAGTGGCAGTTTGGGGTAGCGTAAGTGAATACGGTAAATTTTGGAAAAGCAACGAAATGGAAAAGCTGCTTACCGATGGTGTAATTTACATTCAAAATTCCAGAACAAACCAGCAAATGCCAATATACAAGCAATTGTATGAAGATTATGAAAACAACAAAGAGCGATTACATATTCCAACCCAAGTAAAGCAAATGCAAAAACCGCTTTTAATTGTGCATGGCACACACGATGAAACCGTGCCGCTTAAAGCCGCAGAAGCGTTGAAAGAATGGAAACCTGATGCAGAATTATTGGTAATTGAAAATGGGAATCACTCATTTGGAGCAAAACACCCTTGGAGTGAAAGTGCTTTGCCTGAACACACTTTGCATGCCATAAAAGAAACGGTAACTTTTTTCAAAAAGTAAGTAGTAGTTTAAAATACGCGCCTCAAAATTTTTAAGCGGTGCGAATACTTCTTTTTGTCCACATTAAATATGCCGTAATGGTCTAATTTATCAATGCGTACTTTACCATGTGCGTGAATAATTTGATTTTCTTTTAAAACAATTCCTACGTGTGTAATTTTTTCGTCTTCATCAGCAAAAAAAGCCAAATCACCGGGCAAAGATTCTTCTATAAAATTGACCACAACACCTTGCTCTGCTTGTTGGTGTGCATCGCGCTTTAGCAATGTAAAAAGACATTTAAAAACCACTTGCGTGAAACCCGAGCAATCAATTCCAAAAGGAGAACGACCGCCCCACAAATATGGAGCATTCAAATATTTGAGTGCAATTTTCTCAACCATAGAAATATTGGGTTGAAACTCTTGCATAGCAGAACCGTTGAATAAAAATTTTTCTTTATGAAGTTTAAAATTCATACCATCGTAAAATGGCAATGTGCTTCCGCAAACAAGTGGCACACTTCCCATTTCGCTCATGGCGGTGGTAACTAAATCTATTGAAACTGCTTTAGGCGCATTTTCTAACTGCGTAAATTCTTTTTCGGAAATGGAGTGAAATGAAGATTCATTCAACCAGCCTTCATAACCATCATAGCTGCCTGAAATACGAAGCCATTTACCTGCTTTTTTTTCTAACACTTCATACGTTTCTCCAAACAAAATTTGCGTAACCATTTCGCTGCGGTGCGAAGGTTCTTTGCGAACGGGCAAAACAGATGTGTTTACAATTCCATGATTCATACATTACAAACAAAAGATTAAATACTATATTCCGGAGTAGCAGTTCTTAACACCAATTCGTAATAGTTCTCATATTTGGGCAGTATATTTTCAATCTTAAAATTTAATGCCTGCTTGTAAGCATTTGCTTTAAATTGTTTTAAAGTATCCTCATTTTCCAGAATAGAAATTGCATTCGTTGCCATACTTTCAATGTCGCCAACAGGGCTCATGTAGCCTGTAATTCCTTGTATTTGAATTTCTGGCAAACCTCCTGCATCAGAAGAAATTACGGGCACTTCGCAAGCCATTGCTTCCAAAGCCGCCAAACCAAAACTCTCCGTTTCTGAAGGTAAAACAAACAAGTCTGAAATTGCTAAAAGATCTTCAATTGCATCTTGCCTTCCTAAAAAACGCACATGCTCATTTATACATAATTGGCGGCAAAGCATTTCTACATTTGTGCGTTCCGGCCCATCACCAACCAACAGTAATTTACTCGGTATTTTCTTAATCACCGATTTAAACATTTGCACCACATCTTCTACCCTTTTCACTTTTCTAAAGTTTGAAATATGAATGAGTACTCTTTCGCCATGCGTAGCAATTGCTTTTTTAAAATGCTCTTTATTCGTTTTTTTAAATCTTGAAAAATCAATAAAGTTGTGAATTACTTCAATGTGTTTATTGATACTAAAATGGCGATAAGTATCTTCTTTTAAAAAACTCGAAACCGAAGTAATGCCATCAGAATGATTGATGGAATAAGCTACCACAGGCAGATAACTTGGGTCGCGACCAACCAATGTAATATCAGTTCCGTGCAGCGTTGTAATGAACGGAATATGAATATTTTGTTCAGCTAAAATTTGCTTTGCCATCAATGCCGATGAAGCATGAGGAATTGCATAATGTACATGCAACAAATCGAGTTTTTCAAATTTTACAACATCTACGATTTTGCTTGCAAGCGCGCTCTCGTAAGGCGTGTAATGAAACAGTGGATAATCCAAAGAGCTTACTTCGTGGTAAAAAATATTCTGGTGAAAACTATCCAAGCGCACCGGTTCTTGGTAAGTGATAAAATGTACATGATGCCCTTTTTTAGCAAGCGCCTTGCCTAATTCGGTAGCAACAACACCGCTTCCACCATAAGTCGGGTAACATATAATACCAATTTTCAACAAATTCATCGTAAGCGAAAGTAAAAAGATGTATGCAAGTTTGCGTTAAGGTTTGTAAATAGAGTAAGTGTAAATTTAAAATCACCATAATTTTCAAAATTTCAGTTTTTAATTGCTTAACTTTATATTCAAGAAAAAAAATAGCCATGAGTACTGCATCATTAACCCAACAAGTACCAATTAGTACCAATACTAAACTCGATGAAATTTTAAATCTGTTTGATGCGCAGTTTAAAAACAAAGCAAATATTCGTAGCACCACAGCTAAAGAAAGAATTTCTAAACTTAGAAAACTTAGAAATTTAGTTATTGAAAAGCGCTCTGAAATTGCTAAAGCAATTTACGATGATTTTCGCAAGCCGGAGGTTGAAGCAGAATATTCAGAAATTGTTCCTGTGGTAGTTCAACTTAACCATGCTATCCGCAATTTAAGCGATTGGATGAAACCAGAAGAAGTAGATACTCCACTTATTTTCTTCGGGTCATCTTCAAAAGTGGTATTTGAGCCCAAAGGCAATACACTCATTATCACTCCATGGAATTATCCGTTTCAGTTGTCGCTTTGCGCTGTAATTTCGGCAGTAGCGGCAGGCAACACCGTAATTTTAAAACCAAGTGAATTTACACCAAATACTTCTGCATACCTAAAGAAAATACTTGCTGAAGTTTTTCCTGAAAACGAAGTAGCTGTTGTGCAAGGCGACTATACCGTTTCTAATGAATTATTAAAGATAAAATTCGACCATATTCACTTTACCGGAAGCCCCGCAGTTGGCAAAATAATTATGCGTGCGGCCTCAGAATTTCTTACCCCCGTTACATTGGAATTGGGCGGCAAATCTCCTGCAATTATAGATGAAACTGCAAATGTAAAAGCTGCTGCAATGAAACTTACTTGGGGAAAATTTTTGAATAAAGGACAAACTTGTATTGCACCAGATTATGTACTAATTCACGAAAGTAAACATGATGAATTTATTGCAAAAATGCGTGAAAGAATAGAACAAAATTTTGGTAGCGATCCACAAAAATCGGCTGATTTAGGCAGAATGGTAAATGCTAAACATTATGGCAGAGTAAAAGAGTTGCTTGAAGATGCCGTAAACAATGGAGCAAAAGTAGAAGCCGGAGGCAAAGTGGCAGAAGGTGAAAATTACATTTCACCAACGGTACTTTCAAATGTTCCGCTCAAATCTAAAATAATGCAGGAAGAAATTTTTGGGCCGCTACTTCCTGTAATTAAATATAAAACAATTGATGAAGCGTTAGCTTATGTAAATGCCGGAGAAAAGCCGCTTGCCCTCTATATCTTTAGCGATAAAAGCAAAAACCAAAACGATATTTTAAACAGAACTACAGCCGGTGGCACTGTGATTAACGACAATATTGTACATGTTACTCAACCTTATCTACCTTTTGGCGGTGTAAACAATAGCGGCATTGGTAAAAGCATGGGGCATTATGGGTTTAAGGAATTTAGCAACGAACGTGCTGTGGTAAAGCAATTACATAGCGGCTCAAGCATGCAATTACTCTATCCGCCATATAAAGGCTACCACAAAAAACTTATTGATTTTATGTTGAAGTGGTTGGTGTAGATTATACAACTATATTTTATAATTTGGATTAACTCCACCAATAAAAAAACGGGCTGTATTTTTTACAGCCCGTTTGTGTTTTAATGATTGATGTAGATTCTATCTTGTAATTACTACTCTTCTGATGTAGG
>MKTC01000034.1:0-6516 GCA_001897535.1 Bacteroidetes bacterium 37-13 | reverse complement strand
AAGTCGCTCAAAGCCGATAGCCCATGAATCACGCTGCTGCGAAGAAAGTGTATGTTATGGTACGCAGAGTGCCTTTCAGGACACTCTGCTGCGAAAAAGCCGATAGCTATCAGCTTTTCTTGGCTCTATTTTTTAGAATATTTCTTCTTGAAAATCGTAGTAAATACCGAACAGGTGATGAACTTTATTTAGTACAATCTTTGAAATGTTAAAGAGTTTTATGTAGGCAGAGCCTTGCTTCCAATACATAATTTTTTTGGGCATAAAAATTGAAGTATCTTTGTCAGCTAATTTTGATTATGGTAAAAAGTTTTAGGTTTTATTCTCTTTATTTAGTTGTTGGCTTATTGCTGTTGGGTTTACAAGATTTAAGAGCACAATGGACAAAGCATATCTTTCCTCACTTTAGAACAGCAAATGATGTTGTGTTAGTGGATAGCCTTACGGTTGTAGGCGTTGGAGGAAATCGGTTTAATGATGCGATTCGAACCATCGCAATATCTTATGATCGCAGCACCAGTTGGAATATAGTAGAAGATGGCATAGCACAATGGGTAAAAGCGGTGTATAAAGTGAATGCCAATAATTTAATAGCTGTTGGCGATACCGGTTCTGTATTGCGCTCTACTAATAAAGGTACTAATTGGAATGTAATTTCCGGATTGCCGGTTGTTACTCAGGAGCGCCAATTAAATTCTGTGTTTTTTGTAGATAGTAATGTTGGATACATTGCAGCAGGAAGTTTGCAGTTAGATTCTATGCAAACTATTTTTAAAACTATTGATGGTGGATTAACTTGGGCGGTAAACAGAGATACTTTAGGTGCTTGGCTCAATAAAATTTATTTCTTAAATGCAGATACTGGCTTTGCAGTGGGAAACAAAGGCATGGTTTTGCAAACAGTTGATGCAGGAACTTCTTGGAAAGCAATTTCAATGCCTGGCAACACAGCAACACGAACCTTTAATGATGTATTATTCGTAAATAGTAGTTTAGGATTTGTTGTTGGGGGAAACAAAACCAACGATTCCATACAAACGATTTTAAAGACAAATGACTTAGGACAAACATGGAGTATCTTGAGTGATAATTTAGGTTCTATGTTGAATGATATTGCTTTTGTAAATGATACCATCGGTTATATTGTTGGTGATAAAGGTGAAGTATTAACTACAAATGATGCCGGAAACTCTTGGAGTTCATTGGGGCTAACTTCACAACTCACAGATGATCAAGATTTATTGGCGGTAACTTTTTGGGATGAAGATTTTGGTTTAATTGTCGGTAGAAATGGAGTTATACTTAGAACGCTAAACCTTGCAGGAAAGCCGAATGCAACTACTTTAAATTCTGAAAATGTAGCTGCAACTTCTGCTAAAATAAATGGATTAGTAGTTGCTAATAATAAACCAACTTACACAACTTTTGAATATGGTGTTACCACAGCATTGGGTACTTCTGTTGTTGCCACACCGGATTCTATATTTGGTACAGACAGCACTTACGTTTCTGCTCAGTTAAGTGGCTTGCAGCCTAATACTTTTTATTATTATCGAGTTAATGCAGAAAATATTAAAGGTAATACAGTTGGCGATATAAAGTATTTTTATACCGGAGATTGCATAATTCCTAATTGTGGTTTTGAGGAGTGGGATTCTGTTTCGCTCGATTACCCTACGGGTTGGATGTTTGTTGGAAGCGTTTCTAAAACTACCTCTTACAATGGCTCTACAGCTATTAGATTAGCAACAGAAGAGATGCCCTATAACTCATCAGGCAAACAAGGTTCCGCAATAGTTTATGGAGATGTTGCCAACGATAAGTTTGGTGCGTATTTAGGGCTAAGTTCCGGCAGGCCCGATAGTTTGGTGTTTTGGGCAAACTACAATGTGGCTGCCGGGGATACAGCATTTGGAGTGGTGATTTTTAAACGAAACGGGCAACCTTGGTTTTTTCATAAAGCACCAATGGTTGGAAGTAGTGGAGGCAACTGGCAAAGAATAAGTTCTTATATCAATTATCCATCTGCCGATATGCCCGATTCGGTTTTAGTGGGAATTACCAGTAATAATATATTTATAGATTCGGTTGTTATTCCGGGAAGTGTGGTGTTGGTTGATGATGTTAAACTTACAGGCATTGCCGATACTATTCCTAATAGTAACTTTGAAAGCAGCAGCACAACTACATTCAACTATCCTTTATATTGGAATACATCAGAAAGTGATAATGGTTTTGGTATTGATAGTGGAATAAAGACTATACAGCAAACTACTGATAGAATAGAAGGTAATTTTGCTATTAGATTAGAAACAGATCCTGAAGCAAATAGAGATTGTATGATCACTATCGGTGAAATGAGGCAGAATAACTATACTGTTCCGGGCTTTAAAGTTGGAGGCAGATATTCAACTTTTAATTTTTATGCTAAATTCTTACCGCAAAACAGCGACACACTTAATGCTTATGTTTCTTTAATAAAGAATGGACAAGCTATTGGTAACGCCTGGTACAGTATTATTTCAACCACACCAAGCTATACACCGTTTAGTGTGCCAATTTGGTACATGAATCCTAATGATATTCCTGATAGTGCAATCGTTCAATTTCAAATAAGAATAGAAGACCAAGGAACAAAAAGTTCTGTTGCATATATTGATAACCTTAGCTTTGATGGATTTAGAGCTATAGACTCTACTTTAGTTGGCATAAAGAAAAGCGGAAGTTTATTATCGGATTTAATGTGTAACATTTACCCTAATCCGGCAAAGTCAAATTTGAATATCGAATACTTTAATAATAGAGCCGGAGAAACACAAATAAATATATTGGATTTAACGGGAAGAGTAGTTTTTTCTTCAACCAAACAAAGCCCACAAGGCATGGCAAAAACCCAAATTGATATTGCAAACTTTGCAACGGGAACTTACTATGTAAGCATAAAAAACGAATTATATTTTATTAACCGAAAAATTATGATAGCGCACTAAATTATTCAACAAATATCAACTTAACTTTACAAACAAAACACAAACATTTTCTATGAAAAATTTTATACTACTCGGCATTCTTGGTATTACAGCATTTAGCATCAGCGCACAATCATGGGTAAGCAAAACTAATTTAGGTGGAGATGATTATGCAAACTTTACTGTGCCCGGAGAAAATGGCACGCAGTATATTGTAGGCAGCACAACAGCTACCGGTGGCGGAGGTTACGATGCGTTTGTTTCTAAATTAGATACCGCAGGCAAAGCAATTTGGACAAAACAATTTGGCGGCTCCGGTACAGATTACGGCACGCACATGATTGCAACCAAAGATGGTAATTTATTGTTTGTAGGCCGCTCCAATAGCGGACTTTCTTCTCAAGATATTTATGCAGTGAAATTAGACACCGCAGGCAATACTTTGTGGGCAAATACTTACGGAACCGATAGCGCAGATTTTGGACTTAAAGTGGTTGAAGGCGTTGATGGCTATTTATTTGTTGGCCAAACAAGGCAAGCCCCACAAAAGAGATTAGATGCTATTTTAGTGAAAGTAAATTATGATGGAACATTAGTTTGGAGCAATACATTTGGTTCTGAATATGGAAATGAAACAGCTTACGATGCAATAAAAATGGATAGCGGATTTGTGGTAGCGGGCTATACCGGAATAAACAATATTGGTGCAGGTATGAATGACGGAATATTTTTTGCACTTGATAAAGATGGTGGTTTACAAGCAGCTTTTGAATTTGGCGGAAATGGCGATGAAGATATTCGTGTAATTGTTCCGGGCGATGATGCTGTTTATTTTGTAGGCCAAACTCGTTCATTTGGAGCTAATAATCAAGATATTTTTGTGGCAAAATATATAACTGCCGGAGGAAATATACCTGTTTTTTCTTGGTTTAAAACTTATGGTGGCGCTCAAAGCGAATCGGTAACTTCTGCCAAAATGATGGATGATGGAAAGATAGTAGTTACAGGTTTAACATCTTCGTTTGGGCAGGGTGGCGATGGCTTGGTAATGCTGCTTGATACTGCCGGAAATGTACAGTTGGCAAAAAACATTGGCGGAACAGGAAACGATGTAATAATGGATGTAAATACAGATAAAGTGTCTTTTATTGGCTACTCTGATGGATACAGTAGCGCAAGTGATATTTTAGTTGTAAAACCGGGCGATGGCGGTACTTTTGCCTGCTTGGCTGCCGATGCTGCAATTACAGGCGTTACACAAACAGTAATAAATGCCGGACCTGGCAACATTCCTCCGGATTTTTCGGTTAATCCAGTTGCTGTTGTAGTGAGTGCAAGTAGCATTTCAAACACGGGAACTTCTGCCGATAGCTTAGTTTGCAATGGCAATGGACAAACTGCAATTGGAAACATTACAAACGATATTCAATTCTCAGTATATCCTAACCCTGCAAACACAACAATTGCTGTGGAGTTTGCTGCTACTGAAAATTCTACTGTTGCTGTTTCAATTTTAGATGCTCGCGGAGCAATGGTGCAAAGCGTAGCAAGCGAAGCTAAAAACGGAAGTAACGTTGTAAATATTTCTTTGAATAACCTAAGCGAAGGTATATACTTAGTGAAGATAAAGAACGGTTCAAGCGAAAGATTTAAGAGGTTTGTATTAGTTAAGTAAGTAAATATTTTATTACCCGGTAACTCAAAATTCCCTCGTTTTTTTATCTGAAAATAATGTGGTTATGAAAACAAGAGCAACATTTTCTGTAAGAACTATTGGCACAATACTTCTTGCACTGATATTTAGCTTCTCGGCAACTACTCAAGTAGTAGATCTGCCTGTTTTGCAAGCTAATGGACAAGCTTCTTATAGTGGAAATACTATTGTCACTGCCGGAGCGGGTACCACAAGTTGTAACGGAAACACAGGTGTCGGAGGCGGCACCGGAACAGCCCAAGCAATGGGGCGTTCTGCTGGTTTAACTATTACAGTTACTCCCAACAATCAATCTAATACGGCTTGGGGTGTTGATTTATCTAAGTTTTATTATTCGTTTGTAAATACTAATACTAACTACCTAAATATTATTAGCAATACTAGTAGAAACGATGTAAGTACAAATACCAATAACTCAAGTTCTGCAAATTACTATGATGATATTACAACATGGGGGCCGGAAACAAATCTTACAAATGGTGATATTGTGCTACGTGGTTGGTCTAACATTACTTTTTATAATACTTCTAGTACAATAATTACACGAACAGTTCCCGTTCGTTATATTTTAAAGTTTTCAAAAGCAGTTAAAAGAAATGGAAATATTGCATATATAGACATGACTGGAACTACTGCCTTTACAGTGAATATAAAGGCTCAAGTAGATGCATCTTATATTAGTAACCAGGCAGGTTTGTGGACTGCCAGTTGTGCAGGACACACAGGTTGGCAGCCGGCTCTCACAGTTTTTGATGATTTGGCAACTACAACTGCCAATAATGTATTATCTGGGTTTAGTGCAAGTTGGTATGATTTGAGCCAAAGTTATACGGTTTCCAATAGTACACCAAGTGGTGTAACATTTGGCAGTCAAACCCCTGCTTCATATACAAATCCGGTTGTTAGTAGTGTTGTAAATACAGGAATAGAAATTGCGGGTCGCCCGGGTGGAGTAACTTATACCGTTAGCAATACAGGAACAGGTTGCTATGGTTTTGGCTTCGATGGTAGTTCGGGCTTTGGATATTCCTATCAAAATGGTGCAACAACTAGCGCAGGAGTTATGTCAGCAGTTTCAGTTTCTGAAAGTGATTTTAATAGCGGAAAAGTGGTTTTATATTCTGGTTCTAATATAGATTTTTACAATACTTCAGGTGGGCTTACAAATGCAACAGTTGGTTTACGATATACAATCAACTTTATGAATAACAGTAATGCCGCTATTGCTTGTAAATGGCAAAATGGTAAAATTTTTGTGCCAATTACAAATGGCGGGGGAGTTGCAAAAATAAAAATTGTAGCAGAAGCCAATGCCTATGATTTAAGAAAGAACATATCAGGAACCAACCAAACACCTAATTTTGTATCTGGTGCCCCTGCTCCTTATACAAATTATACTGCGAACACAGCTAACTGGGTGCCGGCTTTGGATTTGTATGATTGGTTATCTACTTATTATACAAATTATGCACGTATATATGCAAATTTTGAATATTATACTTTGCCAATTTCAAATGCCATTACAGTGAGTCCAAGCGCTACTGTTTGTGCAGGAACCACAGTTACTTTAACAGGACCTACTGCTCCGGCAGGGAATACCTATTCTTGGAATTGGTCTAATCCTTCAGGTAGTAGCCAGTCTGTAACAAGAAATACAACAGGAACTTCTAATATTACAGTTACGAATGGTTTTGGTTGTACAAGCACAAATAGTCAATCAATTACGGTAAATCCAATTCATACAATTACGGCAGGTTCAAACCAAACTCTTTGTCAAAATACAGGAATGAGTGCAATTACAATGACATTGGGAGGCGGAGCAACAGGCGCAAC
>MKTC01000033.1 GCA_001897535.1 Bacteroidetes bacterium 37-13 | reverse complement strand
GAGTGTCCTGAAAGGCACTCTGTGTGCCATAGCATACACTTTCTTTGCAGCAGCATGATTCATGGGCTATCGGCTTTGAGCGACTTTTTACTTTTCGTGAATTTTGAACAAAACTGCATATTCTGCTAATAAATATGCCAAACTAACTTGACATATCGCTCAACCAACTGTATATTGGGAACAAACAGTCAATCGAACAATATGAAAAAGATACTACTTCCCTTACTTATACTCCTAACGTTTAAAAATGTTTCACTTTTGGGGCAAGAAAATTTATTTACTTACAAAAAGCCATCTACCGAACAGCTTCGGCAGATTGAAAAGTTAGAAACAAATGCAAAATTTTTCCTGATAGAATCAGGAGTAGCCGGTGTTGTTGGTGTAAGTTGTTTGGCAGCCGGCATTGTAAAAGCCAAATCCACACCAGACTTTTCAGCCCATTTCAACAAAGAGCAAAAACAACAATATGCTCAAAGATGGAATGTAAGCAGCAAAGTTTTAATTGGTGTAGGTGCAGGTTTTACTGCTGCTTCGGTGGTGTTGGCGGGTTTGGGAATAAAATACATTCACGAAATCCGCACCCGCAAGCCGCAGTATAAACTTAAACTTGATTTAGGTATTGGCGAACAAATGGGACCTGCTGCCAAACTCGAATTCTAAGTAGAATAAAAACCTACTTAGACGTTAAAAATTCCTTAAGCCGTACTTCTAATTAAAAGTGCGGCTTTTATTTTCATTGTACATATAAAATAAGATTTTACATTAGCGCCCCAACCTTTGGTTGATTTTATTCATCTTTCACTACCAAAAAATAAAAATGTTGAAATCTGTAATGATGTTTTGGGCAGTAATTTTTACTGCCAATGTAATAGCTGCCGATAAAAGAGTTTGCTACAAAGATTCAAAATTAGAAATCAGCTATAAAAGTGCTGAATGTAATGATTCCAAAAACGGAATTTCACAAGAGAAATATCTGTTTGAATTTACCAATAAAACTTCAAATGCAATTGAAGTAAGCTTTGAACGCAAAGCAGTTTACACAAGTGCAGAAGGCAGAGAATACAGCACAAAAGATACGCCAACTTTTAAAGTAGCATTAAAAGCAAACGAAACCGTAAAAGGAAGTTGCGAAACAAAAGAAAAAGCATTGTTTGTATTTTCTAAACAATTGAATTTGAACGCAAGCAAACTGAAATCAGTAGAAATTTCAAACGTCAATATCAAGTAATATTCCAAGTAAAAAGCCTATCGTTTTAATGAAAAAATTATCTTTTTTATTGTTCTTACCTGCGGTTTTAAGCATCAACCATTTATTTTCTCAATGTACAGTAAGAGCGAGCATTCCGCGCGACACAGTAGTTTGTGGCGATGAAGTAGTAATTGATGTATTTGGAAAAGGTCAAGGTCAAGTTATTTTCCAAGAAAATTTTAACTCAGGCGCGCCAACCGGCTGGGCATTTACACAGCAAGCAACTTTTACCAATCCTTGCAGCCCTAGCGGAGTTGATGGCACCACACATATTTGGATGGGCGACCGCTCAGGAGTTCCGCGCTCATTAGAAACAAATGCATATAATTTTTCTGCGGCAACAGCGGGTGCTACCATTTGCTTCGATATGCTTTTTGCAAAACAAGGAAATACTTCACCGTGCGAAGGACCAGATGAGCCGCAAGAAGGCGTTTACCTTCAATATAAAATTGGAAATGGCTCTTGGGTAACTATCAACTATTTCGACCCGAATGGTGGAAATGATCCTTTACTTACCAACTGGAACAATTGGTGTTTTCAACTTCCGCAAGCAGCTTTAACTTCAAATGTTTCTATTCGCTGGTTTCAAGATAACGATTCAGGAGCCGAATACGACCATTGGGGTTTAGATAATATCCAAATTTACTTCAACGATCCATCATTTACTATTTCTGTTGCAGCACCTGCCGGAAATAATATTTATTCTTTTCCACAAGGAAGCAGCGGTGGTGCTTACACGCCATCTCACCCACGCCAAACCACAACTTATTATGTAACGATGCAAAACACAAATAATGTAGTTTGTCGTGATACGGTTTCTGTGTTTGTGCGCCAGCCCGATGTGGTTGTGAATGCAGGCAGAGATACTACACTTTGCACCGGAAAATGTGCGGTGTTAAATGCTACCGCAAAAGTAGTTCGCTATCCTGCTAAAGTTGCAACATACAGCAACATTCAACCCGACACTGCGGATATCACTTCCTTTGGAGGAATAATTGCTGAAGGTGCAGAAGTAAACATCAATGTACAAACTTTGAATATGCAGCAAATACTTTCAAATTCTATTGTTTCAGTTTGTATTGATGAAGTAAAAATGCAAGGATTTGGATTTGGAGGTTTTGGCGTGGGCGGAAAAGATTTAGAGATATATTTATTGTGTCCGGATAGCACCAAAATAAAATTGATGCCAACAAATTCTTCAACCGTAACTCCCGGATTATTTGGCTACCAAACTATTTTTAAAAATATGTGTTTTGTACCTGTGGGACCAACTGTGGCTTCGGCTTCGGATCCTAAAACAGGAAATTTCGGTTCAACCGAACCATTTAATAACATGGTTGGCTGCACAGCAAATGGCGTTTGGAAATTGCAAGTGCGCCCGGGAAGTGGAGTTGGTGGCGGTTCTGTTATCACAACCGGATGGAGTATTACTTTTGACGATCCTGAGTCAAGTTACCAAGGCAATTTTACTTGGAATCCAACCACAGATATGACAGGTGCTTCTACCCTTTCGCCAACCGTGTGCCCAACAGCAAACCGAACTTATATTCTATCTGCTTCAGATACTGCAAGTTGCTTAACTTTAGTAGATACCGTGAATGTGAGCGTTCACAACTGCTGCAACTTTTCTATTGCTGCTACTGCTACACAACCAAATTGTGGCAGTGCTGATGGAAGCATCAACTTAACAGCTTCGCCAAGCGGCAATTATTCTTTTGCTTGGAGTGATGGAAACACTTCTGCTTCAAGAACAAATCTTGCTGCCGGAACTTACACCATTACCGTAACAGATGTTACTAATAATTGCACCACAGACACTACGATAATTTTAGATAATAAAAACGCTCCGGTGCTAACTTTTACCAACCAAGTAAACCCTATTTGCGGGCAAAACAATGGCAGTGTAGAAATTACTTTCTCAGGAGGAACCGCGCCTTACCAACTAACCATTACCGAAGGGCAAAATGCTCCTACTACACAAACATTCACCACAGCAGGAACTCAAACAATTTCAAACTTAGGTGCAGGCAATTATGTATTCACTATTAAAGGTTCTGATAGTTGTTCGATTTCCGAAACAATAACTTTTGTTTCAGCTAATACACCTATTTTATCCTTTGATACTATTCAACCGGATTGCGGAGCAGCCAATGGTAGTATTCAAGTGAGTGTAAGCGGAGGAGTTCCTAACTATAGCTATGTTTGGAGTAATGCTGCAAAAACAAGTGTTATTGGAAGTATTCCTGCCGGAAATTATTCTGTTACCGTAACAGACACAACCGGCTGTAGCGTTGTAGGAAATATTACTTTAAATAACAAAGGCTCTTTCAACATTTCTTTAGGAAGCGATACCGGATTTTGCGCAGGTGGCGAAACTGTTTTGAATGCTCCAAGTGGCTACGTAAATTATTTTTGGAGCACCGGAGATACTTCGCAAAGCATTAAAATAACAACACAAGGAAATTATCACCTAACAGTTACTGATGCACAAGGTTGCAGCGCTGCTGATAGTGTTATTGTGAATGTTTATTCCTTGCCTGTAATTGTATTGGCAAAAGACACCACAGTGTTTGAAAACAATACCATAAAATTAGCTCCCACAATAAATGGAAGCATGAATGCGAGCGGCACTTACACTTGGACTCCAGACAAAACAATTACTTGCACCAATTGTTCGCAGCCGGAAGTAAATCCAAGCGATACTACAGTTTACACACTCAAATTTACCGATGCAAATAATTGCACTGATAGCACAACCGTAAGCGTAAATATCGTAAAAGGCGGTGAGGTAAAAATGCCAAATGTTTTTTCTCCAAACGGAGATGGCATAAACGACCTTTTAAAACCAGTTGGCTTTAATGTAAAACAAATAAAATGGAAAGTTTACAATCGCTGGGGCGAATTAGTTTTTGCTGCCGATGACTTTAATGATGCTTGGGACGGAAGCTTTAAAAGCGGTTCGCAGCCTGCGGGTATTTATCTTTATTCTTTGGATGTAACTTTTCAGAATAAAGAAGAAAAACACCTTCAAGGAGCGATAACTTTGTTGAGGTAGAATACATTTTAGAGTTTAAATTTAAACTCTAAAAGTTTATTGGTAGAAAATAGTGCTCCCCACATTATTTGTGTGAGTATTGTATTGAAAATAGATATTAAAACCATACATCTTTTTCAATAGAAAAACAGTCTTTTAAACTCCCCACTTTTGTTTTTTGTAAAAAGCACATTACTTGCATAGTGATTTTGTTATTGTCATAATGATGAGAGCATTGAGAATTTAAAAAAACACTTATTACATTTAGAATTTCAAATAAAAAAAAGAGTAATTTTTTCTATAAAAAAACGGTTCTATATTCAAAAAAATTAAGCCTTCAATATCTAATGAAAAATCTTTTCACGTTTCTATTTTTCTTATCTTTTTTAAGTGCGAAAAATATTATAGCGCAATGTTCTGTGCGAGCAACAATTCCACGCGATACCGTGGTTTGCGGAGACAAAGTTACAATTGATGTTTTTGGCAGAGGGCAGGGTCCGGTAGTGTTTCAAGAAAACTTTAATTCGGGTGCGCCAACCGGTTGGGCTTTTACGCAGCAAGCTACTTTTACAAACCCTTGCAGCCCAAATGGCGTAGATGGCACTAAGCATCTTTGGATGGGAGCACAATCTGGCGCTCCACGTGCATTAGAAACTAATCCATATAATTTTTCTACCGCAACAGCAGGCGCTACTATTTGTTTTGATATGCTATTTTCTAAGCAAGGCGATGCCTCACCTTGTGAAGGTCCGGATGAGCCGCAAGAAGGTGTGTATGTTCAGTATAAAATAGGTAGCGGTCCTTGGGTTACTATTCATTATTTCGACCCTAATGGAGGAAATGACCCTCTACTTGTGAACTGGAACAACTGGTGCTTTCCTTTACCAAATGCTGCTTTAACCTCTAATGTTTCTATTCGCTGGTTTCAAGATAATGTTTCCGGTCCGGAATATGACCATTGGGGCTTAGATAATATTCAAATTTATTTTAACGATCCCTCTTTTACCATAACTATTGATGCTCCGGCAGGAAGCACTATTCACACTTTTCCACAAGGGAGCAGCGGTGGCGCTTATACGCCAACACCTCCGCGCCAAAATACTACCTATTATGTTACCATGCAAAATACAAATAATGTAGTTTGTCGCGATACCGTAACTGTATTTGTGCGCCAGCCCGATGTGGTGGTGAATGCAGGAAGGGATACGACCGTTTGCACCGGGAAATGTGCCGTACTAAATGCTACTGCAAAAGTAGTTCGCTATCCTGCCAAAATAGCAACGTATTCAAATAAACAGGCAGACACAGCAAGCCTTTCGGCAGTTGGAGGATTAGTTGCCGAAGGAGCAAAGGTAAATATAAATGTGCGTACACTTAACATGCAAAACATATTGCCCAATTCAATTGTTACAGTATGTATTGATGAAATAAAGATGCAGGGATTTGGATTTGGCGGATTGGGAGTTGGAGCTAAAGATTTAGAAATGTATTTAGTTTGTCCGGATAGTACTCGCATTAAGTTGATGCCGCTTAATTCTTCCACACTTACTCCCGGTTTGTTTGGCTATCAAACTATTTTCAAGAATATGTGTTTTGTTCCTGTGGGGCCAACGGTGGCTTCTGCACCAGATCCTAAAACCGGCAGTTTTGGTACGGTAGATCCATTTAACAATATGGTTGGCTGTAGTGCCAATGGCGTTTGGTCGTTAGAAGTAAAACCTGCAAGTGGCTTTGGTGGTGGCTCTGTAATCACAACTGGTTGGAGCATCACTTTTGACGATCCGGAATCGAGCTACCAAGGCAATTTTGCGTGGAATCCAACCACAAATATGACTGGCTCCACTACCCTTTCGCCAACTGTTTGCCCTACTGCTAATCGAACATATATTTTAACTGCTTCCGATACAGCTAATTGCTTAACATTAACTGATACGGTGAACGTAAATGTTCAAACCTGTTGTAATTTTTCTGTTTCTTCTGTTGTAACCCAACCTTCTTGCGGCAACACAAACGGAAATATTGCATTAACCGTTAATCCTACCGGAAACTACACCTATACTTGGAATCCCAATGTAAGCACAACCGCCACAGCATCAAATCTCGCAGCAGGCAGCTATAAAATTACAGTGCATGATGTGGTAAATAATTGTGATAAGGATACAACTATTGTTTTAAATAATGCCAACGGCCCCACCCTCACGCTCGGCACACCAACCAACCCAAGTTGCGGGCAAACAAACGGCAGCGTGAGCGCTACTTTAGCTGGCGGCACAGCACCTTATCAAGTAACGATTGATAACGGGCAAGGCAGTCCGCAAACACAAACTATACCTATGGCAGGAACTGCTCCGGTGAGCAATCTTGCAGCAGGAACTTATACCATCACCGTGCGCGATGCCAACAACTGCACTACTTCTCAAACTCTTACACTCACTGCGCCTAATTCACCAACTATAAATCCTGTGAATGTAACTGCTGAAACCTGTGCAGGACAAAACAACGGCAGCATTGTTTCTGCTACTGCTACCGGTGGAACCGGCACACTGCAATGGAGTTATGCTCCGGCTGCTACGCCAAATAGCACTACCAACATCAGCAGTTTTCCTGTAAATAATTTAGCAGCAGGAAGCTACATAATTTTTGTGCGCGATGCCAACAGTTGCACTGCAAGCCAAACTTTCACCATTGCAGCAGGAGCAAATTGCTGTAATTTAAGCCTTGCTGTTAGCACCACACAACCAAGTTGCGGCCAAGCTGATGGAGGTATTACCGTTACGCCTTCTCCGGCAGGAACTTACACTTACACTTGGAGCAACAGCTTGCCAAACCAAGCTACACAAAGCAATTTAGCAGCAGGGCAATATCGCGTTACGGTGAATGAAACTGCCAATCCAAGTTGTACAAAAGATACGGTAATCAACCTAAACCCAAGCAATGGACCAACGCTTTCTTTCAGCAATCAGGTGAATCCCGGTTGTGGGCAAACTAATGGAAGTGTGAGCATTACTTTAGCAGGCGGCACTGCGCCTTATCAAGTTACCATTGATGATGGACAAGGAAGTCCGCAAACACAAACTGTACCAATCGCAGGAACTGCTCCCGTGGGCAATCTTGCAGCAGGTTCTTACACCATCACAGTGAATGATGCCAACAGTTGTTCGGTGGTTCAAACTTTAACTTTAACTGCTCCAAATCCTCCGGTAATTACTTCTATCAATGCTACTGCAGAAACTTGCGCGGGTGATAACAACGGCACGGCAAACGTAATCGTGAATGGTGGCAATGGAGCACTTACTTATACTTGGAGCAATAGTGGTTCTGCGGCTTCTATCAATAA
>MKTC01000032.1 GCA_001897535.1 Bacteroidetes bacterium 37-13 | reverse complement strand
CTGCATGGTGCAAGGATATACATAATTAACTAACAATCAAATAGTTATGACATTTTTTGTATTCTAATTTTTATTTTACTTTTGAGTCGTGCAACAGGCACAGCGGTTTTGCAAAAAAGCGGGTTCAGTGGTTAATTGAACATTCTACCTCGCATCAACTTTTGTGCTTCGTTGACAGTTTTGTGCTCCGAAATCCGCTTCTTCGCAAAGCCGCAAAACGTTATCTGACAGCTTAACCCACCGCACATTTGGCACATTTGCATTTTTCCAACCGCACAAAGCCAACGCTAAAAATGCAAAAGAGCCAAATTCCCCTCTCGCTTCTGAAACAAAAAATTTGTAAATTGCACCGTTATAAATGTGCATAGAAAGTATTGACACTAAAAGTCCAACATATCGCCAAATCTTACGGAGAAAAACAAGTTCTCAAAGATGTTTCTTTTGAATTACAAAAAGGAACGGTAACTGTATTGATGGGAACCAACGGAAGCGGAAAAACAACATTGTTCAATATCGTTTCTGGCTTTTTAAAACAGGACAAAGGCGAAATCCTTTTAGATGGCAAAACCATAAATCAAACAGAGCCATATCAAATAAACCAATTAGGTATTTCAAGAACTTTTCAGGATATGCGACTGATTGGGAAACTGACTGCAAAAGAAAATGTACTATTGGCTTTCCCAAAACAAAAAGGCGAAAATTGGTGGAATGTAATTCTACCAAACAAAAAGGTAAAACAAGAACAGGAAACCAATCAACAAAAAGCAGAAGAATTACTAAAAACATGTTTTATCGATGATGTGGCTGACCACAAAGCCAATGAGATTTCTTATGGACAGCAAAAACTATTGAACTTGGCTTGTTGTATGGCAAATAACACTTATGTTATTTTGTTAGACGAGCCTGTTGCAGGTGTAAATCCTGTTTACAGAGATAGATTGACAACTATTATACAACAGCTAAAACAACAAGGCAAAGCCATTTTAATTATAGAACACAATACCGATTTTATTGAGCAGGTAGCAGATGAAATTTTGTTTCTGAATGATGGCACATTGACCCTATTTGATAATTACGAAACCCTAAAAAACAATCCACAAGTACAGGAAGCCTATATATGAGTTTATTGAAATTGCAACATATCGAAACGGGTTACGACAAAAAGCAGGTGCTTTTTGATGTGTCTTTGGATATACAGCAAGGTAAAATTGTTTTGTTGGTTGGTTCTAACGGTTCGGGCAAAAGCACTTTGTTTAAAACGGTATATGGATTGTTAGATGTTTGGAATGGAACAGTCGAATTTGACAACCAAACACTCCACACTTCAACAAAAAAAACACAAACTTCAAAACTGATTGATAAAGGCATTATGTACATTCCTCAAAAAAATGAATTGTATGAGGATATGAGTGTTTTAGAAAACCTGAAAATGAGCTTACTGCATCTGAACAACAAGCAGGAAAGCACCCAACGCATCAACGAAGTATTGGAGCAAATGCCTGTACTGAAAGACAAACGAAACCAAACAGCCGACCGACTAAGCGGAGGGGAAAGAAAACTTTTGTCTTTGGGAATGGTTATAGTTAACAAGCCAAAAATCTTGCTGTATGATGAACCTTTGGCAGGATTGAGCAGTAAAAATATAGATATAGTTTTACAGTGGTTACAGATTTTAAAAGAGAACGGCACAACCTTAGTGTTGATTGAGCATCGTATAAAAGAATTAATTAACTTTGCCGACAAGATAATTGGTTTAAAATTAGGAACTTTAACCACCGAAAATTTAAACGATTTAGAAACGATAAAACGATTTTTGGTTTAAAACGATAGGATACAAATATGAAAAACAAGGGATTAATAGTAGCTGTACTTGCCATTGCTTTAATGGCTTTGGGTTGGTGGTTTTGGAAAGGGGAAAACCAGAAAAGTGAGGATAAAGAAGTTGTGAAGATTGGAGCGATTTTACCTTTGACGGGGGAAGCCGCAAATTATGGAACAAGATTAAAAAAAGGAATGGATTTAGCAATAAAAGAAATTAATTCAGATTTTTCTAATCCTAAAATCCAAATAATTTATGAAGATGATAAAGGAATTCCCAATACAGGAATTTCAGCCTATAACAAATTAAGGTCCATAAATAATATAAATTATATCATAGGTGGTATGTTTTCTAATGTTGCATTGTCTCTTGCTCCAATAACCGAAAAAGATAAAGTAATACTAATGTCCCCAACAGCATCAGCAGTTGAGTTTTCTGATTTTGGAGATTACGTTTTTAGAATATATCCATCTGACATCTATGACGGAGATTTTCTTGCAAATTTTGCTAATAATGAATTGAAAATAAACAATATTGCTATAGTTTCTGTTGATGCAGCTTCCACTATTGAAATTAGTCGAGTATTTGCTGAAAAATTCAAATCAAATGGAGGGGTTATCAGCTTTACTAATAATTATAAACAAGGAGAGAAAAATTTTAGAACTATATTGCAAAAACTCAAATCAGTTGAATCGGAAGTTATTTTCATACCGGGATATATTGAAGATATTGCTACTTTATTAAAGCAAGCTAAGGAACTTGGAGTTGATAAAACTTTCTTAACTATATCAACCGTTTATGATAAAAAAATATTTGATATTGCAGGAGATGCAGCAGAGGGTCTTATATTCTCTGCTCCTGCGTATGATGTAAATAGCCTTACTCCTGAAATTCAAAATTTTGTCAAATTATATACAAAGGAGTATGGGGAAACTCCTGACATTTTAGCTGCTTATGGATATGATGTAGTTAAAATTAGTTATCAAGCCATATATAAGTCTCCAACCAGTTTGAATGAAATAATTAAAAATTTGTACAATACAAAAGATTACCCGGGAGTTACTGGCACAACCAGTTTTGATAAAAATGGAGATGTGATTAAACAATTGAAAATCCTTACTATTAAGGACAATTCTTTTATAGAATATAATGGAAAGAACTAAATATTTTGATTACTTAAAAGAGACATCTGAGCTTGTTCTTCCATTAATTAAAGAACAAGTAGAAAGAGTTTGTTATAATGAAAAAAAATTAAAAGATATCTTATTGTTTTTTTACGAAAAAAGATTTGATAAAACTCTTTTGAAACCTACATTATTTCGCCTTTCATATGAAATATGCGGAGGTAAAAATTTTAAAGATATTTTACCGATAGCAGCAGCATTTGAGGTGCTGAATATATCATCTTATCAAGCAAATTCCTCCTTTGATAATAAGGTTGGTATTTTGACTAAAGAAGAAAAAGATAGTCAATTTATTGCCTCTATGATTTCTCGTGAAATTTCTGACAATTTGATAAGCCAATGTGAGGGAATAGTAAATGATTCTGTTTTAAATAAAGTAAAAACTTGCATCAGTAAAAGCAACAGTCTGATATATAAAGCACAACATTATGATTTAAACTTATTATCTGTTGACAATATTGGCAAATATGATGATTACAATTATTATCTAAAATACTATGTTGACAGATGTTATTATGGAAGTGGGATTTTTTCGGGGCAATGTGCATTAGCAGGTGCAATTGTAGCTAATGCAACTAATAATGAAAAGGAATCATTATTACAATTTGCAGAATTATATGGAACAGCTCTCCATATTATAAATGACTTAGCAGATTATTATCCTGGAGAAGAACGAAAAACAAAGCTTTATCAAGATGACTTTTGTGATTTTAGAAATGGCAGACTTACACTTCCACTATACCTGCTTTTAAATTCTAAAAATGAAGAAGTCAATAAAACCGTTTTAGTACTAAAAAACAAAAAATATTTTTCTTCTGAGGACTACTCGACTATACAGGACTTTCTTTCAAAAGAAGGAATAATTGAAATTTGTAAAAATCTGACAGGACAAAAATTCATTGAAGCGAAACAATGCTTAAAAGACTTTCCTCTAACTGACACAAAGCAACTTTTGTTGGCACTACTTTCGGTTCTTGATTCAAATAAATTTTTTCATAGAACAAAGCAAACTATATAAAGAAATGAAATTGGATAAATTAAAAATATGGCTTATTAGGAAGAGATTATGGTTATATGCGATTCTTGTAATTATTTTAATCGTTACATTCTATTCATTTATTAAACCAGAAGAATGTACCTACGATGTTTGGAAAATTATATCTTCAATATTAGATTCTATAAGCAATAGTAATATTCCTACTAAATGGAATCATTTGGTTTTAACTGTTATATTTCTTATAATTCCACTATTATTTACATACGCCATTTCTGTTTTTATCTTTCCTATACAGCCTTGGAATATTTTAAATACAATAGGAAAAAAAAGGAAAAACACAGCTAAACTTTGCTATGCTTTATTGGAAACTCAACTTGAAAATGTTACTCAAAAAATTCAAGATTTGAACAAAGGAATTATTGTTAATCAAGATGAAGCAAACGAAATTCAGGAAAAAGTGTTACCGATAGTATCAAAAAAGAACTGGTATGCGACATCACTTTTAGAACCTAATGAAATTTGGAGCGACCTAAATCATAAAAATTCGTTAGAATACACCATTGCTAATGCTAAAGATAGAAGTTTAAAACTAATAAGATTTATTGTAACAGATAATTTGGTAACTGTAAAAAATCAGGTAAATATAGCAGGAACAGCAATAAATGAAATTGCTAAATTGCATAAAAAGAATGATTTCCTCCTATATTTGATAGATGAAACCAAATTTAAAACGTGTTTTGGTGCTTGCGGTATTGATGAGGAATATTTAGATTTCCTATTGGTTGAAGATGAGGTAATATATGGATTAAAGAATGATAAAAACACTTATAAAACTATCACCGAAAACGAAACATATCAGTTATTTGTAAAAGATTCACGCAAGGAATTAGAGAATTACAAAAAACTAATTGAAAAATTACTAATTGCTGATAATCACGACAATTCTCCTAACACCGTAACACTTACTTAAAGTGAATCAAATAGTTTTAAATATATTCATTTTAACATCATTAATGAGCCTTATATCCCAGTCTTTTTTTTTGATATATAGTTCATCAAAACATTTACACTTGTCCCACGCTGTTACAATAACGTTTGGGGCGTATATCACTTATTTCATAATTATACAGCAAAAATTACCTTTACCCTTAGCCTTAATATTTTCCATTGGAGTTGGTATTGCTTTAATCCTTTTAGTCAACCAATTTATATATAAACCTTTACAAAGAAGAAAATCTGAGAACTGGCAAATACTAATTGCTTCTTTGGGAGTGTATATTGTATTACAAAATATGGTTTCATTAATTTGGGGCAACCAAATATTGAGCTTCCGTACTTGGGAGGTAAAAGCAGGGCATCAATTTATGGGAGCATACATTACCGATGTGCAAATTATTACCATAGTTGCGAGTGTTGGGTTATTAGTTTTGAGTTGGTTGTTTTTAGAGAAAACCAATATCGGGCAAAAGATAAAAGCTGTCTCCTCCAATCCTGAACTAAGCAGTATTTTAGGTATTTCCAAAAACAAAGCGGTGGTTTGGAGTTTTGTGTTGGGTTCGGGTTTGGCAGCTTGTGCAGGTATTCTCATCGCAGCCGATACAGATATGACACCTACTATGGGGTTTAATTGGTTATTGTATGCCGTAGTAGCAATGATTATAGGAGGTTTGGGTAAAATGCGTTATTTATTGTTGGGGGCATTATTATTAGCCACAGCACAGCATCTTTCGGCTTATTATTTAGACAGCAAATGGATGAACGCTACAGCATTTATTATCCTTATTGTGTTTTTGTATTTTAAGCCTTATGGTTTTAGTGGTCAGAAAATAAAAAAAGCAGAAATCTAATGGACTACATTTTACATTTGGGCATATTAATCTGTATTTATACCATTCTCGCACAGTCATTGAGTTTGGTAGCAGGTTATAGTGGTCAGATGTCATTGGCTCACGCAGGTTTTTATGGAATAGGTGCTTATACTACAGCTTTGCTTTCTGTAAATTATGGATTTCCCGTTTTGCTTACTATTCCTGTTGCTTTGCTTATTTCGGGAATAGTTGCATACATCGTTTCCAAAGTTGCTGTTAAAACTATTGATGATTATTACATCATTATCACTTTAGGGATTCAAGTAGTGATTTTTTCCATTATGAACAATTGGCAAGAGCTAACAAGAGGACCTTTGGGTATTCCGGGTATTCCTTCGTTTGAGATATTTGGTTTCGTTTTCGATAGTAAATTTTCATTTTTATTGCTTTCAGTTTTCTTTACCTCATTGGTTTGGTTTGTTCTAAAAAACATTACAAGCTCTCCTTTTGGAAGAATGTTGAGAGCATTAAGCGAAGATGAAATTTATACCAAAAGTTTAGGTAAAAATGTAGCTCAAGCAAAAGTAGTTTCTTTTGTCATTAGTGGGATGTTAGCATCTATTGCAGGCGTTTTATATGCACATTACATCAGCTACATAGACCCGACAACTTTTACAATTGATGAATCTATTTTTATTTTAAGCATCGTCATCATTGGAGGAATGCGAAACCTAAGAGGAATTTTCTTTGCTTCGGCTTTTCTTGTTTTACTTCCTGAAGCCTTACGATTTGTTGGAATGCCGTCATCCATAGCAGCCAATATGCGACAAATATTTTATGGTATCGCTTTGATTATGGTAATTTTCCAAATGGGAAAACAACAACAGAAAAAAGCCAACGCATAAGTCATACACATTTGCATTTTGCAACCGCACAATTCCAACGCTAAAATGCAAAAGAGTATGACTCCCCTACCTGAACCAACCGAGAAAAAGAAAGCCGTCAGATAACAAGGGTAACCGTTGCACAACCACCTCATTAAGCAAACCAGTATCAAAAACACCGAAAAAACGGCTTTATTAGAAGCGATTTAAGCAAGGTTTA
>MKTC01000031.1 GCA_001897535.1 Bacteroidetes bacterium 37-13 | reverse complement strand
AACAACGGCACGGCAAACGTAATCGTGAATGGTGGCAATGGAGCACTTACTTATACTTGGAGCAATAGTGGTTCTGCGGCTTCTATCAATAATCTTAGTCCGGGCATTTACAAAATCACCGTAACCGATGCTGCTAATTGTTCTGCAACTGATAGTGTTACTGTTTCGGCAGGTCCGGTGTGCTGCACTTGGAATATAAGTACCAATATTACTTCTCCTTCGTGTGGAAATAATGACGGTGGAATTAACCTTACTGTGCTTCCTGCTGCTACTTACACTTACACATGGAGCAATAATGTAGCAACTGCAAACAACAGCAATATAGGCGCAGGCACTTATCATGTTACAATTACAAACGTTGCAAATGGTTGCGTAAAAGATACTTCATTTACATTGTCAAATCCTAATGCACCTATTGTTTTAAGCATTGATACAACTTCTGAAAGTTGTGTAGGAAATGATGGTAACATTACAGTACATGCAAGTGGCGGAACCGGCAATTTAGCTTTCACTTGGAGCAATAGCGGTAGTGATTCTACTATTGTTCAATTAGTAGCTGGAACATATAATTTCACTATTACAGATGCAAATAACTGTCAAACAAGTGGCGCTGCAACTGTGAACAAAGTTTCAGGTTGTTGCTTTGTGCAATTAGCTGCTACAGCAACAAATGCAAGTTGTGCAGGGAATGATGGAAGCATTCATACCAATATAACTACAGCAGGAGTTACGCCATACACTTACAGTATTGATGGAAATAGTTTCCAACAGAGTGATTCTTTTTCAAATTTAAGTGCCGGAAATTATGTGGTATATGTAAAAGATTTTTCGGGTTGTGGAGATACTGTTCATGTAACAATTAGTGCAGTTACAAATACGCTTTCACTTTCGCTTGCGAGTGTGCAACCAGGTTGTGCGGGCGCAAACGCAGGAAGTGTTTCGGCAAATGTGAGTGGCGGAAATGGTACAATAGTTTTTGCATGGAGCAATGGCACTTCTAGTAATAGCATTGCTAATTTAAGTGCAGGAAAATATATAGTAACAGTAACAGATTCTACCGGTTGTATGGCTGTTGATTCTGCAACCTTAATTGATGCAGCTCCACTAAGTTTAAATATTGGCAACGATATAAGTTTTTGTGATGGCAAAAGCGCAACAATAAATGCTCCGCTTGGTTTTGCAAATTATCTGTGGAGCAGTGGCGATACTACGGCAGCAATCACAGTAAGTACACAAGGGAATTACAGCTTAACAGTTACTGACGCAAATGGTTGCACTGCCAGCGATGTGCTTGTTGTTTCAGTTATTCCTTCGCCTGTAATTACATTGCCAAAAGACACTACTATTTACGAAAATAGTTCTGTAAAATTATCACCAGTTATTACAAATGGAAGCACTTCTGCAACTTATTTATGGCAGCCAAGCGAAGCGCTTTCTTGCACACAATGCTCAACGCCTGTTGCTACGCCAATGGATACAATTTCATATACGTTGTTATATGCTGACGCAACTAATTGTACGGCACAAGCACAAATTACAATCAATGTTTTAAAAGGCGGTGTTATATATATGCCAAATGTTTTTTCTCCAAATGGAGATGGCAATAACGATATTCTTCTACCGCTCGGAAATGGCATCAAAACACTAAATTGGAAAGTGTTCAATCGCTGGGGCGAATTAGTTTTTTCAACCGAAGATGTGCGAATTGGTTGGGACGGAACATATCAAGGTGTGAACCAACCTTCTGGAGCGTATGTTTACACATTGCAAGTAACGTTTTACAACAAAAATACACAGCATTACAAAGGCAGTGTGATGCTTATCAGGTAAGGATTTTTGTCTTTTTAGTTTGAAAAATTCAATAATCATTTTTCTTTATTGAAAACATGAATAGGTTTGCTATGAAAGAAAAAAGATAATCATGTTTTATACAGAAGAGCAAACGAAAAGTTTTCACCAGCAGCACTTT
The DNA here is from genome assembly GCA_001897535.1 of Bacteroidetes bacterium 37-13. GTDB lineage: Bacteria > Bacteroidota > Bacteroidia > Chitinophagales > LD1 > UBA7692. The sequence goes on along the minus strand of MKTC01000031.1, from coordinate 310,503 downwards.
GAATATTTGATTGTGAAAGAAGAAAATCATGTGCTTTATATAACACTTCACAACCCTGCACGCAAAAATGCGCTAAGCCCACAATTGCTAAATGAATTAGCTTACACAATGGCTTATGGTCAATATGCAAGTGAGGTTTGGATAATGGTACTGCAATCCGAAGGAAATGTGTTTTGCTCCGGTGCAGACTTAAAAGCCTTTGCCGGCAATGAATTAAGCACTGTATCAAGCATTCCAAAGCCGGAGCGCGATATTGTGATTGGTGAAATTTTTACTTCGTTTCACAAACCAAGTATTGCAAAGGTAGAAGGTGATGTTTATGCAGGTGGTTTTTTACTGCTTTGCGGAGTGCGTTTTGTATTGGCTAACAATGGCTTAAAATTTGGCTTGCCGGAAGTAAAAAGAGGATTATATCCGTTTCAAGTTATGGCAGCTTTAATGGAAGTGATGCCTGCGCGGAGAGTGCTGGATTGGTGCGTGCGTGGCTATAATTTACCGGTTGCCGATGCTGCTAATTTAGGCTTGGTAACTAAAGTAGTTGCCGAAGGTGAAATGGAAAATGAATTGGCAAATTTAATTGGAGAATTAAAGCAAAATTCACCAACTGCCATGCTGATGGGAATTGCCGCTTACGAAAAAATAAAGAAAAGCGCTTCGCCCGAAGAACATGAAGCTATGAAAGCCATGCTGGGAGTTTTGCTTAAAACAGAAAATGCTGTGGAAGGATTAACTGCGTTTAAAGAAAAGAGGAAGCCAATTTGGAAATAGCGTTATTTTAGTTGTAAGAAAATATAAGCAATGGCAAATAAAAAAACAGTAATTACCGCAGCATTAACGGGCGTTTTAGCTAATAGAAACCAGTGCCCTTATATTCCTTACACGCCTGAAGAAATAGGAGAAGAAGCATTACGCGCAACAAATGCGGGCGCTTCAATTTTACATATTCATGCGCGCAAAAATGATGGACTTCCGGCTTATGATATTGAAACCTATAAACTCATTGGCGAAGAGGTTCGCAAGCGTGTTCCCAATGCTATTATCAACTATTCCACCGGAGCAGTAGGCATTTCGAGAGAAGAACGAATACATCATGTTTCGGCATTAAAACCCGAAATGGCAGCGCTAAATATGGGCAGTATGAATTATGGTATTTACTCTTCAAAAAGTAAACAGTTTCATCACGATTTTGTTTTCCAAAACCCATTTTCGGATATCCAATTTTTCTTGGAAAAAATGAAAGAAGCAGGAACAATTCCCGAAATGGAAATTTTCGATAACGGACACATCAATAATGCGCTTCCATTTATGGATATGGGTTTGCTGCAAAAACCTTATGTGATGAGTTTTGTGATGGGTGTGATGGGCGGTATTCCTGCAACAACGCAGAACTTGATGCACCAAATTGCAAGTGTGCCTGCTGGCGTACATTGGCAAGTAGTTACAGTTGGCAGAAAACAATGGGTAATGAGTGCCGTAGCATTGAGCGTTGGCGGAAATTTTAGAGTTGGCTTAGAAGATAATTTCTACTTGCCTTGCGGTGAAATGGCGAAAAGCAATGGTGAATTGGTGGAAGCAGCAACTACACTTACTCGTATTTTAGGTTCAGAACCTGCAAGCATTGCCGAAACACGTGATATGCTTGGGTTGCCGCAGATATAAGTTGAATTTATTTTAACCTTTTTAGGGTATCAACCAATAAATCTAACTCACTAAAATTAGTGTAAATACTTGGTGCAATTCGTACTGCATTTAATCCTTCCCATAAAACGGCTGAGGTGTGAATTTTACTTTCGTTCAGCAAAAACGCAACAATATCTTCTGCTTTTTTATTTTGAATTTCAAATGTTGCCATGCCGCAGCTAAGTTCATTTTTGAGTGAAGTAAGCAACTTTAATCCTTGAATGTTTTTAGCTGCTTCTACCCAATAATTTTTTAATTCCCGCAGGCGATTTTCTTTTCTTTCGTTGCCTATTGCTTGGTGAAAATCGAGTGCTGCACTTACTGCCATTTCTGCCGGAAAAGAGCGTGTGCCAAGTGTTTCAAATTTTCTGATGTTATCTTTTAAACTTTCGTAAGAAGATAGCAGAGGAAATAAATTTTCGATTTTCTCTTTCTTTACAAACATAAAACCTGTGCCAAACGGAGCACAAAGCCACTTGTGAAAAGATGCTGCAAAATAATCGCAATTCAAATCGCTTATTTTAAAATTGATGTGTGCAAATGAATGTGCGCCATCTACTAATACTTCGCAGCCTTTTTGCTTGGCGGCATCGGCAATTTTACGCACTGGAATTATTTGCCCTGTCCAATTTAATACGTGTGTTAGATGTATAATTTTTGTTTGCGGAGTAATTGCTGAAACATACTTTTCTATTATGCTATTTTCGTTTTCTTCGGGCAAATTAAGTGCTACCCAGTTTAGTTTAATGCCATTGCGCAATGCGCGTTGTTGCCAAGCATTTAATGCAAACGGATAATCATGTTTTGAAACTACTACTTCATCTCCGGCTTTTAAATTTAAGCCAAAAATGATGGTACTTAAACCCTCGGTAGTATTGCGGTTAAATGCGATTTCTTCTGTTGAAACGCCACAAAAATCTGCTACTTTATTTCGTAGTGGCTCGCGTTGTTCATCTAACTTTTGCCACATAAAATAGGAAGGTGCTAAATTGCTGTACTGGTAATTCTCAATATGTGCTTGCTGCACTGCCAATGGTTGCGGGCTTACTGCTCCGTTATTCAAATTGATAATCTCTGGCGAAAGAGTGAACTGCTCACGAATTTGCTGCCAAAATTTATCATTGTCTTTTTCTGCAAAATTTACGGTAGAGTTGCCTTTGCCCGATTGAAAAAGCAAAGGAGCAAAAGCACTAAGTGCCAACGATTTTTTCAAAAAGGATTTCCTGCTTTCCATTCACACTACAACTACATTAAAAATGTTTTCAAATTCTTTTTTAAAAACATTTACTACATCAATCATATTCAAATTGCCGCCTAATATTTGTGCCATACTTGTAACACCTTTATCACTTAAACCACATGGAACAATGTGCGAAAAGTAACTCAAATCGGTGTTTACATTCAGTGCCATGCCGTGCATAGTAATGTGCCGGCTCACTTTAATGCCCACGGCTGCTATTTTGCCGTTTCCGACCCACACACCAGGTGCGCCTTCGCTTCGGGCAGCTTCAATATTAAAATGTGCAAGTGTTTTTATTACTGCTTCTTCAAAGTTAAATACATACTGCGCAACTCCTATCTTCAATATATCAATATCCCAAATAGGGTAAACTACCATTTGTCCCGGACCGTGAAAAGTGATATCGCCACCTCTGTTTATTTCGGCATAGTCTGCACCTACAGTTTCGGGATTCAGTAATAGGTTTTGGCGCTTGCCGCTTTTGCCTAATGTGTAAACCGGATGGTGTTGGCAAATAATTAAAGTAGGCTGAACAGCCCTGCCCGCTTCTTTATCCGCGATTGCTTTCTCAAATAAAGATTCTTGATACCTAAGCACGGAATGGTAAGGTGAAACCAAGAAATATTTTAAGGGAACTTTAATCATAAAACCTACTGCAAGCGAATATATAAAAGGGCGCTACTATACACAAAAAAAGCCGCCCTTGTGAGGCAGCTTTTATAAAGAGAAATAATTGGAAATCTTATTTATTTATCACCAACTTTTTAGTGGCAACAGCGCCATTGTTGGTAACATTCACCAAGTAAACCCCATTGGCAAAACCAGCAGTATTTATACTTAACTCTGTAGTGTTTGCAATGGTAGAATATACTTGCTTGCCTGTAAGGTCGGTGATGGTAATTACTGATTGATTAGGTACATCGCTAATTACAAATGCAGTGTTGGCAGGATTAGGATGAATGTTTACAAATATTTCAGATGCGGCTACAGAATTTATTCCTGTTAATGTACCGGATAAGTTATTGTATGAAGTTTTAATTGCAACAGAATCCTTGGTGTAATTATGTATTTTTAATACAGCTATGGAACCTTCACTTGCTTCATCGCTTACCACTAAATCGTCTTGGAAAAAATTGAGTTTTTTATTGCTGGCATCATAAATCGCATCATTATCAGTATCTGTAAAAGTAACATATTGATTGCCATTGCCGTAGAGTGTTACTTTTTTTGTGGCTGCATTTCTTGTAATAACGTAATGTGAGAATGAGTCGGCATTAAAAGGAGCCGCACCGCTGGTTACAATGTTGTAAAAATTCATTTGACCATTAAACACATAACAGCCGTAATCAGAAGCCCTGTCTTTAAAATCTATTACACGTCTCCACACACTCAAGTCTTTCATTTTAAAATATAGTTCTATGGTGTAGTTTCCTGATGCAAGAAAACCTCCGGCATCATTAAAGCTAAACCCGCAGTTAGTATCAAAATGATATACTTTTCGAGTAATATTATAGCCGGGTAAATTATCTGTTTCAAACTGTCCGGTACATATTTTTGTTAGCACTGGTCCACTGCCTGAGCTTTCAGTAAAATCACCATTAAAATTGTAGGTGTATGTTTGCTGCGCTGTGCTGCTAAGTGCTAAAAGTAATATAATTATTGTTTGTGAAAATATAGATGTATTCATTTGGTAATATTTATTTTAATGATTAATGATTAGCTTTTTATTCACCATGTTTCCTGCAGTAGAAACATTCACCAAATAAACCCCATTGGCAAAACCACCAGTATTTATACTTAACTCTGTTGTATTTGCAATGGTAGAATAGATTTGTTTTCCTGCAAGGTCGGTGATGCTTACAGAAGTATTGTTTGAAAGATTAGTGAGTGTTACTATATTGCTAGCTGGGTTGGGGTGGATGGAGAAATCCGTTTTGCTTATATCGCTGATTCCGGTAGAGCTGCCTGTCCCCATTTTTAAACGCCTTAAGGCAAAGTCTTTTCTTACTCCAAAATATAAGTAGTCATCTACTATTGTTAAATCATGAGGATCTCCCGCTGTTGTATACGAGCCGATGTTTTCTACAATAAAAGTACCAGCCGGTGTTCCATCGCTTTGCCATAATTCATCTTCATTTAATTGTTGATCGGTATCTGCTGCTGGGTAATAAACTATCCCATTGTAGCCCACCATGTTTTCACTAACAAGGTTTGATATTTCAGCAGAGTCAAGAAGCATGGTACCTGCATTAGTACCATCAGTTATCCATAGATGTCTATCGCTGCCACGAAAAAAGAATTTGTTATTGGTTATGACATGTTTGGGAGTAAGCGTTATTCCTTCTTTTACCAATACCGTGCCTGCGTCTGTTCCATCGCTCTTCCATAAACCCTCATGGGTACCATCGGTAGCATTAAAATAAACGAGACCAGCGTATGCAACCATTACCGTATTATCCAAGCCGGTTAGAAGAGACGAACCCATTCCCGGATTGATATCTTTTACCATATAGGTTCCTGCGTCTGTGCCGTCAGAACGCCATAATTCAAACCCCTTGTTTGTATTACCATATTGTCCATCGGCAGCAAAGAAATAGACAATTCCATTTACATTTGTCATTTTGTTGATCCCATAAGAATTAGAGTTACCGGTAACTATTAGTTTAACTAACTGGGTTCCGGCATCTGTGCCGTCCGTTACCCATAATTCTTTGTTGGTAACATCTGTAAAGAATAACTTATTGTTTGACCATACATAATTGCTAGAAGTGCTAGGTTGAACCGGTATTGAGTTTTTAGTGATAGTCGAAGTTCCCGCAGCAGTACCATCACTCTTTGTCAGCTTGGAAGAGATAGTAAAATAAAAATAATCATTGGTTGCAACTAAACTCCCAGTAATATTATCTGTAAAGGGTTGAAGTACAATTTCTGTACCGGCAGCGGTTCCATCACTTTTCCACAAAGCTTTATCTTGCGAAGAATAACCGGCTACGAAATACAACTTTCCCTGAAATACGAATGGGTTCTCAAATGTATGATCTGAAGTGCCCGGATACAAGTCTTTCACCATGGTGGTACCGGAGTAGGTTCCATCACTTTTCCAAAGTTGATCGCCAGCTATATTAAGTGGTTGAAAAAAGAGCGCCCCGTTTACATTAATTAAATCTTGAGGGAATATCTGGTCTCTCACCACCTCCGTTTGCCCATCTACCGATGAAATAGCACCGGCAAAAATGAAACTCATTAAAAGGAACTTTCTTAGTAGATTTTTTTTCATGTTGTTTTGTTTTTATTCAATTAAAGTTGTTTTGTGGTAACTACCTGCTTCTGTTTTAAATTAACCAAAATCAGGTAGCTGTTTAAGTCTTTGTCGGAGCCGTTTTATATTGCAAATATGAGCTATGGCATACAGGGTAGAAATAGTACAGATGTACCATGCCCGAAAAAACAAATGTCTTTCATTGTAAATGATAGAAACATTTCGTTTGTAATGAAAGGATTGGCGTACTAAAGGATTTACCTTATTGAGTTTAGTTATTTGTTTTCTTTCCACTCCTTTCTTTCAATTTCTATCTTTGCTGCTTTCATAGCTATGAGGCAATTTTTCCTGCTTGTATTATTGGTGTTTTTGGGCTTTTCTAAAATAGTATTAGCAGATACCGGAAAATCTTATTCCGAAAAATATTTTGAGTTGCAAAATTCAGGCTGTGTGGACATGGCTTGTGTAGATAGCATGTTTTCATGGCTATACTATCTACAAAGCAGCAACACAACTTTGGGCGATTCTATCAGCAATCATTTTCTTAAATATGCCAATAAAAAAAGCAGCAATTACTTAAAAGCAAAGGCATATTTGCTGAACGCTGTTGTTTCCAACACGCAGGGGAAAAGTATTGAAGCCATTTCCTTTGCCCTTACCGCTATCAAATATTTCGATAAAGGAGCGAGCATAGATAAATGCTTTGCCTACCAAAGTTTATCAAAAGCATATAATGAGGCAGGCAACTATAAATTAGCCCGTGAGAGCAATAAAAAGGCATTGGCAATAGCTGAAGTCCTGCAAAATGAAGTATTGATAAGCAATTCATATAATAGCATAGGCGTTAGTTACAATCACGATAAGCAATATAAAGAAGCCATTCCCTGGTTTAGAAAAGTAATTGAACTTAACGAGAAAAGAGAAAAGCCATCGGCTGTGGGTTATCAAAATTTAGGGCTGTGTTACAGAAAGATAGGGCAATACGACAGCGCTCTTTTTTACATTAAAATAAGCCACAATATTGCCCAAGAGCAAAACAATCAATACAATATTGCATATTCCTTTTTAGAGTTAGGCGAAATTTTTTTGGAGCAAAAACAATACGATACTGCCATAGTTTATTTACAGCAATCTGCATCAGGCTTCGATACTATAAAAGAGAATTTCAACCTTGCTTATGTTTATATGTATTTGGGCAACTGCTATTCAGCTAAAAGAGATAAGCAAACTGCACAAAACTATTACCGAAAAGCTCTATTGCTTAATGAATACAATAGCAACCTAAAACAGCGGTATGAACTATATTTCCAGATGAGCGAAATGTTTTCCCTGTTCAAAGAGTTTGATTCTGCTTATAGTTATAGTCAGAAATATGCCTTCTTGCAAGATTCGGTGCTGCGTACCCAAAGCAAACTCTCTGCTGCTGCCACAGTGGCTTCGTACCAGTTAGACGAAAAAGAAAACAACATTCAACTCCTCCGCCAAAAAAATGAACTTAACCGCATGGCAGTAATTATTGCAGTAGTACTGCTTTTATTGCTTGTGGTGCTTGCTTTGTGGTGGCTTAACCACAATCGGTTTAAGCAAAAGCAAAAAGAATTTCAAAATTTCCAAACACTCCAAAAAGAACGGGAACGCATTGCAAGAGATTTGCATGATAATGTAGGCGGACAACTTTCATACATCATTTATTCTTTAGATGGAATTAACGAAGAAGATAAAGAAAAAAGAAATGCCGTAACGGATAGTATTAACCAATCTGTGCGCAGTGTTATCGGCAATTTGCGCGAAACGATTTGGGCAATCAGTGATGCCAATATTAGTATTCAGGATTTTTCGGATAAACTGAAAATATTTACCCGAACACTATTTAAGCACAGCAATACCAAAATAAATTTTGTTGAAAATATCAATACTAATAGAGAATTGAACGCTTTATTAGGCTTGAATCTTTACAGAATTTGCCAGGAGATTTTAACCAATGCTTTTAAGTATGCCAATGCTGCCGAAGTAAATATTTCTTTGAATAGTGAAGAAGGAAAACTTTTAATAGAAATTGAAGATAATGGTATCGGTTTTGATGCCACACAAACCGACAAAGACCGGTACGGCTTGCAGAATATTAAAAAGCGCACAGCAGAATTTGGCATATCGCTTACTTTTAAAAGTGAAATAGGAAAAGGAACCAAATATTCGGTAATAGTATAAATGTACTATATACCAAATGCTCCTAAACAGTAATTTTGCTCCAAATAAGTATGAACTATATTGCCATTGTTGATGATAAGCGAAGTTTGCGAAGCACACTGAAAGAAAAATTAAACCGCTTTGAAAATTATGAAGTTCTATTTACTGCCGAAAACGGAAAAGATTTTCTGGAAGCCATGAAAGAAGCCCACAAAACAATAGAACCCGATGTGGTGCTAATGGATATAGATATGCCGGTGATGAATGGAATTGATGCCGTATCAGAAGCAAAATTACGCTTCCCGAAAACAAAGTATTTAATGCTTACTATTTTTGATGAAGACGAAAAAATATTCAATGCCATAAAAGCAGGTGCCGATGGCTATTTACTTAAAGATGAACCGATAGAAAAAATAAAAGAAGCAATAGAAAACCTGCTGAATAATGAAAGTGCGCCCATGTCGCCCAGTATTGCACGGAAAGTATTGAACATGCTCACCAATACCGAATTGAATTTTTCAAAAAACACAAAAATAGAACCTGAAAACGAATACAACCTCACCGAGAGGGAAAAAGGCATTTTGGCATTATTGGTAGATGGATTGGAGTATAAAGAAATAGCCCAACAGTTAGAATTAAGCCCTAACACGGTTCGTAATAATGTAACTAAAATATACAGCAAACTGCACGTAACTTCGCGTATGCAGGCAGCCAAGGTGATGAAGAAATAAAAATTTTTTTATAGAAAACAAACTACCCGCTTTGCTAATAAGCACTTAAATGCTTTTGAACGATGTGAAGAAAGAACACGAATTTTCTCTTAACTGTTTCAGTAGGCTTTCGCCTTTTATAGTTCTAATCTTCCTGTAGGAACGTGCCTCGAGGCACGTTCCTACAGCGTTTCAGTAGGCTTTCACCTTTGATAGTTCCAATCACACCACGACAAAGCTGCTTTATACATTTCCGCTCTCGCAAGTTTAGCAAAGCGTAACTTGTGAGCATAAATCAGCCAAGTTTGTAACTTGGCAAAACCACTACAATACATCTATCAACCCTTTTTTTCTGCCATAATATTTTCTTGCGCTGCTGTATAAATAATGTTCTGCTGATTCTACCCAATTCGCACGCATAGAATTTTGGCGAATGTTATATAAAATTTAATTTATAAATTAGCCCAATACCGATGTGATAATCGTTTAGGGCAATGTAATTGGACTATTACGAAATTATATGCCAGCATAAATACAACTTTGTTTAGCAATACAAATAGAAGATATTTTTTATACTTGGTTCTCTTAAAACAATGAAATGAGGATAATGCGATTGTTTTTTATATGTGTTTTTACAATGATTTGCTTCGTTTGCAATGCCCAAACCGATAGTGTTTTTGTAGGGAACAGCATTTATACAGGAAATGTAAAAGTGTTTTTAGATAGAGTATCTTTTGAAAACGAAAACGGCTTATTTGTTGTGCCGAAAGAAAAAGTAAAGAGTATTGTAATTAAAGGAAATTCATACACAAACGCGCAAATAAAATTTGAAGACTTTGGTCAATACAAAGATTTTAAATACTATTTAAAAGATGCCGCAACTTATGGCATAATATCAACTTGCTTAGTTAGTGCAGGAGCAATATTGGCAGGTGTTGGAGCAGCATTAAACAAACAAGAAATATTATATGCCGGCAGTATAACCGCAGGCACAGGCACGGCATTTTTGTTTCCAACATTTATTTATGTTTTTAAAGCTGCCAAAACCAAAAACTATAAATTGATTACAGAGTAATTAATTTCCCTTCTTCTAAAAATATCGAAGTATTTAGAAATAAGCATTAGTTAAAGTTTTGTTTGTTCTAAAAATGCGGAGTCTCCACTACTAATGCATCACAGAAATAATACAATTGCCCTATTGGGTTAGCAATACAAGAAAATACAATTGTTTTTACTTGTTTTCTATTTGCAGGTTATTTCTTAAATAGTACATAAACTGCTTGTAAAGCGATGAAAAGCGTTTTAAACCATTCAAAAGCATTTAAAAGCATTTAAAAGCATTTAAAGCCGTTTTTAAAATATGTACTACCTGTACGAATAAAGAACTTAGAGCAATACGCTAAATATTAAAAAGTGGATATAAAATAAGAATAACCGTAAGCCGTTTGTAAACTATGGATATAATTAGTAATGAGAATGTAGAAAATTCGGAACAGACAAACAAAAACCGCATAGCAGCGCAGAAAGTAAACGAACCTGTTTACGACCGTTACAGCATTATTTTTGTAATGATAATTACAGCCGTTATTTTGTTTTTTCTGTTGAAAGAAGAGAAAGCAAAATATGCTGCTTATTCAATAGGAATTTTAGGGATTGCGCTGGGATATACCGCTTCACAACCGGCACGCATCAGGCGCAACGACTACGAAGGCTTCATACAGTTTAAAGGAGAAAACGATTGCGGTTTCAGCGACACAGCAAAAACAGAAATAGACGGCATAAAATTTTTACAGCCGCTTTCACACCCTGCAATTTTTAAAGCACCAAACGGAACAGATATTACTATTGATAAAAACGGCAATGTGCAGTTTGTAGGATTTGGAAGTCGCTTAGTAAATATGGCACGCAATGGCGGTTATATAAACACTGCGCCCGATAAATGTTGGAACTAAACAAGAATTTTAGCTTTAAGCATAATAGAGTTTAACCGATTTGGCAACAACACCTTCTTAAAAGCTAATTCTTTTTCTCAGGTAGTTTTAATAAGAGTGAAAGAAGTGCTGCTACCGCTGTGGGTTGTGGTTCTGACAGGAATCGAACCTGTATCTGAGGCTCCGGAAACCTCCATACTATCCATTGTACTACAGAACCAGCCTATTTTTATTAAAGTAATTTTGCTATTCAACAGCAAAAATAAATTGGGATGCAAATGTAAAATTTTGTAATTGTGTATTTTGAAAATTATTATTGCAGCATGAGTACGCAGAAAAAATTTGAAGAAGCACAGTTAAGTGTAAAAACATTAACCGAGCGCCCTGCCAATGAGGAGCTATTAGATTTATATGCACTTTTTAAACAAGCCACCGAAGGTGATAACAATGCCAAAGAACCCGGAATGTGGGATTTGAAAGAAAAATTCAAATGGAAACAGTGGGATAGCAAACGCGGTATGAGTAAAGATGAAGCCATGCAGGCTTATGTAGATTTAGTAAATGAATTACTCGGCAAATACAGCCACAGCTAAGTTTTTTATACCTAAAATTGAATATAAAATGAATGGCTTTTTTTTGAAGCTATTTCGGCTATATTCGCACGGCTTTTTTTAGCATCATTTGCAGTTAAGCATAAAAAAATAATAAAATGAATTTTGATAGTAACGAAAACCAAACCATGATTGCGCAAACCATTCGTGATTTTGCCGAAAGGGAAATTCGCCCTAAAATGATGGAATGGGACGAAACACAACATTTCCCCAAAGATTTATTCCATAAAATGGGTGAATTGGGTTTAATGGGCATGTATGTACCGCAAAAGTACGGTGGCAGTGGCTTTAGCTATTTTGAATATGTAACCGGAATTGTGGAAGTTTCAAAAGTTTGCAGTTCTATCGGGCTTTCTATGGCTGCTCATAATTCTTTATGTACAGGACATATTTATTACCACGGCACAGAAGAGCAAAAGAGCAAATACCTACCAAAGTTGGCAACTGGTGAGCATCTTGGCGCTTGGGGATTAACAGAGCCAAACACCGGAAGCGATGCCATGCGTATGAAATGTGTAGCGAAAAAAGTTGATGGCGGTTGGGTTATTAACGGTACAAAATGCTGGATTACACATGGTATTTCAAGCGATGTAGTAGTTGCTATTGTGCGTACCGGAGAACTTTTAGATTCTCATGGAATGACTGCTTTTATTATTGAACGTGGCACTAAAGGCTTAAAAGCTGGAAAGAAAGAAAATAAATTAGGTATGCGCGCCAGCGAAACTGCCGAAGTAATATTTGATGAATGTTTTGTGCCAAATGAAAATGTAGTTGGTGGCGAAGCAGGCGTAGGCAAAGGATTCCAACAAGCCATGCAAATTTTAGATGGTGGAAGAATTTCAATCGCAGCACTTAGCTTAGGCATTGCAAAAGGTGCTTACGAAGCATCAGTGAAATATGCAAAAGAGCGCCAGCAGTTTGGTCAGCCAATTGCACAATTTCAAGCTATTGGTTTTAAATTAGCTGATATGGCAACGAAAATTGAAGCTGCCGAATTGCTTACTATGCAAGCAGCATACTTGAAAAATGAAAAGAAAAAGATGACTAAAGAGTCTGCATTTGCAAAATACTACGCTTCGGAAGTGTGTGTGCAAGTGAGCACCGATGCCATACAAATTTTTGGTGGTTATGGTTATACCAAAGATTTTCCGGTAGAGAAATTCTTCCGCGATAGCAAATTGTGTACCATTGGCGAAGGAACTTCTGAAATTCAAAAATTGGTGATAAGCCGCGAAATCATGAAAGGAAATCTTTAATAATTTCTTTACATGAAATAGAAAAAGCCTGCTGTTTGCAGGCTTTTTTGTTTATACAACTTGAATATTTTAAATAAGAAGAATGAAAATACTAATGTCCGCAACTCACATCTTTTTTGCAGCAAGTTGGGAGCTTGGCAAAATCTTCGGCAGCGGGTTGGGTTTCATTAAAAGCATATCCGGCTTTTAAAATCACTGCTTTAATTTTTGCTTCATCAGTTTTTAATGGATCATATTTTACGCTTACTTTTTTAGAACTTAAATTAACCAATGAAACCAATACTCCCTCTACACTTTTAAGAGTTTCTTCAATGGTTGATTTACAAGTTTTGCATATTGTGCTGCTTTTAAAAACAAGCTTTTTAGCTTTAGGATTTGCAGCTGCATTTGTGAATACGGAAAACACACCAATCAATATAAAACTAAGCAAAAACGATTTTAAGACATTATTCATAAAGCATATATTTTACGAACTAAAGTAACGAAACAATTTACTTTATATTTTAGAGATATTTTTTTTAACCCAAATTGGCGAAATTGTTTTTGCTCAAAACAGTTTAGTATAACCAAAAATGAATTTTAAAATTGTGCTATAAATTATGGCAAGCAATAAGAAAAAAGAGAAGGAAAAGCAGCAGGAAATTAAAAAAACACCAGCTGCTGTAAAAGAAAAAACTTGGTTATATAGTTTAGTTTTTGCGGTGATAGCATTTCTAATTTATGCCAATACGCTAAATCACGGTTATGTTTTAGACGATTTTAGTGTAATACGCGAAAACAATGTGGTAATGCAAGGCACAAAAGCTATTCCAACTATTTTTAAAACTTCTTATCGCTATGGCTATATGAATTTAGAAGATGGTTTGTATCGCCCGCTTTCGCTTGCCATGTTTGCTACAGAATGGGAAATTTCGCCAGATAATCCTTCGCTAAACCACTGGGTGAATGTATTGCTTTTTGCATTTAGCTGTAGTGTTTTGTTCATTGTTTTGCGAAAACTCTTTCATCAATATTCATTGGCGATTCCTGCAATTGCTACCTTGCTTTTTGCGGTTCATCCATTGCATACCGAAGTAGTTGCCAACATAAAAAGCCGCGATGAAATTTTATCGCTGCTCTTTATTTTGTTTTCATTTTACGCTTTACTAAAAGCAACTAAAAATCAAATGTTGCTTTATATTCTATCAGGCTTTTTATTTTTCGTTTCACTGCTAAGCAAAGAATCGGGAATAACCATGCTTGCCGGTTTTCCACTTTTGTTGTGGGCGTTCACCGAACGAAAAATTAAGAATATAGTAATAGGAATGTTACCACACCTTGTTTTTACAGCTATTTTTCTAACTATACGATTTCAGGTTTTAGAAGGAAAATTGAGTGATACCACAGTAAGTGTTTTGGATAATTTTATACTTGGCTCGGCAGATGTAACAGTGCAATTTGCTACGGCAGTAAAAGTGTTGGGATTGTATTTAAAATTGTTTTTAGTTCCGCAGCCGTTGCTCTACGATTATTCATTTAATAAAATTCCACTTTCAAGTTTAGGCGATCCGCTATTCATTATTTCATTCGTAATTCATTTGGCATTGTTTGTTTATGCAGTAATTAAAATTCGTTCAAAGAATGTTTATGCAGTATTCATTTTACTATATTTTATCAGCATTTCGCTATTCAGCAATGTATTTTTAAAAATTGGCGTTGGCATGGCAGAAAGGTTGATGTATTTTCCTTCTCTTTCAGTTTGCGTGTTGGCTGCTTTTGGCTTATGCAGTGTTTTTAAAGAGAAAATTTCAGAAAGTAAAAGCGCTGAACTTTTTCAATCGCATAAACTTTCAATTGTTACAACGCTTGTAATTTCATTCCTTTTCAGCCTAAAAACGATTGCACGAAATACTGATTGGAAAGACAACTTTACTTTATATTCCAATGATTTAAAAGACTTGCAGGAAAGCACTCGTGCACACTATTATTTAGGTAATGAAATTATTAAATACACCGCACCGCAAGAGAAAAATGCAGCACGGCAAAGAGAATTATTTCAACAGGGAATAAATGAATTGCAACTCGCTTTACGGATATATCCGGCATATAGCGAAGCACTTTCGCAGTTAGCAGTTGGTTATTACAAAACTGCCGATTATTCCAACGCGGTGAAATATTCAAAGTTGGCTTTAGAGCATAATCCAAACGATATTATCACCATAAATAATTTAGGTAGTGCGCTGTTTCAAACCGGCAAACAAGAAGAAGCAATGACTTATTATCAAAAATCAGTTCAGCTTAATCCGCGCTATGAAGATGGCTGGATGAATATCGGCAGCATCAACGGTATGTTGCAGCATTACAACGAAGCAATAGAGGCATTTAATAAAGCACTTACAATCAATCCAAATAACGCTCGTGCATATTATTATATTGGAATAACCTATCGCAGTTTAGGCAATGAAAAATCGGCAGTTGAGTACATTAACAAAGCAAAGCGGCTCGACCCAAGTTTACAGTAAATATTGTTTTTATGTGTATGTTTTTTTTTACAACATTCTGCTTTTAAAAAAATCTTAATATAATTAACATTCAAGCGGCTTTTATTACTTTCGTATTGATTTGAACATCAGAAAGAACATAAAACGATGTGCTTTGATGGTTTGTGTGTTTTCAGTAATAGCACTGAAATCGCAAGAAACTCAAGTAGGAATTGCATCTTTCTATCACCAGAAATTTCATGGTAGGAAAACCGCAAATGGTCATCATTTAAACAACGATAGTTACACTTGTGCGCATCGCACTTTGCCGCTTGGCACCAAAGTAGAAATTACCAATTTGAATAATGGGAAATATGTAATTGCTACCGTTAATGATAGAGGCCCTTACGCGCGAAATAGAATTATTGATGTTACGCAGCAAATAGCTAAAGACCTTGATTTTTTAGATAGAGGAATAGCAAAAGTTCAAATTAAAGTAATAAAAGGTGAGCCTTTGTGGTATGTGATTAAAGCAAGTGATTCAGCACAATTTGCAAATAGATTTGGAGTAAAAATTGGTTCGTTTACTAATTATGCCGAAGCGGCTTTAGTAGCTAAAAAACTAAAAGAATGTTGTGGCGCTTTTGTGAATTTAGGTAGAACCACAAATGCAGGGAAAGCCTTTTTGTTGGTTGCCGGAAATTTTGCCACAGCCGAAGAAGCCAAAAATCTATTGAATAACTTTCCACATAAGATTAAAGAGCCTGAAATAATTAGCTACAATCAAATTTTGGAAACACTGAAATAATTCCTCAACTCACTTTTCTTCCTCTCCAGCGATAGCGCCCGCTAAGACTGATGATGCCAATAAATGAAATATAGAAAATGTGCAGCACTTCAATAAATGGAAGCAAGAGTGCCAACCATATTTTTTTGAAAAAGTGAAACACGGGAATACAAAAAATTAAGTCTGCAAATAATTTTGATCCTAATGCGATTGCACCCGGTAGAAGCGCAAATTTTTCTTGTGTGTATATAAATTTTGTAATAGAATAGGCTACTGCGGCAATCACTAACACATTAAATAAATAGGCAAAAAGCAGTTGTAGTTTTACCCACCAATTTGCATAGCCAACACTTTTGCTCACCCAGCGAATTCTTTGCCCCAAAAACTTAAACAATCCTTTTTCCGGCAGCGTGAAAACAGCAGCATCAAAATGCTTCACAAAACCAATTCCATCAGCATATTTTTCATGCACTTTTTGCATTAAAAAAATATCATCTCCCGAAGGCACATCGTGATTTCCTTTAAAGCCTTCAAGTTCTAAAAAAGTTTCTTTGGCATACATTAAATTTGCTCCACTGCACATAGTTGGCTTGCCTGCTGTAATGGTGGCTGCGGTTATTCCCATCAAAGTCATCACATCGGCTTGCTGCAATATTTGCAGTGGCGTAAATGCCGGTTTAATTACTACAGGTGCAGTAATAAGTTTATAGTTATTATTCACAAAATAATCTACCATCGTGTGCAGCCAATTTTCACTGCGCAAACAATCGCCATCGGTGGTAATTATTAAATCACCTTGTGCATTTTTAATACCAATTGAAATTGCTTCTTTTTTGTTAGGCTTTTTCTCTCCTCTGTTGCCTAAGTATTGTTGTAAATCGAAAAGGCGAAGTGCAGGAATATCCATTTCGCGCATAATTTTGCGGGTGTCGTCTGTGCTGTAATCGTCCACCACAATCACTTCGTATAAATATTTAGGATAGGTTTGGTTAAAAAGGCTTTCAATACATTCTTTAATTCCTTTTTCTTCGTTGCGAACAGGAACAACAATCGTAACAGAAACTTCTTTTGCAGTTTTGGTTGAAGGTTGGAAACGCTTTTGTTTCAACCAAAAAATCAAAAAAAACAGTATCATAAACAGATACAATGCACTCAAAACGCCTACTACAATCAGAATCAACAAATCACTTTCCATAAATGTAAAGGGCAAATATGGCGCACAAAAATTCATTTCAAAGAAATACAATCCACATTGCGGGAAAACATTTCTCTTTCAATACAATTTGTTTACCCTTATCTTTGCGCGATTTTTTTGAAGTAGCATCTTCAAACTTTCACAATTGCTCATTATTAAAAATAGAAACAGATGCCACGCGACAATTCCATTAAGCACGTTTTAATTTTAGGTTCAGGTCCCATTATTATTGGTCAAGCATGTGAGTTCGACTATTCGGGTTCACAAGCAGCACGCAGCTTGCGCGAAGAAGGAATTCAAGTAACACTTTTAAACAGTAATCCTGCAACAATAATGACCGATCCGTTGGTTGCTGACAATGTGTATTTGCAGCCAATTTCAATTGAAAGTGTGGTAAAAATTTTAGAAGAGCAACAACAGCGCGACAATAGTATTGATGCCGTGTTGCCAACAATGGGCGGACAAACAGCATTGAATTTGTACATGGAAGCCGATGAACTGAAAATTTGGCAAAAGTACAATGTAAAAGTGCTTGGTGCCGATGCCAAAGCCATACAAAAAACTGAAGACAGAGAAGAGTATCGCAAGTGGATGCTTGAATTGGGCATTCATGTTGCACCTGGAATTACCTGCAATTCATTTTTAGAAGGTAAAGAAGCTGCACAAAAAACAGGATTCCCATTGGTAATTCGTCCTTCATATACTTTAGGCGGCACAGGCGGTTCTTTTGTACACACCAAAGAGGAGTTTGATGAGAAATTAAACCGCGGCTTAGAAGCCTCTCCGGTTCACGAGGTATTGGTTGAAAAAGCAGTGCTTGGTTGGAAAGAATATGAGTTGGAAGTGATGAAAGATAGCATTGGAAATTTTGTAGTGATATGTACGGTGGAGAATTTTGACCCAATGGGAATTCACACAGGTGATTCGATTACAGTTGCACCTGCCATGACATTGAGCGATACGGTTTACCAGCGCATGCGCAACTATGCAAAAACAATGATTACCGATTTGCCCGGTTTTGCCGGTGGTTGCAATATTCAGTTTTCAGTAAATCCTGAAACGGAAGAAATTATTTCCATTGAAATGAATCCGCGTGTATCGCGCTCTTCGGCCTTGGCAAGTAAAGCAACCGGTTATCCTATTGCAAAAATTGCCGCAAAGCTTGCTATTGGCTACACTTTAGATGAATTGAAGAATCAAATCACCAAAACTACTTCAGCCTTTTTTGAACCTGCTTTAGATTATGTAATTGTAAAAATTCCACGCTGGAATTTCGATAAATTTCAAGGTTGCGACAGCACTTTAGGGTTGCAAATGAAAGCTGTTGGAGAAGTGATGGGAATTGGCAGAAGTTTTCAAGAAGCACTTCAAAAAGCATGTCAGTCGCTTGAAAACAACCGCATTGGCTTAGGCAGCGATGGCAAACAATGGGTAAGCCCCGAAGATATGCTGCAAGGAATTACCAATGCTTCGTGGGATAGAATATTTAGATTGTATGATGCGCTGAAATTGGGCGTGCCTTTAAAAACAATTCAAGATGCTACACACATTGACCCTTGGTTTTTAAACCAAATAATGGAGTTGGTTGATATTGAACGCGAATACAGAAAACGTGAACTACACAGCATTTCCAATGATGAAATGCAAATGCTGAAAGAAAAAGGCTATAGCGATTTACAAATTGCTTACCTAACCAAAACAACTGAAGATGAAGTTTACAATTACAGAACTAAAATTTTGGGAATTAAGCGTGTTTTTAAATTAGTAGATACTTGTGCCGCAGAGTTTGAAGCGCTTACACCATATTATTATTCTTCGTTTGAAAAAGCACCTTTACAAACAAAAGTAGCAACGAACGAAAGCAATGTTTCAGCAAAGAAAAAAATTATAGTACTTGGCTCCGGACCAAATAGAATTGGGCAAGGCATTGAGTTTGATTATTGCTGTGTGCATGGCGTGCTTGCCATTAAAGAAGCAGGTTACGAAGCCATAATGATGAACTGCAATCCGGAAACTGTTTCAACAGATCCTGATATTGCTGATAAACTTTATTTTGAACCAGTGTTTTGGGAACATTTGCGTGAGTTAATTACACACGAAAAACCTGAAGGCGTAATTGTGCAGTTGGGCGGGCAAACCGCTTTAAAACTTTCTAAGAATTTACACGAAAGTGGTGTGCGAATTTTTGGTTCATCTTATGATGCAATGGATATTGCCGAAGACCGCGAGCGTTTTAGTGATTTATTGAAAGAATTAGAAATTCCATATCCCGATTATGGTGCAGCGAAAGATGCAGAAGAGGCTTTGGAAGTGGCGCACCGCGTAGGTTATCCGGTTTTGGTTCGCCCAAGTTATGTACTTGGCGGGCAGCGCATGAGAATTGTAATTAACGATGAAGAATTAACCAAAAGTGTTATTGGAATTTTGAAGTTTTTCCCTGATAATAATATTCTAATAGACCATTTTCTCGACCGCGCAGATGAAGCTGAAATTGATGCTATTTACGATGGCGAACAAGTTGAAATTATGGGCGTGATGGAACACATTGAGCCGGCTGGTATTCACAGTGGAGATAGCAATGCCATGTTGCCGCCTTACAACCTTAGCGAGAAGGTGCAACACGATATGCGCGAGTACACCCGCAGAATTGCAAAAGCACTAAATATTCGTGGGTTAATCAATGTTCAATTTGCGATTAAAAATGAGAAAGTTTATGTGATTGAAGCGAATCCACGCGCCAGCAGAACTACACCATTTATTTGCAAAGCGTATGGCGTTCCATACTTAAATTATGCAACAAAAATTATGCTTGGGGAAAACAAGATTAAAGACTTTACTTACTACAAACGCCTAATTGGTTATGCAGTAAAAGAGCCTGTGTTTAGCTTTGATAAATTCCCGGGAGTTTCTCGCGAATTAGGTCCTGAAATGAAATCAACAGGTGAAGCAATTCGCTTTATTACAGACTTGTACGATCCTTGGTTTAGAAGTTTGTACAAGAAGAAAAGTATGATGTTGAGTAAGTAAGGAAATATTATTTTGGATTTAGAAACACATATTAGTTTGTTGTATTATCTACTGTTATCGTAGGTTGCTGTAAGATGTTGCTATCTTTTTCTGCCAATAATTTGTAGTCCGATTTTGAAACGAATAAGTCGCCCTCTACGGTGTCAAGTTTTGTCGTGATTGCCTTAATTGCTTCGTCTGATTAGTCAATTCCAATCCATTGTCTGCCGTTTGTTTGTGCTGATTTTAAAGTTGTCCCTGAGCCTGCAAAACAGTCAAGAACAATACTATTCTCGTTTGATGATGTCTTAACGATAATATCCAATAAATCAGAGTTTTTTTCGGTTGGATAAACAGGATATTGTGGGCCTTTAAATTCCCAAATGTCTTGCATACGTTTTCCTTCCTGCTCGTCAAAATAAATTTTCTTGCGTGGATTTCCGTTGTCGTTCCACTCAATTAAGCCGTCATTGTCCCATTGTTCCAACACTTCCACATTGCTTCGCCAATATCTGCCCGATGGTGGCAAAATCCCTTTAAACGCTTTTGATGTATTTCCGTTTTGTGTTTCGCCCGGTGCGTGCAACGGAATTGTAGTGTAACGCCTGCCGTCTTTGTCGGTTTTGGGAAACAGTTTTATTTTATCTTCTTCGGTGTATGGCGTTTTAGGTTCGTTCCAAATTAAGTTGTCGGATTTGGAATAAAACAAAATCAAATCTTTAATATTTCCGTAACCTTTTCGTGCAAAGTTTTTCGGGTTACATTTCACTCGTGTAATGTCATTTCGGAAATTTTCAATGCCGAAAATTTCGTCCATTACCACTTTTACATAATGCCCGATTTTGTAATCAATATGCAGATAAATTGAACATTTATCGGAAAGCAACATTTTCAAAAGCACCAACCGTTCACGAATAAATTCAATGAAGTCAAAACACTTTCAAAGTGTCGGTATATGCTATTGTCCCGTTTGAACTGTTACTGATTGTATTTGCTCTACCGTTTGTAATCGTGAAAGTATTGTTAGTTGCAAAAGGTGGGTCAATATAAATCAAATCAATTTTACCTGCAAGATTGTATTTTGTGATGAGTTGTTTTAAAGCAATTAAATTGTTGGAATGAATGAGTAAATTCGGATTAACACTATCGTTTAGTTGCACCAACTCAATGTTGGGAATACTGTCAAATATTTCCTGTTCCGATTTTTTATTTGGGTAGTATAACTGCATAGAATTTTAGATTTACTCACTAAGTTTTTTTAATTTTCATTGGTGTTCGTAATTTACGCTTCGCTACAATTGATATAAAAATTCACGCAACACTAAACTGCTCATTATGTTAAGGTCTTTGTAGGTAGTGGTTATGTCTTTATACATCTTGTTTTTCCCTTTGATGTATAAAACTCCGTCAAGAATGGCAATTTTCATTGCCTTTACATTTTTCGCTTGAACGGTGCTGATAGCGTCATTGAATTGTGCGTTTTGATTTCCGCCAAAGTCAGTAAGAAATTTGGCTTCGCCAATTACATATTTGCCGTTAAAACGACCGATAAAATCAAGCCCTTTGTTGTGTTTGTAATTTAGTTCGCTTGAAGCAAAATCCATTAACTGCTTGTCGCTTCCGTTCAGAATTGCATCTTTTTTTTGGGGTAAACTCATCAAGCGAAACGGGTTGAATACCTAACGCTTTTGAGTTTAACCAACGTCTGAAAAATGGTCCAATTTGTCGGTTAGTTTCTTTGGGTTCGCTACAACGTTCAAAGATTTTATCCAATCCCATTTCATACAATCGTCCGCAAATTCTGTTTATAGTTTTTGGATTTCTTTCAATAGCCGAAGCATCACGTTTTAAATAAGCTATGTAACTATCTTTAATTGGGAAAAGTTCAAATTTCAGGAGTTCACGAATTAAAGCATCGTTGTTTTTCTTTTTAAATGCTTTCTCAATATTTGCCCAACGCTCTTTGTTAATATCTCTGATACCTTCTTGGATAAACCTGAAAAAGGTCGTCCAAGCAACTCCGTTGGTTAGCATAATCTATACTTAATTCTGTCCAATAATTCATAATACCAAAGGTAGTTAAAAATGTTGTTCTCTATTTGGGCTAATCCAAATTGTAAGAAAGAAGTATTGTTAAGAGCCGGATTCAACCGATTTTTTTAATTTTTCTATTAGCAGCAAAGTAGCAGGGCAGCGATGCAAGTTTTCTGTATAAACTTGTGTTTGGTCTGTAAAATCTTTGCGGATAAAATGCGGAAAATGCTTGCAATCTTTTGGTCGCACTTCATATACTTTACACAAATTTGTTTTTAAATCTAAGTGCTGGCAAGGTGTGCTTTTGTTTACTAAATCGCCATTGTCTTCATCAACGGTAATGTATTTATCGTAGTAGGCTTGGTAATCCATTTTTACAAAAGCAGCTACCTTTTTTATTTCATTTTTGTTCCATGTTGGTGTCATGGTTTTGCAGCAATTAGCGCAAGCAATACAGCTAATTTCTTGCCACACTTCTTTGTCGGCAGCCTTCACTTGTTTTAGTAAATCTTTAGGCGGTTTTCGCGTTAGCTTCTTTAAAAAAGCCGCAAGCGATTTTTTCTTTTGGTAAGCTCTGTTGCGGTAGTATTGTACGTTTAATTGCTGCATATAATTTTCAACGCACGCAAATAAAATTAAAATTTAATAGCAGAAAGTTTTGTTGTGCAACCTTTATACCGAAATAGAGCCTTTTCTGAAATCGGTTTTTCCAATAATGGCATTTATGATGTATGGCGTACCGTTTCTACTTGCTTTTTTCGCTTCGTCCACAGCGGCAACAAAGGACTCTAAAGTATCTACTTTTTCACCATCGCCTCCAAAGGCTCTTGCAATAATTTGGTAATCGCTATGAGAAAGATTCATGGCACAATCACTCTTTAGAAACTCAACTTGGTCACGCGCAATTTGACTCCAGCAAGCATCGTTGCCAATTACTGAAATTACAGGCAAATTAAATCGCTTAAAAGTGTCGTATTCCATTAAACTGTATCCGGCACTGCCATCACCGTAAATAATAAAAACATCTTTTTCGGGGTGAACTAATTTTGCACCTAAGGCAAAACCAGCGCCAACGCCTAAAGTTCCAAACACGCCAGGGTCAAGCCAACCCAACGGACTACGAGGCCGCAAAGTGTAAGCCGCAGTGCCAACGAAATCGCCACCATCGGCAACTAAAATGGTATTGTCGTCTAGTTTTTTTTCTAATTCTCTAAATAGTTTTATTGGGTTTATTCCGGTATTTACAGGCGCTGCTGCTTGCGCATCAATCTCAGCTTCTCGTTTGGCATCATTCTTTTTTAAGTGTGTAATCCAATCAGGATAATTTTGTTGAATCTTATGTGAAAGCGCAATTAAAAATTCTTGCGGATCTGCCAATATTCCCAAGCTCGGTTTTTTGTTTTTGTTTAGGTCTGTTTTGCTCCTGTTTATTGAAATAAAAGAGCGGTGTCCGATGTGATTTCCATAGTCTAAACGAAAATCGTTTGGCACGCCAGCCAGAATAATTAAATCAGCATCTTTAATAGCGTTTTTGCGTTTGTGGCGCATTTGCAAATCGTTATCTTTTCCAAGCAAGCCACGCCCCATGCCGCTTAAATAAACAGGAACACCAATCTTTTTTATGGCTTCGGCTAAAGCATCTGCTTTTCGTGCATTCATCACGGCTCCGCTACCAACCAACATCAATGGCTTTTTCGCAGCTTTTATCCGCACAACGGCATCTTCTAATTGTCCTTCGTTGTAATGCGGAATCGAAGGCGTGTGAATTGGATTGTTGAAATTTACTTCATTTTTTCCTTCAAACAATTTTTTGGCGTGGTAGTTAATATACCATTGCACCATTCGCTCTTGGAAATTGCGCGGAGGTACATCTTTACTCTTTGCGCCATACCATTCGCGAACTAATTCTTCACCATAAAGCGTATCAATGGGGCACTCCACAAACACCGGACCCGGAACGCCCTCTTGTGCAATTCTAAAAGCGTGTTCCATGGTTGGAACTATTTGTTTTACTTTTGAAATTGTAAAACTTGCCTTGCAAACAGAGCGCATAAAACTCATTTGGTCTATATCTTGCAAAGCGCCTCTGCCTTTAAGAATAGTTGCTGCTGCGCCACCCAATAAAATAAGTGGCGACTGAGCTAAAGCTGCATTTTTAACTGCCGTAACCGTATTTGTTACACCCGGTCCCGCAGTAACTACTGCTACTGCAGGAATGCCCGTAAGCCGCGAAACAGCATCTGCTGCAAATACGGCATTTACTTCGTGTCTGGTATCTACTACTTTTATTCCTATATTTTGTGCTGAAACAAATATGGGCGAAACGTGTCCACCACAAAGTGTAAACAAAAATTTCACACCATGCTTTTGAAGCATTTTTGCAATAATTTCTCCACCGTTCATTATTCTTAATATTTTGAGGTGAATATAGAATAGCCTTATTGTTTTTGATAATAAAAAATGCTTTTGTAAGAGATATTAAGGGTATTCAAAAACAGGAATTATTAAAACGTAAAATATAAGGTTTGTATTAAGCGCAGGCATTTAATTGGAATTGTAATTTAAAGAAAATTATGGGTTACAATGGATAAATGAGAAACTCCGTGTGATTGTGTTTTAACCCAGATTACACAATAGATTCTTTGCTATGATAAAATGCTACTTTATATCTGCTTCAACTGTTCAAAATCATAATTCAGTAGGCTATCGCCTTTGGTAGTTCCAATCTGTTGGCAACACTGGAGGTGTCAGCACAGTTACGCTTACTACCGCTCAGCTACCTGCTCATACACATACATTCACAACAGGTTCTGCCGGTGCACATACTCATTCAATAGATCCTCTATCAACCAATACGAGTACCGCAGGTAATTATAGACATGCTTTAGTTCTTTCCGATAGAGGATATCCAGATGGATCATGAGATCGCACAGATAATTATTATATGATGGATGATGATAGGGGGACACCCACATCTTCGGAATATACCGATTATCAGGGCAATCACACTCACAGTGTTGACATCGGTGCCTTTAACTCGAGCAGTAACGGTGCACATACGCATTCGGGCACCACAGATACAACTGGTTTTGGTAGTGCGGTAAATATTTTACCCCATACTACCAGTTGGCGTTTATTATGAAGAAGTAATACATTACTCGCAGCAACATTTAAAGTGCTTTGATAGTATAGGTGTTGTTTACACCAATATATTAACTACTTAGTTTGCAATGTGGATGTATATTTCATGCTATAAATTAGAAAAGATCGTAAACTTGTGGTGTACTTTACAGGCTTAAGACCAAAACAAAAGTATAAATTTGTTCTGAAATGCTTGTAAAATATAGCAAATTGAGCGATTACAAAATTAAAAAACTCTCCTCGCTCTCCCTATCTCGCAAGTTACGCTTCACTAAACTTGAGAGAGCGGAGTGCAAAATAGTTTTGTTTTCAGTATTGTATTTTGCAAAACATTTTGCCCTTATTTGGGGTAAAAGGGGTACAGGCACGGCATTTCTATTTCCAACATTTATTTATATTCTTTTAGTTGCAAAAATATAAATTGCATTTTTCTAAATTAATTACCCAATGAGCAAGATTAAGATAACGATTCTATTAACTTTTTTGATACTATTGATTTTAGAAGTTGCAAGTTTCTACTTGACAACCTATACTCCTTTTTTTAAGAAAATTGAATATCAAAGGTTAAGAGGAGCATTATCGGGTAGTGGTGAAGGTGGATTAGGGTCTGCATTATCTAAGTATCTTGCTACTCCATATTTAGGCGTTACCCTAAATCCGAGATACAAGAATGAGGATGGTATAAAAATTACAATGATTTAGGATACAGAGGCAAGGAATACTCACTCACAAAACCAGACCACGTGTATAGAATCATATGCCTTGGAGGCTCTACAACTTATGGGTTTAATGTAAACAACAACGAAACTTATCCTTATCAACTTGAGCGAAAACTTAATAGGCTTATTAAAAATAAAGAACTGCACTTGAATATGTACGATTCTATCCAAGTAATTAATGCAGGTATTGAGGGGGGCAAATATGTTTCTCGTATTATCTAGCTATATGTATAAGTATAGGCAGTTTAAGCCTGATATGATTATTGTTCATGAAGGCATCAATGATTGTTACGCTTATATGGGTGAGATTTATTCTCCTGACTATACTCACCTTCGAACAAATATTACAGAATTAAAAGAGCCATCATATTTTGTAAAAAAGTTGTTGAGATCTAACCTTCTTTCACTTTTTATTATTGGATTTAACTATCAAGGAGCATTTATGATAAACAAGATTGTTGATGATAAGAAATACCCTCAGTGGTATATTTGCAAAAAAAATAATTGTGATTATTATTTAAAAGAACACAATGCATTTTACCAAAACTCTGTAATGCTAAATAGCATTGCAAAGAATGATAGTTGTAATATATTATACTTTCCTATGATTGTTAACCCAGTTGAATTCGTAAATCCTTCAAATGCTGCATTTAAAAATGGCATTCTAAAACATTCTGAGTTTTGGAAAGAGCTTAGCAACAACCGTGATGTTAAATTTGCAGACATCTCAGCAACAGCAATAGACTCAAAATATTTCTTAGATGGGACTCATTTAAATGGGGCTGGGAATGAAATTAAAGCGAATTTATTAGTAGATAAATGTATATTAAGTGATTTATTTAAGGATACTTGGAAGTGTAATTTAAACTGTATCAAGTAATTTATTCTTCCTGCGAATATAAACCCATTTGAATTTCAATCTTATATAATATTGGCATATTAAGCAGACAAAAAAAACTTATGCATAATGAAATATACTGGCAGTGAATAATAAGAAAATAGCATCGGGCGCAGTTGCTGTTATTTTTGTGCTATTGGCTTTTATACTCAACCGAAGCAATGAGCCAAGTGCAACAGCCAACCCCAAAAGCAATATTTCCGGTTTTAGCAAAGAACAAAAAAAGACAAATAGCAATGCTGATGGGTTAAGCAGAAATATAGCGTATATTCAATATTCAAAACATGCGCGCTGCAGAATGGATTGCCGGCAAATTACAGAAAGTGAAATAGAAAAGGTATTAGAAACCGGAACTATAAACTACCGAAAAAGTGAACTTGACGTTGTTGAGTGTAAACAGAAATATGCTTTAGAAGGTTATGGAGACGATAGGCAACATATTCGCGTAATTTTTGCTCCTTGCCAAAATAAAACCACCGTAGTTACATGTATTGATTTGGGCGAAGATTGGGAATGTGCTTGCAACTAAGTGCATCTATAAAATTTCAATACTTAGTTTTTACAAAATTCTTTCAACCTTTGCAAAATGTTGCTTTCTCCTGCATATTTAAAAAAGGGTGATACTATTTATATTTTAAGTACAGCCCGCGCTATCTCCGAAGAAGAAATTTTACCTGCAATTCAACTTTTTGAAAGTTGGGGATTTAATGTAACGATTGGTAAAACAATTGGAGTAGTAGAAAGCCAATATGCGGGAAGTGATGCGCTGCGTTTAAAAGATTTTCAAAATGCAATAGACAATCCAAATGTGCAAGCGGTGTTTTGTGCAAGAGGCGGCTACGGCACAGTGCGCATCATGGATAAAATTGATTTCACTAAGTTCTTACTTCAACCAAAATGGATAATTGGTTTTAGTGATGTTACTTATTTGCACACGCTTATCAATCATTCGCTGGGTGTAAGAACCATTCATTCGCTCATGGCTTCCACTTTAAATACCGCTACTGATGCCGCTAAAGATTCGCTTCGCAAAATACTTTCGGGTGAAAAAATAAAATATGAATTTGCGCCACATACATTAAACAAAACCGGAAGTGCTATTGCCGAAATTACTGGAGGAAATTTATCTATTTTGTATTCGCTCACAGGCACACAAACCGTGATGAACAATCATGGAAAAATATTGTTTATAGAAGATTTAGATGAATATCTTTATCACATTGATAGAATGATGTGGAATCTAAAACGCTCAGGGAAATTGAAAGGTTTAAGCGCCTTGCTTTGCGGAGGCTTTACCGAAATGAAAGACAATACAATTCCCTTTGGAAAAACTGCCGAAGAAATTATTGCAGAACATGCTTCGGAATATAATTTTCCGCTCTGCTTTAATTTCACAGCCGGGCACATTGCCGATAATCGTGCACTTATTTTAGGGGCAAAATATTTTTTAAATATCACCGAAAGTAATTCAACATTAGAACTGCTGTGATTAAGTTACCTTGCAGCGCAGCAATTCAACTTTTAACTTTGCAATATGAACGATAAAAAATTTGTAACCGATTCGGGTATAGAAATAAAGCGAGTTTACGACCAGCACAATAGAGAAAAAGAAAGTCCGGGCGAGTTTCCTTTTACTAGAGGCGTTCACAGCGATATGTATCGCAGCAAACTTTGGACTATGCGCCAATACGCAGGCTTTTCTACTGCCGAAGAAAGCAACCAACGCTATCATTATTTATTGAAACAAGGCGTGATGGGGCTGAGCGTAGCTTTCGATTTGCCTACACAAATTGGCTACGATAGCGATCACGCACTTGCCGAAGGCGAAGTAGGAAAAGTAGGCGTTGCCATTTCGAGTATCGAAGATATGCGCACACTTTTTCATGCCATTAAATTAGAAGATGTTTCTACTTCAATGACCATTAACTCTACAGGCTTTATTTTGTTGGCGCTTTACATTGCTGTGGCAAAAGAGCAAGGCGCAGATTTGTCGAAACTAAGCGGTACAATTCAAAACGATATTTTGAAAGAATACGCAGCGCGTGGCACTTATATTTATCCGCCAAAGCCAAGTATGCGTATCATTACCGATATTTTTGAATACTGCAACCAAAGTGTGCCGAAGTGGAACACCATCTCAATTAGCGGTTATCATATTCGCGAAGCGGGTTCAACGGCTGTGCAAGAAATTGCATTTACGCTAAGCAACGGCAAAGCATATTGCAAAGCTGCTATTGAAAAAGGTTTAAACATTAACGAGTTTGGGAAAAGATTGAGTTTTTTCTTCAATGCACACAATAATTTTTTTGAAGAAGTTGCCAAGTTTCGCGCAGCGCGCAGAATGTGGGCGAAGATAACAACAGAACTTGGAGCCACCGATTCGCGAGCGCAGATGTTGCGTTTCCACACACAAACAGGAGGCAGTACGCTTACTGCACAGCAGCCGCAAAATAATATTGTGCGTGTGTCATTGCAAGCACTTTCGGCAGTGCTGGGCGGCACACAATCTTTGCATACCAATGGTTTTGACGAAGCCTTAAATTTGCCAACTGCCGAAGCTGCAAAATTGGCTTTGCGCACGCAGCAAGTTATTGGCTACGAAAGTGGTGTTACCGATTCTGTAGATCCTTTAGCCGGTTCCTATTTTGTGGAAGCACTTACCGATGAAATGGAAGCAGAAGCATGGAAATACATTGCGCATATTGATAAAATGGGTGGTGCAGTGAGCGCTATTGAACAAGGATTTATGCAGCAAGAAATTGCTCGCGCTTCTTATGATTATCAAAAAAATATAGAAAGCGGTGAAAAAATTATTGTGGGTGTAAATAAGTTCACAGAGCAAGAAACGAAGCACGATAGCGCTTTTAAAATTGATGACTCTATAAGGAAAAAGCAAAGCGAGCAGTTGGCAAAACTTAGAGCAAATAGAAGCCATACAAAATTTGAAACTTGTATAGAAGCTATTGCACAAGCCGCAAAAGATGGTTCAAATCTTATGCCTCCGGTAATTGAAGCCGTAGAAAATAATTGTACTTTGGGCGAAATTGCAGATACGCTTCGCAAAGTTTTTGGAGAATATAAAGGCTAGACCTTAAAGCAAATTTTCACTTTGAGGTTAAGTGTTTTTTGAATGAAAACATACTTTTCACTGCGCTGTTTTCAATAAAAATAATAGGCAAAATGTAGAATTGCCAAATATACACAAAGAGCTTATTAAGAAAGCGTAACTTACCTATTATTGCAGTTGATAGCAGTTTTAAAATCATGATAGAATTTCTTACGCAGCGATTTGGTTCAGAAGGTTTTTTAGGTGAACATTTATGGCTTGGTCATCTCGGTTACTTCTTTCTATTGCTTAGCTTTTTTGGAGCATTGGTAGCTTCAATTTCTTATTTCGCGGCAGAATATGCCACTACACGCAAATACGAACTTTCGTGGAAGCGTATTTCAAGAACCTCATTCATAACACACGGACTATCGGTTTTCGGAATTTTTGTGTTGCTGTTTGTAATGATTTTAAACCATTGGTTTGAATATCACTACGCTTGGCGACATTCTTCAACCGAACTGCCGATGAAATATATTATCAGTAGTTTTTGGGAAGGACAAGAAGGCAGCTTTTTACTTTGGCAATTTTGGATTGTAGTGCTTGGTTTTGTAGGTATAAAAGTTCTTAAAGATTGGGAATATCCGGTAATGGGAACTTTAAGTATCACTCAGTTTCTCTTGGCCAGCATGGTTTTGGGCGTTTATGTTTTTGGATATAAAATTGGCAGTAATCCTTTTGTGTTGCTTCGCAACGAAATGGCTGATGCACCTGTATTTCAACGCCCTGAATATTTAAGTTTAATAGCCGATGGAAATGGTTTAAATCCATTGCTTCAAAACTATTGGATGACTATTCACCCTCCGGTTTTGTTCTTCGGTTTTGCTTCGGTGAGTATTCCGTTTGCGTTTGTAATTGGAGCATTACTGCGAAAAGATTTTATCGGTTGGATAAAGCCTTCGCAGCCGTGGATTTTATTTTCTGTTGGCGTGTTTGGCGCAGGCATTTTAATGGGTGGTGCTTGGGCTTACGAAAGTCTTAGCTTTGGCGGCTTTTGGGCTTGGGATCCGGTTGAAAATATGAGTTTTGTGCCTTGGCTTTTGTTGGTTGCGGGTTTGCACACGCACATCGTTTACAAGCACACGGGACATTCTTTGGTTTCAACTTTTGTGTTTTATTTACTAAGTTTTGTAATGGTGCTGTATTCTACTTTCCTAACCAGAAGCGGCATTTTGGGCGAAACTTCGGTACACGCATTCACCGATTTGGGAATGACAGGGCAGTTGATAGTTTATATGGCTGCATTTGCAATTCCTGCATTTATTCTTTTGGCAATTCGCTATAAAGACATGCCTAAAAAAGACAAAGAAGAAGAATGGCTTTCGCGCGAATTTTGGATGTTCATCGGCTCTTTGGTGCTTTTGCTCAGTGCCGTTCAAATGACTTTCACAACTTCAATTCCCGTATGGAATAAGCTGTTTAATTTACAGTTAGCACCACCCGAAGATGTAATTCAACACTTCAATAATATTCAAATTTGGCTAGCTATTGTTGTGGCAATTCTTACAGCAGTAGTACAGTTTTTAGCATACAAAAGCAAGCGCGTTCCATCTACTTTTAAATGGGCGTATATTTCGTTTGCAATCGCTTTGGTGCTTTCTGCTCTAATCGCTTGGGGCATGAAAATTAGCTTTACCGAGCAGTATTTAATCAACGGCACAAAAGCTTCTACCGATGTATTTTTGAAGTTTCCGTTTGTGAGTCGTTCATTCTTAATGTTGCTCACTTCCATGTTTGCAGTGGTGGGTAACTTGGTATATTTTATTCGTATTTTAAAAGTAAAAATGAAACTAAGCGGTGCATCAATCACGCACTTTGGTTTCGGATTGTTTTTGGTTGGAGTTTTAGTTTCACAAGGTAAAAAAAGTGTTATCTCGGTTAATACCAGTGGTATTGATTATGGTTCGAATTTTAAGGCAGAAGAAAAGAATGAAAATATTTTACTGCTAAAAGATAGCGTGATGCGCATGGGCGATTATCTTGTTAGCTACAAGGGTTCAAAAACAGAAGGCGTAAACCACTATTACATTGTAGATTATATTCGCAAAGATGATAAGGGCAATACGGTTGAGAATTTTACACTGCACCCAAATGCGCAGATAAATCCCAAAATGGGTTTAATTGCTAATCCTGACACAAAGCACTATTTATCGAAAGATGTGTTTACGCACGTTTCGAGTGTGCCAAATAACGAAGAGCTGCGCGATACCACAAGGACTTATGAAGTTGCTTTGGGCGATACCTTTTTCAATATAAGTTCTTATACCGTATTTGAAAACATAAACACCACACCTAAACTTCCGCAAGGAATGTCGCACGATGGAAAGATAGTGGTAGCACCTGTTTTATCAACTAAAACATTAGAAGGTACAAGTATTATTTCAGAGCCTGTTTATGTAATTGACACTAAAAATGGAAATAACGTAACCACAATTCCTGCAACGGTTGAAGGTGCGGGACTCACATTCAATGTGGTAAAAATAAATCCTGAGGCAAAGAAGTTTTCAATCTCTGTGCGCGAGAAAGAAAAACCGCTCGATTTTATTATTCTGAAAGCAATTATTTTTCCATATATCAATCTGGTTTGGTTAGGTGCTATACTTACGTTCTTAGGCTCAATTTATAGTGCATATCGCAAAGCCAAACAATTAAAATAAGGAAGATTAAGGAGAGCTTTTTTGTGTATCTATTGATACAGAAATTTAATTTTAAAAGTAAAATATTTGCCACAAAACTAAACAACAATAAAAGTGATGAGTAACGAAGAAAAGAACATTGTAGATTGCTTAATTATTGGTTCAGGTCCAGCCGGCTATACTGCTGCAATTTATGCTGCACGCGCCAATTTAAAACCGGTAATGTTCACAGGATTGCAACAAGGCGGTCAATTAATGAATACTACTGATGTGGAAAATTATCCGGGTTATCCTAAAGGAATTTTAGGACCTGAAATGATGGAAGATTTTAGAAAACAAGCCGAGCGTTTTGGCACCGAAATAAATTTTGGAATGGTAACCAAAGTAGATTTTTCTACTTCGCCTAAAAAGGTTTGGATTGATGATACAAAACTTGTGGAAGCACATAGCGTAATTATTGCCACTGGTGCTGAAGCCAAGTGGTTAGGCTTGCCAAGTGAAAAAAGACTGAATGGAAATGGCGTAAGCGCTTGTGCTGTTTGCGATGGTTTCTTTTACAAAAATACAGAGGTTGCCATTGTAGGTGCGGGCGACACCGCTTGCGAAGAGGCTTTATACCTTTCTAAACTCTGCACCAAAGTGCACATGATTGTGAGACGCGATGAAATGCGCGCATCAAAAATTATGCAAGACCGCGTTTTGAATACTCCCAATATTCAAGTGTATTGGAATTCTGAAACCGATGAAATTATTGGTGAAAATGTGGTAGAATCGGTCCGTTTAAAAAACAATAAAACGGGTGAAATAACTGAAATTGCAGTGAAAGGATTTTTTGTAGCAATCGGACATAAACCAAATTCTGATGTGTTTAAAGAGTTTTTGGACACAGATGATCAAGGATATATAATTACTCAAAACGGTACGCCTAAAACAAAAATACCCGGAGTATATGCTTGTGGCGATGTGCAAGATAAAACCTATCGCCAGGCGGTAACTGCGGCAGGCAGCGGTTGCATGGCAGCTTTAGAAAGCGAAAGGTGGCTGGGCGAAATGAGGCAGTAGTCTTATTTGTTTTCTACAGATTCTATTGGATTAAGATTTTTGCATTTTACAGTAAATAACCATTGGTTGGTTATTTCACTTAAATTTCTTTAGTATAGTGCAAAAGAAGAGATTCCGAAAATACTACTTCTTTTCCCTTCAATGGTAAAAGTTTCAAGAGCATCAAACAACAAATTGCTCTACATAAAAGTATTTCTATATTTTAGTCCAATACTTCCACTTCAAAACAAGCCAAATGCCAGAACTAATTATCGAAGCACGTAAAGCAAGCATTAGTGAAGAACTAAATGTGCGTAGAATTCTTCCTTTTCGCAAAATGCGCATGGTTGGTCCTTTCATTTTCTTAGACCATGCTGGTCCAATAAGCGTGCCTACAAACAAACTTTCATCGCTCGATGTGCTTCCACATCCACACATTGGTTTATCTACAGTTACTTATCTTTTAAACGGGCAAGTTACACATCGCGATAGTTTAGGTGTGGAACAAATTATTCGCCCGGGAGAAGTGAATTGGATGACCGCAGGTCGCGGCATTTCGCATTCCGAAAGATTTGAAAATCCTGATTTACTTAATAAGCATCAACTTGAAATGCTCCAATGCTGGGTTGCATTACCCGAAAGCGATGAAGAAACTGAACCAAGCTTTACAAATTTTACTCCGGAAGAATTGCCTGTATTTAACGATAAAGGCGTGTGGATGCGGTTAATTGCCGGAACTGCTTTTGGCTTGCAAAACAAAGTAAAAACACATTCGCCACTTTTTTATTTACACGTAAATTTAAACACAAACGCAAAGTTTGAATTGCCAACAGGCTACACAGAACGCGCCATTTATATTGTGAAAGGAAGTGTAGAAATTTCAGGAAACACATATCCAGAAAGCACCATGCTCACCTTTAGCAAAAATGAGTTTCCAACAATTACAGCAAAGCAAGAAACCACACTCATGCTTTTAGGCGGTGAGCCTTTAGGCAATCGCTACATTTGGTGGAATTTTGTTTCATCGCGAAAGGAACGGATTGAGCAAGCAAAAGCAGATTGGCAAAGTGGAAAAATTATTCTTCCTCCAAATGATG
The DNA here is from genome assembly GCA_001897535.1 of Bacteroidetes bacterium 37-13. Classification (GTDB taxonomy): domain Bacteria; phylum Bacteroidota; class Bacteroidia; order Chitinophagales; family LD1; genus UBA7692. Next base: position 275,510 of record MKTC01000031.1, on the reverse strand, counting down.
ATAAAGAATTCATCCCGCTTCCGATTGATAAATCAAAACCTGCTGAAGAATCGCCCGAAACGCCAATTTTATCTTAACTAATACCGAAAGGATATCCGTAATAGACCAATAAAATTGTTCTAAACGGCTATCATCCCGATAGCTATCGGGAGTATTATACGGCAAAATTCCCATTTATTTTAAAAATCATTTTCGTATAAACACTAACACTACAAAAAATATGAAAAGCATTATTTTTAATAACAACTTAGGGCTACTAATTTTTAGAATAGGAATTTCTTTACTCATGTTTTTGGGGCATGGATTTCCAAAACTCCAAAAACTTTTTACCGGCACAGAAATTCAATTTGCTGACCCAATTGGTGTTGGCGTTGTACCTTCCTTTTATTTAGTTGTTTTTGCCGAAGCGCTCTGTTCAATCTCTATTCTCATAGGATTTCAAACGCGCATAGTTTCTTTCTTTTTATTTTTCACAATGGCAGTTGCAACTTTTGTAATGCTTGGCAAAGGTGAATTTCCAGAGTTATCGCTGCTTTATTTAACCGGATATATTCTACTTATGATTTTGGGAAGCGGCAACTATTCTATTGATAATTTATTAAGCAGCAAAAACAAGCTTTGATATTTATTTTACGTACTTTTTAAAGATTACCATATCGGCAACGATTGTACCGCAAGGTGGCAACGAAGAAAATAAACTCCAAGCTATTTCGCGCTTTCTCCATTTCATCATAAAGCCAACAAGCAACACCATTATCACAAATCCTATAAACATAAACCCATGAATTCTACCAATTAAATTCATGTGTGTGGTATCGCCTAAAACCCATTTGTAGTACATTGCAACAAGCAATGCAATCCATGAAATAGCTTCTAAAATGGCAATAGTCCGCAATACTTTTAAGAGTGTTTGTATATTCATTTCAGCGCAAGATTAGCCCAATTTAAACACAACAAAACTTAAATATTGTTGCCTATATTTCTTGATATTTTGGGGCTACCAGAAAAGCTATTTACTTATGATTTGCTATTATCAATAGCACTTTTCACGCTCCCAAATTGTAGTAAAAGCTCCTTACTTTTTTCATACGAAAAGCCAAGTGCCTCTTGAATCATTCGTGTACCTCTGTCTAAAAGTTTGTCGTTGGTAAGTTGCATGTTTACCATTCTGTTTCCCTCTACCCTACCGAGTTTTATCATGAGCGAAGTTGAAATCATATTCAGCACTAATTTTTGTGCTGTTCCAGCTTTCATTCTGGTGCTGCCGGTTACAAACTCCGGACCAACAATCACTTCAACCGGAAAATCGCTTTCTGCAGCTAAAGGTGTTTGCTCATTGCAGGTAATACAAGCTGTAAGAATATGCCCTTCTCTGCATTTTTTTAAAGCGCCAATCACATAAGGTGTGGTGCCCGAAGCTGCAATTCCTATCACAAAATCTTTAGATGAAATTTCGTAATGCAATAAGTCGTTCCAACCTTGCTCTTGGCTATCTTCAGCAAATTCCACCGCTTTGCGAATAGCGGCATCGCCTCCTGCAATTAAACCAACTACCAAACCTTGTGGCACTCCAAACGTTGGCGGACACTCACTTGCATCTACAATTCCCAACCTGCCGCTGGTGCCGGCTCCGAGATAAAATAGCCTGCCACCTGCAAGCAATTTATCGGCTGCTACATCTACTAACTTTTCAATTTGAGGAATAGACTTTTCTACGGCAAAAGCAACTGTTTTATCTTCAGCGTTAATGCTTTGCAACAACTCGGTGGTTGTCATTTTTTCTAAATCGTTGTAATGCGATTCAGATTCTGTATGCTTAATTATTGGCATAGTTTAAAATAAAATTCCTGCAATAGTAGCATTCAAATACGATGCTAAAGTACCGCACATTAAAGCTCTAAAACCTAATTTAGCTAGGTCTTTCCGCCTCTCGGGTGCAAGCTCACCAATGCCGCCAACTTGTATGGCAATAGATGAAAAATTCGCAAATCCACAACATGCAAAACTTGCAATCATTATTGCTTTAGGCGAAAGTGTTTGCTGCGCTATCATCGGGCTCATATTGGCATAAGCCACAAATTCATTTATCACCATTTTTGTTCCCAATAAAGAACCAACCGTGCCAATATCTTGAATAGGAACGCCCATTACATAAGCAAAAAGCGAAAATACGGCACCAAAAACTTCATCTAAGCTCAAGTGATTTATATCTACACCAATATTTAAAAAATTTATTCCTGTAGAGCCAATCATTCTTCCACTCCAGCCCAAAAATGCATCTGCCAAAGCTATTAAAGCAATAAAACCGATTAGCATCGCAATTACATTTAAACTCACTTTTAAACCATCGCCTGCACCGTGCGAAATGGCATCTAACAAATTCGCGTGTACTTTTTTTACTTCTAATTTTACAGCACCTTTTGTTGCGCTTTCTTCTGTTTCGGGCAACACAATTTTTGAAATTACCAAAGCAGCCGGAGCAGCCATAATACTTGCTGCCAACAAATAAGAAGCGGGCACGCCCATCGAAATATAAACTGCCATCACACCACCCGCAATACAAGCCATGCTACCCGCCATGCTTGCAAGCAGTTCGCTCTTTGTCATACTATTTAGATATGGTTTAATCATAATTTGCGCTTCTACCTGGCCCACAAATGCCGAAGCCACATTGCTTAATGCTTCGCTGCCGCTCACGCGCATAAGCGCATGAACAATTCTTGCAATAAAACTTACCACTCTTTGCATAATGCCTAAATGATAACTCATACTTACCAATACTGCTACAAAAATAATGGTAGGCATAATTTTAAACATGAATAAAAACGAATATTGATCGCCAAAAATCGGCTTGAGTAAATCTGGTCGCATTAAGCCGCCAAATACAAATTCACCGCCTTTATCGGCAAAGTTTAAAAGCCGCGTAATGAAAGCTCCTGCCCTAGCAAAAAGCGCTTCGCCCGGGCTTGTTTTTAGTATAAAAAGTGCTAAGCATAATTGAATTGCCAAACCACTTAAAACCAAGCGGTAGTTAATGGCTTTTCGGTTAGCAGAAAAAAGAAAGGCAATGCCTAATATTACAGCAATTCCAAGAAGTCCGGTCCAGCGATCCATATTATATTCTGTTTGAAAATTTGTGTTGTAAGTGTTTTTCTCCTAAAATATAATCAATGAAAAGCATTCAATCCCGTAACATCGTGCCCTGTAATAAGCAAATGAATATCGTGTGTTCCTTCGTAAGTTATCACAGTTTCCAAATTCATTAAGTGGCGCATAATCGGGTATTCGCCCACAATGCCCATTCCTCCTAAAATTTGGCGCGACTCGCGGGCAATATTCAATGCTATTTCGCAACTGTTTCGCTTTGCCATGCTTATTTGTGTCGGTGTGGCTTTTCCTTCGTTTTTTAAAGTCCCTAAGCGCCAAACCAATAGTTGTGCCTTAGTAATTTCGGTAATCATTTCGGCTAATTTTTTTTGTTGAAGCTGAAACTGTGCTATCGGCTTGCCAAACTGAACACGTTCTTTTGCATAGCGTAGAGCCGTGTCATAGCAATCTAAAGCGGCACCGATTGCACCCCACGCAATTCCGTAGCGCGCACTCGAAAGGCAGCCAAGCGGACCTTTTAATCCTTCCACATTAGGCAAAATATTTTCTTTGGGAACTTTCACATTATTAAAAACCAATTCGCCTGTGGTAGAAGCGCGTAAACTCCATTTACCGTGAATGGTTGGCGTAGTAAATCCTTCCATGCCGCGTTCCACTACTAAACCTTTTATTTTTCCTGCTTCGTTCTTTGCCCAAACTACCGCAATATCAGCATAAGGCGCATTAGAAATCCATGTTTTTGCACCATTCAAAATATAGTAATCGCCCTCTTCTTTTATAGTAGTTTCCATGCCTCCCGGGTTGCTGCCGTGGTTGGGTTCGGTTAATCCGAAACAGCCAAACCACTCTCCTTTCGCCAGCTTGGGTAAGTATTTTTTTCGCTGTTCTTCGCTGCCGTATTTGTAAATAGGATACATTACCAACGAGCCTTGCACCGAAGCGGTAGAGCGAATTCCTGAATCGCAGCGCTCTAATTCCTGCATAATAATTCCGTAGGTAATTTCATCTAACCCTCCGCCTCCGTATTCTGCTGGAATATTGGGACCAAAAGCACCAATTTCGCCCAAGCCTTTTACTATATGTTTTGGAAATTCTGCCCGCTGGGCATAATCTTCAATAATTGGACTAAGCTCTTTTTTTACCCATGCGCGCACCGTTTCGCGAATGAGCTTTTGCTCTGTGGTTAGCAAATCATCAACTAAATAATAATCGTGATGTTGGTATTGGTCTGTTCTCATATTTTATACTTATTGGGCGTAAATATAAAAACCTCAGCGACTAAGATAAGTTTTGCATCGCTCTATAAATTCTGTGTGGTTAAAGTTAACTGAAACAGCAGCAGTGCTTGGGGTTGGTGTTTCAAATATTTTGTTGAACTTTTTTTCGGCAATAATTACCTGCCGTAGCATTTCAGAACAAATTTATACTTTTGTCTAGTCTTAAGCCTATTTAATAACCAAAAACAATTCGTTATGAAAAAGTTTCTTTTAAGCCTTTTGGGCATTGCCATGCTGTTTCAATTTGCTACAGCCGAAAAACCGGCTGCAAGTTCTAAGCGTGTAATTGATATTTATGAACAAGAAAAAGTATTATTTTCAACCAGCGATTCTTATTCAGGAAGTATTACCAAAGTGGAAGTTTATACTTTAAGTTGGAGTTTATTGCTCACTCAGGAATATAGTGGTGTTTATAGCTGCAGTACCGATGTTTCTACACTTGGCTCCGGCAACTACATTGTGAAAGTAACAACTACAAAAACGTCTTACGCAGAAAGGTTTAATCTTTAACTAAAGGATTTATTTATCGCAATGGCAGACTTTGCAGGTCTGCCATTTATATTTTGGCAGGTTTTCTTTTAGGAGATGCCAATTCGCCTTCAATCCAGTCTTTTCCGGCAAAGTGCTTTTGTTGTTGCAATGCTGTAAGCAATTTCTTTTTTTCAGCAGGCAGGTTTGCTTTTAAAAGCTTATTTGCAAATGAAATAAAGAGTTTTATTTGTTGGGCTGCATTAGAGTGTTCTGAACTAATAGCAGACAACTGTTTGCGCCAACTATCCAAATAATTGAAAAGAATAGTTTTATTGCTTAAATAGTGGTAACGGCTCATAAAACCCCAACGCCTGTTAATATGAATAAACTGAATCTTTTTATTGGTGTATACCTGCTCAAAATATTGTGCAGCTTCATAATATTTTTTCTCGGCAAAACTGCATATTCCTAATGCAAAATTGTAATGATACTCGCATTCTTCTTCGGGTAAATGAGGATAATATTTCTGAGTAATATGTATTATACGGAGAATACTTCTTTGAGCAAATAGCAAAACTTAAAAAGTAACTTAGCAGCAGTTTCTAAAACCACTACTTTCCCCTACACCAAAAATCTCCCATCTTTATATATCAATTCCCCATCGGCAAAAATTTCACCGCCATTTTTCATATCGGTAATCATATCCCAGTGAATGGTGCTTTCGTTTTTGCCGCCACACTGCTTATAGCTTTGCCCTACTGCCATGTGTATGCTGCCGCCTATTTTTTCATCGAATAAAATATTGCGGGTGGTGCGTTGGATATTGAAGTTGGTTCCCACAGCTACCTCGCCAAAAAACTTTGCGCCCGGAATAGAAAATACTTTATCTAACACATCTTGTCCTTTTTCGGCTTTCCACGAAATTATTTCTCCATTTTTTACTTCGAGCGAAACACCTTCTACATCTTTTCCCATATAAATTCCCGGGTAAGAAAAATACACTTTCCCGTTTACGCTGTCTTCTACCGGAGCAGAAAACACTTCGCCACTTGGCATGTTGGCTCTGCCATCGCTGTTCATCCATTTTCTACCTTCTACCGAAAACTGAATATCAATATTCGGACCTTTGTAATGCACGTTTTTGGCACGATTTAAACGCTCCACATAAGCTGCTTGATTTTGTCGCACTTCCAACCATTTTTCAACCGGATTTTCATCGTATAAATAGCATGATTGGAATACAAATTTTTCGTATTCCTCCAAACTCATTTCTGCATCTTCTGCTCCTGCCAAAGTAGGATATTGGCACAAGCAACGCCTCATGCTTCCATTTCCGGTTCGCTCAAAATAAAGATTATTCAACTCTTTTTGTGCTTCTTGAAAAATTTTGAATTTCTCATTATCAACCGGCTCTTGCTCATCATCGCCTTTCGCAAAAGGTGCGCGAATATTCAAGTAGCAATCAAAAGTTTCAAAAGCCACTTTGCGCATTGGATTCACCCACTCCAACTGTTGTTTTTCGCCCAACTTTAAAACATTGGCATCGCCTAAATTTAACTCTATATTCAGTGCCGGATTTCCTCCTGCCTTGTACACTTCTTTTACTACCTCTTTCAGCAATGGCTCAGCCAAATAGCTCGAAGAAATATAAACTGTTTCATTTGCCTTCACTTCCAAGCAATAATTCACTAAAAGTGCAGCATATTTTTGTAGTATTTTTTGTTCTACCATTTTCTAAAAAATTGAGGTGCAATAATAAATTAAACCTTCACAAACATGACGAAAACAGGATTTTCTTATTTTTGAAGTTTAGCCTCAATATATTTTTAACAAAATAATTCAAGTAGATTTTTAGTTTTACAATTCAAAACAAACAGACATGAAAAAACTGTACTTTCTAATTTTTACATTCAGCTTTTTAGGATATATTACTGAGGCGCAACAGTTGCTCAGAGGTCCATACCAACAAAAAAAGACTCCTAATAGCATGAACATTAGATGGCGCACTGCCGATTCTTTAGATGCTAAGGTTTATTACGGAACAGATTTAAACAATTTGAATTTAACCGCAACTGTTTCTACATTGGAAAACGACCATGATGTAGAATTAAAGAACTTATCACCTTACACTAAATATTTCTATAAAATAGAATCAGGAGGAAATGTACTAAGCGGACCGGATACTGCACACTGGTTTAGAACTGCTCCCGTAGCCGGAACAGTACAACCAATCCGCGTTTGGGCAACCGGAGATTTCGGTAAAGGAAACGATGGCCAAAGGCTAACGCGCGATGCTTATTTGAATTATTCAAAAGATAAAGAAACAGACGTGTGGATTTGGTTAGGCGATAATGCGTACCAAGATGGTGCCGATTCTGATTACCAAGCAAAAGTATTTGAACAGTACTATGCCTATGGTGATATTTTTAAGTTCATGCACTTTTATCCAAGCCCCGGAAACCACGACTACAACTCTGTTTGCGGCATTCCTTGCCAGCAAGATCCGCGCCAACACAAAGGCCCTTATTACAGTATTATCACAGCTCCACAACAAGGCGAAGCCGGTGGTGAACCATCTACTTTAGAAAATTATTACTCTTTCGATTATGGCAATGCACACTTTATTTCGCTAAACTCCGAATTAGGCTCCCCAACCGCAGCTTACGACTGGATTGGTGCTTACACCAACGGTGCTTCAACTTCGCCAATGATACAATGGCTTAAAGACGATTTATCTAAAAATACACAACCTTGGGTTATTGCTTACTGGCATCAACCGCCTTACACAAAAGGCTCGCACGATTCTGATTTATTTTATGAAATATACATGAAAGCCATTCGCGAAAAAATAACTCCAATTTTAGAACAATATGGAGTAGATTTAGTTGTGAACGGACACAGCCATGCTTTTGAACGCTCTTACTTACTTAAAGGACTTACAGGCACTGCTGCAACATTTAATGCACAAACAAATGTTGTAAACGGCACAAGCGGCAAAGAATCATTAGGTGAAGCCTACATAAAATATACCGATGGCACAAAGCCAAACGAAGGAACTGTTTATGTTGTTTGTGGAAATAGCGGAAGCGATGTAGCTGCCAATAAAGCACTATTTTACAACGGAAGCCCACATCCTGCAATGTTTTATTGGGATGGAGGAACTGGCGTGTGTGGTTCGTTTATTATTGATATTGACGGCAACAAATTAACCGGTAGATACTTAACTTCAAACAACGTAGTAAAAGATGAATTTACCATTAAAAAGCAATCTGTAACCGGAATAAAAAACATCAACAGCATCACATCTTCTATCAGTGATGCAAAAGTATTTCCGAATCCGTTTGCAAAAAATGCAACCCTTTCTTTCACGCTTTCAAAACCTATGGCTTTAAATATTGAATTATTCAGCACCGATGGAAAAATGAGCCGCGTACTAAGTAATAGCTCATTTAACGAAGGTGAACACAGTATAGAAATAAATTCCGATGCATTACATCTCTCAAAAGGAGAATATATCGTGAAAATTAACGAAGGGAAAAGTGCCTCGTTTGAGCGCTTATTTAAAGTAGATTAAATGAATTTGGATTTAAGCGGCAAAAACGCTTACGTTGGCGGCAGCAGTAAGGGCATAGGAAAAGCTGTTGCAATTGAATTGGCAAAATTAGGTGCTAACATTACTTTTTCGGGAAGAACCGAAACTGAGTTAATGCAAAACCTGATTGACCTAAGTTTTATTAGCAAAAGTGAACAAAAGCACGATTACGTAGTTGTAGATAACAGCCAACCCGAAAAATTAAAAGCCGCTGTTGAACGCCACCAAAAAAAAACGGCTAAGCAGTATCATATTCTTATCAATAATACCGGAGGTCCGCCTTCGGGAAAAATTACCGATGCCGCAGAAACTGAATTTATAAAAGCGTTTGAAGCACATTTAATCTGCAATCACATTTTAGCGCAGCTCTTTTTAAACGATATGAAACAAGCTGCTTTCGGTAGAATTGTAAATATTATTTCTACTTCAGTAAAACAACCGCTTCCCAATTTAGGAGTTAGCAACACCATTCGTGCGGCAGTTGCCAACTGGGCAAAAACTTTAGCCAACGAAACCGCAGCATTTGGCATCACCGTAAACAATGTATTGCCGGGTGCTACGGAAACAGGACGTTTAAAACAGATTATTGAAAACAAAAGCAATACGGCAAAAGTTGCAGCAGAAGATATTTCACAAAAAATGCAAGATGAAATTCCAATGAAGCGCTTTGGCAAACCCGAAGAAATTGCAGCAGCAGTTGCCTTTTTATGTAGCCCCGCAGCCGCTTACATCACCGGAATAAATATTCCTGTTGATGGCGGCAGAACCTCATCTTTGTAACGTTTTTCGTTCTTGCTGCTTCTTTAAAAAACATAAAACAGTTTTTTCAATCAAAGTAAGGTTTAACTTTGAGCGCAACGCATGAATACATCTCAACAATTTGATGAGCAAATTGCTATTTGCCGCGATATTTTTCATAAAAAAACTTTGGATTACAGCACTTCTTGGCGTGTGATGCGCCCAAAAAGTATTACCGATCAACTGTTTATTAAAGCACAACGCATTCAAACCATTGAGGAGGCACAACAAAAATTGGTAAACGAAGGCGTAGAACCTGAATTTATCGGCTTAGTAAACTATGCAGTTATTGGCTTAATTCAACTTAAAATGCTGAGCGATAAACGCACCGAAATTCCCGCAGAAGAAGTAATGAAACTTTACGATATTGAAGTTGCCAATATTAAATCGCTGATGATGGCAAAAAACCATGATTACGGTGAAGCTTGGCGCAATATGCGAACCAGCTCTTTTACCGATTTAATTTTAATGAAATTGCTGCGCATAAAACAGATTGAAGCCAACAAAGGCAAAACAATTATTAGCGAAGGTATTGATGCCGGCTATTCAGATATTGTAAACTATGCTGTTTTTGCACTTATCCAGTTAGCTCAAAAAAATAATTCTTAGTATTTTAAAACTTATCTACCTAAAATAAAATCTCAATATACATGAACATTTACACGCTTCTCGGCTTAATTGCCACTATCGCTTTAGGGTTGTATGCTGTTCGTTTTTATGTTAGAAAACCGAAGCATTTGCTCTTTACTTACATGCAATTTTTTGTAGGCACATTGTTTGTTTTTTCAGGTGCGGTAAAAGCTATTGATCCTCTTGGAACTTCCTACAAAATGCACGATTATTTCTCTGCTTTCGGGCAAATTGGGCTAAGCAATTTTTGGGCGGCTATGAGCGATTGGAGTACACCATTAGCCGTGTTTATGATTGTATTTGAAATTGTACTCGGCATTGCGCTTCTGCTGGGTTGGCAAACTAAACTCACACTTTGGCTTAGCTTTGCAATGCTCATTTTCTTTACTTTACTCACAGGCTTCACTTTCCTAAATGGCTACGATTGGAAACAATTTTTTAGTAGTGGAAAATTGATTTTTGATGAAAAAAACATGAAAGTAACCGACTGCGGCTGCTTTGGCGATTTTGTAAAACTAAAACCCTGGACTTCGTTCTACAAAGATATTTTCTTAGATATTCTCATTGTACTTTTAATACTTGGAAAAAATAAAATTCAACCGCTCTTTTCGGGGTTCAGCCGTAATGCAATTGTTGGGCTAAGCATTGTTTGCACTTGGGCTTTTTGTTTCTTAAACTATGTTTGGAATCTGCCTGTTGTTGATTTTAGACCATACAAAATTGGCAACAACATTACTGAATTAAGAAAAGAAAAAGTACCCGCAAAAACCGAAATGATTTTCACCTACAAAAACAAAAGTACAGGCGAAGAAAAAGAGTTTAGCATGAGCGATTTAAACAACCTGAATTATGATGAATGGGAGTTTAAAGATAGAAAAGATAAAGTGTTAGATCCGGGTATTCCTGCTGTAATAAACAACTTATACATTAGCAACGAACACAACGAAGATATTACTGATGAACTTTTCAGCGACCCAAATTATTCGCTCATGATTGTTGCCTACAAATTGGCAAAAACAAACGAGTCGGCATTTAAAGAACTTAATGCACTTGCTGAAAAAGCACAAGCTAAAAACTTAAAAGTATATTGCGTAACCAGTGGCGATATTAGTATCGAAAATTTTAGAACGAAGAACCAAACGGCATATCCTTTTTATACTGCTGATGAAACTCCGCTTAAAACAATTATCCGCTCCAATCCCGGCTTAGTTTTGTTGAAAAATGGAGTAGTAAAAGGCAAGTGGCATTACAACCATTTACCAACTTTTGAAACATTGCAAAAAGACTATTTAAAGTAGTTCTTGGCTGAATAATAAAATTCAGTTTCAACATAAGAATGCACATATAAACAAGTTCAACTAAGAATTTGCTGAAACTTCTATATTTGACACCGAAAAATTTAAACAACAATGAATTTTAAATCAACCAAACTCTTAGCAGCAATCACAATTTTTGCTGCAATCTTAGCTTCTTGCGGTGGTGGCGGCAAAAAAAGCGAAGGCGTAAAAAGCAAACGCGCAGGAATAAACGAAGTAGTGATTCACATTTCTGCCGATCCTGATAAACTAAACGGAATCACTTCAACTTCCAGCAATGCCAGCGAAGTTGAAAGAAATATTTTCGGCTCTTTTTTGGATAACCAATTAGATTCTCCTTTCGCCATTATTCCGGGCTTAGCAAAAGCAAGACCACTTGTTGAAGAAATTACAGAAGGAGTACTTAAAGGCGGATTAAAAATTACTTACGAAATTCGCGATGCTGCCGCTTGGGACAACGGCTCACCCATTACAGTTGATGATGTGCTATTTACCTTAAAAGCCATTAAAAACCCAAAAGTAGATTGCGAACACCTTCGCCCATACTACGATTTTATTCAAGATGTAGTAACATATCCTGATAACAATAAAAAATTCACTTTCTTGTGTAAAGGTCAATACTTCCAAAGCGAAGTGTGGAGCGCTATTACACCGTTTCCGGAATATATTTACGACCCCGATAAAATAATGCGTAAATTTAAAGTTACAGACTTCAACGACCCAAAAAACGTAGAGAAATTAAGGGGAAATGCAGATATAATAAATTTTGCAAAACAGTTTAATGCAGAAAAACACGCCCGTGAACCGGAAGGTGTTTCAGGTGCAGGTCCTTACACTTTAGAAAAATGGATTACCGGACAAAGAATTATTTTAAAGAAAAAACAAAACTACTGGGGTGAAAAATATGTGAGCGAAGACCCTGAATTTGCTAATCTTCCCGATAAATTGATTTTTGAAATCATTAACGATGAAAGCGCTGCTTTAGCTGCCGTAAAAGGTGAAAACTTAGATGTATCTTCTTCTTTCAAATCAAAAGATTTTATTGAGTTGCAGAAAGACGAAAAAATCACTTCTAAATACAAGCTTGAAACACCTACTCAGTTGGTATATTCTTACATTGGCTTGAATATGCGCAACCCAAAAACAAGTGATGTAAAAGTGCGCAGAGCATTGGCTCACTTAATTGATATTGACCAAATTATTAAGAAAATTTCGTACGGAATGGCTACACGTGTAGTTGGGCCAACAAGCCCACAGCGCCCATACTACAATTCAGACTTAAAACTTATCAATTTTGATATTGCAGAAGGCAACAAACTTTTAGATGAAGCCGGCTGGAAAGATACCGATGGCGATGGCGTGCGCGACAAAGTAATTAACGGTAAAAAAGAAAAGCTTTCTCTCACCATTAAAATTCCAAGCGGCAACGAAACTTCTGAAAGAATTTTATTGCTATACCAAGAAAATTGCAAAAAAGCAGGTGTAGAAATTTCAATTGCACAAAAAGAATGGACTGTATTCTTAGATGAAATTAAAGTTCACGATTTTGACGCTTATTTAGGAAGCTGGGTTTCGCATCCGCTTAGCGATGACCCTAAACAAATTTGGCATACTTCATCATACAATGGAGGAAGCAATTATGTAGGCTTTGGCGACCAAAAGAGTGATAAAGTAATTGATGAACTTCGCTACGAACTAGACGAAGCAAAACGCAACGAATTGTACAAAGAATTCCAGCAATTGGTTTACGATGCGCAGCCTTATATTTTCATGTCTTCGCCTTTAAATAAAATTGCATTGCACAAACGTTTTGAAAATGCAAGAGCAAGAGTTTGCCGTCCGGGTTATCTTGCAAAAGAATTCAAATTAAATCCTGATTTCGGGAAATAAAATATCATTTAATAAAAAAGCCACTGCAATAACAAACAGTGGCTTTTTTTATTCATTTAAACTTTTGTGAAGGAGCAATTGTCTTCTTGTAAATTCAAAAAAGTTTTGTCTTTTAGCAACAGAATTAAATTCAACAATGAAAAAAATCTTATTCACTTTTATTGGCGCAGCAATTACCGCTGCCTCTTTTAGCCAAAGCAGCAATGTTACCGCTGCTTGGAACTACATGAACTATTACAACAATGGCGATGGTGTTCAAAATTTAGAAAAAGCAAAAAATGCGATAGACCAAGCTGCTGTAGATGAAAAAACTGCTCCACTTGCAAAAACTTGGTTTTACAGAGGTCAGGTTTACCAACTCATTTTTTCTGATAGCACTTTAATTCCACAGCACGATATGGCACAAGCCGAAGCTGTAAAAAGCTACAAAAAAGTGTTAGAAATTAACGACCCAAAGTTTAAACAATGGAAAGATTACACACGCTATCTTTTAGCCTTAGGACCCGGAAGTTTCAATGCTGCCATCACCCAATTTGAGCGTAAAAACTACGAGCAATCCTATAAATATTTTGCTTCAATAAGCGACATTAACAGCATGTTGGAAGCACAAAACGAAAAGCCTAATATTGAATTAGATAAAGCGCTTGGCAATGCCGCTTTAAGTGCAGAAAATGCAGGAGATACAAAGGCTGCCATTGATGCCTACAAAAAATTAACCGAGAAATATCCTGATGCAAAATACTTCTTATTGCTTTCGCGCTTAGAAAAGAAAGATGGCAACAAAGATGCTGCCATTGCAACCTTAGATGCCGGTATTGCAAAGTTTCCGCAAAGCATAGATTTGCTCATTGATAAGCTTAATATTTTTATTGGAGACAATAAACACGAGCAAGCAATGGACATGCTGAATAAAGCGATTGCGCTCGACCCAAACAACGACCAACTTTACTACGCTTTAGGAACTGCTTACGAAAAACTTGGCAAAGGCGATGAAGCAAAAGCTGCTTATGAAAAAGCGACACAAATAAATCCAAAAAACTTTGGTGCTACTTACAATATGGGCGCTTACTACTTTAACCAAGCAGGTGCTTTAAACGATGAAATGAACAAACTCGGTTACAGCAAAGCAGACCAACTTAAATTTGAAGAGTTGAAAAAGAAACGCGCTGATATTTTCAAATCGGCAAAACCTTATTTTGATAAATGTAAAGAGCTAAATCCTGATGATGCTTTAACACTAAAAGCATTAAAACAAATTGAATTGTATTCTGCTCAATAAGCACAAATTACTATATCTCAAAAAGCCATCGGAAACGGTGGCTTTATTTTTTTTAGCTATTCAAAAGCAGCAAAGCAGTTTTAACTAAAAAAACTTCTACAATACAAGCTAATTAAGCTACAGAAAAATATCTTCGCGCATTAAATTGAAATTTAAGGCATCATATAATTCTGTTATTCGTACTATGCAACTAAAACCTTGGGCATTACCAATATTTTTTACTCTTTTCTCTTGCTTATGCTCCAATAGCCTATTTGCACAAAAGGGAGAAACAAAATATACGCTTTCCGGCTTTATGAAAGATTCCACAAGCGGTGAATCTCTTTTAGGTGCAACTATCTTAATTACAGAACTCAGCAAAGGCGTAGCAAGCAACGAATACGGCTTTTACAGCATCACACTTCCGGCAGGAAAATATACCTTAAAAGCTGCTTATATCGGCTATCAAACTCAAATAAAAGAAATAGACCTTACTAAAGATCAACGCCTAAATATTGCTTTCCAACCCAACTTTATTGAAACAAAAGAAGTAGTAATTTCTGCCGAAAGAAAAGCCAATGTAGAAAGCAGCCAAATGGGAAAACAAGAAATTACCATTGAGCAAGCAAAGTCAATTCCAGCACTTTTAGGTGAAGTAGATGTTTTAAAAACTTTACAACTTTTGCCCGGTATTGCAGGAGCAGGAGAAGGCAATAGCGGCTTTTATGTTCGCGGTGGCGGACCCGACCAAAATTTGGTTTTACTTGATGAAGCAGTGGTTTACAACACGGGACATTTATTTGGCTTCTTCTCTGTTTTTAATGGTGATGCAATCAAAAATACCACCATTATTAAAGGCGGAATGCCCGCTAAATACGGAGGAAGAATTTCATCGGTTGTTGATATTGGAATGAAAGACGGCAACATGAAAAAGTTTGAAGTAGAAGGCGGCTTGGGAATTATTGCTTCGCGTTTAACTGTTCAAGGCCCTTTATGGAAAGATAAAATGTCCTTCATCGTTTCAGGTAGAAGAACTTATATTGATGCTTTGCTAAAACCAATGCTAAAAAATTTAGATGGTGGACAATGGGCAGGAAACAGCTACTACTTTTACGATTTAAACGCAAAGTTTAATTATAAAATAAGCGATAAAGACAGAATATACATTAGCACCTACTTGGGGAAAGATGTGCTAAACTTTACGGCTCCGGGCGGAGGTTTCGGCTTTAATTTCCCATGGGGAAACCGCACTGCCACTGCGCGCTGGAATCACCTTTACAGCCACAAACTTTTTAGCAATGCCACATTTTGTTACAACGATTTTGAGTTTAATGCCAACACGCAATTTCAAGGTGTAAAATTTGGTGTAAGAAGTAGCGTGCGGGAATATACTGGCAAAATAGATTTTGACTACTCTCCTATCATCGGTCATTTTATGCAGTTTGGTGCACAGTATAATTATCACATTTTCACGCCTTACCAAGCAAGTGGAAGTTCGGGCGATGTAACCTTTAACAACGCTAACAAATCGCCTAAATACGCACACGAAACCGCAGTATATTTTCAAGATGATTTTGATGCTTTTCGTTGGTTAAAAATAAACATCGGCTTACGTGGCTCTATGTTCAACTTTGTTGGTCCATTTGAAAAAACAGTTTTCAATAGCTCCGGGCAAGCAGTAGATACACTTAACTTTGCTAAAAATAAAAACATAAAAACTTATTGGGGATTAGAACCTCGATTGAGCGCTCGCTTTAAATTAGGTAAAAACAACAGTATAAAATTAGGCATTACATGGAATCAGCAATACGTGCATTTAGTATCGCAATCTACCACTACTTTGCCCATTGATTTGTGGGTTCCAAGCAGCTTAACCGTGAAACCACAAATAGGAATTCAATACGCACTCGGTTATTTCCACAACTTTAAAGACGATATGTTTGAAACTTCTGTTGAAGTATATTTTAAAGATATGCGCAACCAAATTGAATATAGTGAAAGTGCCATTGGAAGTATTAGTGCCGATGTGGAAGATTTATTTACTTTCGGAAGAGGCTACAGCACGGGCGCAGAATTTTTTGTAAAAAAAGCACTTGGAAAATTCACCGGTTGGATTGGCTACACTTTAGCTTGGACATGGCGCAAATTTCCGGAAATAAACAATGGCGAACCATTTTTAGCTCGCTACGATCGCAGACACGATTTGAGCATTGTGTTAATGTATAACATTAGCAAAAGCTGGCGCGTGAGTGGTACGTTTGTTTTCTCATCAGGGCAAAGAACTACCATGCCAATTTCCTACTATTTAATTGAAGGCAATCCGCACTTTGTTTATGGAAAACGAAATTGGTATCAACTTCCACCATACCACAGAATGGATTTAGGTTTCACCTACATTATTCCTACAAAAAGAAATTGGTATTCCGATATTACAGTGAGTGTTTACAATGTTTACAACCGCGCCAATCCTTATTTTATTTATCTTGACCCAAAAGGCGATTTTAGCTCAGAGAAAGAAAGCAATGGCAAAGAAAAAAATGCCAACTTCCAATTTTCAGCAAAGCAAGTTTCTATTTTCCCTGTTTTACCTTCGCTCACTTGGAACTTTAAATTTGGTATTGACTTAAAGAAAAAACCGAAAAAGATAAATGAGTAACTCAAAATATAGAAAAGTGCAATCAATGCTTCATTTATCGGTATTTATACTTGCCGTATGTTTGGCTTCGGTAAGTTGTACCAAAAAGATTGATATCAACATACCCGAAACCGCTCAACAATTAGTGGTAGAAGGTAATATTGAAATAGATAAACCGCCAGTAGTTTTACTTTCAAAATCGCAAAATTTCTTTGGGAATATCAACATCAATAATCTTTCTTCTTATTACGTTCATGATGCTAAAATAACTGTAAAATCAGGCAGCGACAGTGTGCAATTGGTTGAGTTTTGCTTAAATAATTTACCACTAAGCGATGAACAGAAGAAAGAACTTTTAAGCAGCTACGGCTTTGATATGGACGATTCTGTACCGCTTCCAAACGTTTGTATTTATTCCATTCCGGACTTATTTAGTTGCATACTTAACGGCAACTGCTCCATGTTTGGTAAAGCAAATACCACTTACGATTTAAAAATAGAAGCCGAAGGCAAAACACTCACTTCAACAACCACAATTCCTACACCGAGAGGTGCAAATTATTTAGAAGTAAGACCACGACCCGACTCAATTCCAAACGATAGTTTCGTTTCTGTATTTGTAAACATCACAGTGCCCGATACCTTTGGAAATTTTGTTCGCTACTGGACTAAAAGAAACAAAGAACCTTTCTATTTGCCAGCCAGCCAATCTGTTTGGGACGATAGACTTTTTGTAGGCTTAAATATTTCTCTACCAATGGAACGCGGCTATCCTAAAGGACAAAAAGTAGATATGAAAAACTATTCTTACTTTTTAAAAGGCGATACCGTAACCCTAAAATGGGCAAATATTGATAGTAAAACTTACGATTTTTATTACACTTTAGAAAATGATGGAAGCGGCAGTCCATTCTCAAATCCGGTGAAAGTAAAGAGCAATATTATTGGTGATGGATTAGGTGTTTGGGCAGGCTTTGGTGCAAAATATTACACCATTATTGTTCCAAAATAAAACCTATCTGTAGCCTTCAAAATTCAAGTTGTAAAAATCTAAGCTATTGCTTCTATTTATTGCCTCGCCACTAATTACAATTCTATTCGGAAAAATTTTTCCATCACCTTTTACATTGTACTTAATTGTATCAGGTGCTAATGCCGCAACTAAATCAAACTCAAAAGTAGAATCACTCTGCAAGGTAACTGTTGGAATTATTAAAAACGGAGCCGATTTCCCCAAAACATATTGAAGCGAAAAAGTAGAATTGCTCACTTTGGTAACTATCGCATTATCGAATTTACTATGCGCCACAGGAGCAACATAAGTTCCTTCAAAAACTGAAGTTTTATCAATATCCTTTTCCTTACAAGCTGCAATTAAAAGTATAAGTATTAAAAATAAATTCGCATTTTTTTTCATAACAAAAATTGTAATTTCAAATATAAACTTTTGAGACTTAAAAGAAATAAAACAAATTTGTAATAGTAAACTGAACAAGATATGCTTAATACAAAATACGCAATTTTAATTGCTCTTGCAACACTTGCCATTGCTGCAAAATCACAAGATGTAATATTCCTAAAAAATGGAGAAGAAATTCCTTCTATTGTAAAAGAAGTAACAGAAACAAGCATTAAATATATAAGAGCCGATAACATAAGCGGACCATTATACAGCACAAGAAAAGCAGAAGTTTTTATGGTGAAATACGAGAACGGAACAAAAGATGTTTTCCCAGTAGAAAAACCAATGAACAACACCAGAATGCTTCCTCCGCGTGAGCAACTTCCTCCACCTCCTTCACAACCAAATCCTAATAACGATAAATTTAGAAACTACAATTTTGTAAAAGATAGAGTAGTAGGAACAGCATTGGTAACAGCTGGCAGTATTTTAATTCCTACAGTTTCGTTACCATTGTTTGCCGCAGGAAGCATGATGGTTTACAGTGCCAGCAGACATTCGGGGCATCAAAAAGATATGGAACCAATGGGGCCGATAGGCGCACTATCTATGATTGCAGGAGTTGCTGTGCTGGGCGGTTCTGTTGCAATGGTTGCCATTGGAGCAAAAAAAATAAAACGCTCAAAAAAGTTTGAAATGAATAACCGACAAAATACGTCTATGAATTTATCGCTAACACCAACAGGAGTTGGCTATGCTTTAAATTTTTAATCAATACAAAGATATCCGAGAGTAAGAAATTCAACATAATAGCACAAGGTTTTTTAGTAAACCTAAAAGCTATTATTATTTTCGTTTTTTTTAAATAAATAATACGACTTTTTGTTTGTAGGTACTGATTATGACATTTAGCCAAGTTTATATTACAAGAACTGCACACTTTCTGCCGAACGCTCCGGTTTCAAACGATGATATTGAGGCTTACTTGGGCTTAATAAACGATAAGCCTTCGCGCTCACGCAGAATTGTGCTAAGAAACAATGGAATAAAAAGACGATTTTACGCCTTAGAAAAAGGCGGAAAAACCACACACAACAATGCCGAATTAACCGCATTGGCAGTGCGCAACCTTTTTGTACAAAACTCCGAATTGGAGCAAGTAGGTTTATTGGCATGCGGCACTTCTTCACCCGACCAAATTATGCCTTCGCACGCAGTAATGGTTCACGGGCTTTTACCCGAAACAGGTGCGATAGAAGTTGTTTCTCCTTCAGGGAATTGCTGCTCAGGAATGCACGCACTCAAATTTGCCTACTTGGCAATAAAAACTGGCGAAGCTACAACTGCCATTGCAACAGGCTCAGAGCGCACTTCAGGCATTTTAAGAGCCACAGGATTTGAAGAAGAAGCCAAACACTTAAATGAATTAGAAGAAAATCCATACTTAGCTTTCGAGAAAGATTTTTTGCGATGGATGCTTTCTGATGGAGCTGGAGCTTTTCTACTTTCAAACAAAAAAAATAGCGATGGAATAAGTTTAAAAATTGAATGGATTGAAAGCGCTTCTTTTGCATACAAAGTAGAAACTTGTATGTATCAAGGCTCTGATAAAAATAGCGATGGAAAACTAAAAAGCTACATGGAATTTTCACCGGAAGAAATTGCCCAACATTCCATTTTAAGCATGAAACAAGATGTGAAATTACTTGACAAACACATCGTTGAATTAGGCTACGAAAAACTATATTCCATTTGCGAGAAAAAGAATTTAGACGTTAAAGAAATAGACTATTTTCTTCCACATCTTTCCAGTGAATTCTTTAGAAAAAAAATTGCCGATAAGTTAGAAGAAAAAGGAATGGGAATACCGCAACACAAATGGTTTTCAAACCTTACAGAAGTTGGAAATGTTGGCGCTGCATCTGCTTATTTAATGATAGATGAATTATTAAAAAGTGGCAAACTAAAACCTGGAGAAAAAATACTAATGATGGTTCCTGAAAGTTCTCGATTTTCTTATGTGTATGCACTGCTTACTGTTTGCTAAACTTGCATAGCTTATGAAAAATACCGAAGCACCGCAAGACCATACTTCTTTAGAAAAATTTACAAAAGAAGTTTTATACGTAACTGACGAGAACGGGAAATACACCACACAACTTAGCTCTGGCTGGAAAGTAAAAGCTGATGCACTCGGTATTTCGTGGCAAGCAGCATTAGAAAAAATAAATACCGCCAAGCAAAAAGTATTAAACAAAGAAGCAAGCCCAATTCTTTTTTTCATGGAATTGAATTTGATGGAACTTTCAATACTTTCTGATTACACAGGCTTTTGGCAATTCAATATTAAAAGGCATTTAAAACCATCAGTTTTTGCAAAACTAAGCAACAAAAAGCTCCAAATTTATGCTGATGTTTTTGGCGTAACTATTGAACAATTAAAAAACTGCGAGGCAAGTGAAAATTGATTTTAAACATATACAATCTGCACACTGCGAAAATGGCGTAACCACTAATTTGTTGCAACATGCAGGCGTACATCAAATCACCGAACCTTTAGCATTTGGAATTGGTGCAGGTATATTTTATATCCATATTCCATTTATGAAAGTGAATGACGGACCTGCGATTTCATTTAGAACAGCACCCGGCACTATTTTTCGCAGAACCTGCAAACTCTTAGGCATAAAAACTGAACACAAAACTTTTCGAACTAAAGAAAAAGCAAGTTCATTTTTAGAAAATTGTTTAGAGCAAAACCAACCTGTTGGTTGCCAAGTAGGCGTTTATTTTCTTACATATTTCCCAAAAGAATACCGCTTTCATTTTAACGCACACAACTTGGTTGTTTACGGAAAAGAAGCTGATAATTATTTAATAAGCGACCCTGTGATGGAAACCGTAACTACGCTAAGCAGCTACGATTTAGAGCGCGTTCGCTTTGCAAAAGGAGCATTAGCGCCAAATGGGCACATTTATTTCCCTAAAGAAAAAAAGCAAATAAATAGCGAAGTAATTAGGAAAGCCATTGTAAAAGGAATAAAACATGCTTCGTGGTTTATGACCGAAACGCCTGTGCCAATTTTAGGAACAAATGGAATTAAATTTACTGCCAAGCGCATAGTAAAATGGCATGAAAAATTAGGCACAAAAACTACCGGAATATATTTAGCACAATTAGTGCGCATGCAGGAAGAAATAGGAACCGGTGGTGGTGGCTTTCGCTTCGTTTATGCTGCATTTTTAGAGCAAGCATATCAATATCTTCCCAACCAAATTTTATTAGAAACTTCTACCGATTTTTCTGTTATTGGAGATTTATGGCGAACTGCCGCAGTACACGCAGCTGGCATTTACAGAGGAAGAACTACCGAGAAAGCAGATTTTAAAATTATGAGCGAAATGCTCTTGGAAATTGCAGGTAAAGAACACACTGCTTTTCAAAAATTATTGAAAACAAAATACGACTAAAAAAATTTAACTGCTGCGATATAAATACTAATACCGCAGCAATTAAGCAATAATTTACTTATGAACTTTGCGCATTTCAGGATGCGTGTTTCCATTGTGGCAAGTGGCACAACCTACTTGTGTAAGCACACCATTTTCTATATGATTTTTGAAATACTTTTTATTGATAGCAGCCGTCATTTTCAGCATGTTTCTTGAAATATGTTTTTTAGGATTTTCATCACTTGCAAAGTCTAAACCCTTTTCGCCATTTTGCTTAGGTGCGTGGCAATAGCTACACTTTACACCCAACGATTTATTAAAAGATTTCATTATCGCCTCTAACTCATCAGAGCTAATATTTTTAGGCAACACTTTTAAGTTTGCCGGTTTAAAATCTTCATGTTTTTCGGGCTTATCAATACTTGTGAAAGCACTAAAACAAAGGAAGGTGATAAAGCAACCTAACACGACATACATTTTTTTCATACTGTTATATTTTAGTTTTTCCAATACTACAAAAAAAATATTTTTCCTTAAAAATTAACTTGAAACCACTTTTAACCCAACCACTGATGCTACTAATGTACACAAGAAAAAAATACGCCAAAAATCCGCAGGCTCTTTAAACACAAATATTCCCAAGAGTACTGCTCCTACTGCGCCAATTCCTGTCCACACTGCATAAGCTGTACCAATTGGCATTTGCCTGCTCACTTTTATCAAGAGTAGCATACTTATGGCAAGGCACACAAAAAAGGCAGCATACCAATAATAAACTGCCGTTCCTGTAGCGGTTCGTGCTTTGCCAAGGCAAGCAGCAAATCCGGCTTCAAAAAGCCCGGCAATTACAAGTAAAATCCAGTTCATTTTATTTAAAATACTTAGTCGAAATTAAATTACCACATTGGCAATTTTACCTTTCACGAAAATGAATTTTTTAATCGGTTTGCCTTCTACCCATTTTTGTACTTGCTCTAATGCCAATACTTTTTCTTGTACTTGTGCTTGCTCCATATCGAGCGGAAGTTCAAGAGTGGTGCGAAGTTTACCATTTATGCTAATCGGATAAACAAAAGAATTTTCGCGCAAATAGTTTTCGTTGTATGCTGGAAATATTGCGGTGTGTACACTTTCTTTATTACCGAGTTTTTCATACAGTTCTTCAGTAATAAAAGGAGCAAATGGCGCTAAAGCAATCACCAAGTTTTGCAATACATTTTTATTGTGGCACTTTAAATCTGTAAGCTCATTCACACAAATCATAAATGCTGCAACAGAAGTATTAAAACTCAACTGTTCCACATCGTAAGTTATTTTCTTTAGCAATTTGTGAAGTGATTTTAAACTATCGTTTCCAGCTTCATCTTCTGTAACTAAAAGTTTCCCATCGGCATCAAAAAACAAGCGCCACAGCTTACGCAAAAAGTTGTAGCAACCGCTAATGCCTTTATCGTCCCAAGGTTTGCTTAGCTCTATTGGGCCTAAAAACATTTCAAACAAACGGAAAGTATCGGCTCCGTACTTTGCAATCACATCATCAGGATTTACAACATTATACTTCGACTTCGACATTTTTTCAACTTCTCTTTGAACTAAAAATTCGCCTTTACTGTCTAATACGAATTGAAAACTTGCAAACTCACTTCTCCATTTTTTAAATGCTTCAATATCTAATTTATCATCATTCAAAAACTGTATATCGCAATGTATAAATCTACCTTCATCACCTTCTTTTACCATGTTGGTAGAAACAAATTTTTTCTGTTCCAAGTTTTGAAACACAAATGCACTTTTACCTTGAATCATGCCTTGATTCACCATTCTTTTAAATGGTTCATCTGCTTTTAGAAAACCCAAATCGAAAAGAATTTTAGTAAAGAAACGCGCATAAAGCAAATGCCCAACAGCGTGTTCACTTCCTCCAACATACAAATCAACTTGCTGCCAATAATCTAATTTTTCTTTAGAAGCAAAAGCGGTTGAATTATGCGGATCCATGTAACGCAAAAAATACCAACTACTTCCTGCATAGCCAGGCATTGTATCTGTTTCGTAGTTATTTTCTAACCAAGTTTTATTGCTTGCCAAAGGCGAACGCCCGTCTCCCGTTGGTTTAAAACTTTCTACTTGTGGGAGTGTTAATGGCAGTTCATTTTCACTAAGAGCAACAGGAACATCTGCATAATCATCATCTTTTCCATTTGCAAAAGGTAAATCGGTTTTACCTTTCACCTCGTAGCGAATAGGAAATGGCTCACCCCAATAGCGTTGGCGGCTAAAACTTGCATCGCGCAGTTTGTAGTTTACTTTGCGTTTGCCAATTTCCATTTCCTCCACTTTTTCAAGCATCACATCAATAGCATTTTGCACTTCCATTCCGTTTAGAAAATCGCTATTTATCATTTTGCCAAGTTTATCTTCAATAGTAGCATTTGGATACATTGATTTATCAATAATCTCAACTATCGGCAAATTGAATTTTTCTGCAAATTTTTTATCGCGTTCGTCATCGGCAGGAACGCCCATCACCACTCCGGTTCCGTAGCCCGAAAGTACGTATTCGGCTGTCCAAACCGGAATTTTTTCTCCGCTAAAAGGGTGAATTACATAAGAGCCTGTAAAGCAGCCTGTAACCTTTTTTTCTTGCTGTCTTTCAATTTCAGTACGGCTTTTTACATAGGCTAAATATTCGCTTACTGCTTGTTTTTGCTCTTGTGTTACTAACTTATTCAGTGCTTCATGTTCCGGTGCAATTACTACAAACGAAACACCAAAAACAGTATCAATTCTTGTAGTAAAAACAGTAAGTGAAAGCGGTAAGAGTTCTGCATTAAAATCAAGCAGGCAACCTTCGCTTCTTCCTATCCAATTGCGCTGTTGTTCTTTAATACTTTCACTCCACTCAATTTGGTTTAAGCCATCTAAAAGCCTATCGGCATATTCTGTAATGCGCAAGCTCCACTGTTTCATTTTTTTCCTCACAACAGGAAAACCACCGCGCTCACTTTTGCCATCTTTCACCTCATCGTTGGCTAAAACGCAACCTAATGCTTCGCACCAATTCACTTCTGTATAAGAGCGATAAGCTAAGCGGTAATATTGTAAAATACGTTCCTTTTTATAGCTTGAGAACTTACTCCAATCTGCGCCTGAAAATGTTTCGTGTAAGTTTGGGTTAAATTGTTTCCAATCGGTAATGCAACCTTTTCTTTCAAATATTTCTACGAGTGTTTGTATTGGTTCTGCTTTGTCCGCCTCGCGATTATACCAACTATTAAAAAGTTGTAGAAAAATCCACTGTGTCCACTTGTAATATTCCGGTTCGCAAGTTTTTACTTCGCGGCTCCAATCGAAACTAAAACCAATTTTATCTAATTGTTCGCGATAGCGCTTAATTGCTTTATCGGTTGTTTCTTCGGGGTGCGTTCCTGTTTCTATGGCATATTGCTCAGCCGGCAAACCAAAGGCATCATAACCCATTGGGTGAAGCACATTAAAGCCTTGCAGTCTTTTGTAACGTGCAAAAATATCGCAAGCCACATAGCCAAGCGGATGCCCAACATGCAAGCCTGCGCCACTCGGATAAGGAAACATGCTTAAAGCATAAAACTTAGGTTTGTTCTTATCTTCAACTACTTTGTAGAGATTTGTTTTCTCCCAATTCTGTTTCCACTTTTCTTCAATTTCTGTAAAACGGTATTCCATAATTTTCTGTTGCAATATTAGGCTTTTGAGCGCAGTAATGCGGTTTAAAAAGGAATAAAAAATATACCAATTCTATTCTTAGATGTAAAGTACAAAAGAAATTAGATAACCGATAAAGGAATTTACTTTACCAATGCTTCGGAATTTATTTTTAATTTTTGAAGTCCGAGTTCTAAATCACTTCCCATAATTTTCTCCATAAACAAGCCGAATGGGCGCTCAAAAAAGGTGAGATTGCCTGACTGTTTCCAAACAACTTTGCAAGTATTTGCCGGCATTTCTTCAAAATAAAATTCCATGAAAAGTGCTTGTGTATTTTTGCTTATCTGCGTTTCTATTTTTAAATAATTGTATGGTTTAAATTCTACTATTTTGTTTGAACCATCATTTTCTTTTCCATCGTTGCTCCATAGCATTTCTGCACCAACATGTGTTTCCGGTCCGGCAAATGTAATTTGCAAAGTAGAATCGCTCCACGGGCTCCAATTGCGCCAATTTCTAAAACTTGCAACTTGGCCAAATACTGTTTCTTTATTTGCTTTTATTTCTATGCTTCGCTGAAATGAAAATGTATTGGGCAGAAATGCGCAAACTATAAGGTTTAGTAAGACTATTGCACTAAAAATAATTACTAATTTTTTAGCCATAGTTTGTTATTACAATTTCAAGAAAAACTATTCTCCACTTTCGTGAAAAGATAATTCTCTACTTTTTGCTTTTAAGTGCTTATACTGTATTGCTGCTTTAATCAATCCTTTAAAAACCGGATGTGGATTTTCCACTGTACTTTTTAATTCCGGGTGAAATTGAACACCAATAAAGAATGGGTGGCTAGGAATTTCAACAATTTCAACTAATCCGCTTTCGGGATTTTTGCCACTTGCCTTCATTCCTGCATTTTCTATGGCAGTTAAATATTCATTATTAAACTCATAGCGATGGCGATGGCGCTCGCTAATATTTTCTGTACCATAACACTCATAAGCTTGACTTCCTTTCTCCAAAACACATTTGTAGGCTCCCAAACGCATGGTTCCGCCTTTATCTTCAACATTTTTCTGCTCCTCCATTAGAGAAATAACCGGATACTTTGTTTGTCTATTCATTTCAGTTGAATGTGCATCGGTGTGCCCCAGCACATTTCGTGCAAATTCAATTACTGCGCATTGCATTCCCAAACAGATTCCAAAGAATGGGATATTGTTTTCGCGCACATATTTTATAGTTTCAATTTTTCCCTCAATACCTCTTGTGCCAAAACCTGGAGCAACTAACACTCCATCTAAATGACCTAACAATGATTTTACATTCTTTTCATCAATATCTTCGGAGTGTATTGGCTCTACCAATACCGAACATTCGTTGGCAACACCTGCATGCACAAATGCTTCGTGAATTGATTTGTATGCATCTTGCAACTCGATATATTTTCCAACCAAACCAATTTTTACTTCATGTTTTGGGTGCTTTTGCTTGTAGAGAAAATCTTTCCATTTATCTAAATTACATTGTTCGCCATTTTGCAAACGCAGTTTATTTAAAACAATCGTATCTAAATTTTCTTTTTGAAATTCAAGCGGCACTTCGTAAATACTATCTACATCTAAAGCTTGAATAACCGCATCGCGGCTTACGTTACAGAATAGAGCTAATTTCTTTTTCAAGTCTGAATTCATTTCCATTTCAGTTCGGCAAACCAAAATATCAGGTTGCAAACCCAATGCTTGAAGCTCTTTCACACTGTGTTGTGTAGGCTTTGTTTTAAGCTCCTTTGCACTTTTTAAATATGGAAGTAAAGTTAAATGACAAATCAACGTGTCTTCTGCCGGAAGCTCCCATTTTAGCTGGCGCACACTTTCAATATAAGGCTGTGCTTCAATATCGCCCACTGTTCCACCAATTTCAGTAAGCACAATATCGTAGTCGCCACTTTGCCCCAAAAGCAACATACAGCGCTTAATTTCATCAGTAATATGCGGAATTACCTGTACTGTTTTTCCTAAAAAAGCTCCTTTTCTTTCTTTCGTAATTACTGAAAGGTAAATTCTTCCGGTAGTAACATTGTTTGCCTGCGAAGTTGGCACATTTAAAAACCGCTCGTAGTGCCCTAAATCCAAATCTGTTTCGGCACCATCTTCAGTAACATAACATTCACCATGTTCATAAGGGTTTAGCGTACCCGGATCTACATTTATGTATGGATCAAACTTTTGAATGGCAACTCTGTAGCCGCGCGCTTGTAATAATTTTGCTAATGAAGCAGCAAAAATTCCTTTACCTAACGATGAAGTAACTCCACCGGTTACAAAAATATATTTAGCCATAATACTCTGGGAAATTAAAGCGCAAAGGTAACTTGAAAGATGCAGAGGTTGCAAGGAAAAGCACAAAAAATAAACTGAATGATTTTACTATCTTTGCCCTCCCACTAAACTTTACTTTTTACTCAAAAGTTTATGCAAACAAAATTACACTACATTATTTCAGGAATTGTTTGCGTCTTGTTTTCTCCATTCCTATTTGCACAAAATTTCGATTGGGCTTATGCTGCCGGTGGCGTTGGAAATGATGTAGGAACTTCGATAGCAACCGATGCAAACGGCAATTCGTACATAACAGGAAATATTTCGGGTGGGGGCTATTTTGGAAGCAATTACGTGAGCGGAACAGTATTTGAAGTTTTTTTGGCAAAATATGATGCAAATGGAAATGCGCTTTGGGCAAAAAGCTATGGCGGCTTAAAAAATGAAAAGGCATTTTCATTAGCACTTACCAATAACGCTATTTACCTATGTGGCTATTTTGAAGATACTGCTACATTTGGCAACACAACTCTAATTTCAAAAGGTGAAACCGATGTTTTTGTAATGAAAACAGATTTAAACGGAAATGAAATTTGGACTAAGCAAGCAGGTGGCATAAATGATGATGTAGCTTATGGAATTGCAGCAGATGCCGCAGAAAATGTGTATTTGTGCGGCACATACAAAAGCAAAATAAATATTGGCGGAACAGAACTTACCACCACCAATCCTTTTAACGAAAGTTTTATTCTTAGTTTTGATAAAAACAGCAATTTGCGTTGGGCAAAAACTTCAAAAGGAAACAACAATAACTCTGCATTTGGAATTGCATGGAATAAAAACAATGCTATTTCAGTTTGTGGATTTTTAGGGCAGCAATTCACTTTCGACTCTACTCAAATAAGTTCGCAAACAAGTAGCTACGATGCTTTTGTTTCAAGTTTTGATTTAGATGGAAATTTACAATGGTTAAAACAAATTGGCAGCGCTGCCGAAGACCAAGCAATGGCTGTAACCTGCGACCAGATGGGCAATTCCTATATTACAGGCTACACCGGAGGTTCAATAAAATTTGGGAATGATACTTTAGCATACAGCGGCTGGAATGATATTTTTACAGCTAAGGTTAATACCAATGGAGATTTTTTATGGGCGCGGCAAGGTGGAGGCAGCAAGTTAGATTTAGGAACATCAATTGCTTTAGATAATTTAAACAATGTGTATGTAGCCGGAATGTTTGAAAAAACTGCAACCTTTTCGGGCAAAACAATAAACGATGCTGACCGCGGTGTGGCGTTGGTGAGTTACGATAGCAATGGCAATATTAGATTTGCGCAAGGTGCAGGCGATGTGCAAACAGATGCTGCCTTAGGCGTTTCTGTAAATGCAGAAAAAACCTATCTTACAGGCTACTATTTATACAAGTGCAAATTTGGAAATTACGCATTGCCTTATGCTGATTTCTTTAATATTTTTATTACTGCTTACGATTTCCCACACTTGGTTTCTATTCAGAATTTTGAACAAGAGAAAATTCAATTTTATCCTAATCCTGCAAATGATGTTTTGTATATCAATTCAAGTGAAAATTCAACACTTACCATTTTAAATATCCAAGGTAAAATATTGCTAGAGGCAGCGATAAATAACGGCTTGAACCAAATAGATATTTCAAATTTAGAAAATGGAATTTTGATTTTGCAATTCCAGAATGCAGCCAGAGCAACTTCGACTTTTAAGTTAGTGATGCAGTAAGTTTATACATACTGAAAACACTAAAAGAAACAGGAAAACTCAATTTACTTCTTGTTCATTTTCTATTGCAAATTTAATTTGACTTAGCTGCTCCATGTAGGTTAATACCTTAGATTTTTCAAACTCAAGTTGTGCTAAATCGGCATAATTTTTAGCCATTTTCCAACTTCCAACTTTTGTGCTTGCAGATGCCAGCATCATATAATTATATCCTAAATAGAAAGGATTTTTATTTTGAAGATTCAACTCCAAAGCTCTTTGCAAATATTGCAAACCATGTTCAGTATTGCCATTTTCAATAAGCCTTTCGCCCACATTGGCATAAGCCATTGCATGGCTGTTTATATCCTTTTCTTCTTCAAAAATTTTTGCAGCTCTTAAAAATAGGGCAATTCGCGCTTCGTTTTCCTCTTTCGGCATAATAAATGCTTGCATATTCATACAACGAGCAATACCGCCTCTAAAACTACCTTTTTCAAAATACTCTATTGCCATATACAAATGTTGAATTGCAGCAATACTGTCATCTGCAATAAGAAGTTTAGCATGGTTGTAGTACATACTTCCAACCACATTGTAAGTTTCTTTGTCAAAAGTGTGATGAATACTTTCAACAATTTTTTCAGCTCGCAAAAATGCTTTCAGCGCAAATGTTTTCTCTCCCAATTTATCATTCGCCACACCTGCATTCACAAGCAAATCGAGCAACAATCTTGTATCGCTATACTTTTCGGCAATAGGAAAAACAATATCAATAAATTTCACAACCAAATCATGATGGTTATGCGCATTCAAAAGCGCCAATACCAATTTAATGTTGGTAAAAGTTTGTTCGTTCCAGTTATTCCAAGTTTCGTTTATTTGCCGAAGTGGAGTTTTAAAAATTAGTGAGTAAGAAACAGGCGTTTTATTTTCTAAAGCTTCGCACCACAAATCAAAATCTTTCATCTAAAAAATCATTTTTTTCAAACACAATAAATATAAAGTAATGCTTCAGCAACGAATAAATGAAATTGTAAGAAATGTACCTAACTTCCCAATTGAAGGTATTTTGTTTAAAGACATTACTCCAATTTTTTTATACCCTGATATTTGTAATGAAATAGCTGAATTTCTTGCAAAGCAAGCCACACAGCACGAAAAAATTGACGCAGTTGCAGGCGTTGAGAGCAGAGGCTTTTTGTTTGGAATTTTATTGGCACAAAAATTAAATGTTCCATTTCACTTAATACGAAAAAAAGGGAAACTACCGGGTGAAACCGTTCAATACACTTACAATTTAGAATATGGTTCTGCAACCATTGAAATACACAAAGGTTTTGTAAAAAATGGTGATAAAGTGTTAATTCACGATGATGTGCTTGCCACCGGAGGAACTGCTTCGGCTGCCGCAAATTTAATTGCAATGGAAGGCGGAATTGTTTCAGGATTTTCTTTTTTAATTGAGTTAAATGCTCTAAACGGCAGAAAAATACTGAGTGAAAATTTCAGCAATGTTTTCTCTATGATTCAATACGATTAGCCGTTATCAACCTTCAATTCATTTTAATTTTCCGGTTATATGATTGCGTGCATTTTAACAACCTAAATTTTTATTTCTGGAATTGAAAACCTTCTATTTCTTTCGCACCTCTTTTTATTGCAAATGAAAATTATACAGTTGTTGTTTTTCGTTTTTTGTTGCGGAATACTTTCTGCACAAGTAAACTTTAAACTGAAAATTTCCAACACAAATTGTGTAGCAAACGGTGGCAGTGCTAAAGTTGTTTTAAGCAGCGGATTACAACCTCAAAATTTCATTTTTAAATGGAGCAACGGCAGCGCAATAGATTCAAT
The DNA here is from genome assembly GCA_001897535.1 of Bacteroidetes bacterium 37-13. Taxonomy (GTDB): domain Bacteria; phylum Bacteroidota; class Bacteroidia; order Chitinophagales; family LD1; genus UBA7692. Next base: position 244,081 of record MKTC01000031.1, on the reverse strand, counting down.
TTCTAATTTATCGGCAGGGAGTTATTCTGTTACTGTTTTCAACTCTGCTAAAACAGATTCTTCAACTAAAAACTTTACGGTTGATAGCGCGGCAACTATTACTATAGCTACATTTCCTAAAGATACCATCTGTGTAGGCACAACTGCAATTTTAGAGGCAACTGCTATGCCTCAAGGCGGAAGTTTCACATGGAGCGGTGGCGATTTAGGTTCTCCACGAAGCAAAGATTCTATTCATGTTCAACCTACAACCGGTCAAGTTTACACGCTTAACTACAACAATCCTGCTTGCCCCGGCAGCACTACCATAAAAATTGTTTCAAGCCCTGTGAAGGCGCAGTTAGCGGGCATTTCACAACCAACTTGCGGTTTGGCAAACGGTTCAATTACGGGTGCGGGCTCTGCTTTCAAAGCTACCTTTACTTGGTTTAAAGATGGATTGCCATTCGGTACAAATGCTTCTATTTTAAACAACCTAAAAGCGGGAAATTATACTTTTATTATTTACGATGGCGTAACCGGTTGTAGCGATACTATGAAGAATATTATCTTGGCTGATAACACAACTTATGCCTCGCTCGCTGCATTAGAAACCACGCCTGATAGCTGCTTGCGTGGACAAGGAACTGCAAAATTAACCGTAACGGGCGGCAGCGGAAATTACACTTTTAAGTGGAGCCATTCCACAACTGCTATAGGAAACACAGTTGCGAATTTGCCCAAAGGCAGCTATCGCGTAACGGTGAGCGATGGCGTTTGCACTCCCTTCGATACTTCCGTAACAATTCTTGGACCAGATTCTACATTAGCTATTTCGCTCTCTGCCACTAACGATAATTGCAGCAAAGCAAGCGGAAGCGCAACCGCATTGTCAAAGTTAGGAACTCCGCCATACAGCTATATTTGGAATAATGGAAGCACAGGAAGTACTGCAACTAATTTATTAGGAAATAGCAGTTATTCCGTTACTGCAACTGATGCTTTAGGCTGTGCCATTACCGATAGTATTTTTGTGAGCGATGTTGCCGCTCCTCATTTAGCATTTTTACCGTTTGATTCGCTATGCCCAAATGCCAATAATGGCATTTTAAAATTAAAAGCTAGCGGTGGTCAATCGCCATACAACTATAAATGGTCTCACGATAGTTTGCTTACAGCTTCTACAGCCAATCATTTATCGCCAGGAATGTATGCCGCAACCGTTACCGATGCAGGAAATTGCACCGCAACAGCAAGTGTTACCATTACTGCCTTTGGCAACCCAACAATAGATTTAGGAAATGATACAACTATTTTAAAAGGCACCATTGCAGAACTTAAATTGAGTACTTCTCTTCCTGTTACAAATGTATATTGGAAGCCATTTATACAATCCGCAGAAAATAGTTTGATAGCTTATGCAAAGCCAGATTCTACCACTACTTTTTCTGTATTAGTGAAATATGGAAACAATGGCTGCCAACTTTCCGATTCAATCACTGTGATGGTGATAAACGAAAATGCAGAAGTGATTGTGCCAAATATTTTCACTCCAAATGGAGATGGTGTGAACGATAATTTTTATGTATCTGCAAAAGCTGTAAAAAACTTCAATATTTCTATTTACGACCGTTGGGGAAACAAAGTGTTTGAAGCCTTTGATGCAAACTTTAAATGGAATGGAAACAACCAAATTGATGGAACAGAATTGCCAAACGGAGTATTTACTTATATGCTTGAATACATCACTTTAAACACCAATACACGCAAGCTGCTAAAAGGCAGTGTTACTTTACTTCGCTAATTTTCAAGGCTGCATTTCTAAGTAAGTTTGCAGAATAATTGTAGCGCTTACTCTATCTACAATCTCTTTTTGTTGTCGTGTTTTTTTGTTCACACCACTTGCTAAAATAGCTTGTGTTGCCATCTTTGAAGTAAAGCGTTCATCAATTCTATGAATACTTTTTGTAGGAAATTTTTCATTTAGCCAAACAATAAATTGCTCAATATCCTTTTCAATATCGTTAGTTTCAAAGTTTTTAGTATAAGGTTTTCCTACCACTATTGCCTCTACATCTTCTTGCAAAAAATACTTTTGTAAAAATTCTTTTAGCGTGGCAGTATCAACCGTTTGCAGCGCATTGGCAATTATTTTTAGAGAATCGGTAACAGCTAATCCTGTTCGTTTTCTCCCATAATCTATTGCCAAAATTCTACCCATTTGCATTACTTAAATCAATCAACTAAGCAACTGGAGCATCAGGAATTGTTGCCTCTTGCGCATCGTTGTTTACCACAGTAGTTTCTGTATCTTGCCTATCGAAAGGACGCTTACCGATTAAGCGTTCCAAATCGTCTTTAAACAATACTTCTTTTGAAAGTAATTCCTGCGCAAGCAACTCCATTTCGTGGCGTTTATCAGAAAGCAATTTCTGCGCACGCTCGTATTGCGATTCAATTACTCCGCGCACTTCATCATCAATCAATTTAGCAGTTTCATCGGAGTAAGGCTTAGTAAATCCTCCGCTTTGCTGCATCATATCATAGAAGCTAATGTTTCCAACTTTATCATTCATACCGAAAATACTAATCATAGCATAAGCGGTTTTGGTTACTTGGTCTAAATCGTTTTGCGCACCGGTAGAAATTTGTCCAAACACAATTCTTTCCGCAGCTCTGCCACCAAGCGACATACACATTCTATCCAGCATTTCTTCGGTAGTTTCCAAATATTTTTCTTTAGGCAAATATTGTGCATAACCTAATGCTGCCACACCGCGCGGCACAATAGAAACTTTCACCAATGGATGCGCGTACTCCAAAAACCAACCGCAAATGGCGTGTCCTGCTTCGTGGTAAGCAATTATCTTTTTCTCATCCGGAGAAATCAATTTATTCTTCTTCTCCAAGCCACCGATTGTTCTATCAATTGCATCGTTGAAATCTTCCATTTCAACTTGTGTTTTATCCTTTCTGGCAGCAATTAAAGCTGCTTCATTACAAATATTAGCAATATCAGCACCTGCAAAACCGGGTGTTTGTGCTGCTAATTTGTGCGCATCAACTGTTGGGTCAATTTTTATATTCTTTAAATGAACTTTAAAAATTTGTTCTCTGCCAACTAAATCGGGTTTATCAATACTAATTACTCTATCGAAACGACCCGGGCGCAATAAAGCAGAATCTAATACATCTTGGCGGTTTGTTGCAGCAATAATAATAACGCCTTTTTCACTACTGAAACCGTCCATTTCAACCAACAACTGGTTAAGTGTATTTTCGCGCTCATCATTACTGTTCATTAGGTTTTTACCTCTTGCTCTACCGATGGCATCAATTTCATCAATAAAAATTATGCACGGAGCTTTTTCTCTTGCTTGGCGGAACAAATCACGCACACGCGAAGCACCAACACCTACAAACATTTCTACGAAATCGGAACCGCTTATTGAAAAGAATGGTACTTTGGCTTCGCCAGCCATTGCCTTTGCAATTAAAGTTTTTCCCGTTCCCGGAGGACCTACCAACAATGCACCTTTCGGAATTTTACCTCCAAGTGCGGCATATTTTTGCGGGTTCTTCAAAAAGCTAACTATTTCCTGAACTTCAACTTTTGCTTCATCTAATCCGGCTACGTCATCAAAGGTTAAGTTTATTTTTTCGTCTTTATCAAAAAGCACTGCTTTGGAACGGCCGATGTTGAATATTTGTCCGCCACCGCCCATACCACCGGAAACCCTGCGCATAATAAAAATCCAAATTCCGATAAAAAGTATCACCGGAATTATCCAGCCTAAAAGGCTTGCCACCCAATCGTTTCGAGTTTGATATTGCAAATTTACAGGTGCAAGTTCTGTATGTTCTTTGTAAAAATCTGAAACAAATCTATCGAATGCATCGTTTGAGGCTACCGACAAAAAGAAGTGTGGCCCTTTGTTTATCATGCCGAAGCGCGTGCGTGCGATTTCTTGAAACTCAGGTTTCGATAAAACAGTATCGCGCAAATAGATTTCTGCCACTTCTTTGTTCACCACAATTATTTTATCCACTTCATTTTTTTCCAGCATTTGCTTTAGCTTTAGCTGCGAAGTTTCTGTGGTTTGCCCTTGGAAATAATTCATGTTGAGCGAAAACAAAATAAATACGCCAAGCAAAATGTAAACCCACAAATAATTGAATTGAGGACCTTCCGGACGTTTGCTTTTAGGCATTCTTATCGGTTCTCTCTTATCCTGTTTTTTATCTTTATTTTCCATCTTTAAATTCTAACAAAAGTCTTTTCTAAATTTTATTTGAAGAGTATCTGACGAGCATGTCGCCAATTTATTTTTTCACCTTTTTAGGTTTGTCGCTGTGTTCTGCAACTTTCGCATCATTCCAAAGTTCTTCTAACTGATAGAAATCGCGCTTCTCGCGGTGGAAAATATGCACCATCACATCAGCAAAATCCATAATTATCCATTCCGAATTTTTAACACCTTCTACATGCAGCGGTTTCATTCCGTTTTCAACAGCTTCTTTTTCTACATTATCGGCTAAAGCCTTTACCTGTGTTGTAGATTCACCATGTGCAATAATGAAATAATCAGTTGGACGTTCGTTCAATTTTTTCAAATCTAACGTAATAACTTCGCAGCCTTTTTTATCTAATAATGCTTCTACTATTATTGTGCGCAACTTTGCGGTACTCGGAATAACTTGCTTCGTCAAACAATTATGATTTTATTTTATTAAATATTAAACGCCAAAGATATAAAAACAGCACACTTCTATGGATAGTTCGCCACTCTTTATCGGAATAAATGTTATTGAATTAGAAGAAACCACTTCTACCAACACCGAAGCCAAATTGCTCATTGAAAAAGAAAAGCCTTTGGAAGGCACTGTGATAATTGCCAACAAACAAACCAAAGGCAAGGGACAGCAAGGAAATTCATGGCAAACCGAAGCCGGGCAAAACTTAACGTGCAGTTACATTTTGTATCCGGTTTTTTTGGGAGCTGATAAGCATTTTTACTTAAACATGGTGGTGAGTTTAGCCGTGAAAGAAGCCTGCGAAGTAGTTTTAGAAGACGAAGTAAAAGTAAAATGGCCAAACGATGTTTATTACGGCAACAAAAAAATTGCGGGCATTTTAATTGAAAATTCAATTAGCGGAGCAACCGTAATTACTTCGGTTGTGGGTATTGGGTTAAATGTGAACCAAACAGAGTTTGATACCGAATTGCAAAATGCCGGCTCACTAAAGCAGTTTACGGGGCACGATGTTTTGCTTCAAAAAATTCAACAAGACTTAAACATCTATTTAGAAAAATACTATTTACAACTGCGCCAGCAGCATTTCCATTTTTTGCAAAGAGCCTATACCGAAGCCCTTTTTCGCTATAACCAAACTGCTTATTTTAAAAAGGGAGAACAAACTTTTAAAGGTGAAATTACAGGCATTGCCCGCGATGGCAAATTGATAATTGAAAGTGGTGGAAAAGAAATGCGCTTTAATATGCAAGAAGTGAAATTTGTGATTTAACCCAAATTACACAATAGAAATTTAAGCGAGATGAAATAATGCAAAATAGCTACGAAAATGCGATAAAAGCATAATGAATTATGATTTTTGAGCAGTTGAAGCAGATATAAAGTAGCATTTTATCGTAGCAAAGAATCTATTGCGTAATATGGGTTTAACTACTGCTATTTTTTCTACTTTGCAACAACCTTCAATGTGGTTTTAACTATCGCAGCTTTTGAAAGCAACTCGCGATAATTATCGCCAATTACGGTAACGTGTCCCATTTTTCTGCCGGGTTTGGTTTGCGCTTTGCCATACAAATGAATTGAAACACCTTCTAACTGAAGAATATTTTCCAAACCTTCATAAACCGCATTTCCGCTATGATTTTTTTCACCCAAAATATTTAGCATTAAAGCTGGCTTTATAGTTTCTGTGCTGCCCAAAGGTAAATTTTGCAACACGCGCAGCAGCATATCAAATTGCGAAACATAATTGCCTTCAATGCTTTGATGGCCGCTGTTGTGAACGCGCGGTGCAGTTTCATTTACCAGTAGCTCGCCTTGCTTATTTAAAAACATTTCTACTGCAAAAATTCCGGGACTGTTGAATGCGTTACAAACTTTAAGAGCAAGTTGCTTTGCTGTTTCTGTTAGCTCTGTAGAAATATTTGCAGGCGCTAATAGATAATCAACCAAATTCAAATCGGGGTCAAAAACCATTTCCGTTGGCGGATAAACAGCAGTATCGCCACTTTCGTTCTTAGCAACTATCACCGCAATTTCTTTTTCAATATCTACCAACTTTTCCAAAACAGATGGCGCATCAAATGCTTCAACTAAATCTTCGCTATTCCATAATAAATGAACGCCTTTGCCATCGTAACCTCCGGTGCGCAACTTTTGTGCGGCAGGAAAAAAACTTTCGTTTGCTGTTACTTCCTCTTTATTGTTTAATAGCAAAAACTCCGGTGATGCAATCTGGTTGCTTTCATAAAATTGTTTTTGCAATCCTTTATCTTTTATGGTCTGCAAAACCGAAGGTTTCGGTATCACAGTTACGCCTTCTTTCTCCAACTGAAAAAGCGCTTCAACACTCACATTTTCAATCTCTATTGTTATCACATCTACTTTTCTGCCAAATGCTAAAACTGTTTCGTAATCGGTAATTTTACCTAAATGAAAATGATGACAGAGATGCGCAGCCGGAGCGTTTGCATCATTCTCTAAAACATAAGTTTCTATCGGATAATTTGCCGCTTGCTGAAGCATCATTCTTCCTAATTGTCCACCGCCAACAATTCCTATTTTATGCATAACTAAAGTTGAATTTTCGGGAACAAAAGAAATAAAAAATATTTCAGAAGTTGAATAGGCTCAAACAAGTGATTTATCTATACTTTCGAGTGAAAGTAAAAAACCTTAGCGCGACAATTTCTTTGCAAGAAATTGTTTCAACTCAAGCTCCAATTCCGGTACAATGTTGAAGATTTTTACCATTGAAAGAAACAGAAAAGAAATAACAATACCACGAAAAATAATTTGAAAAATCGGATGCCCGAACTGCGGTATAAAATAAACGATTGCAAAACACAAAACAATGGAAAGTAAAGTGAGCAAGGTCTTTTTATCGAAAGGTTGAAGCTGATATTTCTTCCACAAGAAAATATACTTCATCACATTAAAAATAGTAGCAGAAAAAGCAGTGGCAAAAGCAGCGCCATTCATACCCCAAAGCGGTATAAAAATTAAATTATTCACGATGGCAATCACAAAAAGGCACATCAACATGTAAGCTCCATAAATGTATTTATCAGAAGTGTAAATAATGGAATCGTTTATGCCTGTTGCCATATTGATTACTGTACCGATGCTGATAATCAATACCACACTTTCGCCAAGCGAATAATCTTTGCCCGGAAAAAGTTGAAACAGCGCATGCGTATTAAGATTTACACATAAAAACAAAAAACCACCGGCAAGTAATAAATAACGCGCAGAGCGGAAATAAATCTTGCGAACTTCTGCCATGTCGTTGCGTTTCCAAGCTTCGGAAATAGATGCTACACCAATTTTATCTAAAGCGCCCAAAGGTGCTTCAATTACTGTGGGAATAAACACTACAACAGCATAAATGCCTACCAAGTTTAGCGGAAGATATTTTCCTAACATCACAATATCAATATATTTTAAACCTAAACTCGAAAGCGATGTAAACGAAAGTAGTAAGCCATACATCACAATTTCTCTTGGATTTTGTTTGGTAAAAAATTTAAAATCTAATTTCAACGATGGGCGGTCAATTTTTAAAATATAAGCAAGATGGCTCAGAGCAATAACTGCAAAAACGCCTACATACAAAAGCACAAACTGCGACAGTGTAATCCATTTCATAAAGTAAACCGCCAACAATGCAATACTTAAAACTCGCGTAAAAACATCATTTAAAAATGCCGGCACATTTGTTTTAAAAAGCGAAGAACTATAAGTAAAAAACACATTGCTGAAAGCCAGAAAAAACGTGAGCGGAAAGATGTAATTAAAATATTCATTCAGCAATGGCGACTGCTCGTTGTACTGCGATGTGATAAACGATTTAAAGGTGAGTAAACTAATAGATGCTATTGCAAAACCCACTAAAGTTAGTGCTACTGCAAAACCAAAAATGCCGTAATGTCTTTTTTCTTTATTCCTGAATATTGGAAAATATTTAAGCAAAATACTGTTTACACCAAGCGGAACAAATGTGGCAATGAGCGCAGAAAACGAGAACAGAACACGCGTTAAACCAATTTCTTCTTCGGTGAGAAATGCAGGCAGAAACACGATGGTATTCAACGCGCCAAGCAAAATACCTAAGTATGAAATTATACTATTGATAATGCCTTGCCGCTGAATAATTCCCATTAAAAAGTTGGTTTAATGATAAACCGGAGTTGGATTCAGAAAACGAAGAATGGCATTTTTGGTACGCATATAAGCTGTATCAAAATCATTATTTTCTAAAGCGTAATCTGCTTGTGGTTCAAACTTCAATTCTTCTTCTGCTCTTTTTAAGCGCGCTTTAAGAGATTTTGCATCTTCGGTGTCGCGGGCTTTCAATCTATTTTCTAAAACTTTTAGCGATGGTGGCTTTACAAAAATCACGAAACAATCTTTACCGAATTGCTTTTTCAAGTTTGCAGCACCTTTTATATCAATATCAAAAATTACAACTTTTCTTTGGCTCCAAAGTCGCTCCACTTCTGACTTTAAAGTGCCATAAGTAATTCCGGGATAAACTTCTTCATGCTCTAAAAATTCACCGGCAGAAAGTTTTTGGTTAAAGTCGCTCTGCGAAATAAAAAAGTAATCTTTTCCATCAACTTCGGTGCTTCTTTTTTCGCGCGTGGTAGCAGAAACAGAAAAAGCATAATCTTTATGGTGAACCAATAATTTCTTCACGATAGAAGTTTTTCCTGCACCTGAAGGCGAAGTAATTACAACTAATTTTTTACCGTAATCGCGAATTTTAGGTGTATGAATATTTGCCATGCGTAATTGCTATTATTTGTAGTAGAATTTTGCTGCGAATAAAATGATTTAACTGAATTTTATCTGTGTCTTTTCCCATTAAACGTGCCATGTGGACAATCGCATTTGCTTCCCTTGCAACTGCTAAATGTAGCAGCCATAAAACCAACTGCTAATAATGCCAACACAAACAACTTAAACTGCTTCATTTTTATTCTTAAACGCAAATTAAATTTGAAAATACATAGAAACATTGCAAACTTAGCAACAAATACCAATTGCTTTGTGCAATTCACAAAAACTAATATTTTAATTGCCGAAATTAGCGTTTATCATTGTATTAAAAGCAGCTTATGAAATTTACAGTGTGGTTTATTATTTTACTAAGTTTAAACTTTGGGCTGGGAATACTTTTTGCAGAATGGTTGCCTTGGTGGTACATCGCAATTACCGGCTTAGGCATTGGCTATTTATGTAAATTAAAACCGCGACTTTCCTTTTTGCTTGGCACACTTTCAGTTTTCATTCTTTGGTTTGCATATTCTTATTGGTTAGATAAACAAGGCGGAGCAATACTTTCGCCCAAGCTTGCAGAACTTTTTGCACCACTCACTTCCGGTTCAACCTTAAACTTATTTTTAATTACAGGAATAATTGGCGGCTTGGTTAGTGGAATGGCTACTCTAACAGGAGCTTTGTTTTACACCAATTTTTTTAAAAAATAAACACACTTAATTTATTAAGTGCCTCAATCTATTTTACAAGAATATCTTCATTTAGATTTATATTGTCAAATGCTTCGTGCAAGGATTCCCGTAAATATATTTCAACTATTTCTTCTCTTTTTTCTTCACTTTCTCTTTTGTAAAAAGATCTGCTGTGTATCTTTCGTAGAGTTCAAATAGAAACACCATTCTGTTGGGCTATTATCTATATTTTAGGAGCTATTTGGGTTAGTTTTGCTTTCCTTGTAACGTGCCAATCTGAATGAGTACAATGATATATTAAGCCATCATCCATTGCTCGAACTTTAAGTTTTAGATTTCCATTTTCATCAAAGCACTTATCAAAATTGAAAGAACAGAAGTGAATTGCACCGTGCCCAAACTTAATTTCTTCCTTTGTGGGCTCTCTCCAATAATCAATGGTGGCTTGTCATCAATAATTTGAGAAATATAAATCATGATTTATTTTTTTGGGTATTTCTTTCGAAAAAAGTTCTGCTGTATATTTTTCGTAAAGTTCAAATAAAAATTCCATACGATTGGTATCACTTGTAAAAGTAGCTTTTTTATATGAGCTATCTACTGCTTTATCTAATTCAATATGTGCTTTTACTAATGCTGGTGGCATTTTACCGTTTTCATACATTTTGCCGATAGGACAATTTGTTATACTTTTTCTTACAGATAAAACTTTTTCGATTGCTTTCTCAATTGCAGACACTTGTTTCTCACTAATGTTTTCTGGCCATAGAAAATTATTGTAAACAATCTCGTTTGAATAGCGATAACGACTTTCTAAACTCACTGCACGAAGGTAAAAATATTACACAAGCGCTGCTGCTGTATTTTGCGTTAGTGATTGCAGCAGAAATCCTTTTGTGAGGAACGAGCAAAAGATTGGAGCGTAAAGCACGACCCGAAACATTAGCAGAGCATTTAGCCAAGCAAATGTTTCGGGGAACGCCCAAAAAACACTTTGTGCGCTGCTAATAATTGATATACACAGCTTACCAACATTTTTAAGTATATTGCAAAAAAGCCCGAAAAACGATATTTGTTTGTGGTGTTAATTTTTACATTCGCGGTTTAGAACAATAAAATAATAAAAAACGATATGAAGTTTATTATATCAACTACTTCGCTGCTTAAAGGTTTGCAAACTATTGGCGGTGTAATTAACTCCAACACTGTATTACCAATTTTAGAAGATTTTCTTTTCGACATCAAAGGTAATCAACTTGTAATTTTTGCTACCGATTTAGAAACTTCTATGAGCACCGAAGTGAATATTGAATCTAAAGATACCGGCAAGGTGGCAATTCCGGCTAAAATTTTGATTGATACATTGAAAACTTTGCCAGAACAGCCGCTTACTTTTTCTATTGACCAAAATAACTACGGTATAGAAATTAGCAGCCAAACAGGTAGATATAAATTGAGCGGAGAAAACCCTGAAGATTTCCCTAAAATACCTGAAGCAGATTCTGTAACTGAAATAAATATGCAAGGATCTGTGCTTAGCAGCGCAATTTCTAAAACTTTCTTTGCAGTGAGTACCGATGAATTAAGACCAGCCATGACAGGTGTGCTTTTTCAAGTAAATCCTGAAGGTTTAACTTTTGTTTCTACCGATGCGCACAAGTTGGTAAAACTTAACCGCAGCGATGTTCGCGCATCAAAAGAAACACAGTTTATTGTGCCAAGGAAAGCACTAAACTTAATGAAAAGTGCAGTGCCAAACAATGCTTCGGTAGTGAATGTGAGCTACAACAAATCAAACGCATTTTTCTCGTTTGAAAACACCAAACTTATTTGCCGTTTAATTGAAGCAAATTACCCGGATTACAATGCTGTAATTCCTTTAAACAACCCAAATAAACTTACGCTTAACCGCTTAGAATTTCAAAATGCACTAAGAAGAATTTCAATTTTCTCGAACCAAACTACTTACCAAGTGGTGTTGAGTATTGCCGGTAGCGAGTTGAAAATTTCTGCACAAGATATTGACTTTAGCAACGAAGCAAACGAGCGCTTAACTTGCAGCTACGAAGGAACAGATATGGACATTGCTTTCAACGCACGTTTTTTAATTGAAATGCTTGGCGTGTTAGATAGCGGAGATGTAGAAATTGAACTTTCTGTGCCAACACGTGCAGGAATTTTGCGTCCGGTTGAAAAAGTAGAAGGCGAAGATTTATTGATGCTGGTGATGCCGGTAATGATAAATGCGTAACGCAACATAGCGCGACAAAACAGCAATACAAATACTCGTTTTTCTCGCCATTTTAGTTCATTTAAAAACAAGCAGTTTAGTAATGATACAAGCTACCATAGCAGGAAAACAATTTATCTTTAATGATACTGATGAAAATTCTGATATTGATATTAAAATATTAGATGAACATCATCTGCATATCATTCACAATTACAAAAGCTACAATGCCACGCTTGTAAGTTTTAATAAAGAAGAGAAAAAAATCACCGTTCGCATAAACGGAAACGACTATGAAGTTACGTTGAAAAATGATACCGATTTGCTACTTGAAAAATTAGGAATGAACAGTAGCAGCCAACAAAAAATAAACAACCTGAAAGCACCAATGCCGGGCTTAATCATAAATATTGCTGCGCAAGAAGGTGAGCACATCAAAAAAGGCGAACCACTTATTGTTTTAGAAGCCATGAAAATGGAAAACGTAATAAAAGCACCTGCTGATGTTACTGTGAAGAAAATTAAAGTTAGCCCAAAAGAAGCAGTAGAAAAAGGAATGGTTTTAATGGAATTTGGGGAGTAGCTTTTAGCCAAAAATACTTATTCAATTTTATTTAATAGAAATTAGCGCACTTGAAAACTGTCGGCATTATTCCTTCTCGCTTTAGTTCATCACGCTTACCTGGCAAGCCTTTGGCACTCATTGCAGGCAAACCGATGATACAAAGAGTATACGAACAATGCTTAAAAAGCAACTTGAGTGAAGTAATCGTTGCCACTGATGATGAGCGTATTTTAAATACAGTTCTAAACTTTGGCGGAAAAGCAATGCTCACTTCACCCAAACATAAAAATGGCACAGAGCGCATTGCAGAAATTGCGCAAAATATTTCGGCAGATTACATTGTAAATATTCAAGGAGATGAACCGTTTATTGAGCCTGAACAAATTAATTTATTGCTTGCTACTTTAACTGAACCTTCCACTCAAATTGTAACGCTTGCAAAATTTTTAGATGATGAAAGTTTATTTGAAACTCCAAGTATTGTAAAAGTGGTTTTAAACCTTAAAAACGAAGCATTGTACTTTAGCCGAAGTGCCATTCCTTTTCATCAAAGCGAAGATAATTTCGGATTTTACAAGCACATTGGTTTATATGGATTTAAAAAGGAAACAATTTTAGAATTAGTAAAATTACCCACTACCAACTTAGAAGAAATTGAAAGCTTAGAGCAACTGCGTTGGCTGCAAAATGGCCACAAAATTAAGGTAGCAATTACACAAAACGAAACCATTTCTATTGACACACCTGATGACTTGGCGAAAGCAGAACGCTTTGCAAAAGCGCACAATCTGCTTTAGAATTTTCTCCAAAATCTTCTGCACAACATTTATTCACTAAACAAAGGCTTCTATTTTAAATAAGTTGAAATACTATTGCACAGAATTATCATGAAACATACCACATTCTCAATTATATTCTTTACACTTTTTTTAAGTGCATGCCATTATTCAAAACAGTGGACAACCGTTAGCGTAAACAATGAATTTTCTGCTGCTGTGCCATCGTGGATGAATAAAACTGATGAATTATTGCCTGGCGCACCGCTGCAATATTCCAATCGCTTTCGCAGTGTATATTTTGTGGTGATTAAAGACAAACAAGATACGCTTCCGCCATTTGCAGAATATGCTGCAAGAAATATTTCTGTATTAAAAAACGTAATGCAAAAAGCACAAGTTGCCGATTCTTCAGCAGCCGAGTTGGGCGGCTTGCAAGGCGTTCACTCCGAAGTGATGGGAAACATGGGCAAAGAGAAAATATTCTATTCGCATTATTCTTTAGAAGGAAGGAAAGGTTACAACTACCAAGTATGCGTGTGGACCAGAGGCGAAGAAAGAAAACTGCGCTACAAAGACGATTTAAACGGCATGTTAGAATCGTTTAAAGCACTTTAAAAACAGCTTCTATTTTTCTAACTTTTTTAGTCGTTTTTCAAGACTAAACAAGTATCCAATTAAGCCTAAAAGAATTACAAACAATACGGCAACTACCACGTATATTTTTTGATTGCTGCGCATAAATTCTGTTTCATTTCCTTGCGCGAAAACAGTGCTAAAAGCAACTAAAAAAGCAATAACTGAGATTATACTTTTCATTTCTATCGGTTTTTGTTTTTCTATAAATAACGATTACTTAAAAACTGCAAAACATTATTTCTCTCTAATGCTTTATAGTTTTTCACTACTATTTTTTATGCTTTTCCTTTAATAAATTTATTCTCACCAAAATACCAGAAACCCAAAGACCCAGTAGAATCCAAGCAATTACAGCAGGATAAAAAACCATGCGTAAATGGCTATCCAAATCATATTTGCTGAATGCAGGGTTTCCTCCATTTCCGGGATGTAATGAATCGGTACCCGGCAGACGCGGCACCACAAAAATGAAGAGAATAAAAATTACCGCAGCAAAAATACTGTACACCGAAGCAATTCGTGCGCGCTTAATTTCATCATCAACAGAGCCACGCAAAATAATATATGCCAAGTAAATCATAATGCCGATTGCAGCGCCATTCAGCTTTGGGTCGTTTGGCCAAGGCTCGCCCCAAGTGTAAGTTGCCCAAATCATTCCGGTTACAATTCCTAAAATGCCAAATACCAATGCTACACTGCCAAATGCCGCAGCCAATAAATCGTTTTGTAGATTATTCGTTTGCAAATATCGCACACTAAAATAAGTAGAAAGCAAAATCAAAAACAACATGGTGAACCACATCGGAACATGGTAAAAAGTGTTGCGAATACTCTCGTACAAAATTTCGCGAAACGGAAATGCAAAGGCTGCTGATTTATTATTATCAACTTCCACCACGCAGCTATTTGTAGTTGGCAAAGTTGAATCTACCACAGCAACACTACCAGGCAAAAGTGTAACACCTTCGCGCAAAGCAATAGTGCCATCTTTATCGTTGTTTACAATTATATCGTAGTTATTATCTTTTAGCGGCTCGCTCAATGCTTTGCTTATTCCAAATTGAACGTTCAAATGCTCTGCATCAACCACTTCAATTTTAGAAGCACAGAAATATTTTTGCTCTGCCTTAAACCAAACTTGTGTATTGCTTTGTGCAGAAAAATTAGTGTTTACTCCTTTCACCGAAAAGGTAAAAACCGTGTCGGCTTTAAACACATAAGGCTGAACGGAAGAAATACCAGAACCCATTGGAATCAACATTCCTGCGAGTAAAATATAAACGAGCAATGCTGCGCAAAGCCATTTCCACCACATTTTTTTTAAGAAGTTCAGCATAACAATTTCAATCGCGCCAAATATATGGGAACAGTACGTAAGTAAAAGCCCCAATTAAGCAATCTAAAACAAATAATAACAAAAGATTTTTAATCGCAATATCTGATATTGCAGGTTCCAAACTTGCCATCGAGAGTTTCGCAATAAATGCCAAAATAGGAATTATTAAAGGTAAACCAAGAATAGCAGTAAGCGTGGCTGCATTGCGAGTTCCCATTGCCACTGCGCCTACAGTTGTAAAAATTATAGTGTATCCACCACAACTTAAAATTACTGTTGCTAAAAACAGCGGCATATTTTGCATTTCAAAACCAACCATGGTATAGAAAGTTACAAACCCGATAAGCGCAAGCAACACCGCAAAAATAAAATTGAAAATAAGTTTTGAAACAATAAACATTTCAGGCGACACTGCCCAGCGGTAATAAAACATTCTGCCTTCAGGTTCTTTTTGAAATGAACTTACAACAGAGTTTACAATGCTAAACAAAATGGTGAGCCAAAACAGTGCCAACAAAGTAGTTTCTTCGTTCTTAGAAACTTCGGCATACTGAACTAAAAACTTCACCAACAGAACACACGAAAGTTCATACACCAACAAACCTGCCAAAATGTATTTGTTGCGCAGTTCTTTTATCAACTCAATATTTAGTAATGAAAACAGCTTTGGGTTCACACTTCAAATTTTAGTCTATTCCGGTGTATTCAATATTTTTTGAAGGCATTGAAAGTTTCATCAACTCAGGATTTTGAGTGTAGTAATGCTTTAGTTCTTCTAAAATAGTTTCAATTTCGCTCGAAGAACTTGCAGTAACCAAGCGGCTTCTAAAAGTTTTTACATTTTCAAAACCTCTAAAATAATGTCCGTAGTGCCTGCGCATTTCTAAAACACCTAACTTCTCTCCTTTCCACTGTATGGAGCGATGCAAATGTGTGTGCGCAGCTTCCAAACGTTCGTTTAAAGTTGGCGGAGCTAATTTTTTTCCGGTATTAAAATAGTGTTTTATTTCTCTAAAAATCCAAGGATAACCGATAGAAGCTCTACCAATCATCACACCATCAGCGCCATATTTATCCAGCATTTCTTTAGCTCTCTCCGGTGTGTCCACATCGCCATTTCCAAAAATTGGAATTGTAATACGCGGATTTTCTTTCACCTTGCTTATCCATGTCCAATCGGCTCTGCCGGTGTACATTTGGTGGCGTGTTCTGCAATGCAGCGAAAGCGCTTTTATGCCGACATCTTGTAATCTTTCAGCCACTTCCACAATGCGAATAGAGCTTTCGTTCCAGCCTAAGCGCGTTTTTACCGTTACAGGAAGCGAAGTAGATTTCACAATCAATTCAGTGAGTTTCACCATTTTATCAATATCGCGTAAAATTCCGGAGCCTGCATTTTTACAAACAACATTCTTAACCGGACAGCCGTAATTTATGTCTAAAACTTCAGGGTTTGCACGCTCCACAATTTCGGCACTGCGTGCCATTGCATCTTCTTCACCGCCAAAAATTTGAATTCCAACCGGGCGTTCATCTTCAAAAATATCCAGCTTTTTTAAGCTCTTTTCTGCATCGCGTACCAAGCCATCAGCCGAAATAAATTCAGTGTATAGCATATCCGCTCCATGTTTTTTACACAAATGGCGAAAAGGCGGATCGCTTACATCTTCCATTGGTGCAAGCAACAGCGGTTTTTCCGGCAAAGTGAAGTTCCCGATTTTTATCATTGAATGGCAAAGATAAGCACCTTGTTTAAATACCAAGCAATGTTTACTTTTTAGCAGGCAAAATCAATGGCAATGCAACGTTAAATTCCAATAATTTATATTACATTATAGTATATTTTCTTGTGCAAAATTTTTACGTAGGTTAAGTTTGAAAGGCAGGTTGAAACTTAATCTCATTTCCAACTATTAAAATTCACTTGCATAAAATTCAATAACTAAAAACACCTAACATGATTTTACAAAACTGCTGGTTCACAACTTTACTTGGCATCAATACACCAATTTGTCCACCGCTCACAAAACAATAAAAACTGATATTTTAATAGTTGGCGCAGGAGCAGCCGGTATATCAGCAGCCTATTACTTTATTGGAAAAGGATTGAAAGTAACGGTAGTAGAAAAAAATATTTTCGGTGGAAGTTCTTCCGGTAAAAGTGCCGGCTTCCTTACACCGGATAGCGAATTAGAACTTTCGCAACTGATACGAAGACTTGGAACAAAAGGCGCAAAAGATATTTGGAGTGTGCCTGTAAAAGGAATTGATATAATGAAATAAGCAGTTGCCGAACATAAAATCAGTTGCGATTTTCAAATTCAAGACAGTTTACTTTTAGGCATTGGAAAAGATGGCTGGCAGGCAATTGAAGAAGAAATGAATGCAAGAAAACTACTTGAATTTGAGCAAACACTTTACGACACTAAATCACTTCAATCTATAATTGGCTCACAAGCTTATTCAGGCGCTGTGCGCTATAAAGAAACCTATGGAATTGACGCTTTGCGCTATTGCCAGGGAATGAAAAAAGTACTGCTCGAAAACGGTATTGAAATTTATGAAGCTACCGAAGTGTTATCAGTAAAAGATCATTGCGCAACTACACATTTAGGCTCTGTAACTGCCGACCAAATTATTTTTGTGCAGATAAAATAAGCCCGCAGCTTAGTGATTATTCAGAATTGATTTACCATACACAAACATTTCTTTCTATTAGCGAGCCACTAAATGAAGAAATGGTAAATTCTATTTTTCCTGATGAAAGATTTCAATGCTGGGATTCTACTTTGGTTTATAGTTATTTCCGGCTCACGGGCGATAATAGATTACTGCTTGGAGGAGGAAGTATGCTTACCACTTTTTCAAAAAAAGATGTGAACTCTGCTATAATTATTGATATGGTAATTAAAGATTTTAAGGAGAAATTTCCGCAGCTAAAAGATTTACACTTTGTTCAATTTTGGCCCGGTAGAATTGATTGCACAAGAGATTTACTGCAATCAATAATTAAAGACCCGGATTCACCTTGGTTGCACTTTGTATTGGGGTGCGTGGGTTTGCCTTGGGCTACTTTTTGTGGAAATTTTGCAGCGCGACATGCCTTTGATACCAACTCCATGAACGACCATCACTACTACAATTATTTTGGACCAAATAGAAATTTCTTTGTTCCACTTTGGTTAGAAAAAATAATCGGAAAACAACTTACATTCTCCATTAACAACGGTTGGGCTAAATACTATCAAAAAGACTATATGCCAACTAAATTATAGATAAAACAATTCACAAAGTTTATCTCTATCGGTTAAGTGAAAAACTTGAATATGCAAGGCTTTTGCCGCTTCAATATTCTCTTCTTTATCATCAATAAACAGTGTTTCGTGTGGGTTTAGAAATTGCTGTTGTAGCATTAGTTCGTAAATTTCCAATTCCGGTTTTCTAAAACCTGTTTCGTTTGAATAATATGCGTGATGAAAGAAGTCTGCAAATTTTTCTTTCCCTAATTTTTCCTTTGCCGCTTTGTTTAATGCCGCAACGTGAATTTCATTTGTATTGCTTAGTGCCAAAACTCTATAATGTAATTTTAGCTCTTGTAGCAATTCAAATTTTTTTGGTGGGTATGAAATTAAAATACTGTTCCATGCAGCATCAATTTCCTCATCTGAAATGTTTGGCTTTAAGAACTGGCGCAAAGTATTTCTAAATTCTTTTGCCGATATTTTTCCTTTCTCAAACAAATCGAAAAAACTTTCTTGCCTATTGTAAGAAACTATTGAAGAAAAATCAGCAATTGCAATCTTTTTAAACGCATCTGCTACTGCTTTAAAATCAATATCCACCAACACGTTTCCTATATCGAAAACAATATTTTTAATATCTGAAAAAGGCTGCTTTAACATATACTTCTAAATATAAAAATTTCTTGCAGCTTCCCAAAGCACCACACCCGCACTCACTGAAATATTTAAAGAATGTTTGCTACCAAACTGTGGAATTTCAATGCAGTAATCACTCTTAGAAACTATATTTTGTTGCACACCATCTACCTCATTTCCAAAAACAAATGCAATAGGTTGTTTCATTAAATCGGCAAGCGATTGAAGGGCAGTGCTACCTTCAGCTTGCTCTACCGATAAAATTTTATATCCGTTTGCTTTTAGTTTTTCAATAGCAGTTTCTGCATTTTCAAAATATTCCCACTGCACAGTTTCGGTAGCTCCTAAAGCAGTTTTTTGTATATCTCGATGAGGCGGAACGCCTGTAATACCGCATAAATAAAGCGCTTCTACAGGAAAAGCATCACAACTTCTAAACACGCTTCCTACATTCAAATGGCTGCGAACATTATCTAAAACTACCACCACAGGCATTTTCTTCACAGTAGAAAATTCACTCACTTCTACCCTACCCAATTCATCGTTGCTAAGTTTGCGCATAAATTATTTAAGATTGAACAAGGTTTGCAATCTCTTCCACAAAACTTCACGTTCGTTTTTATGTGCCGGCAGAACTGAAAGTGGAACACTTCTTAAAATTTTTGCTCCTCCAATTTCTAAGATTTCAAACAAAGGCAGGCTCATATTTTTACCTAAAGTGTATTTAGATTCACTAAAAACCAATATAACTTCCGGTTGATACAATTGTATGGCTTGGTGAACGGAAAGTGATTCCTGAAACACATTTAGTATTAAAAACTCTTGAGTAGAAACTTTTGCAGCACCTAAAATTTTCTCTGCCAAACCTCTATCTTCTTCAGATAAATCAGTTGCGGTTTCATGCAATACCAACACGCGTACTTTCGTTTGAAAAGTATTGTCTAATGCAATGCTGCCAAAAACTTTTTGTGATTGAAATAGTTGTTCTGGATTTTGAATGTCTAATGTATTCACAACACAAATTTAAAAGGGGAATAAACGATAGAACTTTATTTTATGAACACCGTTTTAATATTCACAAACTCTTTCAATCCCGCCTCGCCCATTTCGCGACCGAAACCGCTGTGTTTCACTCCGCCAAAAGGTAAGTGAGCATTGCTTCTTACTACTTCATTCACAAAAACATTTCCTGCTTCAATTTCTGAAATTAAAGTGCTTACATGTTCCACATTGGTAGACCAAATAGAAGCGCTCAATCCATATTTTGAATTGTTTGCCAAGTTAATTGCATCTTGTTCATCGTTTGCTTCAACAATCGAAAACACAGGACCAAATACTTCTTCTTCAAATGCTAAAACACCTGGCTGCACATTTGTGAGCACAGTTGGCGAAACATAATTTCCAATTTCCGGAATTTGCTGTGGCGAAACATGTGCAACAGCGCCTTGTTCAACGCTTGTTTTTATTTGCTTTAATACTTTTTGTTGTAAATCTTTACGCGCTAAAGGTCCAATTTGGGTTGAGTTTTCTAATGGATTTCCAACTTTTAATTGGTTTACCTTATTAATTAGCTTTTGTGTAAACTCTTCCGAAATTTCTTTTGCCACAATAAAGCGTTTAGCGCCATTACAAGCCTGTCCTGCGTTAATGCTGCGCGACTTTATAGCACCATTTACTGCACTTTCCAAATCAGCATCTTTCAACACAATAAATGGATCGTTTCCGCCCAATTCCATCACTACTTTTTTAATACTTTTTCCTGCTTGCGAAGCAATTATACTTCCAGTGGCATCGCTTCCTGTAAAACTCACTCCTGCTATGGCAGCATTTTCCATCAACTTAGCGGCATCTTCGTTGGTTAAAAAATAGTTTTTAAAAACACCATTTTCTAAACCTGCATCATGAAACAATTGCTCTATTGCTTTAGCACATTGCGGCACAGATGGCGCATGTTTTAAAATTGCTACATTGCCTGCATACAAAGCCGGAACAGCAAAACGCAGCGCTTGCCAAAGCGGAAAATTCCAAGGCATGATGCTAAAAATTATACCTAAAGGTTCGTAAGCTAAATAACTTTTTGTAGCGCTTGTTTCCACATATTGTGGACTCAAAAATTGCTCGGCATTTTTGCTGTAAAAATCAAATAGCGTGAGTGTTTTTTCAACCTCATGTTCAGCTTCGCTAAGCGGCTTGCCCATTTCTAAAGTAATAAGTGCTGCTAATTCCCTTTTCCTTTCTGCTATTAGTTTAGCTACTTTTTGCAAACTGTTATTTCTCTCTTCAACACTTAACTTTTTCCAATTTCTAAATGCGTTTTTAGAAATAGAAACATCAGGGAAATTATCAAAATAAAATGATTGAATGAGTTCACTTGTTGCCGGGTTTCGGCTCTCGTATTTCATTGTATCAAAATTTATTGTGGATAAAAAACATGGGTACATGCATAGCCAACACTACCAACGCTATATTCAATATTCATGGTAATTCTTCTATCCATCGGGCTATAAGTTCCAACTCCATACACCTGAATACCTCCTAAATTTTGTTGTGGAATTTCTATTGAATTGCCTCGGTTAGCTTTGTCTGTTCTAATATAAGCCGTAACTTCAATGCCCATATTTAGAAAATTAGAAAGTCTTAAACGGTATCTGTAATTTGGAAAAGAATCAATATGAGTTTGGTATGGCGAACCGCCCGGATAGCCTTGCCCACCTTGGCATTGGGTTTCGTAAACTATATAGTCGCGCGCATATTTTTTGTTGGCGTATTGGTTACAACTGTCGCCTTCTAAGCCATCTGCACAATAACATTCGCCTTCAAAACATTGGCGGTTGCTTCCACAGAAAACTTTATCGCAGCTTTTTTTGTTGCAAGAATAAATACCTGTAGCTATTGCTCCAAATAAAAAGAATAAGATAAAAAACTGTTTCATGGATAATTTTTGTTTGCTTACAAACTTAGCCTAATAAGCTAAAGTACTATTCAAAAAAAATAAAAAAAGCTACCGTTTTGAAGCGGTAGCTTTTAGAATATTATTTTAAAACTAGAAATTATCTAACAGTAAACTTCTTCACTACTGAATTAGCAGGATTTTTTGCATCAGAAATTTTAGCAAAATAAATTCCTGAAGAATAGTTACTTAATTCTACAATGGTATTATCATTAAACTCATTTGTTGAAATTGTTCTTCCGGAAACATCGGTAATTTGCACTTGGTATGAGCCAAATTTATTTACAAATAACTGCACAAAGTCCGATGCAGGATTAGGAAATAATTTCACATCGAAAGGTGAAATTTTATTTGCAACCTCTTCAACTCCAACATAGTTTTTAGGATTCCAAACCGGAAAAACAATGCTTGAAGCATTTTCCGGAGAAAAAGCAATACGTTGAACGGCAACCCTTGCAGGCATATCTACACCTTCAAAACGGTAAGTTAATCCATCGCCTGGTTTTCTACGGAAAAAATCTCCTTCTTCTAAAGGTAGATTTGGATTTACTTGATAGCGTGTATAATTAGAACTACTAATTAGTACTCTCAATTTATGTCCACGACCAAATGAATATCCTATTGGTTGAAACTTAAATACATATTCATACACTTCACCAATATTGATGTTTGTATAAGGAATATATCTATCGCCCGGATCTTCAATTCCATTATAGTAAGAAGGTTCAGCAGGATTTACAGTCATAGAATCAACTAATGAACGCGCCCAATCTCTCGCACGAGCATTCACACAACCTTCTTGTACAAACATTACTCTGCCATCAGGATATTCATCAAACAAACGAACAAACCAATCGGTATCTGTTGGCCCATCTAAAACACCTCCCGGGTTTGTTTTTGCATAAAGTGTACAAACAGGAAATCCTAAAATTGAAAAGGAGTCGGTAAGAGCTTCTGTTGCAAAAGAAATTACACCTTCACGATTCATAGTATATGCTGCATTTTCAGGAGAAGCAGCATCCATTTGGCTTTGAGATGTTCTTGTGCCGTCAGGTGAACGCACAATCATATTATTTCCACCGCAAGTTAAAATAGGATCGTCCGGATCGTGTACATAAGTTCTAAACCCTTCGTTTGTAGTTGGAGCTACATTATCGAAAGCGCCATTTTGGTGTAAGTACATTTTCTTCCATTCTACACCTGTGGTTGGAGGAAACTCATCTAAACCAACCCAATAGTTTCCTACATCATTATTGTTTATTCCTTTTTCTACATCGGCAGCATAATCCGGCCCCGGAATATAAAGCCTAAATGCAGGAATGCTATCTAAGAAATTTACTTTTGGAATCTTTTGCACTTTATTATTAGCTAATGCCGGCAAAGTTGCGCCAGATGGTTTAATTGAAGGTATTGGTAAGTTAAAAACTCCTTGCTCTGTTTTAACTTGAACTTGTACATTGCTCAAACTATCGCTACCTGCTAAGAAGTTAAGCATGGTTTGGAAAGGAATAACCACATCGTTTGCAGGAATTCTCACTTCGCGAATAGTATCCCATTTGCCAAAGATATAAAGTGAATCTAATTTCTGCCAACGTTTTCCTGCTCTAATAATAAATTTAGGTTCTCCCAAAGTATCGTTTCCATTATAGTTTAGGTTGTATCTAAACCATGTAATAATATCAGATTGAACAATTTGATCTATTGGAACTTCAGTTAAGCTAACATCTGCCAAATCAAATTTAGTAATGTCAGTTACGTTCATCGGATAGCGCGAATCTCTTCCTGTAACAGGATCAATTCTTCTATCGCCCGAAGAGCGACTGGCTACAGTTTGGTGCGCCCATGGTCCGATAATTATTTTCTGCATTTTTCTCAAGTCCTCTAATCCTGCTTCTTTTAAAGCTTTAGCAGCATAATTTCTTGTGTTTATTTGTCCTTCAGTAAAAATATCCCACCAACCTGTAATGTGTAAAACTGCAGTACGCAAGTTGCTATATCTGCTATGCGTAAGTCCCGGTCGAGGTATTTCCACACCATTTCCAAGTTTTTGAACCGATTCACCAAACTCATCAACCGGAGCAGCGCTTGCATCCATATCTCCTCTACCAACGCTTGCAGGGTAAAAACCTGCAAAATCTAAATCGTTGGTTGGATATTTCTGGTAACGTTTAGCCGCAAAGTGGTCAATACACAAAGTAGCAGCATCAAATTTATTTTGATTGTATTGACGCACTACTCCGTTAATTTCAAATTGCTTAGGCAAATCGTAATCTACTGATGAGTGAATATTGTTTTGGCGGTCTAAATCTGTAGGAATAGCATCATCATCAGTTCCTGTAAATATTTGACCTTTCAACCAACCTGTAACAATTCTATCTCTAAAAACACCATTGTTGTAACCTGTAGAAACATAGTGTTCTGTAGTAGCAACTATTGGCATTAAACATTTTAATTCGGGAATAGAGTCTGTAATTCTATGCGCAAGTGCCAATTGCAATTGTGTGTTACCTAAAGCCGAAGCTCCAAACATACCAATACTTCCGTTGTTTACTTTTGTGTTGGTGTGTGGATAACCATCATATAGTTGCTTTGCTAATTCAGGGAAACCCAAGTCGGCAAAGTACGCAGAATCCATTTTGGCTATAATTTTTATACTCTCATAACCATCTTCGTGCTTATTACTGTTTTTTGGGTCGGTTAAAGGAGTATAATCTAAAACGTGTGCCCAATTTGGGTGATAAGCATTTTTATTCCAGCTATCAGAATACATTGGAAAATAAACACCTTCGCTTTGGTAGCGACCGCGCATATCTTGTAAGCAATAGTTGTATCCTAAAATTGCAAGAATAGCGCCTACTTCATCAGTTTTTTCCGGTTCACCTTTATCATAAGGTGTTCTGGTAAAAATTGTTGGTAGTTGATATGGGTTTGGATTCGGCTGCCCATTTATGCTATCATAAAAAATTATCTGCTCTCCTTTTTCAATAAAGGTTGGCATTCCTTTCGCTTTTACCAATCCTAAGAATGGAACTGTTGTTTCTACATCAAACGGCTGCACCAAAGAGTCACGCAAACGCGGCAAATACATGTCAGTATAAAGCCTAATACCATCAGGCAATTGCATTGGCAATGTATATTTGGTGGTAAATTCTTCAAAGGCATCTAATTTTCCGTTGTTTGCCCAAGGTTGTTGTTGTTGTGAAAAAGCGGCACTGGATAATAGTAATGCCACTGTTGCTGCGAAGAGTTGTTTCATACTTTCGTAAGAGCTGAATTTTGTCCGTTTAAAAATTTAGAACACGATAATAAAAAATTCTTCATCAATATCTAATAATAATTTTTATTTTTTGCCAAAAATTGTTGTAAAGAGTACTTCGCTGTTCACCAATTTTCAACTTCTCCATTTACTTTTCACTTTAATGAACTTTGGGCAATTAGGCAAATGGGAACCCAGATAAACAGTCTAATTAAATAATTTGCAAAAGCTCTCATCCGTGCAGCTTTTTTTATTTCTGTTACTATGTTAATCACAACTTTTCAACAAAGCGCTAAGAAAACAAAAAGCATAGGGAAAAGCCACATATTTTTCGTATTTTCGCCAAGTTTTATTATAGAAAAATTACATGAGTACAGAATTAGAAACTCCGGCAGGAACAACCAACCAATCGCAAGAATATTCAGCAAACAGTATTGAAGTTTTAGAAGGCTTAGAAGCTGTGCGCAAACGCCCTGCCATGTATATTGGCGACACTGGCGTGAAAGGTTTACACCACTTGGTTTACGAAGTAGTAGATAACTCGATAGATGAAGCACTTGCGGGCCATGCACAAAATATTTTTGTTACCATTCATGAAGATAATTCCATTACCGTAAAAGATGACGGACGCGGTATTCCTATTGGTATGCACGAAAAAGAAAAACGCAGCGCACTAGAAGTAGTAATGACTGTACTTCACGCGGGAGGAAAATTCAACAAAGATTCATATAAAGTTTCCGGAGGTTTACACGGTGTGGGCGTAAGCTGCGTGAACGCACTTTCTACACACATGACCGTGCAAGTTCACCGTGATGGCAAACAATATATTCAAGAATATTCTATCGGCAAGCCGCTTTACAATGTAAAAGAAGTTGGCACATCAAACTACCGAGGAACGATTGTAACTTTTAAGCCAGATGACACAATTTTTAATACCACCGTTTATAATTACGATACGCTGCAAGCGCGTATTAGAGAATTGGCATATCTAAACAAAGGCATAAAACTTACACTTACCGATGAGCGCGAAAAAAATGATGACGGCAGTTTCCGTTCAAACTTTTTCCATAGCGAAGGTGGGTTAATTGAGTTTGTAAAATTTTTAGACAGCACACGCGAGCCGCTTATTCCTGAGCCAATTTATGTTGAAGGAAGCCGCGACATGGTTGCAGTAGAAGTTTCAATGCAATATAATACTTCATATAGCGAAAACATTTTCAGTTATGTGAACAACATCAACACGATTGAAGGCGGGCAACACGTAGCAGGATTTCGCAGAGCGCTTACCAGAACTTTTAAATCTTATGGTGATAAAAACAAGCTATTTGAAAAAGTAAAAATAGAAGTGAGCGGAGATGATTTCCGCGAAGGTTTAACGGCTATTATTTCAGTAAAAGTTCCTGAGCCGCAATTTGAAGGACAAACCAAAACCAAATTAGGCAACAGCGAAGTGAGCGGTATTGTTGATACTGTTTTTGGTGAAGTATTAGAGCACTTTTTGGAAGAAAATCCCAAGTTGGCAAAAATTATTTTCGATAAAGTAATTTTAGCAGCCACCGCACGCCACGCAGCCCGCAAAGCCCGCGAAATGGTGCAAAGAAAAGGCGCCTTAAGCGGTGGTGGCTTGCCGGGTAAATTGGCAGATTGCAGCAGCAAAGACCCAGCCGCATGCGAAATATACTTAGTGGAAGGAGATTCTGCGGGTGGCACAGCCAAGCAAGGTCGCGACAGAAATTTCCAAGCTATTCTTCCACTAAAAGGAAAAATATTGAACGTAGAAAAAGCTTTAGAGCATAAAATTTACGACAACGATGAAATTCGCAATATTTTCACAGCCTTAGGTGTGCGCATTGGTACTGTTGATGACAGTAAAGCCTTGAACACCGAAAAACTCCGCTATCACAAAGTAATTATTATGTGTGATGCCGATGTGGACGGTTCGCACATTACTACACTTATTCTTACATTCTTTTTCCGCTACATGAAAAGTTTGGTGGAGCAAGGCAGAATTTACATTGCCATGCCACCACTCTATTTAGTAAAGAAAGGAAAAGAGCAAGAATATTGCTGGACAGAACCTCAACGCTTAGCAGCTATTGAGCGCCTCGCAAAAGGTGGAAACCGCGATAATGTACACACACAACGCTACAAAGGTTTGGGAGAAATGAATGCGGAGCAACTTTGGGAAACAACCATGAACCCTGAAACACGCACACTTAAATTGGTTACCATTGAAAGTGCTGCCGAAGCAGATCGTGTTTTCAGTATGCTCATGGGCGATGAAGTACCACCGCGCAGAGAGTTTATTGAAGCAAATGCCAAGTACGCGAAGGTTGATGCCTAATTTTTAGGTTTTTATACCTGAAAAATCTATGCTACTTTTAGAGCGTGGATAAGAAACCAATCAACAGTTATTTAAAATATTCTACCATGGCTTTTGAAATGGCAGCTACCATCGCTTTAGGCGTTGGCTTGGGCTATCTTGCAGAGCAACGCTGGAATATTGCGCCTTACGGAAAAGCCACAGGAGCTTTTGTTTTTGTAATTATTGCTATTTATCGCGCTGTAAAAGATTTTATTCGGTAGAATTTTTACTTACCTCAGCACTACAAACTTCTTAGCATTACCTTCTACCTGCAAAAAATACATTCCGTTTTCTAAAGTAGAAACATCAATACTTTCATCGCAAGAGAGTTTTTGCTGCAATACTTGCTTTCCGCTTAGGCTATAAACTGAAATATCTTTTGAAGCACAATTGCTAAACTTCACCACCATATTTTTACTTGCAGGATTTGGAAACAATTCAATATTGCTTTCTGCAGTTTCAACTTCATTTATTGCCGTTGCCATTGTTTGCACTTTCACCGAATCAATATCTTGAAAATACTTGCCTCCACCCCAAGTGCATTTAAACTTCAGCCACACACTATTGCCCACAAAACTTCCTAATGGAACTTCTACTTTTTTAAACAGTAACGAAGGCTGGTGATTGCTTGAATCAATAGTGTAAACAAGTGAAAAATTAGTACTATCAGTAGAAGCAAAAATTTCCAATTTGTCTTTGCTATTAGGCATTCGAGGATCAGAAGGATAAATAAATTCTGCTACCCAACGGTAGAAAAAAAGTAAAGAAGTTGAGCCATTCACCGGACCAATAAGAGGTGTAATTACAGAATCCATCATATCAGTACTGCTAAGCGATGCCGCCAAGCCTTTGCCATCTCCCACACCGTGATAACCTTGAACTGAAATATCGCCTACCCAACCGGCAGGTAACTGCCCATTTAATGTACCTTCAAAACTTTCTTTGAAAGGATATTGTTGTGAAAATGTTTGTGTAAAAAATGCGGCTAAAAAGATTGTAGCAATAAAAAATTTCATTCGCCTAAAGTAATTGCTTTCAGCATAATTAGAAGATTAAAAATCTATTACCCCAAAATTAAAAGTTGGTTAATCGCTTAGCAGTATGTAGCTGTATTGAAAAGTAATATTTACATTTGCCTACGGACAAAACTAATAGCATACAAATAGTATAATATGCTATTAAAATAATAAAGATTTTTTTGAGTTGAAGAACTGCTGTTTACAAATGGCAATAACAGCCACACACCCAAAAATTGCTTTAATGCCCGCAAAAATTGTATATTAAAAAAACTGTTTTATGCGTAAACAATTTATAGTTGTAACTACCATTTCATTAGCCATATCATTACTTCTTTCAATTTATTTAAGCCACAACTGGTATGTAGTATTTGTACTCATTTTTATACTCACGATAATGGGTTACATAGACATGTTTCAAACCAAACATGCTATTAGAAGAATTTATCCACTCACAGGAAGGCTGCGCTATGTGCTGGAAGATTTGCGCCCTAAAATGTACCAATATTTTATTGAATCGGATATTGATGGAAGACCCATTCACCGTGTAGATAGATCTACCATTTACCAACGTGCAAAAAATGAATTAGAAACAATTCCATTTGGAACACAGTTTGATGTTTATGCCGAAGGCTATGAATGGATATGCCATTCTATGGCACCCAAAGCCTTTGATACATTAGATCACGACCCAAGAGTTTTAGTAGGAAATAAAGATTGTAAACAGCCTTATTCTGCAAGCATTTTAAATATTTCGGCTATGAGCTATGGCTCTCTAAGTTCTAATGCCGTAGAAGCTATGAATGCAGGAGCACAAATTGGAGGCTTTGCACACAATACGGGAGAAGGTGGCATAAGTACTTTTCATTTAAAACACGGTGGCGATTTAATATGGCAAATTGGAACAGGCTACTTTGGTTGCCGCGATGAACACGGAAATTTTAGCCCCAATTTATTTGCTGAAAAAGCAACGCTTCCTAATGTAAAAATGATTGAGTTGAAAATTTCGCAAGGCGCAAAACCCGGGCATGGCGGTATTTTACCTGCTTCAAAAAACACGGAAGAAATTGCGAAGATTAGACATATAAAACCACATACAAAAGTTGCTTCACCACCGTTCCATTCTGCTTTTAATACGCCATTAGAAATGGTTCAGTTTATTCAAAAGCTTCGTGATTTATCGGGAGGCAAACCAGTTGGTTTTAAACTTTGCATTGGCCATAAAAACGAATTTATATCAATATGCCAGGCAATGATAGAATTGGATATTTATCCCGATTTTATTACAGTTGATGGTGGCGAAGGCGGCACAGGTGCGGCACCTCAAGAATTTTCAAATTATGTAGGCGCACCAATGATTGACGGCTTAGATTTTGTTCATAACATCTTAAATGGATTAGATATTCGCAAGCATATAAAAATTATAGCTTCGGGTAAAATAACTACAGGGTTTCATATAGCGCGCGCCATCGCTTTAGGTGCAGATATGTGCAACTCCGCCCGCGCCATGATGATGGCAATTGGCTGTATTCAAGCTTTACTTTGCAACACCAACCGCTGCCCAACGGGCATTGCTACGCAAGACCCAAAACTAACTGTTGGTTTAGTGGTTGAAGATAAAAAAGTGCGCCTTGCCAAGTACCAACAAGCTACTGTAAATAGTTTTGTTGAGCTATTAGGAGCTGCCGGTTTAGACGAAATGAAAAACATTACGCGCTCGCATATTTATAGGCGTATTTCCCTAAACGAAATGCTTACTTATGAAGAAATATTTCCTTCTATAGAAATTGGCTCTATGCTACACGGAAACATACCGGCAAAATACAAATTAGATTTTGCCAATGCCGATATGCACAGCTGGGGAATTCCACCGCATAAAAGCAATCGTATATAGAATTTGAAAAATACCAAAACAATTGCGATAATTAATGCATGAAAGAGCAACATCAATTTTAAAACTTCGTATAAAATAAATATTGTGTGCAATGAATACCAACGATAGAATTCAAACCTTAAAGGAAGAAGTTGCGAATGCCATCACACATGGTGCGGGCTTTATTTTTTCGCTCATTGCCATTCCATTTTTAATTGGTTTTGCTTTAGAGAAAGGTAGCACTGGAACAGTTTGGAGCGTGAGTGTATTTAGTTTTGGCATGTTGATGATTTATCTTTCTTCCACACTTTATCATGTTGTTCAAAATCCGGGTACTAAATTTAAATTGCGCATTTGGGATCACGTGAGTATATTTTTTATGATAGCGGGAAGCTACACCCCAATTCTTCAAAAATATGCTGATGATGCTACCGCTACAAAATTTTTAACTGCACTTTGGATAATTGCCGCACTCGGTGTAATAATGAAACTATTTTTCACCGGACGCTATGAGATATTCTCTATTTTACTTTATCTCGGCATGGGCTGGATTGCTGTATTTATTGTGGGACCGCTCGCAAAAGTTATTCCGTCTGATATTCTTACGCTTTTAATTATTGGCGGTTTAAGCTACACGCTCGGTATTATTTTTTATGTGTGGCACAGTTTAACCTATCAACATGCAATATGGCATGTATTTGTGCTGGGAGGCTCTGTTACACACTATTTTGCTATTTATTACAGTGTGCCTTTCCAATTACAATAGCTCTTTGTATAACTGCCACTGCACGTTTAATTGAAAACTATCGTTTGAAAGTTTTTTCTTTGCTACTTTGCAGCGCATGATTTTTGCTACACGAACATTTCCTTTACTCTTAGCTATTTTTGCAATTAGTGTGCTTGTTCAATTGCCACTATTAAACAGGCCACTTTCTAAGCATCACGAATTTCGTACTGCGGTATCGCTTAGAATAATTAAAATTTGGAGCGATAGCGGCATCGAAAAATTCGGGTTTAATCCTGCCATGAACTTTGCTAAACCCACCGATAAGTTCATTAACAACAAAGCAAACACTTCAGGTAAAATGATAGATGCAGAAGGCAACTATTATTATGTTTCGCACCCGCCATTTGCATATTATTTTCCATTCTTTCTATTTGAATTTTTACATATAAAACCCGATGTATTACCATTACAGCTATTCAATATTGGCTTGCACTTTTTAAGTGGGTTATTTGTTTACTTTATCGTGTGTTTACTCAGCTTTAACCGAGCCAGAAGTTATCCGCATTTAGCATCTGTTATTGCATTCACAATTTATCTTTTTCTGCCGCCTACACTTTGGTTTCAAGGCAATGTGTATATGAGCGACATGGCAGTTCACACACTTTTTGTTATTGGTGTTTACATAGCGCTAAAGATGATTATTCGCCAAAAATTTTACACATTTAAATACATTTTCTTTTTCTCGCTCATACTGTTTTTAATGATTTACACCAGTTGGCTTGGTGTGTTTTTTGCCTTTGGCGTATTTGTGTATAGCTTGCTGCATGTAAGTAAAATAAAGGGCTTTAGAGTGCTAATAGCCACTACCGTAATTATTACCTTGTTTGCACTTCGCACCATTACCTATCAATACTCACAAATAAACGGAGCAGAGTCGTACTTCTCCGAAATGCTTGCGCGAATTTTGGTGCGCGGCAGCTTAAGCGATACTTCACATGGCTTATTTTCATTCTTGTTTTCGTATCTTTTACTTGTAAAAACTGTATTGGTAAATTACGTTGTAAATTATTTAGCAGTATATATTTTACTGCTTGGTTTTGTTTGGATTGCTTTTACTAAAACAAAACTAAAAATAATGTTTAGTGAAAACGGCTACCGCTTTATTTGGTTATCTGTATTGCCGATTTTGCTTTTACACCTTACTCTTTTAAATTATAGTGTACACGATTTTACAGTTCTGTATGCTTCACTTTTCTTTAGTGTTTTATTAGGAATTTTATACGACAAGCTAAAAAAATCTGGCGTTTACAATATCGCTCAACTTAACCGAATTATATTTGTATTTCTACTTGCATGTGTGGCACAATTTTATTTCATCAACAGACCTGGAAAAACTTCTGTGTTTGGTTATTCTTATGCGGCAGCAATGGAAGCAGGAAAATTTATAGCACAAAATGCAAAAGCCGATGAGGTTATTTTTGTTTTAGGGAAAGAACCGGAACCACAAGAAATTTGGTATGCACAACGCAATATGGAATGGGCTCCCAACACTAAAGTATTAGAAGAGAAATTAGCAAAACACCGCTCTGCTAAAGTAATAGTTTTCAATTACACCAATGAAGGAATTTCACTTCAAAAAAGAATTGAGAAAATAGAGCAATAACTAACTTTTAGCCTTGCGCGTAAGTTGTTCAATCATATCCCACTGCTCGCCACTTACATCATCAAACAAATTAAATTCTCCTGCACCTTGTAGCCATTCACCGCCATCAATGGTTACTACTTCTCCATTTACATACGCTGAAAAATCAGATACTAAATACGCAGCTAAATTTGCTAACTCTTGATGTTCGCCTACTCTACGAAGCGGCACTTGTTTTTTCAAATCAAATTTATCGCGATAAGGCTCCGGCACTAATCTATCCCAAGCACCTTTTGTGGGAAATGGTCCGGGGGCAATAGCATTCATTCTAATGCCATATTTTGCCCATTCTACAGCCAAAGAACGTGTCATTGCCAGCACACCTGCTTTGGCGCAAGCCGAAGGCACTACATAGCCGCTGCCTGTCCAAGCATACGTGGTTACAATATTTAATACGGTTCGGTTGGTTTGCTTATTTTTTATCCATTGTTTTCCTAATGCTAAAGTGCAATTGATGCTTCCTTCGAGTACAATTCCTATCACTGATTTAAAAGCATTTACACTAAGCCTTTCTGTAGGAGAAATAAAATTCCCTGCCGCATCATTTACCAAAACATGCACTTCTCCAAATGTTTCTGTGGCTTTGGCAATCATAGCTTCCACTTGCTCATAATCGCGCACATCGCAAGCAACCGGAAGCACCTTCCCTCCCGTTTCCTGTTCTAATTCTTTTGCTGTGGCTTCTAAAACTTCTAACCTGCGGCTGGTGATAACAACATTTGCGCCCAACTGCGAAAAATAGCGGCTCATAGATTTTCCTAAGCCTGTGCCGCCTCCGGTTACAATTATAGTTTTTCCTTTAAGCGCATCTTCGCGCAACATGGGTTGGTTATACATATTTAAAATATTTAGAATTAAATTTTATTCCAACAAATTTAAGTGTTTGAAAATAACCTATTCACAAATTATTGAAACGAATACAAAAAAGAAAACGCCCACTTTTTGAGTGAGCGTTTCAGTGCTTTAAAATTACTTTTTTACATAGCTGCTTCTGCTGCATGTCCTGCTAATAAATGCTTCACTTTTTCCCAAGGCTCGTACTCAAAGTGTTTGCGGTCTTTCACTTTTTCAGGGAAGCGGATATGATACTCAAACTCGTGGCGGAAATGGCGAATTGCCGCAGCCACAGGCCATGCAGCTGCATCGCCAAGTGGGCAAATGGTATTTCCTTCAATTCCTCGTTGAATATCCCAAAGTAAATCAATATCTTCTTCTGTGCCGTAGCCGTGTTCTATACGCCAAGTTACTTTATCTAACCAATGTGTTCCTTCGCGGCATGGCGAACATTGTCCGCAACTTTCGTGGCGGTAAAAGCGCGAAAAATTCCAAGTATTGCGCACTATACAAGCGCGATCGTCATACACAATAAAACCACCTGAACCAATCATAGAACCGGTTGCAAAACCGCCATCGCTCATGCTTTCGTAAGTCATTAAACGTTGCTCTCCGGCTGCTGTTTTCAATAATAATTCCGGAGGCAAAATTGGCACTGAACTTCCGCCAGGCACACAAGCTTTCATCGGGCGTTCGGTTTGCATTCCACCTAACCATTCATCACTAAAAACAAATTCTTCAACCGGCAAGCCTAATTCAATTTCATAAACACCCGGATTTTTAATGTTGCCCGAAGCTGAAATAAGTTTTGTGCCAGTAGATTTCCCATTACCGATTTTTGCATATTCATCACCTGTATTATTGATAATCCAAGGCACGGTGGCAATACTTTCTACATTGTTTACCACTGTTGGATTTCTGTATAAACCCACAACGGCAGGGAATGGCGGCTTAATGCGCGGATTGCCTCTTTTGCCTTCTAATGATTCAAGCAATGCAGTTTCTTCGCCACAAATATAAGCTCCCGCTCCGCACGTAACATGAAGCTCTAAATCATAGCCCGTTCCCTTAATATTTTTACCAAGCCAACCGTTGGCATATGCTTCTTTTATCGCTTTTTCTAAAATGCGGAAAATCCACATGTATTCACCCCGAATGTATATATAAGAAAGATGTGCTTCTAATGCAAAACTTGAAATAATCATTCCCTCAATAAGCAAGTGAGGGATTTTTTCCATCAAATATCGGTCTTTAAAAGTGCCGGGCTCCGATTCATCGGCATTGCAAACCAAATGGCTTGGACGACCACTTTTTTTATCTAAAAAACTCCACTTTAATCCCGTTGGGAAACCCGCTCCTCCTCTACCGCGAAGGCCTGATTTTTTCACCTCTTCCACAATATCTAAAGGCGCCATTTTTAGTGCTTTTTCTACACCAACATAACCACCTTTGCTGCGATATACTTCATAAGTTTCAATTCCCGGAACGCCAATATGTTCTAATAATATTTTCTTTCCCATAATTTATTTACAGTACAAATTTGCAATTTAAGACCGTAATAATAATGAGGTTTTAGCATTTTACCTAAGAGAATAAATTGCTTGTTTGTGAAATAAGCAAAAGTGCTATTTGGGTATTAAAAACAAGTGTGTATGATAGCTCTATTCTAAAGCAAATGAGAATAGTAAAGAGCTACTTAGCTCCGTCTAAAATCTTAAAGATTTCTTGTAAGTCTGGTGTAAGTACAATTTCTATTCTGCGGTTTTTGCTTCTTCCTTCTGCGGTTTCGTTGCTTTCTATTGGAAAAAACTCTCCATGACCGGCAGCAGTTACGCGCTTAGCATCTACCTTGCCTTCCGAAACCAAAATAAACGCCACAGTTGAAGCGCGCATCACACTTAAATCCCAGTTGTTTTTAATGTTTCCGTCAGGGCTTTTGTATGCTTTGTTATCTGTGTGTCCCTCAACAGTAATTCCAATTCCTAAATTTTTGTTTAGTTCTTCAGCAAGTTTTGTAAGCGCTTGTTTTCCGCGCACATCTACGGTGTAGCTTCCTGTTTTAAACAGCAATTTATCGCTCATACTCACATACACTTTTCCATCTTTCTGCGTAACAGTAAGTTCATCGTTGCTAAAGCCTGTGAGCGCATCTGCAATTTTCTTTTTCAAATTACTTACTGCTGCATCTTTTTTAGCAATCAAACTTTCCAAATCATCAATTCGTTGCTGCTTTTGTGTCATTGTTTTCGATAAATCGTCTAATTCTTTAGCTCGAATATTTAGTTCTCTTTCTTTCTCTTTCAACGCTTCGCTCATGCGACTTTTTTCATCAGTAGCTTTGGTAAGCAAATCATCATAGCGTTTTTTCAAATCGTTGTAAACTTTTTCGGCATCGCTTTTTTGTTGTTTCAGCCTTCTAATTTCTGCTTGCAGTTTTGCAGTATCTGCCTCTAAATTTTGCACTTGGTCGCTTAATGAAGCAATAGTTGCTTTTGCTTTTTCTAAATCTTCATTACAGCTATTTCGCTCTGCCAAATGCTTTGCGGCCAATGCCTGTTGCTCATCAAATTTCTTTTTAGAAACCAAACAAGAAGACAAAGAAAACAACATAACAAACGTAATCCAAACCGTATTTTTCATAACTAAAATTTGGCATAAAGTTAGTTGAAAACCATAGCGAACTAAGCCTTATTTTCCACTCTAAATTTGTGAATGTACAATCGCAAAAAACTAAGAATTTTAAACAGTTTTATTTATCGTTTGCTTTCGCTTTGTTTGTGCAAGTGAAACTATCTGTAATTATTCCTGTTTTTAATGAAGAAAAAACAATTGCAACACTTCTGCAAAAGGTGCTGAACGTGCCTATTGAAAAGGAATTGATTATTGTAAATGATGGCTCTACCGATAATACTTCGGCAATTATTTCAAAATTTGCATCGAGTGAAATTCATATTTTTCATCATAAAGAAAACACAGGAAAAGCCGCAGCTATAAAAACAGGGTTGCAATATGCTCAAGGCGACTTGGTGATTATTCAAGATGGTGATTTGGAAACCGAACCTATGGACTATTTACATTTGGTTCAACCCATAATTGATGGCAAAGCAGAAGTAGTTTATGGCTCTCGAAATATTCACCACACACAAGAAAAGCGAATATGGCTCTACGATGTAGGTGGAAGATTTATTTCTTGGTGGGCAAGTTTTTTATACCATCAAAACATTACTGACGAAGCTGCTTGCTATAAGGTTTTCAAAACAGAAATAATTAAAAATTTAAAGTTAGAATACAATCGTTTTGAATTTTGCCCAGAGGTTACTGCACGCGTTTCTAAGCAAGGAATAAAAATTCTCGAGTTACCAATGCACTACTATCCGCGTAGTTTTCTAGAAGGTAAAAAAATGAAATGGACTGACGGATTAAAAGCCTTTTGGGTACTTTTAAAATTGAAATTCACAGATTGATTTTTGAAAAAACATCTTTATTCACAGTTTTTATTTTTCCTACCGAAAATAGATAAAAAATTGCCATTAGATTTGAACCACTAAAGTGAATACAAGAGCAGAAGTTAAAGTACAGCGCGCAGCAATAATCATTAGTATTTTATTGATGATAATAAAGTTTGTTGCTTGGTATTTTACACATTCAAACGCCATATTAACCGATGCTTTAGAATCAATCATAAACGTGGTGGCAGGCGGTTTTGCGCTATACGCAGTAATACTTTCAGCCAAGCCAAGCGACAATGATCATCCTTACGGACACGGCAAAGTAGAATTTATTGTTTCTGGCATAGAAGGTGGTATGATTGCGCTGGCAGGAATTTTAATGATTGGAAAAGCAGCTGTTGGATTTATCAACGAAAATGAAATTGAGCATCTGCAATTTGGTTTAGTGCTTACTGCACTCACAGGAGTAGTAAATTTTGCTACCGCGTGGTGGCTTATTTCTACAGGGAAAAAGCATCAATCGCTTCCGTTAATTGCCGATGGCGAACACATTAAAAGCGATGCCTACACTTCGTTTGCAGTAATTGCAGGCTTAGGTTTAATTTGGCTCACAGGCTGGCATATTATTGATAATGTGGTAACAATGTTGATGGGTTTTTGGATAATCAATATTGGTTACAGATTGGTGCGCAAAGCCTTAGCAGGAATTATGGACGAAGCCGACATAAAACTTGTGGAAGAAATTGTTCGTTACCTTTCAGCAAATAGAAAAAATGAGTGGATTGATATTCATAATTTGCGTGTAATACAATATGGAAGTAAGCTGCATATTGATTGCCATATCACATTCCCATTCTATTTCACACTCGAAAAAGTTCACCGTGAAATGAAAGAAGTGGAACAACTTCTAAATACTAAATACGGTAAAGGTGTGGAAGTTTTTATTCACCCGGATCCTTGCACTTCTGTATCGTGCAAATTGTGTAGTATAAATCCATGCAGCGAGCGAAAATTTGCATTTGAAAAGCGTGTGGAATGGGAAGTAAAAAATATTACAACAAACAAAAGACACGAAGTGTAATGAAAAAGAATGAAGCCGAAAATCCTTGGAAAACCTTATCGCAAGAAACAAAATACGATAATAAATGGATAAGGGTTGAAGAGCACCAAGTGCTGAACCCAGCAGGCAATCCGGGTATTTATGGCAAGGTTCATTTCAAAAATATTGCAGTTGCCATTATTCCTTTAGACGAAGAAAATAACACTTGGATTGTTGGGCAATATCGCTACACTTTAAACAGCTACGAATGGGAAGTGCCCGAAGGCGGTTGCCCCGAAACAACTTCGCCATTAGAAACTGCCAAGCGTGAACTCTTAGAAGAAACAGGTTTGGTTTCTAATGATTTTGAGTTGATTTTAGAGATGCAACTTTCTAATTCTGTAACCGATGAAATTTCTTATACTTATGTGGCACGTGGTGTAAAATTTATTGGCGCACAGCCCGAAGAAGATGAAGTGCTGCAAATAAAAAAACTCCCATTTCGGGAGTTAGTAAATATGGTTATGCAAGGAAAAATTCGCGATGGGCTTTCTGTTGCCAGCATACTAAAATTACATACTATTCAACAGCAGCAATAGCGCAAAGCACTATTTATCTAAAAGCAAAATAGCATCAGGATTTTGGCTAAAAGCCTCACCACTTATCACTTTAGCTTTAGCTTCTGCAATATGTTTTTGTAAAGCATTGTAGCGCTCAGCACCTAATATTTCTTTAAATGCTGTTTCTCTTTTCTCAATCATTCGAGCTAAATCAGCATCGTTTAATTTGCGCGAAGCAGACAATGCTATTGCGCTTTCTACTTGTGTTGGCGCAGAGCTTCTTTCTTTAAAAAATTCTAAAGCGGGAGTATATAATTTGGCTGATGTGGCAGCGTCTAACTGCAACACACGTGTAATGCGCATTTGCAGCAATTTTGCGGCATCGTCCATTTTGTTCTCTCTTGTTGTAGCAGATTTTGCACTCATTGCAGAAGCATCTTCTTGAGCAAAAATTGAAACAGAAAACATAACAACTGCCGATAGTATTAGAGACTTTAATTTCATACTTTATTTTATTTGAAGCGTAAAGTAAACTACTTTTTAGTAGTTGTCAAGTATTTACTGCCAAATTTGATTTTAACCCAGATTGTGCAATAGATTCTTTACTGCAATAAAATACTACTTTATATCTGCTTCAACTGCTCAAAAAACATAATTCAATTAACTTAAAAAATAGCCCTCAATTCTGCTCTGCCGGAATGCACTACTTTTGAAGTTCCTGTCTTTCTTCCATCATAAACAAAAGTGAGTAAAACTGCTGGTGTTAAGCGGTATTCAACCGTTGCATTCCACACCAAATTATTACCATTCTGTAAGCCTTCCATCATGGCATATTCCAGCTGTTGATTCACATAATCTTTATCCATGTATTTAATATACGAGTAAGAAAACTTCGCTTCAGCAGCAGCCTTCCCAGAAATATTGTATCGAGAATTTAATCCCGCCTCATGAATGTTTACCGTTTGCTTTCCTACGCTATCGGTTGGATTTACTTTTCGGGCAAAAAGATAATTTACCGCAATTCTAAAATCGGTTTTGTACTGATACGAAAACTCTGTTTTTGTTTGGTTAAAATAAAAATGGTATCGCTGCCCAAAATAAAAATCGCTGCTATTGGCTCGTGTGCCATTCGTATAATTTGTTTGTAGAGTAAGCGACTTAATAAAGTTGTATCGCAGCGTTACACTTTGCGTTTGTGATAACCTTTCTTCATAACCATTGGTAAGCAATACTTTGTTCTGCAAGTAGCTAAAATCGAACTGAGCGCCATACTTTGGATCTAAGCGATTAAAAAAAACTGAAGCTCTGGAATTGTGTGTAATACTCACTAAAAGCGGACTCTTAAATGAAACCGGAAAAGGATTAAAAACATTTGCTGCACCAGAACCTTTCAGCGCAAAATTTTTGCGCTGCACTTCTATGCTTGCAAACATTGAAAACTTTGCAAAAAACTTTGCCGCACGCGATGCGTTTTTACCAAGCAATGAAGCCGGATTTATATTTAAAGTTTGTGTAAAACCTGCCACATTTACGGGAAGAGATTCAGGTGTAACTGTAAAAACTTTCACGTAAGAAGAATCTTCACGAAAAGGAGAAATTACAAATTCATCTAACTGTTTTATACCATCACCATTCGCATCTTTCCACACAAAATCGCCTGTGTTTGTAGGCGAACGCTGATAAGAGAGTTGCACTTTCTGCTCACGTCCGCTGCTAATTTCATACAAAGTAGTGCTTCGCAAAAAGCCTTTAAGCGTAGTAATGGTATAATCAATTCGTCCTAAATAGTAATGTTGATTATAGTTTTGCGCATTTATGGAATCGCTGTTAAAAGCGTAACGATAAGTTGCAGTCCAGTTTAGTGATTGATTTTTTAGCGTTGTTATTTTTCCAAAAGTGGAAACAGACTGTCCATAAAAATATGGCGAATTAAACTTGTTAGAATCAGGGCGCTGCTCCATGCGCAGTCGCGCTTCAATTCCAAATTGATTGCGCATACTATCGGGCGATTTTAAATACACACCATAGTTTTGCCACACATAAGAATGTGCATCTAAATGGTTTGTGCTGCTGTGTGTAATTGAGTTTATTTCATGGTCTAAATACACGCCAACCCTTACGTTTCGAGCTTTTGCAATTGCATAACTCAAATCTGCTTTGGGTCTAACGAATAGAGATTTTTGTCCTAAGCCGCTGCTATTCATTATTGAATTTTGCGTAGTAAACAAAAAGCCTTTGCCTTGTAATATTGCGCCAATGCTATTTTCATAACCCGTAAAAACTCCTTTCTGAACATAATTTCTAAATCTATAATTAATGTTTCCTGCCTTCGCAAATTGATATTGTAAAAACAAATTGCCATAATGTTCATCGCGTGGATTCACATACGCAGTAGTATTCCATTCACGGTTAAATTCTATTGCTCTAAATCGCTCTACATATTTGAATTTTGCTTGCACAAATTCATACGAAGCATCTATCAATAACTGCTCTTTTATTGTAGCGCTATCGCGCTTTGTTGGCACTATTCCTCTATAATTTATTTTTGCCGCAGCGCCCATATTATCGTTATTATCTTTTGTAGAAAGCGTGTTCACATCTCTATTACTCAATGCGGCTTCTGTAGTGATTAAATGATTATCACTTATTTTAAAATCGTTGCCAAGCGAAAATATTTGCTGAAGTTGCGGGGCGGGCAAAAGCACAGCAGGAACATAACTTCCGCGCTTGTAAATTATACCTGAAACAGTATCTGGTTTCACCCATGCAAACACTCTTCCGTTTGCCGTAGTTGAAGCTGAAATATAATCTCCTTTTCCATCGCCTACCAAGCTAAAAGTAGCAGTATAATGAGCCGCTGCATCAGTGCTATAAACCAACACAGAATCGTAACCAAGCGAATCTTTAAGTGCATACAAAACCCTGTTTCCGTTTGGCGCAACACTATCTAAAGTTGGGTATAAAAAACTTTCCACACTATCACCAATTGCAGCAAGATAAGAGCGCTTTTTATCATCTAAATCTCCACTTAAAGTTTGCGACTTACTATCTTGTTCACTGTAAATATTGATGTGCGTGTTCACAAATTTTGTTTCCCATTCTGCATTGGCAAAAACAACAGAGCGCAAATAATTATTGTTGGTATATTCAAACTCTACCACCACACGCAAATCGCGCGTAATAATTCGCTTTGGCGTGAAACGAATTTCGGCAGTATTGTAATCAATCACATAATCTCTATCGGCACCGCGTTGCATTTTTTGTCCATTAATAAACACTTCTTCGCTATTGGCGAGTATCACAATATAAGTTTCACCATTAGCACCTAAAAGCTTGTATGGACCTTGGTTTCCTTCGCTCACCGTTAAAGTATTTCTTGCAAATTTCCCGCGCATAATGCCGCCTGCTGCTTGTGCTTTCACACTTCCCCATTCTTTAAAATCAAAACTGCCCTGATACCAACCGCCTTGCGGCTTTTTTGAATAGCGTAAAAAGTAGCTGTTGCTTGGCTGATACAAATCGAAATCGCCCGCAGTAACTTTATGATTCAAATATTTTAGTTGAATAAAAATTTTATCGAACTCTTGAATTTGTTGTGTGTTTCCTTCGGGCTGAAACGGAACACTGTTATCGGTTAGCGCTGCGGTAACTTCTAAATCTTTTGCCAACATTCCGCTTAGCTGAAGGTTGAATTGTGAATTCAAAACTACATCTTGATTGCTGCCGAAACTCAAGCCGCGAGAAAAAGTTCCATTGTAATCTAATGAACCAAAATCAATAAAATTTTGCGGGCTTTCCACAGGTTTATACTCAAACGGATGCATTACAAAATTTTGCTGAGAATAACTGTAATCGGAATGGTTTTTTCTTGCTAAAATTTCAAACTTTTTAAACGGATACACGCGATATTTAGTTGTGATTTCGCCCATTGGCTTTTGCTTCCATACTAAAAGCGACTTGAAAGGATACAAGGTATAAAGAGATGTATCAACCGGAGCACCATTTTGGTATAAAAAAACCTGACCGGGAACTAAAGCCAGCGAATCTAACTTGAGTGAATCTCCGCTAACAGCAAAGGTTTTAGTGCGAAGATTAGAAAGCGCTTGCGACTTTACCGAAGAAAGCGCACCCAAAAACAACAAAACAAAAACGACCGACTTTCTAATCAAATTAGTTAATAGTTTCAGCGAATGAAAGTAGATTAAATCATTTTTATACGCCACAACCATTTGCACAATGGTAAAAATTCGGTTCAGCAATACTTGCAACTGTATTAAAAAAAAGAAACCAACGCTGTTTTTAGGGAAAAGATTAAAGCCTTAAATTAAAATAGAAACACTGTTGGTTTGTATTTTCAAACTCCATAAAAAATAGCTTTATGTTTTACGAATTTCTTTCCCCCACCGATATTGAATTAGTAGTTGGCGATGAAAATTTTCAACTTAACCAAATTGGGAATCATATTCAATATTACAATGGAGAAGAAGTAGATTTACAATCTTTTCATCTTGCAATTATTGGCGTACCCGATGGCAGAGGCTCTGCCGAAAACGAAGGTTGCTCAGGAGCGCCAAATGAAGTGCGCAAACAGCTTTTAAAGCTTTTTATTCCTTCAAAAAATCAATTTAAGGCAATAGATTTAGGCAATATTATTTCGGGAGAAACTATTCGCGATACTTACTTTGCATTAGCATCAGTTGTATTGAAATGTGTTACAAATAAAGTAGTGCCAATTATTTTAGGCGGAAGCCACGACCTCACATTTGGTCAATACATGGGCTACCAAGATTTGCAGGGAATGATTAACGTGGTGAATGTAGATGGCAAGTTAGACATGGGCGCAACGCCAGATACACCTTTGCAAGCAAATTCATTTTTAATGCACCTGCTTATGCACCAACCTAACTTCCTCTTCAACTACAGCCATTTAGGGCATCAAAGCTACATGAACGACCCAAATGCAGTTGACACTTTGGAGAGCTTAGGTTTTGATTGTTACCGCCTTGGTTTAATGCAAAGCGATATGGAAATTGCAGAACCAATTGTGCGCGATGCTGATATGATTTCTGTTGATTTAAGTTGCGTGCGCATGAGCGATGGACCTGCACATGCACAAGCTTCACCACATGGCTTTTATGGTGAAGAACTTTGCCAAATTACACGCTATGCCGGAATGAGCGATCGCGTGAGTTCAATTGGATTCTATGAAATGAACCCTCACTACGATATAAACCAACAAAGTGCTCAACTTTACGCTCACGCAATTTGGTACTTTATGGAGGGCTACTACTGCCGTAAAAACGATGTGCCGGCACAAAACTCAAACTACTCGCACTATGCAGTAAACATTCACGATGTAGATTATGAAATCGTGTTTTGGCGTAGCAATTTAACCGGAAGATGGTGGATGGAATTGCCGTTTAGCAATGAAAAATTTTCGCGTGAGCAACATTTAGTTCCTTGTTCTTACAACGATTATCAACTGGCTTGTAATGATGAATTGCCAGATAAATTCATGAAGTATTATACCAAAATGTTGTAATTCTAAAAATACAATTAGTGCAAACAAAAAGGGCTTCAGAAAATTATTTCTCGAAGCCCTTTCACTTTTATTAAAATAC
Source organism: Bacteroidetes bacterium 37-13 (assembly GCA_001897535.1). Taxonomy (GTDB): domain Bacteria; phylum Bacteroidota; class Bacteroidia; order Chitinophagales; family LD1; genus UBA7692. The sequence continues at coordinate 199,558 of MKTC01000031.1, read as the reverse complement.
GATTCTACAAGTATTCAATATTTATTTCTAACTCGGCAAACTTACGCACCATTGCTGCAACTCCACAATATCTTTCTTGCGATAAATTTACTGCCTTCTGCATCTTTTCTTTGTCTTCTGCATTGGTTAATTTTATACGATAGGTAAGCCAAACTTTGTGGTAAATTTTTGGATGTTCATCTGTAAGTTCTCCATCGGTAGAAATTGAAAAATCTGAATATCCCACTTTCATTTTATTTAAAAGCGAAACCACATCCATTGCAGTGCAACCCGCTAAAGCCGTAAGAATAAGTGCTTTAGGGCGCACACCTTTATCTTCGCCACCGTGTTCTTCGGCAGCATCAATTAAAAAAGTGTGCCCATCTTGCTGCACTTGAAATTGCATTTTTTCAACATGCTTAATTGTGCTGTTTTGTTTAGCTCCCATAATTCTATTCTTTATTTTGTGATATAATATTTCCGTTAGAAATAACTGTTTCCACATAGTTGCTGCCAAAGTAATAAGGCAGCACAGCTATATTTTCAATTGGTTTTGTAATTAAAATATCTGCTCGTTTCCCAATGCTAATGCTGCCGCAACTTTGCTCCAAACCCATAGCAAAAGCGCCATTTATAGTTGCTGCGGCAATTGCCTCTTTGGGCAACATTCGCATATAAATGCAAGCCAGCGAAAGCACAAAAGGCATATTGCCACTTGGCGAAGAGCCCGGATTGTAGTCGGTGGCAAGCGCCACTCCCAAACCTGCGTCAATCATTTTACGAGCCGGGGCATAAGGCAAGCGCAAAAAGAAAGCAGTAGAAGGCAATAAAGTTGGTGTGGTATTGCTTTGCTTTAATAGCTCAATATGTTCAGCAGAAGTGTGTTCCAAATGATCTACCGAGCGCGCACCATACGCTACACCAACTTCTATGCCGCCTGTTTCGCCTAATTCATTTGCGTGCAGTTTCGGAATTAAATTGTGCTTTATTCCTGCTTCAAAAATTTTTGCAGTTTGCTCCGGTGTAAAAAAACCTTTATCACAAAACACATCAATAAAATCTGCCAAACCTTCATCGGCAACCTTCGGAATCATTTCATCAATAATGAGTTGAACATAGCCATCTCTGTTGTTTTTATAGCTTTCGGGAAATGCGTGTGCACCCAAAAAAGTTGCCTTAATGTTTAAGGTGGTGTTTTCTTTCAGTCGTTTAATTACACGTAGCATTTTTAACTCCGCATCTACACTTAAACCATAGCCACTTTTAATTTCTACCGAAGTAGTTCCGGTGGCAGAAATTTCGCTTAAACGATACAATGCGCTATTGAAAAGTTCATCTTCTGTGGCATTGCTCAATCGCTTGGCAGAATTTAAAATACCACCACCATTGGCAGCAATTTCTTCATAGCTCAATCCCTTTATTTTATCAATAAACTCAGTTTCTCTACTTGCCGCAAAAACCAAATGCGTATGGGAATCGCACCAACCCGGAAGCACAAACTTTCCGCTTGCATCTATCACTTTATCGGCTCTTTCCGGTGCATCACTTTGTTTGCCGTAAGCAGCAATTTTTCCATTTTCAATAAGTAAATACGATTGCTCAATACTCTTATAGTTTGCCATTTCCTCACCTTTTAGTTGAAGCTTTTCCTTAGGCAAAACCATTTCGAGCGAAGAGATATTATTTATGAGTAAGCTGTTCATCATGCTTTTGATAATCTGTGCAAAATAGTAAAAAGTTACAGCTTCAACTCGTAACAAATGTTGCAAAGTACAAAAGTTGCTACTTCAAACTTAGGCTACATAAAATTGAAAAAAGCCACCTCTCACACAAGTTTAACCCAATAGTTCAGGATACATTCATGTAATTAGTGGCATCTTTGTCCTCATTTATTTTTATCATTTCACCATTGCTAAATACTCCAACAAAGTATGTTTAGTTCTTTCTGCAATAAGTTGATAAAAATCGGTTCTATCGTGTTCTACTTGCACTGCTTCTAACGCCTTATAATAACGAAGTCTATTGGCTAAATCGCCTTTTAAACTAACAATCGGATAGCCATGTTGTAAAAGAATTAAGTTCATTACCAAACGTGCAGTTCTGCCGTTGCCATCTATAAATGGATGAATAGAAACAAGGCGTTCATGCATTTCGGCAGCCAAAACTACTGGGTGTAATTTCTTTTTCCGATGTGCATAAAACAGAAAATAATCTTGCATCATATCCTCAATTAAATACGGCTCCGGAGGAATATGCTTACTGCCGGAAATACGAACTTGAACAGAACGATATTTTCCTGCATTTCGGGGCTGAATTCCTTTTAAAATAAGTTGATGAATTTGCAGTAACACTTGTTGGTTAAATGCTCCTTTTTGGGTTGCCAATTCGCCAATAAACCCGATAGCCTCTTGATGGTTAATAGCTTCTAAATGTTCGCGCATGGATTTACCACCAATGGTAATACCTTCATTCACTACCAAATGAGTTTCTTGAAAATCCAAAGTATTACCTTCAATTTGGTTACTTTCGTAAGTGTATTGCGTATGAAAATACTCCAACATTTTTTTTAGTTGTAAACTGCTAAGCGGCTTTTTCTTTTTCCATCTTGCCTGCAACTCGGTTAATACTTTTAATTCTGCTTGAATAGATGATATATCTATTACCTCCAACTTATTTTCGCTCAAGAGATAAGAAATACGCTTCTCTGCCACAGTTAAAACTTCCTCAGCTATTTCAGGATAATCTTTTAAAACGGATGTAACTTTGCGTATCATTTTTTCCTTTAGCAACTCTTCGTAATCAAGTGCTAATAACTGAGATAATTGTAGTAATTGCTCATCTGATGGCTCACGTTTTCCATTTAAAATTCTACTCATTAAGCTGGCATCAATCTTTACATGATTTGCCAACTCAAATACTTTTAGTCCCAACAGTTCGCGCTTAGTTTCAATTATTGTTTTCATTATGACAAATTATGTCATGACAAATATAGTCATTTTTTTGGAGTGCCTAATTTATTTTCACTTTGTTTTTCCTTTCACATTACAAATTGTATATTTTATCAGTAGATAACCTTGCTGGGATAGACAAACACATATCCGCAAATCACTATAAATGCATACAAAATTGTATTTTCATCGAACAATTCCAATGTGTGGAAAAACTTAAAAAAGTACGCTAAATAATTGGCAATCAATTACAATGGTGCGGTAAACTTACTTTTCTACTTTGGCGAACTCTTTATTCAAGATAGCTTTGGAAAAAAGCTGCCGCTTGGCGCATTTGCCGGGTTTAGAAATTAAAAAAGAGAATATTAGTTGTTTGCAACGAGTTCTTTTAGTTTCTGAACTTCAACCTCCCAATTAAACTTATTTAAAACAGCATTGTAGCCATTGTTACCTAATTGCACTAAGTCATTCCTTTCAAAAACTTTATTTATAGCTTCAGCTATTGAGTCTTTTGTTGAATCATCAATCAAAACACCACAGTTTATTTCATTAATAATTCGCGCAGGTTCTAATAATTGATTGCTTATTATCGGTTTGGCAGCAGCCATATACTCAAACAATTTATTAGGTAAGGCATACTTCTTTGAAACATTGTAGCCCTCAATCAATAGTATTCCAATATCAGCAGATAGCGTATATTCATTTAGTTCATCAAAAACTTTTTTCCCTAGAAAATGTATTCTACTTGAACTGTATTTATCTTTAAATTCTTTTAGCTTATTGCCTCCTCCTATTACAACAAAATGGATATGTTCATTTACAAGTGGCATTGCCTCCGCAACTTTATCAACTCCTCTACTTACGTTTACATCGCCTTGGTAAAGCAATATCCTAGTATCGCTTTTTAGTTTCAGTTCTTGCCTTATTCCATTTGATTTATATATGCTTTGGATATTTTTAGGGCAATTTCTTACAACCAAAATATTTTGTAAATCATATTTCTCTTCAAAATAGTGTTTTAAGCTATCGCAAACAGTTATCATTTTATCTACTTGCTTCACCAATTCTTTTTCTCTATTTCCGTGATACCATTGATTTAGCCAAATAAGTGGCTTGCCATAAATTACTTTCCAACCACTCACAGGAAAAAATTGATTTATGGTTGCAATGTAAATTTCATGCGAATCAAATATCAACTTAGCGCCTATCTTTTCCTTTAGTGCAACGGAAACTTCCAAAAGTGGATAATCGTTGCAATAAATAAAATCGTACTTTATGTTTTTGCCTAAAACTAACTGTGGCAGGTTTTCAAATTTTTTTTGAAACAGTAAATTTCTATTTATCCAATTGATGTTCAATTCATAATTAAACACCCGCACATTTTTTCCAAAAAGAGAACTGTCGTCAAATGTAGTTTTTACACAAAACAAATCCACTTCATTTTGCTCTGAAAGGCTTTCTACTACACGCCTAACTCTACCATCGTGCAGTATTGGAATATCTAATAAAACTGCTATTTTTTTCATTGGTAAATTGACTTGTTCAATGCTTTAATCAACCCATCAATATTCTTCGCATAATCAAAATTCTCTTCTACAAGCTTACGTGCTTCTGCTCCCAATCTTTTTATCTCCACTTTATTGGCAATTAACGCTGATAGCTTTTCATCCCAATCTTCTAATCTATCAGCAACCACACAATTTTCATTATGCGTTAATCCCTTAGGAATTCCGAATGGCGAAGTAGCCAAAGCAATGCCTAAAGACATATATTCTAAACACTTAAACGAAACTTTGGCTTTTGTTCTGTCATGATATTTAACCAATGGATTTATTCCAATATCAAACTCACTAAGATGTTTAAAGAAATCGAAGTCTGAGTCTGCAAAACTGTGATAAGTAAGGCGTTTTAAACCTAAATCTGCTTTTTCTCTGCATACAAACACAAACTTTACTTGCGGAAATTTTTTTTCAATTTCAACCAATTGTGGTGCAATATCTTTTACATATCTAAAGTTGTCTATAGAGCCCATCCAACCGATGGTGATTTCATCTAAATTTCCATACTCTTTTACCGGATAATTATTGTACTTAAATGAAAAAGGAACATAAAATACATTAGGATTAAACTGCTTACAGAAGTTCTCTAAAAATTCACTTGCAACAGTAATTTTATCGCCCGATTTAATTGTATCTACTACTAAATCGTAATTCGATTCATAGTCCGCATCGTAGAAATCATAAATCACATTTCCGTGCTTCTTTAATTGCTTTTCAAACAAGCCATTTTTATACGGAAAAAGTGGCATAAATCCACGCTGAATCCAAATAGAATCATACTGATGAAAAGTTAAAGCTACTCGTACTCTATCTAAGAGCACTTTAAAGTAAAATTTATACTGCTTAAAAGAGTTAGTTGTGAGCATTAAGTTTTCTTCGTAAAATTTATTCTCGTAGCTCCAATGCACGTAATATTCAATTCCTCTTTCTTCAAAAAAAGGTTGCCAATCTGCAATTCTTTCTTGTGCTCCGGAGCGACCTTTGCCATAATATGGAAGTGCTAATATCTTTTTTCTAGTTCCTTTATTGCCTTGCCGTGGCTTTAGCATTACTGCCAAATACTTTGCACACAAGTACGAAAACAAACAAAAACATTCATACAGTACTTTATTGGCTATTTTATTTATCATACGCTTTCTGATGTATTTCTACTGTACTCGAACTTTAGTTGTTATACTCCAAATATTTGGCATTCTTATCTAATTCAATTTGAGCAATAATCTCTGGAGAAACTACTAGCGTATTGCTTTCAAAATAAACACGCTTTGGAAAAAATATTCCAATAGTTCTTAACTTAAAAACAATTGAACGAATCACAGGAATACGCTTAGTTATATGAAATAATTTAAAATAAGAATTAACGCGTGTATGTGCACTCTTTCCTAATAGTTCTAATATTTCCGTACTACTATCGCTAATTAACTTCAATCCAATTTCTTGCTCTAAAATTTCAATTTGATTATATAAGCGTGTGATAATTTTTTTTCTAAAAGTTTCTTTATAGGTCACTGGTAATTTCTGCCAAATTTTATATTGAGTTTTTAAAATACTGATATGTTTCTTAGCACTATTAGAACTGGTAATCGATTTGTCATTAGTTGGATTTCTAATATAAACATCAGGTAATTCGTAAGCCCAGCAATAACTTTTTGCTGCTAATAATGCACGCACATGAATTTCCGGATCTTGCCAAGCTAAGGCCTCTTCATCCCAGCCATTTATTTTTTGCAGCAATTCCTTTTGCCAAATAGGAGATGTAGTTTGTAAAGTAGATTCAAAACTTAATAATGAAAGTATAATATCTTTAACCTTATATATTGTCCTGTATTTAAACTGCTTGTTTCTATTTCCAAATACTTGAAAAAAGACTAAATCGAAATTGGGATTTTTATATACAAATTCCATTCTTTTTTCAAGGCAAAAGCTAAATAAGATGTCATCACTATCTAAAAATATTATATAATCGGCAGAAGACTTCTCTACTCCAATATTCCTGCAAGTTGGTGCGCCCTTAGGCAATCTATCTCTTTTAAAAATTTTAATTCGACTGTCTTTCTTAGCATAACATTTAATAACTTCCCATGTATTATCGGTTGAACCATCATCCACCACAATACACTCCCAATTTGAATAGGTTTGGCTAAGAACAGAATCTAAGGCATCAAAAACAAGGTGTGCTCTATTAAAAACAGGGATTACAATAGAAACCAAAGGTTCTTCCATATATAAGAAGGAGTTCATTCTTTAAGAATTTCTCCGTGTTTAGTATTGAACTTCAAATTTTTAAATCACAAAAATAATATAAAAAAAATTAGCAGAAAATCATATTTCCAACACTTTAAAGCCTCAGCAATTTAAGCACTGAAAAATAATTTTTTTGTAGTTACTATTGCAGTTCAAAATTTATTCACGGTTTTATTTAGAAAATTAAAATTATCTATGAAAAAAGCTTTGGTGTGTGGAGGCGGAGGTTTTATTGGCGGGCATTTAATTAAGCGTTTAAAGGCAGAAGGTTATTGGGTTGCAGGTGTTGATTTAAAGGAAAACGAATACGGAAACAATCAAGCAGATTATTTTTTGGTTGGCGATTTACGCGACCCAAAAGTTTGCGAAAAAATTATCACCAGCGATTTAGACGAAATCTATCAATTGGCAGCAGATATGGGTGGAGCAGGTTTTGTGTTCACCGGTGAAAATGATGCTGATATTATGCACAACTCAGCTTTGTGTAATTTGAATGTATTAGATGAAGCAAGAAAAAAAGGAGTAAAAAGAATATTCTACTCTTCATCGGCTTGCATGTATCCGGAATACAATCAATTAGACCCTGAAAATCCAAAATGCTCAGAAGATTCAGCGTACCCTGCAGCACCGGACAGCGAATACGGCTGGGAAAAATTATTTAGTGAAAGACTATTTTTTACCTATCACAGAAACTGCGGTATGGAAGTGCGCGTTGCACGTTTTCACAACATTTTTGGACCGCAAGGAACTTGGCACGGAGGCAGAGAAAAAGCGCCTGCCGCCATTTCAAGAAAAGTTGCTGTGGCTAAAGATGGTGACACTATTGAAGTTTGGGGCGATGGCAAACAAACACGCTCTTTTCTTTTTGTTGATGAATGTGTTGATGGCGTTAGAAGATTAATGGATTCAGATTTTATTGGGCCGGTAAACATTGGTTCAGATGAAATGATTTCAATAAACGATTTTACCAAAATGGTAATTGATATTTCAGGCAAAAATTTAAGCATTAAAAATATTGATGGGCCATTAGGTGTTCGCGGCAGAAATTCTGACAACGATTTAATTCAACAAAAATTAGGTTGGGCACCTTCGCAGCCGCTAAGAAAGGGCATGGAAATTACTTATGCTTGGGTAAAAGAACAAGCCGAAAAAGCTGGGCTATAATCCCATTTACTTCTAATTAAAAAAGCCAATGTTTCATATTTAAACATTGGCTTTTTTAATTTGTATTAAGCTGCAAAAAACTACTGTACTTCTTCCGCTTCTACTTTAAAAGATTCTCTTGGTTTTAATCCTAAAATTTCAAACATTTCTTTATCAGAAGCAAGTTCATTATTAGGCGTGGTAAGTAATTTTTCTCCTGCAAAAATTGAGTTTGCGCCAGCCATAAAGCACAATGCTTGTTGCTCATAACTTAATTCATTTCTGCCTGCACTTAAACGCACCATAGATTTTGGCATTAAGATACGTGCAGTAGCAATCATGCGAAGCAGTTCCCACACGCTTACTCGTTTATTATGTTCTAAAGGAGTACCTTTCACCGGAACCAAAACATTTACAGGCACGCTGCCCGGATGGTTTTCGCGCGTAGATAATGTATGCAATAATTTAATTCTGTCTTCATCGGTTTCTCCCAAACCAATAATTCCGCCACAGCAAACACTTAGCCCCGCTTCTTCTACTTTATCTAAAGTTTCTAAGCGATCTTGGTAGGTTCTGGTAGTAATTACTTTATCGTAATACTCTTCGCTTGTGTCTAAATTGTGATTGTAGGCGTAAAGTCCGGCTTCTTTTAGTCGGTGTGCCTGTTCTTCTGTGAGCATTCCGAGTGTGCAGCAAACTTCTAAACCTAAGGCATTTACTCCGCTTACCATTTCTAATACTTTATCAAAATCAGAATTATCGCGCACATTTCGCCATGCTGCTCCCATGCAAAAGCGTGTACTGCCTGCATTTTTGGCTTCTAAAGCGCTATCAATCACATCGTCATATTTCATTAAGCGCTGTGGTGTTAAGTCTGTGTGGTTGCGCGAAGATTGTGAACAGTAAGAACAGTCTTCGGAACAGCCTCCGGTTTTTACTGAAAGTAAAGTACAAACTTGCACTTCGCCTGTGGCTTGGTATTTGTGGTGTACTTGCGATGCACGAAAAACTAACTCCATAATCGGAGTGTTGTAAATTTCTCTTATTTCCTCAATAGTATAATCGTTTCTTATCATAATTAGTTTGTTTATTTTAAAAGTTTACTCCTAAGCGAAGGTATGCACTGGTGCCGGTGTAAGCAAGTGGCGCAACCGTTCCTATTAAATTGTTTGTGCCAATGGCAAGGTCAAAATATCTCCAATGTTTTGCGGCTTCAATTCCCACATTAAACTTTGAATATCCTCCATAACCGAGCGTTAAACTCGTAACCAAATCGGGCTTCACAAAATAGTTTGTTTTCACAAAACCATAAACATAATACTTGTAAAGTGGTTTATACTGAATGCCTGCATTCACAACAATTTTATCTTTCCAAAATGGTTTTGAAACCGTGAAATTTAAAGTAAACGGTAGAAAAGTTTGATACTTATCGCTGTGCTGAGTTGGCAAAAACGATTTAAGAATACTATCTACTTTTACTCCGCCTAAGTTTGAAGATGTAATGTTTGTAATATCCGTAAATTCAATTCCCTTAAAATGTACTGTATCGTTTCCGCTTCCGTAATAGTTGCGAGGTTGCGTTCTCCAATTTATAGCGCCAATATCTACTATACTGAAACTAAATGCAAACTTTTTATTGAAATCCATGCGCAAAAACATATCTCCGCTCATTCCCACATCTGCTTTCTCACGCTTGCGTTTGTCGCCTCCTTGGTTTTGGTCGTATCGCAAATCATAAATCAAATCTATGTATTCTCCATCTTGTGCAGTAAACAAAGTGCCTTTATTTACATACAGCGACTGATTGTTCATGCCGTGTAAAAACGAGGCATTTAAACCCAAGCTAATGGTGTAGCTTTTCACTTTAATATTTTTATAGAAACCTAAAGAAAATTGATTGTATAAACTGTTTTGAAAACGTGTGCCTGAAAGATCAACCGTTTTATTTTCGAACATGGCATTGCCGTAAAGTAGCAGTTCATAAACTTCCTTATTGAAATTGGCCAACCGCATAGTTCTAAAGTTATATCCGGCAGTAAAAAAGCCATTAAATTTCTTTGAATAATACTTGTACCGCACTCCTGCCGTAGTATTATCTTCATACCCATTTTCTGTTTTTAAGCCATTTCTAATTTTATATTTCACTTTGCTTGTGTAGCCTTTATTTCCCAAAATATTCCATACAAACTGTTGGTTAAGTCCGTTAGAATTTCCTTCTAAACCACCAACAATTTCAAAACGGTTAGGTGTACTTTCATAATCCCAATTTGATGTAAAAGGGTTTAAAAAATCACTTGGCTGTGTATAGTTAAAAAGGTAATGATTAACCTTTTCCGCAGGCGGCACAACCGAATCAGGTTTTAAATCAACCATTACGCCATCTTGGCTTTTTGCTGAAAATGCTATCAGCGATAAGGCAACATAAAAAATTTTATTCACGAGAGCTATTATTCGATTTTAGTGCTTACTGTATAGTTAAAACGGGCAGTGAATGTAACATCCAATTTGTAATCGCTGTAAATCTGCATTGGTTTGCCATTGCATGCAGCATTGTTCTGTGGCGTATTAAATTCTGCAAATAAAATTGCTTTTCTACCACGTTTAATATTTTCTATTCGCGCTTGGTTCACATCTACCGAAGTTTTATTTCGTTGGGCTTGCGTTACCTTGCAATTGGCATCGGTTGGTGCTGCACTCACAAACATATTGCTGGTGAGTGTATCAACCGTTACAAAATTTTCATCAACCACAATCACCTTTATTTTGGCATCAATCGGATATTTGTTTTGCGTAATAATATTTATCACACCATCGGTAATACCATTCACCTTTAAATTCGTATTGCTTAAATTAAAATCTATGGTATCTAACAAGGTTAAATTATTGGCAATAAACGAAAGCGGAATAGTGGCATTTAAGTTTACTTTTAAAGTGCTTTCCAAATATGCAAAATCGCGATAAAAACCTGTATTTCCCTGTGGATTCGTTTTTATCTCCATGTTATATCGCAGGCGGTTTGGCATTATGTTCAGCAAGTCGGTAACATTTGAATTGTTGCTGTTGATATCGAAAGTGGTTACCGCAGATTTAAAAGGAAAATCGGTTGCTCTGCCTACTGTGAATGGAGAAGACAAAACAGAACCCGTTAAAGTGCGCGAGCCATTCTGTGGACTCATTGCTGTGAGTTCATTCACTTTTACCACACCATCAATTCCCATTCCATTATCTAATGTAAACTTTAAATCAACATCTTTTAATTGAATGCTGCCGCTCTTAAACAAGGAACCAAAAAAATCGAAATCGGTGCTATCGTTGGCTACAATTGTATCTCGGCCTGCGTAACCTTTAATATAATTTGGAGCAATATCTTTTAAATCGTAGCGAATAATTAAACTATCATCTAACGAAATATGGCGCACCTGCCCTGTAGAATCTATTCTGCCATAAATGGTTTGCGTATAAGTATTGAACTTTGTTCCATCTTTGCCGCTTAAATCTATCGAGTAGCCGGAAATATCAAATTCTCTATCCACTGTTACACTTCCACCTGCCGGAGCCGGGGGCACGGTTGTGGCTTCTACCAAAGGTCGCCCGTACTTATCGTAAGCGCCTTCCAATACATATTTTAAATATAGCTGTTCTTCAACCGTACTTGTAATGTAAATTTTTAGTGTTCCTTTTCGGCAATCAATGTAAGTAAGTTTTCGGTCGCCAAGGTTTTGTGTAACTTCTTCGGTAATTGAAACAATATCTTGGTTAGGAAATTTTGCATCAGCTTCTTGCACGCGCATTCCCCAAAAGCGAATGTCTATTCTAAAATTATCGTTTGTATCAACCAAAACCTGATTGCCGTTGCTGCCTGGCGAGTTGAGTGAAATAAGTTGAAACGATAGTTGGTCGCTCACTGTTTTCCCTGCAATATCTATTAGTTTAAAAGTGCTGTCATGCGCATTCACGTAAGGTAAAGTTTCTGTGAGTAATACAGTATTTGTTTTCAAATCTTTTACCTCAACCACTGCATTAGAAATCGGTATCGGAAAATCGTTATGAATGTACAAGTCAATATAACCGGTTTTTAAAGTTGCTTGTTGAAAATAATCTGAAGCATCAAAAACTGTTGGCGGTGCCGAAAGTCCATTTATTGGCGGTATCACGCGCATTTGCTGGTGCGAATTGATAATAAAATTTCCGATAGCCTGTGTGCTTGGATCGGGACTGGCTTTCATCATATTGCCCATTTGTCCCAGAGTGGTTTTGTAAACTATCCATTGGTTGGCAATGCGTAAAGAATCTAAGCGAAAAACTGTTCCAATAAACGTATCGGGCATATTTATAATTTGCTTCGCCAAGCCGAAATCATAAATTTCTTTATTGTAAGAAAGTAGTAGCGAGTTATCGCTTTGCTTCTTTACCAAATTGGTATCTTTTACAATATTTTCAATAGAAAGTGAGGCGCTGGCAATGGGCGTAAGTAGCTCTGTATCCCAATTTGAGCGACTATCCTTTTTACATGCTTGTATAAGCACCAAAAGGAAAATAAATAGTAGAAATGATAACTTCTTCATGGCTAATAAATGCAAATAAAAAATTTATCTGATAATTGTTTCCAATTAGATGGCAAATTTACAATTAGGGATTGCTGTTTTCGTATTTTCTGTACTCATTTATTTTCTTGCATATCGAAAATTTTTGGGTGGAAAGTTTGCCGTGGCGCTCTTCTTTATTCTGTTGGCAGGCTTAGTATTGCGCATTTATTGCTCCTTAGATTTTTTTCTGCACGAATGGGACGAACGCTACCACGCTTTGGTTGCTAAAAATTTAATGAATAATTTTTCGTTGCCGATGCTTTATGCCAATTGCCCGCTTCCGTGCACCCCAACTTCTTGGACAGAAAGCCATATTTGGCTACATAAATTCCCTGTTCCGCTTTGGCTTATGGCAATAAGTTTAAAAATATTTGGTATAAACGAAATAGCAGTTAGGTTGCCATCTATTATTCTTTCAACACTTTCAATAGCTATTACTTACAAAATTGCCAAGGTGTTATTCAATGAAAAAGTGGCACTATTAGCTGCATTTCTCCATTCAATAAACGGCTTGGTAATTGAAACAGCAAGCGGTAGAGTAGCAACCGACCATATTGACGCTTTGTTTCTGGTTTTTGTTGAACTTTCAGTTTATTTTTCTTTAACCGGAATAAAGTCGCGCAAGATTTTAAATTATATTTTTTGTGGCATATTTCTTTGTGCCGCCATTCTTACCAAATGGCTTCCTGCGCTTATTGTAATTCCTATTTGGCTAAGCATAAGGCTGAAAAATGAATTTAAGATTACAACTATTTTATTAGAAATTTTACTCATAATTTTTCCAAGTGTTATTGCTGCTGGCGCTTGGCAGTACTATACTTTTACGCACTTCCCTGTTGAATATGCTTATGAAGCAGCACACAGAACCAAGCATATTTTTGAAGTATTAGACCAACAAGGTGGAAATATTTTTTACCACTTCACCAAAGCAATGCGTGTAGTACATGAATTGTGCTGGATTGCATTTGCATTTGGCATATTTTTTGGGCTAAAACATATGCAATGGCAATACCTTCCACTTATTGTTTGGATTGCAGTTCCTTATCTGTTTTTCACTTTCGTGGAAACTAAAATGCAGGCTTATTTACTTTTTTGCGCTCCGCCATTTTTTATACTCCTTGCAACTATGTATTGGGAAATAAAAACCTGGTTCATAAAACCCAAATACATGATGCTTGTTTTTATTTTGCTTTTCTTTTTCCTACCGATACGATACAGCGTAGAAAGAACAAAAGTTTTTTGGCAGCGCGATTTAAAGCCGGAATGGGTAACAAGGGTAAAAAACTACAATAAACTGCCTCAAAAAACCGTAGTTTTTAATGAACCGCACAACATCGAAGCCATGTTTTATGCCGATGTTACAGCAGTTTACAATTTTATGCCCGATGAAGCTACCAAAGCTAAGCTGCAAGCAGAAGGCTATCAGGTTTATGTGAATAATTAAGAGAAGTTTCGGCAATTCTGGCTTAAAATTGCTTTCTTCGCCTTCCTTTTTTAAATTGGTTGAAAGATGAGTAACGATAAAAAGAAAACAGTTTTGGGTAAAGGTTTGGGGGCTTTATTAGCTTCAAACGATACCACAAAAGGTAATGAAACTTTAGAAACAAGCACAGGCAAACAAGTTGGCGTAGTAGTAAATATTCCATTAGATCAAATTGAAGTAAATCCATTTCAGCCGCGCAGCACTTTTGAAGAAGATAGTTTATTAGAGCTTTCTGAATCCATTAAAATTCATGGTGTAATACAACCAATTACAGTAAGAAAAATTGAAAATGGACGTTATCAACTGATTGCCGGAGAACGCAGATTGCGCGCTTCAAAACTTAGCGGTAAAAAAGATATTCCGGCATACATTCGCAATGCAAGCGACCAAGAAAGTATTGAAATTGCTTTAATAGAAAACATACAGCGCGAAGACCTAAATCCGTTAGAAATTGCGGTAAACTACAAGCGCTTGATGGATGAATGTGATTTAACGCAAGAACAACTTTCGGTGCGCGTGGGTAAAAACCGAAGCAGTGTTACCAACTTTTTGCGCTTGCTAAAATTGCCTCCAGATATTCAAGTTGCACTCCGCGATGAAAAAATTACAATGGGGCACGCTAAAGCACTTTTGGGGGTTGAACAAATTACCACTTTGCTTGCACTATTTAAAGAAGTAGTTTCCAAAGAACTATCAGTACGCCAAACCGAAGAATTGGTAAGAAGTTCGGAGCACAAACCTGCAAAAAAAGCAGTGGGCAAAAAAGTAACCCAACCTGCCGGCACTTTTAAAAAATTGGAAGATGAACTTACCAGCGCATTAAGCACTAAAGTAACTATAAAACCAATTACTACCGACAAGGGCGAAATAGTGGTAAGCTATTACACCATTGACGATTTAGACAGGTTAAGAGAAATTTTTACGAAGTAGTAGATTTTTTTTCCTTTGTACGGAAAGAGTTTAGTAAACTAAAAAATTAAGGTTATGAGAACGTTTATTATTCAAATTTTAATGAATGCAGTTGCTGTTTTTGGTGCATCGTATTTATTGCGCGGCATTCATGTGAGAGATTTTAAATACGCCATTATTGTAGCGCTGGTTTTAAGCCTATTAAACACTTTTATAAAGCCGGCAATGGTATTTTTTTCTTTTCCAATTACAATTCTCACACTCGGTTTGTTTTTATTGGTTGTAAACGCAGCCATCATAAAAATTGCGGCATGGCTTATTGGCGATGGTTTTAGGGTCGATGGCTGGTGGTGGGCTATCGCTTTCTCTATAGTAATTACAATACTAAACAGTATTTTAGAATGGATTTTGGGATAAGCCTAATCTAAGCGCGCACCCAACACAACTTCCTTTTTAAACCGCTTTGTTTTACCTTGCAGATTAAATACTTCTGCAAATACGGTATAAATACCAACACTTGCTTTTGTGCCGTCATTATTAGTGCCATCCCATTGAAATTCTCCGCTTGCACCAAGTGTTTCGGCTTTCACTAAGTACTTTACTTCTCTGCCTACGCCATCAAAAATTCTTATATAAATTTGGTAGCCAGGCTCTGCAAAGTGATATTTAACAAAGGTAAAATCTTTATAGCCATCATTATCGGGCGAAAATACTTCGGGTTCAATAGAAATAGCATCTTCACTTATGCCGGTAGCGTAAAATTGCGAGTTCAGATAAGTTGGCGTTGCAAAGCCAATATCACCTGCTGCCGAATGCCAATTGCTTTTATCGTTGGTTGGTTTATTGTAATCTATCCGCTCCAGCGAAACGCCATTTTTATCATCTAATAAAGCATAATGCCATTTTGCAGAATATGAAAGACTATCTACAACTAAACCCGCAGTTGTTTTCAACACACAAATTCCTGCGCCATCAGCAAAGTTTGGAAACTTGCCTAACTTAATTAGTTGCAAAGGATTTTTCACTACATACTGCGCTTTAATTACATCAGGATTTGGCGTAAATACAGCATATTCATCAGGAAAAAGCAAAAATGGCTCAACAAGCGTATCACTTGTTTCTAACACATTTTCCGGAGCTGTTGCATCGTTTTCAATCACTCTAATTTTTGAAATATCAATCACTTTTGCAGAGCGATTATACAACTCTATAAAATCTACACCACCTGTTTTCGGCTTAAATAAAATTTCATTTATCACCACATCATAAGCTGCCATAGAATCTGGAATTGCGAAACGAGCCGTATCGCTAATTCCCATGCCGTTTCCTTGGCAATCGCTTAGTCCGTTTACCTTCACCGAATAAATTACTCCTTTATGAAAAGCTTGTGAAAAGCTAAGCAACACACGATTAAAAGCATACTGCACCACCGAAACATTTTGAGGATTTCCAATGCCATTATTCACCGTATAAAAATTAGGATTTACTACTGAAGCGCTATCTAAATTTTTATCGAACACGATGCGAAGTGTAGTGCTATCAACCAACGAAGCACTTACAATATTTAAAAGAGAAGAGTCAGCAGTGGTTGCAGCAACAGCATTTTTTGTACCCGGTGTGCCGCCCGTTGAACTCGTTGAAGCAGTCCAATTTTCTGATGTGCCACAAGGATTTTCAGTATCAATCATTTCTAAACTCCAGCCTCCGTTTTTCTTCACCGCATCGCCATACCAACTATCTGAATATTCAACATAAGAGATAAGTTTCCCATCAGCATCTTTCAAAAAAACTGCATCGCCAGTGTTATTTAATGACGGAAATCCTGTTAAGCCAAGCGGATAAGCAAAATTCGAAAACTCACCAACGGCAGTAGTGCCACAAAGCAACAAATAGTTGTTGGGCATCAATAGCACATCGGGCAATTTTGCAGCTGTTGTAGAAGTAGTTTTTCCCAATATCCAATTCTTTAAAGAAATTGCTTTTCCACTACGATTATATATTTCTAAATATTCTCGATTAGGCAATTCTATTTGCGGATCTGGATCTGCCATTATTTCGGTAATAAGTACATCGTAGCGGCTTGCTTTTTGCGGAAAAGCTAATGTGAACGAATCGGTTGATGCGCCAAGAGAAACACAATTTCTAACATTGCTAATTGTTAGTTTGTAAATTTTTGTAGTGTCGAAATTTACAGCAAAAATAAGTGTAGCAGAATTTTGTGAAACGGTATCAAATAAAACGTCTTGAGGATTTCCTATCCCATTGTTTACCGTATAATTAAAAATATTAGTTGCAGAAATACCGTCCGCAGTTTGTGTAAACGAAACACGAATAGAATTTACACTTGCAAACGTTACATTTCCTGTGCGAAAATCTAACGCCAAATTTGGCTCATAAACTGAATTAGTTTTACCCGGAGTGCCACCGTTTTCATCATTGCTTGCTATCCAATTTCCTACCACCGCGCATGGATTATTGGGGTTGCGAAGTTCTAACGAAAAACCACCTTGCTTTTTCGCATCATCACCATACCAACTATCGCTGTAAAGCAATGAATGAATTACCTTTCCCTGCACATCTTTTAAAGTAAGCGAATCTTTATCGTTATTTAAAGAAGGTAGTGAAGCCACTGGAATTACAATAGCATTATTGGTTGTAAAAAATGTTGCGGAATCGCTTTTTACAATCACGGCAAAACTATCTGCCGGAATAAGAACCGGAGGCAAAATAATGGTTGAAGAAGCATCAGAAAATTTCCAGCCGCCAATATTTATTGCAAAAGCGCTTCGGTTGAATAACTCTACATATTCTACTGCCGGAAGTCCAACTTTTGGGTCAGGATCAGGCATAATTTCATTGATTAAAACATCAAATTTTTCCGGCTCAAAAAAACTCAGATAAATTTGTGTAGGCAACATCTGGTTACCTGCCAAATCAGAAATATTTGCAATGCTTAAAGTATAATTACTTCCACTCACCAAAGCATTTCCGAATGTAAGATGAACCAAGTTTTTATTCACAATATCAACCGCTGCATTTGTAGCATTTCCAATTCCTCCGCTAATGCTATAATTTGAAATTGTTTGTGCTTCTGCAATATTTATTTGCTCCGAAAAAAGTAAATCCACTTGTGTTGAAGAAATTATACTTGCCGCAACAGCATTTGGTTTGGAGGTATCGCCAACAATGTTTCTAATCACAAAATCATCAAAGTAATATTTATCGAAACGCGAAGCTGTGGAATAGCGTGCATAAACTCCAAAATAAGAAGTTGCAGTAATTGTGTTTTCGATAAAAGTGCCGTAAGAAATATAGTTTGTGCCTCCCGTTTTATCGGCTGAAATTTTCCAAACTCCTGCACTGTTTCGAGTAATGTAAAAACTAATATTTGCTGTTGTTGCACTGCTGCCAATTATTTCAGAGCTACCTGCAAAAACCAGTGTTGAAAGTGTGCCAGTTTGCTTAAAAATTTTAATTGTGTCGTTGCTTCCCGTTTCGCCCAATAAAAGATAATAACCATTTAGTGCTTTGCGAAAATCATTGCTATCGCTGGCTAAATAAATGCGTAAATAATTGGTAGAACTTGGATTAAAGCCCAACATCACTTTAAAACTAAATTCTACAGAATCGAATAAAGTATTTGGTGTAGAAAGCCACAAAGTATCGCCTGATGCGCTGTTGCCGTTGCTTTGCAATTCAAAATTACCATTCACTAAAAATTTACTTGTGGAACCACTCCAAGTTGGGTTACTTGTAAAATCTCCATCGCTAAAATTCTCTTGTAGTTGCGCATTCACATGCTGCACAAACAGCACCACAAGCAGTATTAGGATATTCTTAAAAAACTTCATTGCCCGAATATATAATTTGTTCACATACAAAATAAAAGCAGCTCTAAAACAATAGTTTCAAAACTGTAACATTTTACTCAAACAAACGTGAAAGAAAATATAATGAAAAAACAAAACACATCATTATGAAAACCCAATCTGCAAAACAAAGTTCAGGCAAATGGTTAAATCCTGCCGGATGGCGAATTGTGCAAGCAGTATTTTCTACTTGTCCTTGCTGCAATAGTTTTCAATATTCCATAACAGAGCACAAAAGAGGTTTACCTTGCAAAGATTGCGGCATGCCAACAGATAGAATACTAAGCGAAGTTTATGCCTGCAAAAGCTGTGGCTACGCACAAGAACAATTTTTTCCTGAAGGAGACAAAGTAGAAGACTCGCTATTTTGTGATTTTTGTACGCCAAACCATCGTTAGATCTTATCTTTCTCCAATACTTCTAATGCTTTTTTGATGTCTTTATCACTATCTTTCATGATATAAAAATAGCCTTCGTTTTGCCAGCGTTGTCTGCACAAAAATGCTTTTAATCTTTGCTTTACTTTCGGATAGTAAGGCTCAAATTTTGTCATATTTACTTTCGGGTCGTGTTGCTTCACAAACTCAAGATATTGGTGAAACAAAGCATCGCTCACACTAAACTGCGCATCAAAAGTTTGCACATCTTTATATTTAGCAATTTGCTGTTCATACTCCGGATAAGTTTTGTAGGTAAACTCTGGAATAAACCCAACTGCTTCAGCAAAATTTATATTAAGTATGCTGCTATCAAAAGGTGTAAAATAATCTGGATGAATGCCGCCACCACCATACACTTTACGACCTTTTGCAGTTTTATACACTAATGAATCCTTGTGAGATAAAGTATCATCTTTTAACAGACTTCCATCTTCATAGCGCTTCAAAAAATCTTCGTTGTAAGCAGTTTTGCCGTGGTCGTAAGGTCGCTGAATACACCTGCCGGAAGGCGTGTAATATCGCGCGACCGTTAAGCGCAAAGCACTGCCATCTCCAAGTGGAAATTGCTCTTGTACCAATCCTTTGCCGAAAGAAGTTCTACCTACAATTGCTCCTCTATCCCAATCTTGCACAGCGCCTGCAAGTATTTCACTGGCAGAAGCAGAGCCTTGGTCTATCAACACTACCAACTTTCCTTTTTCAAATAATCCTTCTCTACCTCCAATATAATTTTGGCGTTTGTAAGCTTGGCCTTCGGTGTACACAATAAGTTTTTCGCCACGCAAAAGGTCGTCTGCAATTTCTGCCGCAGCATTTAAGTAGCCACCCGGATTTTGACGCACATCTATTATCAATTGCGTCATTCCTTCTTCTTGCAATGCTCTAAGTTTCTTTTTAAACTCATCGTGTGTGGTTGCACTAAAACGATTGATTTTAATATAGCCGGTAGTTTTATTTAGCATCAATGCAGCATCAATACTATAAAGCGGAATAGTGTTTCGGATAATATAGAAATCTAAAATTTTATTCTCCGGCTTTCGCAAAATACTCACTTTCACTTTCGTGTTTTTTTGCCCGCGCAATTTTCGCACCACATCTTCATTTTTAATTTTCACACCGCACACCAAAGTGTCATTTATCTTCACAATTAAATCGCCACTTTTTAAGCCAACAGCTTCTGAAGGTCCGCCAGTAATTGGTGTTACCACCATTATCGTATCTTCAAAAATATTGAACTCAATTCCTATTCCATCAAAGTTGCCTTCGAGTGATTCGTTTTCGCGAGCAAGTTCTTGTGCAGGAATGTAAACCGAATGCGGATCTAAACTCGAAAGCATATCTTGCACGGCATCTTCGTATAAATTCTGTGTGTTTACCGTATCTACATACTTCAACTTAATGTAAGTGAGAATTTCGTTGAATTGGTCGCGTTGATTATCTACAAAAGGTTTCTGTTTTCCTGTATTCACCATAAACAGCAGTAAACCGAGCAAAATACCAAACACCAGCACCAGTGCAAAAATCAATGGTTGCCAAACGTTTATTTTCTTCTTTTCCAAATTGTTATCGCTCTCCATCATCTATAATACTATCTTAAAAGTGGGCGAAGATAAACAGTTCTCAATTTGTTGCTGCCTGCTTTAATATTTTAAGAAAAGTTGGTGGAATAAAATACTTTAGAAGTCCATAAAAACTATGCGATGAAAACAATAATCATTACCGGAGGAGCTTCAGGAATAGGCAAAGCTGCTGTTGAACTTTTCACCGAAAATGGCTTTGCAGTTGCCATTTGGGATATGAACGAAACTGAAGGAAAGGCATTGGAACAAACACTTCAACAACAAAATAAAAAAGTGCTTTTTATAAAAGTAAATACAGCCGATTTCACCCAAACCCAAACTGCGGCAAAAGTAACACATGAATATTTTGGAAGTATTTTTGGTTTAGTAAACAATGCCGGAGTTACACGCGATGCTCCACTTTTAAAGATGAGTACCGAACAATGGCAACAGGTAATAGACATTAACCTTACCGGAGTTTTTAATTGCACTAAATCGGTTGTTCCGTTTTTAATTCAAAATAATGCCGGAAGAATCATCAATACCTCATCGGTGGTTGGTGTTTACGGCAATTATGGGCAAAGCAACTATGCAGCAGCCAAAGCCGGCTTAATTGGGCTAACTAAAACTTGGGCAAAAGAATTTGGGAGATACAACATTACGGTGAATGCTGTTGCACCTGGCTTTATTGCCACTGCAATGATTGAAACAGTGCCATCAAATGTGCTTGAACAAATAAAAAGTAGAACAGCACTTAGCAAAGCAGGAAGCCCAAAAGATGTGGCAGATGCATACTTTTTTTTAGCCTCAGAAAGTGCCGGATTTATTACCGGAGTGGTTTTAAATGTTGATGGCGGGCTTACACTTTAGCCCAAATTAATTTTTAATTAAATAGCTTTCGTAAGGTGTGCGCGTAGCGATAGAGCGCGCAAGAGTGAGTTCATCAGTATATTCTAACTCTCCTCCAAAAGCTATTCCTCTGGCAATGGAAGTTATTTTAATGTTGAACTTTTGAAGCCTTTTTGAGATATAAAAAATCGTAGTATCGCCATCCATCGTTGGGCTAAGCGCCATAATAATTTCATTTACTGTATTCTCTTCAACCCTCTTTATCAACGAATCAATATTTAGTGCATTTGGGCTTACGCCATCAATAGGCGAAATTAAGCCCCCTAAAACATGATAACCACCTTGGTAAACTCCTGTGTTTTCAATAGCAATTACTTCGCGTATGGTTTCTACTAAACAAACAGTAGAATGGTCGCGCATGGGGCTGCTACAAATAGCGCAAAGTTCATTATCGCTTACGTTGTGGCATGTTTTACAAAACTTAATCTCATTGCGCATTTTACTAATGCTGTGGCTAAACTGCTGTGCCTTTTCAGGCTCTTGTTTTAGCAAATGAAGCACTAAACGCAAGGCTGTTTTTTCGCCAATGCCCGGCAAGCGCTTAAATTCTGCAACTGCATCGGCAATAAGTTTTGAAGGATATAGCATAAACTAATGCCTGCGAAAATACAAAATTATTCAATCGAATTTTGTGTAAATTTTGAGCTAAAATCAAAACTTTTTCAAAGCTCATTTATAGAATTATTTTCTTCAATATCAGCCTAAAATCACTTCTTTTCTTTCACCTTAATTTCAACTTCTTTTCCTTCTTTTCCTTGCTTGGTTTCTACGCTCACTTCACCATGCTCTGTTGTAATTTTGGTTGTGCTGTTTCCCTGTTTCACTTGAATATTACTTAATGTTGTCGGAGCAGCCAATGGTGTTGGTGGTGCTGGTGGTGTTGGAGGCAAAAGCATAGTTTCGTCTGCTTCAGTATCGCAGTTTAAGCAAATTACTTTTCCATTTTTTACCGTCCAAACTGTATTGGCAAAATAGGTCGCATCGTAGCTGTCATCACCTTTTACAGTTGCAGGAAGAAAATCTATATTATCAGAAAAGCGCACTATTTTTCCTTCAGGAATTGCCAAATTGATATAAACATTTTGATTGCGCCATTTGTTTCCTTTTAAAATTTCGGCATAAGTGTTTAAGTTTAAAACAGTATCAATTTGAGTAAAATTATAGTTCACCGCTTCTGCGTTTGCAAGCGCCAAAGCCTTTGTTCTTCCTTTTGATGTGATTACTTTTTCAATATAAAAAGTTGTGTCTTTAGAAGGCATCAATTTTACATGCGGTTTGCCAACTTTAAAACCTGTTTTGGTTTCGGCTACTTCTCCATTCCAAAAAAAGTTTCCACTATAGTTTTCATCACCATCTTCAAATGCTACACCGCTGGAATCTGCAAGTTGCACATACAAATTATTGGTTACAGGTTGAAGCAAAGCGTATTGCTGCTTTACAGAACTTGTGTTTCTAAAATTTATACCAATACTTATTATTGAAATGGCAAGAAAAATCAATCCCAGAATAAATCCACCACCAAAAATCCATTTCAATTTTGGCTTGCTTCCGGCAGAACCAACTAACACTCTAATGCCGCCATAAAGTATCGCAAGTAAAGGCATAAGCACTACTAAAATTCCACCTACAATTCCAAGTGTGGCCATAGTGCTACTATCGGCATAAACATCAGCCATTTTTTGAATTGCAGGAAGTGATGTTAGAGAGAGCAAACCCACGGAAGCGGCAACTACTCCAAACAACATAAACAATACAACAAGCACTACAAAAACGGCTACTATTTTGGCAATAATTTTGCCTATACCGAGTACAATTTCTACAATTTTTTCGCCCGCACTTTCTTCTTTATTCCATTCACTTATTCGAGTAGCGGCTTCGCTTACTTCCTTTTTTATATTATCTAAAGTTACCGGTTCGCCTTTCATTTCGAGCTTTTGAGTTGTGGTAACTGCCTTAGGAATTATTATCCATAAAATGATATAAATTAAAGCGGTGGTGCCTAAGCTAAAGAATAAAAATACAAGTGCAGCCAAGCGCAACCAAATCGTGTCTTCTATTCCTAAATAAGCACTAATGCCGGAAATTACGCCAGCTATCTTTTTATCATCAACATTGCGATAAAGTTTTCGCGTAAATCTTGAACTTGATTTTGTTGTAGTTTGCGCAGTAGTTTCCTCATTTGAATTTATAGTTTCGCTTTCACCTGCAATATCTTCTGGTTTGCCCATAGCAGCAATAGCAGCATTCACATCTTCAATATCCACCACTTCTTTTTCAGCATTTTTATTAGCAGAAAATAGCTCTGCAAGTCGTGCTTCAATATCTTGAATTACTTCTTTTGCAGCATCGGTATTGCCCAATTTTTTACTAATTGCTTCTAAATACTCGTGCAATTTCAAATAGGCATCTTCATCAATATTAAAAGCTATTCCGCCTATGTTTATGTTTACTGTCTTTTTCATTTTCAGTCTATTTTAATTTTGTGTGTTTAAGAATTGTTTTCTACTATTTTACTTATGGCTTCATTCATTTCGCGCCAGGCATCTCTTAACTGTTTCAAGAATTTTTTTCCATCAGCAGTTAGTGTAAAATACTTTCGAGGTGGGCCTCCGGTTGATTCTACCCAGCGGTAATTAAGCAATCCGTCATTTTTTAAGCGTGTGAGCAAGGGATAAATCGTTCCTTCCACCACAAGCAATTCCGCTTTTTTCATTTGCTCTAAAATTTCGGTTGGGTAATGTTCGCCTTCATTTAATATTGATAAAATACACAGCTCCAAAACACCTTTCCGCATTTGAGCCTTACTGTTTTCTATATCCATACTATTTGGTTTTCTGTTCCTTTTTAAATGATGATGCAAATATATAAGCATAGGAATGTACTTTGCAATGCACAGTACTAATTTTAACAAAATATTTTCTTTTACCTACAAGTGTACGATTTGCATATAAGCGCAATAGCTTTAATTTCACGCCATCAAAGCATAATAATGAAACACAGCTTAACTGAAGGAATGATAATTATATCACTCGTTTTTTTCTTTTGGGGAATAGGCTTGCGCATGATTTCCGACTCTTATTTAGCATTAGGAAACATGATTATTGTAAGCAGCGCAGTCGTTTTCGGCTATAACTATTACCAAAGATTTATTAAGAAATAGTTGCTGAGCAAAAGCATTTTCACGCTAAGCAAAATATTGTTTCAATTACAGCATTTCAAAAAATTAAAAACACTTAGGTTTAAATTCAACAAAAAAATATGGCTCAAAATTTACTAAAAGGAAAGCGTGGTATCATTTTTGGCGCATTAGACGAAAACTCTATTGCATGGAAAGTTGCATTAGCAGCACATGAACAAGGCGCAATTTTCACACTCACCAATGCACCGGTAGCTCTGCGTTTAGGAGAAATAAACAAATTGGCTGAAATAACCGGAGCAAAAGTGATTCCGGCTGATGCCACCTTAGTTGAAGACTTAGAGAAATTAGTTACTGAATCGCAAGCATTACTTGGCGGAAAGTTAGATTTTATTCTACATAGCGTAGGCATGAGTCCGAATGTGCGCAAAGGAAAAGTTTATACCGATTTAAACTACGAATGGCTTCAAAAAACATTAGATATTTCAGCGATTTCATTACACAAAGTATTGCAAGTTTGCCATAAAAACGATGCGTTAAACGAATGGGCAAGTGTGGTAGCGCTTACTTATATTGCTGCACAGCGTGCATTCCCCGGTTATGGCGACATGGCTGATGCCAAAGCAACTTTAGAATCTATTGTGCGCTCTTTCGGATATTACTACGGCAATGCTAAAAAAGTACGTGTAAATTCGGTATCGCAATCGCCAACGCAAACCACAGCCGGCTCAGGCATTAAAGGTTTTGGAACATTCTTTGATTTTGCAGAAAAAACAAGCCCGCTTGGCAATGCAAGTGCCGAAGATTGCGCCAATTATTGCGTTACGCTCTTCAGTGATTTTACCAGAATGGTAACTATGCAAAATTTATTTCACGATGGTGGATTTAGCAGCGTAGGTACCAGCGATGCTATTATGAATTTATTTTTGGAGAAAGAAAGCTAAAAAGCTTTGCCTTTCAGCATAGGAACGAACCTAAAGTTATGAAAGTTTTCTTCTGAAAATTCATTAGGAGAAATACGTGTAAAGCGTTTCATAATTGTAGAATTTTCTTGTGTGTGCGGAATTACTAAATTGCCACCAATAGCCAATTGAGCCAATAGCTTTTTAGGAATTTCCGGTGCCGCAGCAGTTACAATTATATGGTCAAAAGGTGCAAAAAATGGCAAGCCTTCAAAGCCATCGCCAAAAAAACATTTTATTGAATTGTAGCCCAATTCTTGCAAGAGCGGCCGCGTAACATCAAACAGTTTTTTTTGCCTTTCAATGGAAAAAACCTGAGCACCTAAAACAGAAAGTACCGCAGCCTGATAGCCGCTCCCAGTGCCGATTTCAAGCACTTTATCGCCAATGGCAATTTCTAATAATTGTGATTGAAAAGCTACCGTATATGGCTGCGAAATGGTTTGCCCCGCTCCTATTGGGAATGCTTTATCTTCATAAGCATGATTATCGAAAATGGTATCTAAACCAAAAAACAAATGCCTCGGCACTTCTCCTATCGCATTCAAAACACGTTCATCAGTAATTTCTTTGGCTTTTAGTTTCTCAACTAATCCTTTGCGCAACCCTTGATGCCGGTAAGTATCGTTTTTAAAATTCATTATAAAAAATAAGCTAACTGTTTAGTAATTTAGGAGTTTCAAACTTAAGGTTATTGCTTCTTACTTTTTCAACAAAAAAAATGCGTTTTATGCTTTTGTCTAAAAACAAGTTCATTGGTATTATTAGCTTACTTCTAATAGCAATTTTATTGCCTGAAAACACCTTTGCTAAAGATAAAATACAAAAAAAAGAGCTGCGTATTCTTTCGTACAATATTCAATTTTTACCGAATTTCTTGCGCCATATTCAACACTTTCCAAGAAAACGTGCGCCATTTATCGGCAAAGCTGTGTTAGGCGATTCTGTTGATGTGGTTGTGTTTCAAGAAATGTTTGATGCGCCTGCGCGCAAGGCTTTAATTAAAGAACTTGAAGGAACATTTCCATATATTGTGGGGCCACGAAAAAACAAACCAAAAGGTTGGAAACGCGGAACCGGTGTAATGATTATGAGTAAATATCCGCTCACACCGTTGGAAAAAATCAAATTTTCAAAATGCAAAGGAATAGATTGTTTAGCCAATAAAGGAGTGGTGGCAGTGCAACTGAATTTTGATGGACAGCCAATACAAATTTACGGCACACACTTGCAAGCCGAAGCATCTGAAGAACTTTTAAGATTGCAA
This sequence comes from Bacteroidetes bacterium 37-13, assembly GCA_001897535.1. GTDB lineage: Bacteria > Bacteroidota > Bacteroidia > Chitinophagales > LD1 > UBA7692. The sequence continues at coordinate 172,565 of MKTC01000031.1, read as the reverse complement.
CATCACGAGTTTGGGCAACTTTTAAAAAAATATGAAAAGAAGAATATTCCCCAAATAAGCTTAGGCGATTTTAATACTACCAAAGCTGATACAGCCTTGTACCACAACCTGCTTACTGAACTGCAAAGTGAAGATGGCAACCTAACGGGCGAAATTCAGAATACTTTTGACAGTAATGTAAATGATATGCAAAAGCCTACCGGAGAAAGAGGCGTGATTGATTATATTTTATACAAAGGCAATGGTATAAAATTAAAATCTGCCAAGCGCCAAGTGCGCGCTTATCAACACAAATGGGGCAAGAAAAATAAAGATTTATCGGATCACTACGCACTATTAGCCGATTTCAAATTTTGAGCAGCAGAAAAAAAATCTCTTTTCCTTACAAAACTGTTTAAATACAAAAGCTAACTTGCACCCTTCATGCAGCTTTCCGTAATTATTGTAAACTACAATGTGAAACATTTTTTAGCGCTTTGCTTAAAAAGTGTAGCAGCTGCCGTTAAAAATATTTCAGCAGAAGTAATTGTAATAGACAATAACTCTACCGATGGCTCTGTTGAAATGTTGCAAAAAACAAGCAATATTCAGGCAATTTTAAACAAACAAAACACTGGATTTGCAGTAGCCAATAACCAAGGAATAAAGATTGCAAAAGGTAAATATGTTTTATTGCTAAACCCCGATACAGTAGTTGCCGAAGATACTTTTGAAAAGTGCATTGCATTTATGGAAGCACACGAAAATGCAGGTGCTTTAGGCGTTTATATGATAGACGGGAAAGGGAATTTTTTACCTGAAAGCAAACGCGGCTTACCAACTCCCACAGTTGCATTTTACAAGATGTTTGGGTTAAGTTCCTTATTTCCAAAATCAAAAATTTTCGGGCAATATCACTTAGGTTTTTTAGACAAAAACGAAACGCATCAAGCAGAAATTTTATCGGGCGCATTTATGTTTATGCGTGCTGAAGCGTTGCAAAAATCAGGCCTATTAGACGAGGCATTTTTTATGTATGGTGAAGATATAGACCTTTCGTACAGAATAGAAAAAGTGGGTTACAAAAATTACTATTTCAGCGACACAGATATTATTCACTACAAAGGCGAAAGCACTAAAAAAGGCAGCTTAAACTATGTGAAAGTTTTCTACCAAGCCATGATAATTTTCGCCCGAAAACATTTTGCACAAAGCAGTTCACAGTTGTTTGCATTGCTCATTAACTTTGCCATTGTGATGCGAGGATTACTCACATTGCTCACTTCGCTTTTATCTTCTTCTCTGCTGCCGCTTATTGATGGCGCACTTATGTTTTTAGGTGTTTATGTTGTGGAAATTTATTGGGCATCAAATATTAAATCTGCACCGGAATACTACCCTGAAAAATTCTTATTCTTCATCGTTCCGGTTTACATTGCAGTATGGATAATAAGCGTATTGCTAAGCGGTGGCTACGAACGGCCTTACAAAATTTCACTCACTTATAGAGGGCTTTTGTGGGGCACAATTTTTATTACTGCCATTTATGGATTACTACCAAATGAATGGCGATTTTCCAGAGCTATAATTTTGCTTGGAGCAGTGAGCAGTGGCGTGGCAATGACTTTCACAAAAGTGATATACAATCGTATAAAGCACGGCAAATTATCTTTTGAAGCAGAAGATAAAAAAAACATACTTGTTTTTGCTGAAACCAAAGAAGCTGAAAGAATTAAAAACTTACTTTACCAATCGGGGATTGATGCGTCAATTTTTGTTGAAAACAGAATACAAAATTTAACTGCTACGAGCCGGTTATTCAATGTGAATGAAATTATCTTTTCATCTGCTTCGCTTTCTTTCAAAGAAATAATTGAATACATCAAAACATTAGGAGGTAATTTAGAATTTAAAATTGTGAACCCTGACAGCGATGCCATCATTGGCAGTAATTCTAAAAACAGTGCCGGAGATGTTTACGACATGGAGAAAAATTTCGCTATCGGCAATTCGCTCACCATGCGAAAAACGCGATTAGCTGACATTTCAATCGCTATATTACTACTACTATTTTCACCGTTTTTTCTTCTTAAAAAGAATGGGAAAAAAGCGTTAGCCAACACAGGAAAAATTCTATCATTACAAAAAACCTGGATAGGTTATTGTGGCAACAAAAATGACCACAACGGCTTACCTAAATTAAAGCCTGCCGTATTTTTAATTGATGAAATAAAAGGTGTAGAGGCAGGTGAAAGAGCAAGAGAATTAAACCGGTTTTTTGCTTCAAAATACAGGGTGGGCGAAAGTGTAAAAATGCTACTAAAATACTTGCTACAGTAGCTTTTTAGCTATTTAATCATTGCTAAGAAATTTCGTATATCATCATAACAATGCAACACATTCACGTGCATCAAAGGTAAATTAAAAAAGCCATGAAAAAGTTCTAAATATTCCTTGTACTTCACCATTACTTTTGCTTTAGAAAGTTGGGTAAAATAATTGTATCCATCATCAATAAGCGGATCAAATTCTCCGGTGATAATAAATGCAGGAGGCAGTTTTGTAAAATCACTTTCATAGCAAGGAGAAACTTCCGGTATCAAGCGCTCAACTTCATTAGGAACATATACCTTTTGAAACCAAAACATTGTTTCTTTTTCAAGCATATAGCCACTTCCGTTTCTATCTATGGAAGGATTTTTCAATTTCCCATCAATCCAAGGATAAATAAGAATTTGTGCCTTCAATTTAATATTGTTCTTAATGCTACGATGTGCCATACAAGCCGCCAAATTGCCACCTGCGCTATCGCCTGCTACTACAATATTTTCAGCATCGCCTCCATATTTTCCAATATTTTCTTTTACCCAAAGCAAGGCTTCAAAAGCATCGTTATGTGCGGCAGGAAATGTAAATTCGGGTGCTAAGCGATAATCTACCGAAACAACAATCGCATTATTATCTCTACATAATCTTCGGCACACATTATCGTGTGCCTCTAAGTTGTACAATACAAAACCTCCTCCGTGGTAATAAACTATCACGCGCTGCTTAGAGGTGCTTTTATTATTGTAAATTCTTACCGGAACAGTATCTGCTAAAGTATCTTCTACACTTTTAATGGCAATTTTTTTATCGAAAAAGAAAGTACCCAGCTTTGCAGCACGCGTTGCTACACTCCGCAAATCACCAATATGCGCATAGCTTGTTGCGTGGATAGGCTTGCGCAGGTTTGCAAACAATAAAACAAGTTTCACTTTCCAGTTCATTCCTTTTCTGAATAGGTTTTTGCTTTGCAGAAAACTTAAATCTGCCGTTACAAAAAATAAAGGTTTTGAAAGTTAATAATTTAATTGGTAGCCAACCAAGCTTCAGGGTCTATTTTTTCTTTGCCGTGCCAAATTTCTACATGCACTTTGGTAAGGTTATCATCAGCATCATCAACTAATTTCCCGAGTGGCTGTTTGGTTGTTACCTTCTGTCCCGATTTCACTTTTGCATCATCAATATTGGAATAAACCGTAAAGTATTCTCCGTGCTTTAAAATAATACAAGTATTGGTGGTTGGCAAAGAAAACACACTCACCACAACGCCATCAAACATAGCACGAGCTTCGCTTCCGGCAGTAGTTTTAATATCTACGCCATTGTTTTCAATTAAAACACCTTTTAAAGTTGGGTGCTCTTGCTTTCCAAAGCCTGAAATAATGTGTCCTCTGGAAACAGGCCAAGGCAATTTCCCTCTGTTACTTGCAAAGTCGTTACTTAATGCAAGTTCTTCCGGTGTGAGCGGAATTGATTCAACATCTTTTTTCTCGGTAGGAGTTGTAGGCGTTTTAGATTTTGCTCTCGCTTCATTAGCCTTGATTCTTGCCAAGCGAATTTCTTCTGCAATTATTGCTTCAATTCTCTTATTCAAATTGCGAACAGCTTGTTGTTTTTGATTAAATCTTTTTCTTAAATCTTTCTCTTGGCTGCTTAGTTTTGCAACCATATCGCTTTGTTCACGTTTTTCGCGAATAAGTTCTTGCTGCTGTTTATTTTCTTCGGAATAAACTTGCAATTGTTCTTTTTTTTGGCTTTCAAGCGAACTTCTTTTTTTATTCAAATCTACAATTTCTGATTGTAACTGTTTAGCTTGAATTCGCCTAAAATCTGCCACGCGCTTCAACACACCATAACGCATTACTGCTTCGTAAAAAGAAGCCGAAGACATGATAAATAAAAACTCATTTTGCAGCGTTAAATTGTGATAAGCTTTGCGAATCATATCAGCATACTGCTTCTTCATTTCACCAACTTTTTTGGTTTGTTGCGAAATGCTGCTTTGAGTAGTGCGTATATCGCCATCAATTGAAGAAAGCTGCGATTGCAGATTATTTATGAGTTTCTCGCGCGATTTTATTTTTGCTAAAAGCGATTGTAATTCTCCTATGCTTTGCTTTTTCTTTTGCGATGTTGAATTTATTACTACTTCTATTTCCTTTATTTCCTTTTGCAGCTTTTCCATTTGCCGCTGCATGGTTTCTTTGTTTTTTTGCTGCGAAGTTTGTGCCGAAATAAAATTAGATGAAATAAGCATCAAAAGAAAGAACATAAATACGGCAAACTGCGGTAAGTACTTTATACATCTATTTTTGCTTGTAATGTTCATTTACTTCAAATGGAAATACTAACGGTTCATTTAAGGTATATCGCACTAACTCCATTTTAATATTTATCTTTTGAAGTCCGCGATTCACTTTTATTTCACTCTCAAAAGGAAAGTGTTTCTCGCCAATATTTTTGTAGTTGCCAAAAGTAAGTTGCAAATCCTGTTTTATGTGCTGGTCTGCTAACATAATTTCAGTTGATGTATAGTTTTGTTGATGTATGGTTGTAGTTTGCTGAAGTTTAGGCGTTTGCTGCTTTATCACATCAAAGGAATCGGTGTGATAAAAACGGTGACTGCTGCCTGCAAGTTCAATTGGCTGAGCAAGCAAAAGATTTTGAAGCATTTGCAAATTAGTATTGAGTGGCACAATTTGACTCAGATACGAAATTGGCTTTGCAGTATATTCCTTGGTGAGTTTATTCAACAAGAAAAAAGAATCTTGTGTAACGGCAAGTCGTGCACCTTCAAAACCCATTGCGCCTGTGAGTGAAATCCAAATAATACTATCTCTTTTAATTCTGATATTTGCAGAAAATTGTTGATTTATTTCTTCATCGCTATAGTTGGTTTTGTAGCGCAAAGCAAGGTAGTTAAAGTCTAAACTATTCTCCTTTAATTTTTGCAATACAGCATTTAAAACAGAATCGGATGCACTACCTTCACTTAGAGAAGTCTTTCTAACTTCACTTGATTTTTGCTTTATGCGTTGAACTTTACAAGCCGAAATTTGCAAGATTAAAAAGCAGCAAACAATTAGAAATAAATAGTAACTTTTGAAGCGAAAAAGCATGAGTAGAAATTTAAAAAATCGCTTTCTTTTTAAGCTCAAAGTTTTGTCCCAAATATAGTTTGCGCACCATTTCATCAGCAGCTAACTCATCGGGATTTCCTTGTTTCAAAATTTTACCTTCAAACAATAAATATGCTCTATCGGTAATTGAAAGTGTTTCTTGCACATTGTGGTCGGTAATTAAAATGCCTATGTTTTTTTCCTTCAGTTTTGCCACAATCTTTTGAATATCTTCTACTGCAATTGGATCAATTCCGGCAAAAGGTTCATCCAACAAAATAAACTTTGGCGAAGTTGCCAGCGCGCGTGCAATTTCGGTTCTTCTACGTTCACCACCGCTGAGCACATTTCCCATACTTTTGCGCACTCTGTTTAAGCCAAATTCAGCAAGCAAACTTTCTAATTTCTCTTTCTGCTGTGCTTTAGTGAGCGTTGTCATTTCCAACACTGCAGCAATATTATCTTCAACACTTAAATTTCTAAACACACTTGCTTCTTGTGGCAAATAACCAACACCATTTTTTGCACGTTTGTACATCGGCATCTCCGTGATATTGTGTTCCTCTAAAAAAATATTTCCCTTATCGGGCTTTATTAAACCAACTGTCATATAAAACGAAGTTGTTTTTCCTGCACCGTTTGGGCCAAGCAAGCCCACAATTTCGCCTTGTTTCACATCGTAACTTACTTCGTTCACAACGCGCCTGCCTTTGTATGTTTTCACTAAGTTTTCTGCTCTAAGTACAATCATAATTTTATTGTGCGGTGAATGTAAACTAAGTTCCCGATTTGAAAGATTGATTATGAATATTTTCCATTACTAAATAGAAGTTTAGTTACCAATTCACACATTTTGCGAAGCACTGCAATAAAATTTTCAATTTTAAATTAGGTTTGCGAAGTATGAAGCAATTTCTTTCGTTTTGTTTTGGCATTGCGCTTAGTTTTCAACTGTTTGCTCAAAATAGTGCTACTGTAGAAAATTACCAAATTATGCTTTCGCAAAACGGGCTAAACTCCATTGGTGCTTATGTTCCGCAACTTCCGGTGGCAGAAGTATCCGTAGTAATAAGAGTTGGTGCCATGTACGAAAACACCAACCAGAGTGGACTTTCAGCTTTGCTTTGCGAAATTGTAAGCAATAGAATTCAAACCAAACTAAACTCAGGCAAATATCCCACAATACGCTTCTCAGCAGAAGTTAGTCCCGAACTTACTACGTATAAGTTTAAAACAATTCATTCTGACCTGCAATTGCTCTTAAATTTTATTGCAGAAAACTTAGTAAATTTAAAGATAGATAACCAAGATTTAAACGTAGCTATTGAAGCTGTAAATATTAAACACGAAGCTTACAACGCCAATCCACAAACTGAATACAACAGGCTGTTAGATTCAAAAATTTTTAAATACGATTTAGATAAAATTGATATTTGGAGCGACTCCTTAACCATTTCTAAATACACTGTTTTAGATGTAGATTCTTTTTACCGAATGTATTATTCGCCAGTGGCTTCAACCGTAGTAATTCAATCGCGCTACCAACCTTATTCACAACTTTCAATGCTCGAAAACAGTTTTAGGAATTGGCAGCGTATAGATTTCAACCCTGATGAATACACAAAAATGCGCAGCATAAAGCCGCTAATTTACACTACACAAAACACAGTGTTCAACACTCCTGATAAAGCAAAAATTACATTAAGCACTTTATCATCTGGAATTAGAAATTATCGAAGAGGAAGCTACTTTGCGTTTTTGCTAAATGCATTCTTAAACGACAAATCGCAAGAAGTATTTAATGAACTAAAAGCTGAAACCGGCACCACAGATCTGCAAACATTTTATGAGCCGCATAATTTCTACGGCACATTTAGCATTTCCGCTTCTCCTGTTGAAGGCAAACACAAAGAAACTTACGAATTTTTACAAAAAGCAATCAGCAATTTGCATCGCTTTATCAACGATAATTCTGTTGCGGTTGCCAAGAAAAAATTCGCAACAGAATATGCCGCTTTCAAAAAAAATCCGGCATTTTTAAACGAAAGCAGTAAACATATTTTTGCCAACGATGCCGATTATTTTGAAACGCTAAATGATAGTGTTCAAGCCATTACCACTCATCAATTTCTACGCACAGTTTACACCGATTTTTGCAACGCAAATTTTGCCGCAATAGCGCAAATTGACAGCAGTACTTTTGAAACTGAAAACTACAACTCTTGGTTCGCAGAAATTGATGAAAAAATAGCTGATGAAAAATTCACTTACCGCCAAAACGTATATGAAATTGAAGGCGAGCAAAACAAGCAACTGCTGAATAGGCTCACTCAATGGCTAAAAGTAAACCCTGATATGCAATGCCAAATTAACGGCATTGGCGACCGCAGCGAATACAATAAATTTCAAGATGCTTCCGTTTCGGCATTTATTGACACCATCACTACTTTTAAAAAATATAAGCCCGATTTACTCAAAACAGGCATTATGCGCATTGAACTTTTGCGCTCTTTAAAAATACTTCAATCATTAGCAGAAAGTGGCATTGCATTTGAAAGAATTTCCGGCACAGCCATTCCTCTAAAATCTAAAAACAATGAAGAACAAGCTGCAAACCGCGCTGCCACAATTACACTCACACGCTTAAAAAACCGACTGCCTCTTCGCGACATTAGAATTTTTAGAAAATAAATAAATATGAAATCAAAAACACCTGAGGAATCTAAAACTATAATGACAGAAATAGTTTTACCAAACGATACCAATACTTTAAACAATTTACGAGGCGGCACCATTTTGCATTGGATGGATATTGCTTCTGCCATTGCTGCCGGAAAACATGCAGACGCAGTTGTAGTAACAGCTTCGGTGGATAACGTAAGTTTTGAAAACCCAATAAAACTGGGCGATGTAGTTACCATTACGGCAAAAGTTACACGCGTTTTTAATACTTCACTCGAAATACGATTAGAAGTTTGGGCAGAAAATTTGCCTTCGCACACACGCTATCGTTCAAATGAAGCATATTACACTTTTGTGGCTTTGGACAGCAACGGCCGCCCAAGAAAATCACCTCCTGTGGAACCACAATCAGAAGAAGAAATGAAGTTTTACGAAAGTGCCCTTCGCAGAAGAGAATTGCGCTTAGTGCTTGCCGGTAGAATGAAGCCAAATGAAGCACAAGAACTAAAATCACTATTCTCAGAATTGTAGTTTAAATTTTACCACACAATAATAAACGGCAATTTACGATTATACTTGCACAGAAATTTTTGGTTGGTGAAAAATGCTTTGCGCCTTATATTATTATTATTTGCTTGTAAAGGTTTTGCTCAAAATCCCGTTGGTGGAAGTGCGGCAATTTCTTTTTTAAACAATCCATTTAGCGCAAGAGTGCAAGCTTTGGGCGGCATTAACCAAGCACTTTTTGGCGATGATGTTTCGTTGGGTTACACCAACCCTTCGGCATGGAATAAAAGTATGCATAAAACTGTATGTTTCGGCACATCATTTTTGCCCGGTGGCATCAATTCCGGCAATGTAACTTATGCGCATCATTTCGATAAAAGAGCAACTTTCGGCTTTGGCATGAATTACATGGCTTACGGCAATATTCCACGAACTGATGAAAGTGGTAACGAAATTGGAAGAATGAATGCCGCAGAATTTGCTTGGTACAGCGGAAGTGCTTACCACTTTGCAAAAATTCTTTCAGTTGGGGCAAATGCAAAATTATTCTATTCACAGTTGGCAGAATATAGCAGTGTTGGCATGGCTGCCGATATTGCATTTAGTGTAAACGATAGCGCGCACCGCATTTCTGCTTCGCTTGTGGCAACCAATATTGGAGGGCAGTTCAAACCTTTTAGAAATAAAAATTACGAAATGCTACCTTTCGATTTGCGACTTGGTTTAGCATTCGGCTTTAAAGGTTTTCCACTGCGATTTCATTTTACCATGCACGATTTAACCCGCTGGAATATCCGCTACAACGACCCTAATGCTTCAGCTAACGATAACTTATTTGACCAAAATAATTCTGCAGCAAAAAAAGATATTGGTGATGAAATTTTTCGCCACATTATTATTGGCGCAGAAGCCAATATTAAAAATGTGGTGCGCCTGCAATTAGCATACAATCACCAGCGCAGACAAGAACTAAAACAAGATAATGTGCGCGGCATTGCCGGAATTTCTTTCGGCTTAGGCATTCACATAAAATATTTAGATTTACAATATGCACTAAATCCTGCTGCATTAGGAAAAACAACCAATCACCTTACTTTTTCTTTGAATATTGCAAAGCTTCCGAAGCGCAAAAAAACAAGTTAGGCTCAATCTCTCCCTCTATTTAGCCACTTTTTGCTTATTTCTGCTTTAAAGCAGCACTTTTTGAGGCATTTTTTCACAAATGAATAGATTATATTCGCTTCCCATTTTTTTAAGAGAGATAAGGATAAAAGCGTATGCAACTAACAGCACTTGAAATAAAAGGATTCAAAAGCTTTGCCGAAAAAACAACCATTCACTTCAACAATCGCATTACAGGAATTGTGGGTCCGAATGGCTGCGGAAAAAGCAATGTAGTTGATTCCATTCGTTGGGTTTTGGGCGAGCAAAAAACCAGCATGTTGCGTTTGGAAAAAATGGAAAACCTAATTTTCAACGGAACACGCCAACGCAAACCTGCCGGACTTGCTGAGGTGAGTCTTACTTTTGAAAACACTAAAAACGTTATCAGCAGCGATTACAAAACCATCACCATAACACGTAAACTTTTCCGCGATGGCGAAAGCGAATATAGGCTAAACGATGTACCTTGCCGCTTAAAAGACATCACCGGTTTGTTTATGGATACCGGAGTGAGCAGTGACTCTTATGCCATTATTGAATTGGGAATGGTAGATGAACTGCTGAACGACCGCGATAACAGTCGTAGAAAGCTTTTTGAACAAGCAGCCGGAGTTTCAAAATATAAAAAGAGAAAGAAAGAAACACTCGATAAACTTAAAAGTACCGATGCGGATTTGGAGCGTGTGAGAGACCTTTTATTTGAAATTGAAAACAATTTAAAAACACTTGAAAAGCAAGCACAGAAAACAAAAAAATATCACGAACTAAAAGAAGAATACAAAAACCTAAGCTTGCTGTTGGCTAAGTTTTCGCTGCGCGATTACAAGTTTGCTTACAAGCATTTGGAAGAAGATAAACAAAAGCAAGACACCGCACGAGCCGAAATTGAAGCCACAATTGCAAAAGCTGAAGCAGCTTTAGAGAAAGAAAAATTAGACAATATCGAGAAAGAAAAATCCCTCTTCGCCATTCAGAAAAAATTGAATGAATTGCTAAGTGGCGTAAGCGATAAAGAGAACGAACGCAACCTCCTTAACTCGCAAATAAAATATGCACACGACAAAGCTGATACCGCACAGCGCTCCATAATTGATGCAAACGACCAAACTGAAAAACTAAAAATTTCAATTGAAAAATTACAGTTTGAAAAAGACAGTGAAGGCAAAATTGCGGAGCTAAAACGCACCGAAGTTTCTACACTCGAAAAAGAACTTGCAGAAATCAGAGAACAGCACAACGCCTTAAAAGATAGCTTAAGCAGCGAGCAAAAACTCTATACCGAAAAAGAAAGACAAATTTTTGAGGCAGAGAAAAAACTTGCCGTAAACCGTTCAGGCAATGAAAGTTTGCAGCGCGATCTTTTTCAAAGTGAAGAAGATGTGGTGAACAAGCGCAAAGAATTAGAAAAACTGCAAAGCGATTTAGCTTCATTACAAAATGAGAAAGAAGCTGCCGATAAAAAGCTTGAAAGTCTGCGCACGCAAGACGAAAGCAACAAAAAGCAATTAGCAGAATTAGAACAAAAAATAGAAAAGAAACGTCAAGAACTCACTTCAGAAACACGCCAATTAGATGCCAAGCGAAATGAGTATGAACTCACCAAAAGCATGGTTGAAAACATGGAAGGTTTCCCTGAAGCCATTAAGTTTTTAAAGAAAAATGCCAAGTGGGGAAAAAACGCACCATTGCTCAGCGATTTAATCTATTGCACCGAAGAATACAGAGTAGCGATTGAAAACTATCTTGAGCCATATTTGAGTTACTATGTGGTTCAAAGTTTTGAAGAAGCAATAAGCGCAGTGAATTTGTTAAACGATGCTTCTAAAGGCAAAGCCAACTTTTTTATTTTAGATGATTTTGAGAAATACGAAGCGCATCAACCAATGCTTATTCAAGGTGCAAGGGCCGCAACTGAATTGGTAGAATTAGATAGCAAATACAACCGCTTGGGTGCATTTTTGCTCGACCGTGTTTACATGATAGACGATAGCAAAAATTTTGCCGCCACACAACTAAACACCAATTCGCAAAAGGTAGTTTTACTAACCAAAAGCGGACGTTTTATTCGTCAAGATTTTACACTTAGCGGAGGCTCCGTTGGCTTGTTTGAAGGCAAAAAAATCGGCAGAGCAAAAAACCTGGAAAAACTTCAAAAAGAAATAAGCGGCTTAGAAGAAAAAACACGTAAACTTTCAACCGAAACTAACGAATTACAGACGGCAATAAACACTTTAAAAGCAAGTGCACTACCGCGCGAAATTGATGCTCAACGAAATGCTGCAAGCCAATTAGGCAATCGCTTTTCGGCATCGCAAGCAAGCATACAAAGTTTAGTAAAATTTTTAGAAAGTGCCGATGCAAAAAGTAAAACTATTACCGAACGTTTGGATTTGCTTCGCAACGAAGTAACTACGCTAAACGAGCAACTTTCAGTACTTAAAACAGAACAAGGCAGCATGAAATCGCTGCTGGAGCAAACCGATAAAAATTTCGTTGAACTCACCAATAAACTCAGCGAAGCTTCTTCTCGTTTCAACCAAAAGAATATTGAATTTCACCAACAGCAAAACCGTGTAAATTCTATTGCGCAAGAGCTTACTTTTAAAAATTCACAAATAGAAAGTCTTAGTGCACAACTCTTGCGAAACAACAGTGTGATTACTGAATGTAACGCTCAAATTGAAGAAGCAAAAACAAAATTAAAAGCAATTGAAGGCGAGTTGCTTTCTGGCTATTCTAACAAAGAAGGCTTTGAAAAAGAAGTTGCCGATGCAGAAAAAAACTATTACGATTCCAGAGCTGCAATAAACGAAATGGACGCTTCACTTAGAGAGGAGAATAGAAAAAAAGAACAAATCAATGCGCTTCTAACTTCAATAAATGAGAAATTCAATGAACTAAAACTGAATATCACAGGGCTTCGCGAACGTTTAAGTGTAGAGTTTAACATCAACATAAACGACATCATAAACGAAGAAATAAGTGGCAAAGAATCGAAAGAAGAATTGGAAGATAGCGTGCTCAAATTAAAGAAACGCATTGAAGGTTTTGGAGAAATAAACCCGATGGCAGTTGAAGCTTATGATGAAATGAAAACACGTTACGATTTCATTATTGCGCAGCGCAAAGATTTGGAAGATGCCAAAACCTCACTTTTAGACACTATAAAAGAGATTGAAACCACAGCAAAATCGCAATTCACAGAAGCATTTGATAAAGTGCGCGAAAGTTTCATTAAAGTATTTAGAACACTGTTTAGCGAAGAAGACCAATGCGATTTATTCTTAGTAAATCCTGAAGACCCATTGGAATCTAAAATTGAAATTGTAGCCAAGCCAAAAGGAAAACGCCCAACAGTAATTGACCAATTATCAGGAGGAGAAAAAACACTTACAGCAACTGCACTGCTCTTTTCGCTATACTTATTAAAACCAGCACCGTTTTGTATCTTCGATGAAGTAGATGCGCCATTAGATGACGGCAACATTGCCAAGTTCAATAAAATTATACAAGAGTTTAGCAAAGACTCTCAGTTTATTATTGTTACACACAACAAAAGCACCATGAGTTCGGTTGATGCAATCTATGGCGTTACCATGCCCGAAATGGGCGTGAGCCGTGTAGTTCCTGTGAACTTTAGCAGTTTGAATTAATGCAAAACCAAGTGCGATTATACTACTATTCGATATGCGCTGAAGAATGTGTTGAACAGCAATTAAAACCAAGCTTTATTAGGTTGTGCGAGACCGATAGCCATCGCTTGCAACCTTGTACAATTCTTCATTTTTCAAACACATCAATTTCAATTCAATAACCACATTCTACAATGCCTAAAAACACTATTGTTATTTTATTGATTATACTACTCGCAAACACCCTCACCGCTCAAACTACAGTTGCTATTATTGGAGGAGGAATGGCAGGAATATCTAGCGCTCACTATATTTTACAATATGACTCAACTGCCAAGATTACAATTTATGAAAAGGAAAAAGTAACTGATGGAAATGCAAAAACAGTTGAAGTTTTGAATGCGAGCCAACAAAAAATAAAAGTAGATATTGGTCCACAATATTTTATCGAGGGTCCTTGGAATGATTATATCGAATTTTTAAATGAAACTTTAGGCGAAACACCCTATGATTTTGAATCGTTGTCTGGCTAGCTATTGATCCAACATCAAGGAGAAAAAAATCCACATTTTATTACGCCACACAAACTCAACTTTAGAGGAGAAAAGTTAAGCAACCTCATTAAGTTTAAACGCTTCAACAACTTAGCATACAAACTATATAAGAATTCCGCAGATTGGAAAGGCGTGAGCATAGAAAATTGGTATAATCAGATACCTCTTCCATTAGAATATAAAAAGAGAATTGTATATCCATTTTTAGCAGCATCCTTAGGCACAAGCGTATCTGAAATAAAATCAACATCTGCTTTAGACATTGTAAAATTATTTGCTTTTCGCAAACCCAAACTCAGCAATAAATTTAAAATAATGACAGAGGGAATGGGAACACTTATACAACAAGTTGGGGTAGAATTAAGAAAACAAGGAGTAAAAATAAAAACCGAATCTCCAGTTTATCAAATCACAAAACAAGGAACAAAATGGCTGGTAAAATACGTGCACAATGCAACCGAGCATAGCCAATTGGTTTATTTTGTAATCACTACTGCACATGCTGACCAAAATATAAAACTGCTGAATAATGAACCAAGTTTATCACAAGTGGTCTATCACTTACAACAACTAAAATATTTTGAAGCAAAAATTGTTTTGCATAGCGATACTTCATTCATCAATACTAAAAAGCCCGCCTTTTTAAATATTATGACGAACCAAAAACATGAAATTGCTTCGAGCACCATGAATTTAAGTATGATATCTCCCAGATTAAATGGTATCTACAAAAGTTGGCTATCTCAAAATGATATTGATAAGCTAAATGCCTCTAAAAAAAATATTACATATCGCAAGTTTCTACCACCCGCTAATCACTCCTGAATTTATCAGTCATTTAGATACATTACACCAACACCTTAAAAAAGTATCCAATTTTTATATAGGCGGTGGTTGGAGCGAAGGATTAGAAACGCAAAATAGTGCGGTAGTATCCGGCAAACATGCCTTAGATAAATACAAAATATTTATTGGTGGCACCTATGCCATAAAAGAATAGGAACTCCAGTTTCAGCAAAAAATAAACAGCGAATGCAACACAACAAAACTTAAGCAATAGCACTTGGGTAACAATTTTTATTTACTTCGCTTTTGTAAACAAAAAACAGAAAAATCATGGCACTTAGTTCAGCTTATTCAGAGATTATTTCAAATGCTATAAAAGCAATTCATGCAAGAACTTTTTTTGCGCAATATCCGGAACATCCCAAAGCCTATGGCGAAGATGCAGCACCCAAAGGGCAAGTGGCATTTGATAGCCAACGCAATCATAAATTTGAAGGCTTACTGCAAAGCAATGCCACAGAATGGATTGGCGAAGAAGTTTCGCCATACACTTTAGAAGCCCTTGGCGTAACTTATCCTGCGTTTGATGTGGACACTTTGATAGTGCGCTCGGGCAGAGCTTTTGAGCAATGGAAAAAAGTGAGCGTAGAAGACCGTGCAGAAGTTCTGGTAGATGCTTTAGAGAGAATTAAAAACCGCTTTTTTGAAATTGCTTATGCTACGCAACACACCACAGGGCAATCTTTTATTATGAGTTTTCAAGCGAGTGGACCACATGCAAACGACCGCGCTTTAGAAGCCTTAGCATTAGGATACGAAGAGCTTTCACGTTTTCCTTCAGCAATAACATGGGAAAAACCTGCCGGTAAAAGCAGTATTAAATTAGAAAAAACATATCGTCCTATTCCAAAAGGAATCGGCTTAGTAATTGGCTGCTCAACCTTCCCAACATGGAACAGCGTTCCAGGACTTTTTGCTTCACTTATTACAGGCAATACTGCCATTGTGAAACCTCACCCAAAAAGTATTTACCCAATTGCCGTTGTGGTTGCAGAAATTCAAGCTGCGCTTCAAGCCAAAGGTTTAGATCCCAACACTTGTCAATTAGCTGTAGATAGCAGCAGCAATTTGATTACAAAAAAATTGGCAGAACATCCATTGGTAAAAATTATTGACTACACAGGCGGTTCCGCATTTGGAAGCTATATAGAACAATTGCCGGGCAAAACTTCTTTTACTGAAAAAGCCGGAGTGAATTCTGTAATTTTAGACTCCGTTGCAGATATTAAAGCAGTAGCGCAAAATTTATCGTTTGCCACTTCGCTTTATTCCGGACAAATGTGCACTGCGCCACAAAACTTTTTTATTCCTGAAAACGGCATTAAAACAAACGATGGGGAATTAAGTTTTCAAGATACCGTGAACGCGCTCACATCTGCTATTTCAGGCTTGGCAGCTAATCCGCAAATGGGTGCAGGAATTTTAGGAGCCATACAAAATGAAGCAACCTTAAAGCGCGTAGAAAGCTCAAAAGATATTGCAGATGTATTGGTTGAACCAACGCAAGTTGCTAATGCTGAATTTCCAAAAGCACGCACTTGCAGCCCGGTAGTATTAGAGACAAACGCAAAAGATTTTGGCGTGTATGAAAATGAATTATTCGGGCCAATAGTGTTGTTTATTAAAACTAAAAACACCGAAGAAAGTATTCGCTTGGCAAAGGAAATGGCAGCAAAACACGGAGCAATTACTTGCGCTGCATACACCACAAATGATGCTGTAGCCGCAAATATTGAAGATGAAATGGAAAGCGTGTTTACACCGGTTAGTTTAAATTTAACCGGAGGTATTTTTGTGAACCAACACGCTACATTCAGCGATTTTCACGTAACGGGAGGCAACCCTGCGGGCAATGCAACTTTCACTAATCCTGAATATGTAAACAAGCGTTTTGTGTGGGTAGGACACCGCAAAATGGCTTAATTAAAAATGTTAAACATACTACTGCCGCAATAGGAATTAGTTTCTGTTGCGGCAGTTTTGTTTCATGAATAATGCTACTTTTACTTTGCACTAAAAATGAAAAACTCACAAATTCTTATACAGCAACCGCAAACATTCAAGAACTATCAGCTTTTAGATAGCGGGCTTGGAATGAAAATTGAACGGTTTGAAAACATCATTACCATTCGCCCCGAACCGCAAGCCGTGTGGGAACTTTCGGAGTCTTTGGCCTATTGGGAAAAGCAAGCACATACAAAATTTGTGCCCGCATCGAGCAATTCCGGCATCTGGAAAAAGCTAAAAAACACACCCGATAATTGGCATCTAAATTACAATGGTGCTGTAAATTTCACTTTTAAATTAGCGCTTACAGGCTTTAAGCACGTTGGTGTTTTTCCTGAACAAGCTGTAAATTGGGAGTATATTGCCAATGCAGTAAATGCACTTAAAGCAAAAAATATTCAGCCGAAATTTTTGAATTTATTTGCTTACACAGGTGGCGCATCGTTAGCGGCAAAAGCAGCAGGAGCCGATGTTACACACGTAGATTCTATAAAACAAGTGGTGAGTTGGGCTAACGAGAACATGCAGCAAAGCAATTTAACCAATATCCGCTGGGTGGTTGAAGATGCACTTAAATTTACCAAGCGCGAAGCCAAGCGCGGCAATAAATATCATGGAATTATTTTAGACCCACCTGCGTTTGGGCACGGACCTTCGGGCGAAAAATGGAAATTAGAAGATAACATTTTAGAAATGATGAACACGGTTCAGCAACTGCTTGATAACGAGAATCATTTCTTAATTCTAAATGCTTATTCATTGGGATTTTCTTCGCTTATTCTTGAAAACTTAATTCAAGATAAATTCAAGAAAAGCAACTTTGAAATTGGTGAACTTTTTATCCAAGATAGCTTTGGAAAAAAATTGCCGCTTGGCGCGTTTGCGAGGTTTAGGAGTTGTTAGCAACCTATTTTCAACTTAATAGTAAGTAAAAAAACACTTCTTAGAGAGCTAAGTGTCTTTTGGTGTTTTTGGTAAAATTCAATTACGCTCTTATCTTTAAAATAAGCGTTAAAACCTTCAATTTTCAATTACATTTACCGCTTCAATGAAAAAGGTTCTGATACTGGCTTACGATTTTCCTCCGTATAATTCTGTTGGAGCACAAAGACCTTATTCTTGGTATAAATATCTTCCTGAAAGTGATGTTTATCCAATTGTTGTAACACGAAATTGGGATGGAATAGCCTATAATAGTATTGAAGCATTTACTAAGTGTACCGGTGATGTGGTTAAGGAGGAAATAACTTCTAAAAGTGCATCGTATTATGTTCCTTACAAGCCTAATTTAAGAGATAAACTGCTAACAAAGAATGGAAGAGTATATGGCTATCTCAGAAAAATATTGACAGTATTATATAGACTGTTGAGTTTTATTTCAACTAAGTTTGATAATAGAGCAGAAATATATTACCACGCTCGAAAAATTATTACAGAACAAGGAGATATAGACTATATTGTTGCAACAGGAGAGCCTTTCATTTTATTCAAATATGCACATCTTCTTTCAAGGGAATTTAGTATTCCTTGGCATGCTGATTATAGAGATGATTGGATTCGTAATCACTCAAAGAATGCTAGTAAACCGTTTCAAAAAATGCTACTTAGTATTGAAAGACTTTTCGAAAGAAAGTACTTATCAAATGTTCAGTCTCTGAGTTCTGTATCGCAATTTCTTGTTGAGGATATTAAGAGAAGGACAAATGTTGAACATTGCTTTGTGGTAGAAAATGGAGTGGATTTGAATTTGCTTAAAAGTGTAGCGTATGTTTCAAATAAAGACTTCTTAATAACCTATACAGGTATTATGTATGATTTCCCTTATATGGAATTACTTTTTGGAGCATTTAAAATTTTCCTCGAAGAGAATAATTGTAATATCAATATTCAACTTCGATTTGTGGGGATTGATAGCCAAAATAATATGGCAACAGAAAAGGCTAAAGAACTTTCTGAACTATTTCCTCATAATGTAAAAATCTTAAAAAGAGTATCTGTTGAAGAATCTATAAAGATGCAACTTGAATCTTCACTTTTAATTAATTTAATAGCAGGCGACCCTTCAAAAGGTTTAATTGGTGCAAAATGTTACAGTTATGCAGCGGCAAAGAAACCTATATTAAGTATTACCAATAGTGAAAGTACGGATACCTTTTTCTTTAAAGGTAGAAATATTCATACAGTAGTAAATAGTGAAAGAGCAATATACGACTATTTAAAAAGTTATTATGAAATTTATAACTCAGGAAAAAAAATAGAAACTGATATTAGCGATGAAGAAGTATTTAAACTTTCAAGAGAATATTTTACCTCTGTACTTTTAAAAACTTTGAAAAAAAACTATGATTAATAAAGAAAGAGCAAAGGTGTTGATTCTTGCGCCTCACACAGATGATGGAGAATTTGGCTGCGGAGGTACAATCTCCAAATTTATTGAACAAGGACATGATGTTTACTATGCTGCATTTTCTGCTTGTGAGCAATCGGTTTTACCTCAGTTTCCAAAAGATATTTTAATTACGGAAGTGAAAGAAGCAACTGCACATTTGGGAATTAAAAGTAGTAACTTAATATTATTTAAGTATGAGGTTAGAACCTTTAATTATAGAAGGCAAGAAATATTGGATGATATTATTTCACTCAAAAAAAATATAGATCCAGACATAGTATTTCTGCCAACGTTAAATGATTTACATCAAGATCATTTTACAATTTCAAACGAAGGTTTAAGAGCCTTTAAAACCAAAACTATTTTTGGCTATGAATTGGTATGGAATAATTTAAATTTTAATACTTCAACATTTTTCAATTTAGAGGATAGGCACGTTCAGAAAAAGGTTGATTCTATTAAATGCTATAAATCTCAGGCTCACAGATCTTATGCAAATGAAGACTTTATTAAATCCTTAGCAAAAGTAAGGGGAACTCAAGTTGGGATGAAATATGCTGAGTGCTTTGAAGTAATTCGTCTTATAATTACATAAACCAATAAGCGCAAGTATGTTGTTAGATATTGCAGTTCTGAAAGAGATATTTTCTGTTGATTGTGTTTATGTTGGCAACAAAAGTTTAACCTTTAATGGCATCAATACAGTATATGATGCTGTTGAGGGTCAAATTGCTTGGATAAAACCGAATGTAAAAAACAACGCGGAAATTCTTTCAAACACAAACGCAAGTTGTATTATATGTAATGAAGAAACTTTTAATCTGGGTAACAGTGAAAAGCAAAGGTTGTATGTAATATCGAAAGACCCAAAACTAGAATATTTTAAAGTACTAAAACACATAAGAAATAGCACAAACAAGAAACCACTAAGTGCAATTCACGAAACTGCTATTGTAGATAAAAACTGCATTATTGGAAAGAATGTAACTATTGGAGCCTATTCAGTTATAGGCTCTTGTACTATTGGCGATAACACTCAAATTGGCGAGTTTGTAAAAATTTTTGACAGTGTTACTATAGGCGCAAATGTTTTAATTAGAGAAAATGTTTCCATTGGAGGCGAAGGATTTGGATTCTACACACATTCTGATGGAACTGTAGAGCATATACCACATATCGGCAGTGTGAAAATTGGAAATAATGTTCAAATATTTCCTTTTGCAAATATAGATAGAGGAACATTAGGTAGCACAGAAATTGGGAATGGTAGTGTGATTGATCATTATGTGCATGTTGGACATAATTCTAAAATTGGCGAAAGCACCATTGTTTGTGCTAATTCAGTTCTTGCGGGAGGCTCAAAAATAAATAATAGATGTTTTATTGGTGTGAATACGCTATTAAAAGAGAAGTGTGAAATTGGCAGTGACTCTATAACTGGAATCGGTGCCGTAGTCGTAAAAAATATTCCTGATAGTGAAGTTTGGGTTGGTAATCCTGCTAAATTCTTAAAGAAAAATGAGAAGTAATAAACACTTCTATAGCTTGTTTAAATTGAAGAATTTTGCTCAGAAAGGAACGCTATAAATTGTTAGTAGATACAAACAGAGAAATTGGCACAAATAATACAAGAGTTAGTATAAAGTGAAAGAAAATATTACCCAAATTTAAAAATCTGTTTTGAGCGTTTTATTTTGTTTGGATTCATTCTTTAAATAATTTACTTACTAAGTATTTTATTGTTTTTATTGCAGCCACCAAAATTTGAGAAAAAGACAATAAAGTATATGAGTGAAACTTCTAAGTTCCATTTTAAAAGTTTAGATGCCATAAGAACTATTGCGTTTTTCTCTACTTTTTTAGCACACTCTTTTAGAACTGAAAATAGTGCAATTTTAAATTCAACACTTTTTAAGGCAATAGATTATATAAAAGAAACAATTGGTTTTGGAGTTCCTATTTTTTTTGTTTTAAGTGGTTTTTTAATCACTTACTTGATATTAAAAGACCAAGAAAAAGAGAGGTTTACCATAAAGAATTTCTACATAAAACGAGTGCTCCGTATTTGGCCGGTATATTTTGCAGTAGTAATCTTTGGATTCTTTATTTTTCCGCTTATACGCTCTTTGGTGTTGCATCAACCTACAACAGAAAATGCGCATTTTTTAATGTACTTGTTTTTTCTTAGCAATCTCGACCAAATATTTAATGGTCAGTTGCCGTTTGGTGTTGGTTTGGGACCTACTTGGTCGGTAAGTATCGAAGAGCAGTACTATTTATTTTGGCCAATTCTGCTTTTTTTTCTTCCAAAAAGAAACTTTGTAAAAGGTATTTTATCGGTATTGGTCGTAACTACAATTCTTGCGCTAATATTTAATCTTCCACACACGCATTCCATTACATCAATGATATATTTGTCAATGGGTTCTTTGTTTGGCTATATGTCTTACTACAACTATAAAAATATCAATACCAAAATTGCACAATCTGGATTTGTTGTAATTCTATTGATTCTTGTTTCTACAGTATCCATTTACAATAGCCATTTTTTGCCATATCCAATTAAAATTATCGTTTTCTCATTTGGAATTGGCATGTTTATTTTATTCCAAATATACTCGCCTAATTGGTCGCTTTCAAAAATTAAAATTTTAGAAGATAACGGCAAATACACTTATGGTTTGTATTTATATCATTCCATTGCAATTTTTGTTGTTTACACATTATTCAAAAGTGTCTTGCATGTTCAAGAAACAATCTTGTCTGTCATAGTTGTTATTCCTGTATTATCTTTAGCATTAAGCTATCTTTTTGCAAGAATTTCTTATAAATATTTTGAGTCTTATTTCCTTTCTCTAAAAAGCAAGTACTAAAAGAATGTCTTTTAGAATACTCTGCATACACTTATTTTGAAGTGGAAACTGTAGATGTAAATTTATTTAGAAAGGTATCTAAAAATCGAAGTTTTGAAAGTAAAAATGCCGCAGGTAGAAGCATCAAAACATCTGGCTGTAAAAGATACCGCATTTCAATATTCCTACACTGTGGGCTAGTGCCAAAAGATAAGTAAAAATAGAGTGCTACAAAGAATGAGCCAATTAACATTGCTATTGGTATTGTAAACCTATCTCTGAGCATCATTACTAAACCAATAATACCAAGCATAAGAAGGAATGTGCGATAGTAGAACAACATACCTCCAAGCTTCTGTACTAAACTTTTGCTATCACTTAATTCTGATTTAAAAAGAGCTTTCTTTAGATTTTGCAATGGAATTGTAATGTAGAAATTGACAGAATTATATTTTATCTGATTTGCTCTGAGTTCATTAAAAAGCTGCGCTGCCTCTGCCGAACAATTTGAAGGGTCATTTGCAGGAATTGGATTTTTCCAATAGCCTTTCCAATAGCTAAACCCGCTACCGCAATTTTGAGATAAGTAAATAGCTCTTTCTAACTTAATTGAATCTTCTGGCGTTCTATAAGCTATTGGCGGAAACTTTACGGGCTTATTATGAATAATATTTGAAAACTGTGGATCCCATTCTGCCTTTACACTATAAACATACTGCATAAACGCAATAACTTCTTGATTCCAATTGCTTATACCACTTAAATCTTGTGTTGTAACAACCTTGCCAAAGCGGATATAATTTCGCAAGGGCCAAGAGCCATAGGTTATGGTAAAAAAAACATAGAAAATGAGTGCCTGAAAAGCACTCTCTTTAGTGAAGCCTTTGTACTTTTGGTAAAAAAGGAAAATAACAAACGGTGCTAAAAGTGCATATTGCGGTCTATTAAGCACAGCAAACCCTAAAGAAATACCAGCTATTGCTAGTATATATTTTTTATCTCCCTTAAGTGCGAGTGCAAGCGCAAGAAGGGCAAAAAAGATAGAAGGAATTTCGGAATAGCAAACAGGATTCCAAACTATTACAAACGGATAAGTTGCATAAAGGAAAGCTGAAATAATCCCAATCTTATAGTTGCTGAATAATCTTTTTGCAATATAAAATACAAGAAAAATACTTATAGTATCTAAAATAATCTGCGTATAGGCGGTTAGCTTTAAAGCAACGTCCCAAATAGCGCTGTAGTTATGTATGTCTAAGCCTTGTATTTTATAAAATAAAGTAACTATTAAGAATGATGGTGCTAAGAAAAATGAATAGCCAGGCATTCTACTATATGCGGTTATATCATTACCGGGCTTAAGAAAGTTTAGTTCTCCATAATGTATCAAATTTTGTATTGCTCTTGTCCATGCACCAGTATCTCCATCAACAAATATATTTGCACGATTAAAATAAACCGGTGCTACAACGAGTGTAAAAATTAAGCGTAATACCAATCCAAATAAAATAATATAGGTAAGGCTTTTATTTTCTCTAAAAAACTGAGTGATTTTTTGGAACATGCTAATTATTAAAAAAAGTCTTTTACAAGTACTGGAAAATGTTCAAGCAAACATAAAATAAAAGCATAACAGCAATATGTTTTGATTATGAATTATTATCTCTCTATATGTGGCGTGTAAATATTTTCACATTTTAGTTACCTTTGTTATTCAATGGAAAAAGAGAAGAGCCTCACAATTATTGGTGGAGGAATAACAGGACTTGCCGCAGCATATATTGCTGCCAAGCAAAATGTGAAAGTTACGGTTGTAGAATCTAGTAAAAATTTTGGAGGATTGCTTAATACATTTGAAATTGGAGGCACTCGTTTAGAATATTTTTATCACCATTTTTTTACGCACGACAAAGAAATTCACTGGCTCATAAAAGAATTAGGAATAGAAGATAAACTCATTTACAAGAGCACCACAATGGGTACTTTTCGCAATGGCAAACTCTATTCATTTAATGGCATTTTAGACCTTTTAAAGTTTAGTCCAATAAATTTTATCGGAAAAATAAGATGGGGACTTAGTAGTCTTTATCTTGGAAAAATAGCTAAGTGGAAAAAGTATGAAAATGTTACCGCGCTTGATTGGTTTTACAAAAATGCAGGAAAATCTGCAACCGACAGTTTGTGGAGACCCATGCTGGATATAAAGTTTGGACCTTATTCTAATAAAATTCCATTGTCGTGGATGATTGGCAGATTAAGGCAGAGGCTTAATTCCAGAAAGTCTGGCGATGAACGATTAGGCTATATTGAAGGAGGA
This sequence comes from Bacteroidetes bacterium 37-13, assembly GCA_001897535.1. Classification (GTDB taxonomy): domain Bacteria; phylum Bacteroidota; class Bacteroidia; order Chitinophagales; family LD1; genus UBA7692. The sequence goes on along the minus strand of MKTC01000031.1, from coordinate 148,192 downwards.
TTAGATACGCTTCTTCAAGCATTGTTAAGCAAGCTTAAAGAAATGGGAGTTGAGCTTATCAATGAATCTCCTGTAACTGCTATTCAGTTTGATTCAAGCAAAAAAATAACTTCTATTGAAACCGCAAAAGGAGTTATGCAGGGCAACAATTTTTTATTTACCATTCCGGGAACAATTATTTCTAAACTGCTGCCCGAAAATTCACCAACAAAAAAAGATTTTGCTTCAATAGAATATTTTGGTGCGGTATGTGTGATTTTAGAAAGCAGTAAAAAGTTGAGTGATACCTATTGGATTAACGTAGCCGATCCGGGATACGATTTTGGAGGTGTTATAGAGCACACAAACTTTATTGGTCCCGAGAATTATCAAGGAAAACACATTACATATTTATCGCGTTACTTTGATTTAAAAGACCCGCTTTTTAATGCAACAGATGAGCAGATTAAAAATAAAATGCTTCCTCAACTTAGTTTAATTTTTCCAAACTTTAATTTAAAAGATGTAGAGAAGGTTTACGTGTTTAGAACACCATTTGCTGCTACCGTTTGCGATTTAGAATTTTCAAAAAAAGTTCCCAATTGTAAAACAGAATTTGATGGAATGTATGTGGCAAATATGGCGCACTTGTATCCTGATGAAAGAAGTGTAAATAACAGTATCCGCATTGCCGCAGAGGCTTGTAAAAAAATGGGATTTGCCCAAGTTGTTGTGCCCGAAGGCAACTCTCTTGCAGGAAAATTAGGATTTTAGTACAATCATAAAAATGCTATTAAAGTTTGAGAATAATATATTCGCCAATAATTTGCACAATCAATGATATCAATAGTAATTCCAATATATAATGAAAGTATAATTCTACAGCAATTGTACGATAGACTTGTTTCCGCAGCTCCTTTGTGGAAAGAAGATTATGAAATTATTTTAGTGGACGATGGATCTCAAGATAATTCATTGGAGCAAATGAGAAAATTTGCCGAAGCCAATCCACATTTTAGAATTCTAAAATTGAGTAGAAATTTCGGGCATCAGCCGGCAATTTCGGCAGGAATAAAATATGCGAAAGGAGATGCGGTGATTATTATGGATGGCGACTTGCAAGATCCTCCTGAAGAGCTTCCGCGCTTTTTAGCAAAGTGGAAAGAAGGTTACCATGTAGTTTATGCAGTTAGAACCAAGCGAAAAGAAGGATTCTTTAAAAAATTAGCTTACAAAGTTTTTTACAGAGTGCTTGCGAGAATTAGTGATATTGAGATACCAATAGATTCAGGAGATTTCTGTATTATGGATAGAAAAGTTGTAGATGTTTTAAACATAAACATGCCTGAGAATATTCGATTTGTGAGAGGGCTTCGTGCATTTGCAGGCTTCAAGCAAATTGGAGTGGAATATGAGCGTGCTGAACGAGCTGGTGGTGAGGTAAAATATACTTTTAGCAAGTTAATGAAGTTAGCAATAGATGGAATTTTTGATTTCTCTACTTTTCCACTCAGGCTTGCAACTTATTTAGGATTACTTATTTCAATTCCATCTTTTATTTTAGGCATATTCTTTATCTTTCACAGATTGCTCAACTTTAAAGTATTTGGATATTCTCCTTCTGATACGCCAGGAATGGCAACACTTGCCGTAGCTATGTTCTTTTTAGGTGGAGTTGTTTTAGTTATATTGGGTGTAATGGGAGAATACTTAGGTCGAATTTATATTGAAGTAAAACGAAGACCTTTTTATTTGGTAGAAGAAGAAATTGTAAACCAATCAAAAGTTTCAAAGTAAGTGAAGCGTAATTCCATAAGCAACAATTAGTTGCCCTTACAAACCATACAACTAATGATATAACACTCGTAATTGGTATAGCTCTTTTGTTTGCAATTTTCACAGCGTTATATATAGGTTCAAATTAAAATTTCAACCGTTTTCTTTATTTATTTGCCACTGCAATGAAAGAAAAAACTGTGATTGTGCCTTGTTGTTATTTGCCTCCAATTTCATTTTGGAGTGTAGCTTTGCAAGCAGAAAATTTAGTAATCGAACAACATGAAAACTTTGTAAAAAGCACCTTTAGAAATCGCTGCGAAGTGGCAGGAACAAATGGCATGTTGAAACTCTCAATTCCCGTGCAGGGCGGCAAAAGTCATCGGCAACTTTTTAAAGACACTCAAATTTCTAATGAAGAAAGGTGGCAAAAAATTCATTGGCAAACACTATGTAGCGCTTACAGACGTAGTGCGTATTTTGAATACTTTGAAGATAAACTACAGCCTTTTTTCCATAAAGAATATAAGTTTATTTTTGATTTTAATTATCAATTGATTGAATTGATTTTCTCTTTGTTGAAAAAAGAAAACCACAGCACTTTCACTACCGGTTTTGAAAAGGAATATGCTGCCGAAACACTTGACTTACGCAGCAAATTCAAATCATTTCACGAAACAGCATTTGGAAGTACCAAGTTTACACCTCCGGTTTATTTTCAATGCTTTGGCGAGCGCACCGGTTTTCTTCCCAATTTAAGTGTGCTGGATATACTTTTTAGCGAAGGCCCGCACGCTTTAGAAAAGATTAAACAAGCCTTATACGAAATTGATTTATAAATTAGTCTAATAATATATTGTATAATGCCGATGTGATAGTCGTTTAGGACAATGTAATTGGACTATTACGAATATCCAATCGGTATTAGTTACCGAGTAAAAGAAATGATTTTAAATTCGCGCTTCAATTTATTTTAAATGAAAAACACAGCACTCACAAACACACATATTGCCTTAGGCGCAAAAATGGTTCCTTTTGCCGGTTACAACATGCCGGTTACTTATAGCGGATTGGTAGCAGAACACAACCAAGTGCGCAATAGCGTTGGCGTTTTTGATGTTAGCCACATGGGTGAGTTCTCAATAAAAGGCGAAAAAGCTTTGGAGTTAATTCAGTTAGTTACCACAAACGATGCTTCAAAATTAGCCAATGGAAAGATACAATACACTTGCATCACAAATAACGAAGGTGGAATTGTAGATGACCTTTTGGTGTATCGCTTTACTGAAACCGAATATTTTTTGGTGGTGAATGCTTCCAATATCGAGAAAGATTGGAACTGGATTGCGCAACACAACTCTTTTGGCGCTGAAATGGAAAATGTTTCAGAGCAATTTAGCTTGCTTGCAGTGCAAGGTCCAAACGGACTAAACACTATTCAGAAACTAACTGAAGTAAATCTTTCAAATATTCCATATTACAGTTTTGCAAACGGAAAAGTTGCAGGCATTGAAGATGTAATTATTAGCAACACAGGCTACACCGGAGCAGGAGGTTTTGAATTGTACATTAAAAATGCTGATGCGCAAAAAATGTGGGATGCGATTTTTGATGCCGGTAAAGAATTTGGAATTTTACCTTGCGGCTTAGGATGCCGAGACACCCTGCGTTTAGAAAAAGCATTTTGCCTTTACGGACACGAATTGAACGACACCACTTCGCCTATTGAAGCCGGATTAGGCTGGATTACCAAGTTTAGCAAGCATTTTGTAAACGACACTTATCACAAGCAATTGAAAGAAAATGGCGTTGCGCAAAAGTTAGTTGGGTTTGAAGTTTTAGAGCGTGGTGGCATACCACGTCAAAATTATTTATTAAAAAACAGTGCTGGCGAAACTATTGGCAAAGTAACTTCGGGCACGCAATCGCCTTCGCTAAATAAACCTATCGGCTTGGCTTATGTACAAACAAAATATGCTGATGTTGGCACTGAAATTTTATTGGAAGTGCGCGATAAACTTTTAAAAACAAAAGTGGTAAAAACACCATTTCTATAAACTATTTTAAGGTATGCAGCAGGAGGTAATTTTAATAAAAAACATAAGCAAGAAATATGCTATGGGCGACCAAATTATTGCAGCGCTCAAAGATGTTTCGCTTACCATTTGCCGCAACGAATATGTTGCACTCATGGGACCTTCCGGCTCAGGAAAATCTACCTTAATGAATATTTTAGGTTGTTTAGACACGCCAACTTCCGGTTCGTATATTTTAAACGGAAAGGAAGTGAGCAAAATGGGTGATGATGAATTGGCTTATATTCGGAACAAAGAAATCGGATTTATTTTCCAAACCTTTAATTTGCTGCCGCGCTTAAGTTCTTTAGAAAATGTAGCTCTGCCTTTGGTTTATGCAGGCATGAGTGCCGCAGAGCGCAAACAGCGCAGCGAACACGTAATGGAATTAGTTGGACTAAAAGATAGAATGGATCACAAACCCAATCAGCTTTCGGGTGGGCAAAGGCAGCGAGTGGCAATAGCGCGTGCTTTGGTAAATAATCCATCTATTATTCTTGCCGATGAACCAACTGGAAATTTGGACACTAAAACCAGTTACGAAATCATGGATATTTTTGAAGAAATAAACAACAACGGGAACACCGTAATTTTAGTTACACACGAAGAAGATATTGCCAAACACGCTAAGCGAATTATGCGTTTGCGCGATGGTTTAATTGAAACCGACAACCCAAATATTCCACAAAAAGCATTTGCAGAATAGCGATATTCGCAGCATTTGTAAACTACTAATTTTATAGCATGAAAATATACACTAAAAAAGGTGATGTGGGCGAAACATCGCTGTTTGGCGGCAAACGCATTTTAAAAAGCGCTCTCCGCATCAATGCCTATGGCACTGTTGATGAGCTAAACTGCTTTGTTGGCTTAGTGCGCGACACACAAGCCAATCCAAAGCAAATCGCTATTCTTAAAGAAATTCAAGACCGATTATTTACACTTGGCTCCACACTTGCCAGCGACCCTGAACTAAATGAAAATGCAAAAAAACTAGTACCGGATTTGCACGAAAGCGATGTGGAACTTTTAGAAAAAGCAATGGACGAAATGGATAGCGAATTACCTCCACTCAGGCATTTTATTTTACCCGGTGGACACGTACATGTAAGCTACTGCCATTTAGCCAGAACCGTGTGCCGCAGAGCCGAACGCTTAGTTGTGGAACTAAACAACGAAACAGAAATTGAGCCGCTTATTATTAAATATTTAAACCGCCTTTCCGACTACTTTTTTGTATTATCCAGAAAAACAATTCAAGAGTTGAACGTAAAAGAATTAGAGTGGCAACCGCGCAGAAAAGAATGAGCAACATCAACATTGTAATTATTTTAGGAAGTGTGCGCGTAGGCAGAGAAACGCACAAGGTAACTACTGAACTCAAAAAGCGATTTCACGCAGCAGGTTTCGGCAATACACAAGTGCTTGATTTGGCAAAATATAATTTACCTATTGCCGAAGAGCGATTTGGCAAAACGCCAACTGCAATAAATGGAATTGATGATGCGCAAGCTATATTAGCAAAAGCCGATGCTTTTGTGTTTGTTTCACCGGAATATCATGGAAGCTACAGTGGCGTTTTGAAAAATTTTCTCGACTATTTTAGCGATGAATTTAAGCGCAAACCTATTGGCGTAGTAAGCGTTTCTACCGGAAGATTTGGCGGCATCAATGCCTCAACCGAAATGCAGCTTTTAGTTTTGGCTTTGGGCGCTTTTCCAATGCCATTAAAGCTTTTAGTGCCTACTGTTCATTTTACTATTAGCGAAGAAGGCGAAGTGAAAGAAGATTTTCTAAACACTAATTTCAATAAATTTGTTCAAGAATTTTCTTGGTTCGCAACAGCCATTGTTTCGCACAAAAAATAAAGTAGTATTCCTTACAGATGATAACTATCTACCTGTATTTCTTGGCTCTATATTATATTTACTCGCAGTGCATCACTCACAACCCATTGCTCATAACTCATAGCAGACAACCTTCTTGACTCTTGGTTCTTGGCTCTTGATTCTTGACTCTATTTTAATTTCCTTTATTTGAAGTTTAGAAAAAAGACGGACGATGAAAATTGGAATTATTAGAGAAGAAAAAACACCACACGATAACCGTGTTCCGCTCACGCCTTCGCAATGCAGAACTTTAATGGAAGATTATCCCGATTTGTGGATTGCCATTCAACCGAGTGAACACCGCTGCTACACAAACGATGAATATCGCTGGCAAGGCGTGCCGGTACGCGAAGATTTAAGCAGTTGCGATTATCTACTTGGCGTGAAAGAAATTCCTGTTGAGCATATTTTACCGAACAAAACTTACCTTATTTTTTCGCACACGATAAAAGAGCAAGCGCACAACAAAAAGCTACTCCAAACATTCATAAAACAAAAATCTTCGCTTATAGATTATGAATGTTTAAAAGACGATAAAAACAAACGCATTATTGCTTTCGGACGCTGGGCAGGAATTGTTGGAGCTTACCATGCTTTGCGAATGATTGGGCTGCGCTCAAAGGCTTTTAATATTCGGCAAATGAATGAATGCCACAATTTTGCAGAAGCACAAAAAGAATTTTTAAAATTAAAATTACCGCCTTTAAATATTGTGCTCACAGGCACCGGAAGAGTGAGCGATGGCGCAAACTTTTTATTGGAACTTGCAGGCATTAAAAAAATTGAACCTGTTGATTTTTTGCGCAAGCAGTTTAATGAAACTGTTTACACACAATTAGAAAGCAAACATCTTTTTTATCGCGATAATTTAGATGAGTTTGACACGCTTGACTACCACAAACATCCTGAACTTTACAAGAGCGCTTTTTATCCGTTTACCAAAGTTACAGATATGTTTATCAATGGAATTTATTGGGATAAACGCATTCCTGTTTTTTTCACCAAAGAGCAAATGCAAGAAAACGATTTCAGAATAAAACAAATTGCCGATATTACTTGCGACATTGCTCCCGAAGCCTCTGTGCCAAGCACTTTAAAAGCTTCAACTATTGATGAACCTTATTACGGTTACAATCCAAACTCTAAAAATATTGAAGCGCCATTTGGCGAAAATGTAATTGATGTGATGGCGGTAGATAATTTGCCAAACGAACTACCACGCGATGCTTCAGAAGATTTTGGGAATATGCTCATCAGCCGTGTAATTCCTAAGTTAATACGCGGCAATCATCCGGTTATTTACAATGCAACAGTAGTGTATAAAGGCTTATTAAATGAGCCTTTCAGCTATTTAAAAAACTATGCAGAATTAAGCTAAAGTTTATTGTAGTCGCGGCTTAAAAAAATTGATTAGGCGAATGATAGCATCATTATTTTGGTTACCGTCAAATCCGTGAAAAGCAGGATATTCCTTGTATTCAACAGCTACGCCAAGCGATTTTAATTTACTGTTCAGCCATTGGCTTTGGTAATGTGGCACAATCGGATCTGCATTGCCGTGAAAAATAATTGTTGGCTGACTACTACTGCTAATATTCCAATATGGACTCACAGTTTTATATTCTGTTGTATCCCAAGTTTGCCCAACATATTCTGCCAAAATATCGCCTACTTTTCCGCCCAACCAAAGGTTAAAACTGTTATACCAATCCCAATCGTTTATAATACTTGGTCCGTAAAAATTTCCCACACATTTTATGTGGTTCAAACTATCGTATCTATAAGCGTAAATCATAGCCAATTGTCCACCTGCGCTTGCACCCATTATTCCCATTTTTGCAGAAATATGATAACTCTCTTTTAAACTATCCAACTGCGAAACTACTGCCGAAATATCTTCGATAATTTCTGTATGGTGAATATTTTTAGTATTGCTTGCCAAGCGGTAATTCATATTCACAACCGCGGCATCTTTCCACTGGTTTTTTATAATATTCATAAACACATTCATGTCTTCTTTTTGCCCTGCCTTCCAAGCACCACCGTGTATCATAATTATCACAGGCGTGTTAGAATCTCTTTGAGCAGGTAAATAAGCATCGTAAACTTGTGCGCTGTTTGTGCCATAAACCACATTTAAAACTGTAGTATCTTTTAAATTGCTGCTGCCGGTTGGCTTGCTGTTATTGCTAAGCGGCTCTTTAAAGCAAGATTGCAAACTCAGCATTACAATCCCTAAAATTAAAAAGAGGCACTTCTGTTCAGTCGTACTCATATATGCAAAAGTATAGGATTATTTTTAAATATTTTTTTAAATGAATAGCCGATCTCAACTCCTTAAAAACATGATTTAGCTTTCGAGTTAAACCGTAATTTTTACCTTAGCACCACAAAACGAAAACTTTTAGTTATGAATACAGATACTTTAGAAAAAGGCACAACGAATACTACAGCAGATTTTCTTCCGTTAAACGGAACCGACCATGTTGAGTTTTATGTAGGTAACGCAAAGCAAAGTGCCTACTATTACCAAAGTGCATGGGGTTATGAATTAGTAGCTTATGCCGGTCCTGAAACCGGAGTGCGCGACCGTGCAAGTTACGTACTTCAACAAGGTAAAATTCGCTTGGTACTTACCTCTGCACTTTCACCGGAACACGAAATTGCAAAACACCATTTGCAACATGGCGATGGCGTGAAAGTATTAGCACTTTGGGTTGATGATGCACGCAAAAGTTTTGAAGAAACTACTAAGCGCGGTGCTGTGGCTGTGATGCAACCAACTGTTTTAAAAGATGAATTTGGCGAAGTAATAATTTCTGCCATCGAAACTTATGGCGATACCATTCATAAATTTGTAGAACGAAAAAATTATACAGGCGCATTTTTACCCGGCTACAAAGCACAGAAAAGCAACGTACCTGTAAAATCTGTGGGCTTAAAATATATTGACCATTGTGTAGGAAATGTAGAATTAGGCGACATGAACAAATGGGTGAAATTCTACGAAGATGTGATGGGTTTTAAATTGCTGATTACGTTTGACGATAGCGATATTTCTACCGAATATTCTGCACTAATGAGCAAAGTGGTGAGCAATGGAACCGGCTATGTAAAGTTCCCAATAAACGAACCTGCCGAAGGCAAGAAAAAATCGCAGATTGAAGAGTATGTAGAGTTTTACAAAGGTGCGGGCTTGCAGCATATTGCCGTAGCTACCGATGATATTATTGCCACAGTTTCTGAATTGCGCAGACGCGGTGTGGAATTTCTTTATGTGCCGGATAATTACTACGATGAAGTTTGGGAACGAGTTGGCGCTATTAAAGAAGACACAAAAGCCATTCGCGACTTGAATATTTTGGTGGATAGAGATGACGAAGGCTACTTATTACAACTTTTTTCCAAACCAATTCAAGATCGCCCAACAGTTTTCTACGAAATTATTCAACGCTGCGGAGCAAAAAGCTTTGGCAAAGGTAATTTCAAAGCCCTGTTTGAATCTATTGAAAGAGAACAAGAACTGAGAGGAAATTTATAAAAGTTACTTCTGTTTATTTTCTGTAAATAATAATCTATTGCGCTATAAATTCAGATAGCGAGGTAAAAGTTATTTGTACAATTTTTTCGTCCTTTTCTCTACTTTTTGTAAAAATGTGGAAAGCCACCATACACAAAACGGCTTCAATACTTAGTTTAGCAACAAAATGAGTGAAGATTTAGAAAATAAGGCTGAAGAAGTAGTGCCAATTAGCGGCATGTTTAAAAACTGGTTTTTAGACTATGCCAGCTATGTAATTTTGGAACGTGCCGTGCCAGCTATGGAAGACGGTTTAAAACCCGTGCAACGCAGAATTTTACATGCGCTAAATGAAATGGACGATGGCAGATTTAATAAAGTAGCAAACGTGATTGGGCAAACCATGCAATATCACCCACACGGAGATGCAAGCATTGGCGATGCTTTGGTAAACATCGGGCAAAAAGAATTACTCTTCGATATTCAAGGAAACTGGGGCGATATTCGCACCGGAGATGCAGCTGCTGCTCCGCGATATATTGAAGTGCGCTTATCAAAATTTGCAAAAGAAGTAGCTTTTAATCCACAAACCACTGAATGGCAATTAAGCTACGATGGCAGAAAAAAAGAACCGATTACATTGCCAATGAAATTTCCATTGGTAGTTTCGCAAGGTGCCGATGGTATTGCAGTAGGGCTTTCAACCAAAATTTTACCACACAATTTTATTGAAATTTGTAAAGCTGCAATTGATGTTTTAAAAGGAAAGAAAACAAAAATTTATCCCGATTTTCCAACCGGAGGTTTTGCCGATGTAAGTGAATACAATGGCGGAGCAAGAGGCGGAAAAGTAAAGATTCGTGCAAAAATTGAAGCCGTTGATAAAAAGAATTTGAGCATCACCGAAATTCCTTTTTCAACCACCACCACTTCTCTTATTGAAAGCATTTTAAAAGCTAACGATAAAGGCAAAATAAAAATTAAAAAAGTTACGGATAACACCGCCAAAAATGTAGATATAGAAATAGAACTGCAAGCTGGTGTTGATGCCGATAAAACCATTGATGCGCTTTATGCTTTCACCGATTGCGAAGTGAGCATAAGCACCAACGCCTGCGTGATTGAAGGCGACAGACCGGTGTTTGTTACTGTAGATGAAATACTTCGCAAAAATGCAGAGCAAACAAAAGAACTGCTAAAGCGCGAACTCGAAATTAAGTTAGCAGAGCTAAACGAAGCTTGGCATTTTGCTTCGCTAGAAAAAATATTTATTGAAAAAAGAATTTACCGCGACATTGAAGAAGCGGTAACTTTTGAAGAAGTAATAAGCAGAATTGACAAAGGTTTGAAGCCTTACAAAAAACTTTTCCGCAGAGAAATTACGCAAGAAGATGTTCTTAAACTCACCGAAATAAAAATTAAACGTATCTCGAAATACGATTCGTTTAAAGCCGATGATGAAATAAAGAAAATTGAAGATGCCTTAGCACAAGTATTGCACGACTTAGAGCACCTTACCGATTATTCTATTGCCTATTATGAAAACCTGATAAAAAAATACGGCAAAGGCAAAGAGCGCAAAACAGAAATTCGCGGCTTCGAAAATATTGAAGTAAAAGCAGTGGCTTTCAACAACACAAAACTATATGTAAATCGCGCTGATGGCTTTGCAGGAAGCGGTTTAAAGAAAGATGAGTTTGTATGCGACTGCTCCGATATTGACGATGTGGTCGTTTTCACGCGGAGCGGAAAAATGATGGTCTTTAAAATTGAAGACAAGAAATTTATAGGCAAAGAAATTATACATATTGCTGTTTGGAAAAAAGGCGATGACCGTACTGCCTACAACATGGTGTATTACGATGGAGCCAGCAAACGCACTTTCGTGAAACGCTTTAATGTAACTTCCATTACGCGCAACACAGAATACGATCTCACGCAAGGAACTACCGGTAGCAAAGTGCTTTACTTCACCGTAAACCCAAATAGCGAAAGCGAAATTGTGCGCGTGCAGCTTCACCCAAATTCTTCTGCAAGAATTAAGGAATTCAATTTCGACTTCAGCAGTATTGGCATAAAAGGAAGACAGGCAAATGGAAATATTCTCACAAAATTTCCGGTGCGTAAAATTGATTTAAAAGAAAAAGGAACTTCGAGTATTGGCGGCATCAAAATTTGGTTCGATGCGGAATATGGCAGATTAAACCAAGATGAAAAAGGTAAATATCTTGGCGAGTTCGATACCGGAAAGCAAATTTTAGTCGTTCACAAAGATGGCGATGTAGAGCTCACGGATTTTGAACTCACCAATCGCTACGAACCAAACGATGTTTTGTTGGTAGAAATGTTTAAGCCCGAAAAAGTGTATAGTGCAGTTTATTTTGATGGCAACAGTAAAAACTGGTATGTGAAACGTTTTCTTGTGGAAATGAAAACAGAAAAAACGAAATCAAGCATTATCAGCGACCATAAAGACAGTAAACTCGCGGTATTTAGCAGCGCAGCCAATCCAATAGTGAAGTTTAATTTCGTGAAAGGAAAGAGCAAAGAAAAATACGAAATTGAACAACCGCTTACAGATATTATTGATGTAAAAGGTTGGAAAGCACTTGGAAACAGGCTTACGCAGCATGTTGTTACAGGAAAAATTACAGACATCACACCGGAAGAAATAGAGCCGGAAATTGAGCAGGGTAATGAAACTGATACCAACCTGAATGTTGGCAATACTATTGAATGGGAAATAAACAACAAAGCAGGAAAACAAGGCTCACAGGGCGATTTATTTTAGTCTGAATTTATCTATGAACAATGAAAACTTTTAAGCAAATTTCATTGCAAGAAATGCCTCTTGTAGCAAAGGAAATACTTGCGCTTTTTCCTACTGCGAAAGTATTTTTATTACAAGGAAATTTAGGTGCAGGAAAAACCACCTTAACACAAAATTTTTGCAAGTTGCTGAATGTAATAGACACTGCTGCAAGCCCAACTTATTCCATAGTGAATGAATATAAAACAGCACAAGGCAATAGTGTTTTTCATTTAGATCTTTATCGCCTAAAAAATGTTGAAGAAGCACTAAATGCCGGAGTAGAAGAAGTGCTTTTTAGTGGTTGCTACTGCTTTGTAGAGTGGTTTGAAATTGCCGAAGATTTACTTCCCGAAAATTGCGCCATAATTGAAATTGAAAAAGCAGAAAGCGACACCCGAAATATTGTAGTGCGTAGTTTTTAGAGTTTAAACAAATCGCCCCATAAGCGCTGTCCACCATCAATATAAATTGTTTCTCCGGTAATATATTTCATTTGTTCTGTACAAAGAAAAATAGTAAGCAGAGCCACTTCTTCTACCGTGCCTAAGCGCTTTGCAGGAACAGTATCTTCCATGCCGCGCTTAAAATCTTCAGGGTATTGCTCCATACCGCTGCTTTGTATAAAGCCCGGAGCCACAGCATTTATGGTTATATTATATTTGCTCCACTCCACCGCCAGCGACATAGTTAAATTAGCAACACCAGCTCTTGCTGCGCCCGTATGCGCCATACCAGGAAATCCTCGATAAACATTAGCTATTATATTTAAAATAATACCGGAATTTTGCGGAATAAAAAAACTATTGGCTGCTGCATGAATTAAATTCCAAGTACCGTTTAAATTATTGTTTACAACCGCAGCAAATCCTTTGGGTGAAATATTTTCTGCTGCAGAAGGAAATTGCCCTCCGGCATTATTCACTAAAATATCTAACTGCTTTTCGTTTGCCAGAATATTGCTTACCAAAGCATCTACTTGTGCTGCATCTCGAATATCGCAAACTACATAGCGCACCGAGCCATACTGCGAAAGTTCCTGAGCGGCTTTTGCTAATTTTTCTTCGTTGCGCGAAGCGATAATTACACTTGCGCCCAGTTCTAAAAATTGCTTGCTTATGGCAAAACCAATGCCGCTACCGCCTCCGGTTACTAATGCCGTTTTTCCTAAAAATAAATTTGCCTGAAACATTGTGTTCGTTTCAGGCAAATTTATAGGAAATATTAAGCTACTGCAATGTAAAGTTTAGTAGTTTGCTTTGGTAATTAAACTACTGTGTGTTTCTCCGTTTACTTTTAAAACTGCAATATAATTTGCTGCTGCAACTGTATTTTTCTGCACATCAAAAATAAACTCGTGATTACCTTTTTCTAATTTTCCATTTTGCAAAGTAGCAACCGTTTTACCACTCAAATCCATTACCGAAAGTTCAACTTTTGCGTCCTTATCTAAATTGAAATTTATGGTAGCCTTACTCACAAAAGGATTGGGCTGCACATTCATGCTAAAACCGCCTTCGTTTAATTTTGAAGAAGCAAAATTTGAAAAATCTATTGCTTCGCTACCGCTATCTACCTTTTTCATATTACTAAAACCTCCGGTACAAGGAAAGCCGTAATATGGCATATAGCTTGGTGTTTCACCTAAAAGCGCAACCTGTCCGCCATCTTTGGCAAAGCTTAATTCACCAACTTTGTAACACCATGTTTTGCCCTCGTTTAAAATATTTTCTGAAACAATTTCGTACTCTTCAAAAATTAGTTTGTTACCGCTGATGACACCGCGCATTTTCATATCACCAAAAATTCCGTTTTCACCCGAAATAGAAGTAGTGCCGGTAACAATATCACCGTTTTGTTTTAAGTCAAATTCGTATTCAAAAGTTTGCAACACGTTTTTGTGGTCGGCAGTATATTGAAAACGCTTTCCAACCCATTTTCCGCTAACATCAAGTTGCGAAACTTGTTTTTCGTTTAGTGTATTTACATCAGAATTTTGTGCGCTTGCAGTTGAAAATATAGTAGCAAAAGTTGCTACTGCGAGTAAGAGTTTTTTCATAAGGCAATGTTTTTTTTTGTGTGAACTAAAATAATATTTTATACTTAGATAGCAAAAATACAAAGTTCCATAAGCGAAGATTTTCTCTATATTGTATCTATGCAAAAAACTCTTAAAAGAAAATTTCAGATTTAACATTTAAGGCTAATTACTATCTTTCACTCTAAATAACTTAAAATGAGAATATTGATAACACTAGTTTGCCTGTTGGCGTTTTCGCAAATATACAGCCAAGCCGGTTGGGAAAAAACCAACAGAACGCATAAACGTGCAACGCAAACGTTAATTGGCACAAAGCAAAATGCAACTTCTACTACGGGAAAACCAAGTATGGATGGAAATGGAAGTAGCAACACAAATACTACAAACACTTCTACAAAACCTAACATGGGCAGCAACGGAAGTGGAAACAGCAATAGTAATACTCAAACAAGTGGAACAAATTCATTTACCGAAGCAGAAGCAGGCAAAGCTATTAAAGATGCACTTTTAAATGGAATTACAAATGGCGTAGTAAAGGCTTCTGCAACAGATGGATTTTTTAAAAATGCTTTTATTAAAGTTTTAATGCCTCCTGAAGCACGCGCAATGGAAAGCACACTTAGGCAAATTGGAGCCGGAGCTTTGGTTGATAATATTATACTTACCATGAACCGCGCTGCTGAAAAAGCTGCACCAAAAGCAAAGCAAATTTTCATCAATTCTATTACGCAAATGAATATCAACGATGCCATAAGCATTGTGAGTAACCAACAACCTGATGCTGCTACAAAATTTTTAGAAAGAACAACTACCGAGCAGTTGGTTTCAGCCTTTAAGCCAAGCATTAAAACAGCTTTAGACCAAACTTTAGCAACACGCTATTGGAGTCAAGCAATGTCGCAGTACAACCGCATTCCATTTGTACAAAAAATAAATACCGATTTGCCGGATTATGTTACACGAAAAGGTGTGAGTGGTTTGTTTTACTTAATTGGTCAAGAAGAAGCAAAAATTAGAAAAGATCCTGTTGCGCGTACTACCGATATTTTACAAAAAGTTTTCGGCAACATTAAATTTTAAAATTTTCACAGTTTAGGCTTGTGGAATTTTATTTCAGTTTTCATCTAAAACTTCAAATAAAAATTATGAAGAAAATATTTGTTTTCGCAGCTGCATTTGCGGCAATGCAAACTTTTGCCCAAACGGCACTTAATTCTAAAAAAGTAACTGTTTATAGCAATGGTACTGCGCTAATTGTAAATGAAGGAACAGTGGCAACCAAAAACGGAAAAGCCGTGTTGCCGCTACCGGAAAAAGCACTTTATGGAGCATACTGGATTGGCTCAACAAAAGAAAATCCCATAAAGCAAATTAACTTTAG
Source organism: Bacteroidetes bacterium 37-13 (assembly GCA_001897535.1). Classification (GTDB taxonomy): domain Bacteria; phylum Bacteroidota; class Bacteroidia; order Chitinophagales; family LD1; genus UBA7692. The sequence goes on along the minus strand of MKTC01000031.1, from coordinate 132,722 downwards.
AACCGATACGCTTAAAAAACAAAAACGCTGTGAAAATGTTGCTGAGTTTTTAGCCGGAAACATTGGTAAACAAGCAACTATTTCTTACACCGCTTCAGCTAATCTCGATAAAAATGTGAGCGGCACAATTGCAGATTTCTACCAACCCACAGACATGTTGAAATTTAAAACCGATAAAGGAAATTTATGGATAAACGCAAGCAAGATTTATCAAGTAGAATTTAAGGAAACAGAAAACACAAGTTTTGTTGCCGATAGCTTAAAAAGAATGGTAGTAGTGCAGCCGGAAAAAGCTGCTGCAAATCTTTCTATGCAAGAGTTTTATTTACAAAGCGGCATGAATTGGGTTCCCTCATTTTTCCTTAAATTGAAAGATGAAAAAAATGCTCGTTTAGAAATGAAAGCACTCATTGAAAACGGTGGCGAAAACATAGAAAATGCCGAAGCAGAATTAGTGGTTGGTTCACCACAATTAGCCTATGGTTTAAAGGCAGACCCAATGACTTATGATTATGTTTCTAACCAAAATATTGCACCATCTGCGCCACAATACATGTATAAAGCGGCAGGCAGAGCCATGATGGCAGAAATGGCTTCAGATGGAGATGCTTTTACCGGAAACTTTGATACAGAAGGTGAAAAAACAGGCGATTTATATTTCTATAAACTTGGTAAAATTTCAATTTCAAAAAATACTAAAGGCACCTTCCCTATTTTTGCCAAAGAACTGGAATACAAAAACAAGTACAATTGCGCCATTCCGGATGCTGTAAATTTTTATGCTACTCGCTACACCAATAATAGCGAAACCAAATACGATGTTTATCATTCATTAGAAATTAAAAATACTGCCGGAGTGCCACTCACTTCCGCACCAATAATGGTTTTAAATGATAAGGAGCAGTTTTTAGCTCAAGATAAAATTGAATACACGCCAAGCAATGCTATCACTTCGGTAAAACTTTCAAAAGCAATTGATGTAATTCTTAAAAACCAAGAAGAAGAAACAAGCCGAAATGATAATTACAAAAAGGTTGGCAAGGCAAACTTTGGTAAGGCAACACTTAAAGGCACAATCACTATCGAAAACTTTCAAGAAACTGCAATAGAATTAAAAGTTACCAAAAACCTTACCGGTGAAGTAAATAAGCAAAGCGACAACGCCAATGTAACCAAACTGAAAAACTACTATTACACCGGAATAAATCCAAGCTCAGAAATTAAATGGGAATTGAATTTAAAGCCGAACGAGAAGAAAACACTTACTTACGAATACGAAGTACAGTATAATATGTAGATAATAAACAAGAAACAGCACTCCGCTAAATAAACTCAATCAAAGGGGAAAATGAACCGAATATTGTATTCTTGCAACCATGTTTAAAAGAATAACTAAAGAACAACCTACGCCCAAACAAGCAGGTTTTTATTTCCCCGCAGAGTTTGCTGCACAAGAGGCAATGTGGCTTTCGTGGATACATAAAGAAGCAAGCTGGCCCGGAAAAATTCATACCGTTTATGACTCTTATTGCAAGTTTATTCTCACAGTTGCTTCGCACCAAAAAGTGTGCATCAATATAGCTGATGAAAGCATGAAAAATTTTGCTTTGCAGGAACTACAAAAAGTGGCTCATCTTTTTAATTCCGCAGCATTAAACAATGTACATTTTTATTTTTTTCCAACAAACGATGCTTGGTGTCGCGACCACGGTCCGGCATTTTTATTGAATAAAAACAATAACCAAAAAGCTATTGTAGATTGGCATCACAATGCTTGGGGCGGTAAATATCCTCCTTTCGACTTAGACGATGTGATTCCTACACGCATTGCTGAAGCACTTAACTTACCTGTTTACGAACCCGAAATTGTGATGGAAGGTGGTAGTGTTGAATTTAACGGTAAAGGTACTTTGCTCACCACAAAAGCATGTTTACTAAACCCAAACAGGAATCCACATTTAAACCAAAAACAAATTGAAGATTTTCTATACGAATACTATGGTGTGGAAAATATTTTATGGTTAGGCGATGGCATTATTGGAGATGATACAGATGGACATATTGACGATATTACACGTTTTGTAAATGAAGACACAGTAGTTACTGCCATAGAGGAAAACAAGCAAGATGAAAACTATTCAATACTTCAAGAGAACTTGGAAATATTAAAAACATTTAGGTTAGAAAATGGTAAACCACTAAACATCATTGAAATACCAATGCCAACACCTGTTGTGTATGAAGACCAACAACTTCCGGCTTCTTATGCCAACTTTTATATTTCTAATGAAGCGGTGATTGTGCCAACTTTTCGCGATGATAAAAACGATACAAAGGCATTAGACATTTTGCAATCGTGCTTTGCAACACGAAAAGTAGTCGGTATAGATTCTACTGATTTAATTTGGGGACTTGGCAGTTTCCATTGCTTGAGCCAACAAGAACCTAAAGTTGTGTTTTAGCAATCACAAGCTAAACATTTTTCCTCACTGTGTGTATTTGTTTGCTTAGAATTAAAACTGGCAATTATCTCCTCATCGTTCACGTCTAATTTCTTATTTCTTGGCTCTTGGTTCTCAAATCTATATCACTGTTTCAACACACGCACAACAGCTTTTTTATTAGCTGTTTCTATTGTAACCAAATACATGCCGGAAGGTGGATTCGACAAGTCTAAATTCAAATAATTCGCGCCTATGATTACATTAAAATTTTGGCTCTGAATTTGTTTCATATCCATTGTAAACACATTTACTTTTGCGGTAGAATTGCTCTCGCTATTAAGCTGAATTTGATAGTTTCCTACCGAAGGATTTGGAAAAAGTAAACAAGACAACACCGATGGTTCGTGAACAATACCAACCGTTTCAAGTGCTTTTTTCACTGCGGCATAAGCATTCACTTTACCAAAACCCCAAATGTTGCTACCGGCAGCGGGAATAGTATCTGTAAACTTATCTACAATAGCAGTTGTTTTAAAAATATCAAAAACTTGCTCAGGTGATAAATTCGGATTTACTTCCAACATTAGTGCAACAATGCCGCTCACTGCCGGCCCTGCCATTGATGTGCCGCCTAAAGCTGCATACGAATATTTTTTTCCATTCTGTGGCGAGGTGTAAACACTTGTAACCGCATTGTATTCACTACCGGAACTCATAAATGAGCTATCTGCAGAACTCACAGCAGAAGCCACAATCATTCCCGGTGCAGCAATATCTGGTTTTGTTCTGCCATCGGCAGTAGGTCCGTGGCTGCTGAATGCAGCAATTTTTCCCGGAGAATATCCCGAATAAATTTGCTTAAAACCGTTCACGTTTCTAAAGGTGTTTTTTGAATTATATGCTGCTACGGCAATAGCTCTGTGCGTAGTTACCATATCGCTCACTACCATTTCGGCATCGCCCGCAGTTGCCCAAGTATGCCCTAACTGTGCAAAAGTTCCGTAATGACCACTTGTTTTCACCACAATTCCTTGCCACATATCAATATTTCCTGCATTAGAAGAAACTGTTAGTGCCAAGTTATCGGCAGTTTTTGAGCGCAACTGAATAAGTGCATGCGGCTTATTATTAAACTCACTTACTACGGTAGAAAGCGTAATAAAACAAGTGTCGCCATCAGAACCAACCAAACTAAAATTGTAAACTTGATTATCTAAACAAACTTGAACAGTACTATCTGTTTTTGTATTCACATTCCAAAGGCTAAAACTCAAACAAAATGTTTGGCTCGAATCGCCCCAAATATCCACTTGATTTTTCTTTTCAGGAATAGTGGTGGGAAAAGTAACAATGGTTGAAACTACTGTATCATTTGCTGCAAATTTTTTGCGCAAGTGAATAATATCTGAGTTATTATTTCCTCCTGAAAGTACGAAAATTTTTCCTGCGCCAACCGTGCTATCACAAGCCTTGCTAAACAGTGAATTGCCATCGTGCGGGCCAAGCGGACAACCCCAACTCAAATTTGCCACAGCCGGCTTTCCAACCGATGCGGCATAATTAAACACATAGTGTATGCCATCAAGCATATCGCTCATGCCGGTTGAAAGCCAATATTGCGGTGTTGGATAAATAGCCACAAAAGCCAAATCGCTATTATAGGCAATTCCTCTAAAAACTTTATTCGATGTATCGCCACCAATGCCTGAGCCACCTGCAATTCCAGCAACGTGTGTTCCGTGCGAGCCTTCAGTAATATCAGTTCCTTTTATTAGAATTGAAGAAGAATCCGTCAATTCATTTCCATACGAAAATCCTTGTGGCGCTGTGCCGTTGCTCTTTTGCTCCCACACTTTTTTTACTCTATATTTTCCATAAGCAGTATCGTAAAATGCAGGGTGTGAATAATCGAAACCCGCATCAACAATACCAACCACAACATTTTTTCCAGTGTATGGCATTGGCAAATCGTAGCCGCCATGCACAGAATCTACGCGAGTTGCTCTTCGCACAGAATCTAACTGCATCGTTACCGGTTGGTCTAAATCTATTGCAATTATATTTTCTAATTGTGTGAACTTTTGCAGATTTTCTATCGGCACTCGAACAGTATAAATATTGCCCGATTTACTTCCGGTTTTCACACCAAGTGTTTCAAAACTTGCAGCATTAAAATTGCTATTTACTTCCGCAAAACCAGACACATAAACTTTACCTGCATTATCTTGTTTATACACAAAACCATCAAAGAAAAACTTACCTTCTTCTTGCTTTATTTTATGCAATAAAAGCCTTGTAGAAGCCGAAATTTTAGGCTGCGCTTGCAATGAAAAATTTACTGCAAAAAACACAACTGCAAATACAAAATATTTCATGAAATAGAATTGATGACAATAATGCTACAATACTAAAATTTAAGAGCGGAAATGCGAAGTTTAGTTTAAGAAACTGTTTAACAGCTTCTAAAACAAATTGATAAAACCAAGCTGAACCACAATGCCGCGTGGGTAAAGCGAATACGTTTGATCAACTACTGTATGCAAAACATTATAGGAAACCATAAGTGGAAAAAAGAAATTTCGGCTCTGCAAAAGATTGTAGCCAACGCCAATTAAAAGCGAAGGAATTGTTTTTTGAATGCGTGGAAAAACAATTTTGTACTGTGTATTTTGTGGAGGACCATAAGCAGCTAAATAAGCATTATCAATATCATCTAAATCGCGATGCAGCACTTCAAAACGAGCACGCGCAAAAAAGCCTTTCCAAATATTGTACTGGAGAAAAACTCCTCCGCCATAAGTTTGAAATTTCGCTTTCGTAGTAAAACGAAATGTTCCCGATGGATCTACAAATTCAAGGTTATTAAACCCAGTGTAGTAGTAAGTAATTCCGCCTCCGGCATAAAGCCCTGTCATGCTGCCGGATTTTGCCTTTTTAGATTGCCAAATTCTATAGCCAACATAAGGTGAAAGTCCCACATCAAATCTTCCGCTACCCAACGAAAGATTAAAATTTGGCTCGATAATAAACTTACTTAAATCAAACTTTTTACGCTTAGAAAACGGCTTAAACTCTTCATCTTTTTTTTCATGATTTATTGTACCTGGCACATCATCATTTGGAGCGTTTTCGGGTGCAGCAGAAGGCTCTTCGCTTCTTGGCATTTTCTTAAACTTTGGCGTTGGTGGCAACACATTGTCTTCTTGCGCAGCAAGTTGCAAAACAAAAACACACAGCAACAAACTAATCCAATATTTCCCCAACATACTTCTATCGTTTAAAATGTGATTAAGCGCTATTTTTCTAAAAGTAGAAATATACCAAAACGTTTAAACACAATCAAAAATTGCATATATTTTTTAATTGCAAGGTAATTTTTTGTTAAGTGGCAAAACCTGCGATAACTGAATTGGAGACAACTCCCATTTTAAAAACGGAAGCAAACCGCCACCCAAATTCAAATTTTCTAATTTAACCGAAGTGCCACTTAGCTCAAAATTCATTTTAAATGTGATTACATTTTGCAAGTAAAAAGCAGTATTCAAAACATTAGAAACACCTTGCTCCGAAACCGAAATAGATTCACTTGCTGCACTATAAAGTTTTTGAGCATCGGTGATAAACAAAACGCTTATGCGATATGCGTGATAGCTGAAAAAATTTTCAGGAAAGATACATTCATACATGTATAAACCTTCGCTATTGCAACTCAAATTTTCAACGGTTAAAGAAGTTGTAGTAAGTACAACTCCTCCTTGAATATCGGTAATTACAAGTGCTATATCTACCCAATCGCTATCGTTTACTTTTTCAAATAAAATTTTAAATCGCGTATCTTTATTTGTACTAAATCTTCCAGAGTTTTCTTGCAATAATTCTACCTGCTTCACTTTCAAACTATCTGAAGTTGGAAACATCGAAAAATTAGTAAGTAAAATATTACCCGTGTGAATAGTTTCACCAGATTTCTGTATGTTTCTTTCAAGATATTCGGTAAGCAATTTTGAGCTATTTTCTATTCTACTTACTTTACCTTTTTCCAATAAAACAAATAAACTCTGATGGCTTAATTCTGCCATGTTGTGGCTTACAAAAACAGTTGTTTTCCCTGTATTGACTAACTCTTGTAATTTCTGTTTAGACTGCTGCTCAAATTGCGCATCGCCCACACTAAAAACTTCATCAAAAAGATACACATCAAAATCTAAATGTGCCATAATACTAAATGCCAGGCGCAAAAACATTCCGTTTGAATAATTCTTTACAGGCTCAAAAATAAACGGTTCAATACCGCTAAACGCCACAATTTCACAATAGTAATTTTCAATTTCGCTATTTGAAAAACCGTGAATACTTCCTATCAAGAAAATGTTTTCATGTCCGCTTAAATCAGGGTGAAAACCTGCGCCAATATCTAGAATACTCGCAACCTTTCCTTGCACTTTCACCGTGCCGGAAGTTGGCTTGGTTATGCCTGCCAATATTTTCAACAAGGTACTTTTTCCGCTGCCGTTCGGCCCAATTATTCCTACGCTTTCTCCTTTCTTAATTTGAAAAGAAATGTTTGACAAAGCCCACAAATTATTGCTATTACCATCAGTTGAAAAACCATTTTGTAACACAAAACATTTTGAAAGATTTTCAACAGAAATAGCAATATCACGGCTCATGCAAAATCACTAAATTTATTTTCTACCAAATTAAATAAATAAAAACCCAGCCAAAACAGCACAAGGCTTCCGAGCAATGCAGGTAAAAAAAGTATATCGAAATTCCAATTAGAAAACAAGCACCAGCGCCAACCTTCAACCACTGCCGCCATTGGGTTTAAGTACCAAATAAACTGCAAATTTTGTGGCAAAATATTCTTCGCAAAAAACACAGGTGTAACCCAAATTCCAAAGTACATTAAGAACGGAACAAGGTGCGTTAAATCGCGTTTTTTATATGAAAGTGCAGCAGTAATAAACACCACCGCTAAGCCCATTAGCGTATTAAACAATAAAATAATGGGGATAAAAATTATCCGCCACGAAAGCGGTTGTTCGTACCAAATTAAAAGCGGTATCAACAATAAAAACGTAACTGAAAGTTCTACTAAAGCCACCAGCACTTTCGATAATGGCAGCACTGCTTTGGGGAAATAAATTTTCTTAATCACATTGGCAGATTCTTGCACGCTGCCCATGCCTTGAAACACGATATAGGAGAAAAAATTCCAGCCCAATAAACCCGTTAAAATATATAGTGCATAAGGCAAACCATCGGCTTCCCAATGCAAAACATAACTAAAGAAAAACGTAAAAATAAATAGTCCGGTGAGCGGCTGTGCAATTGTCCAACCTAAGCCTAATGCCGTTTGCGCGTATTTTACTTTTAAGTCGCGCTTGGCAAAAACCGAAATTAGCGAACGGTACTTCCAAATTTTCTTAAGATACGTAAGCTGCGTATCAGGCTCGGCAGTAATTATTGTTTGTATTTCGTTACTCATTTCTATATCTTTTATAGTTGCAAAGCCATCAAATTCAATCGCATTTTTTTAACTATAACTCCAATTCTGGCAATAGCAATGCACAAGCATAATAAATTGTAATTAACCTTTAATGAATAAAAATTCATTTAGCAGTTAATTTTATTGTTCAATAGTTTTTCGAGGTTGTTCTAACAAATGGCTTTGCTCTTTGAGATGTTAGCGTAGCGTATCTCAAAGAACAGATAAACGGGATTTTAAATCCCTCCATATCTGCCGTTCGAGATGCCTTTCAGAACATCTTGAACAGCTAGGTGGGTTTGCACCAAGTGGGCGAAAAAGAAGATATTGCCGAAGTTTAAACTTGCGAATTAAGCCGTTTAACTTCTTCTTGTAGGTTTTTTACGAGCAACTTGTAGGCAGCAATTGCTTCGCTGCTATAATTATTTTGGGAACTAGTATCATAAAATACACCTGAGTTAGGAGAACTTTCAATATGATTACTTTGGTCTGATGAAATGAAATAGCTAATATCTCTTTTAAAAAATGCGGCAATGCTTAACAGTTGCTGTAATGATAAGTTTGATTTACCGTTTTCAATTTGGTTATATGTACGGACATCAATATCCATAAATGCTGCAATCTCTTTTTGTCCTACTCGTTTTAAGATGCGTTCCTCTTTTACTTTGTCTAATATTTTTTGTAGTTTATCTTCCATAATCTATTTTTACTATGCAAAAATAATCATTTTTAATACAAAATACATCTTATTTATGTTTTCATTTTGCTTGAATTTGTGTTTGTATGTGCAACATATTTGTAAAGCCACAAAACTCTATTACGGCTTTTTACATTCGTTCCTAACTAAAATTAAGATTGTGAAAAGTATAAAAGCATTACTACTCCTTATGTTACTCACTTCGTTAAATACTTCCTTAGTTCATGCACAAGTAAATCTTGTGCCGAACCCTTCGTTTGAAAGCATTACCAATTGTCCATCATCATTATGTGGTGATTTTGATATTGCTCTAACACAAAATTGGACAACCCCAACACTTGCAACTCCAGATTATTTTAATTTATCTAATGGGGGTATTCCTCAAAATATTGGAGGATACCAAAACGCTCGAACAGGCAATGCTTATGTAGGCATTGCCATTGGTAAGGCTTTATATCGTGAATATATTCAGTGTAAGTTAATACAACCATTAGAGGCTGATAAAAACTACAAAGTAACATTCTTTATTTCAATGGGCGATAGTAGTGGAGGTTCTTGTGATAATATGGGCATATATTTTTCAACAACAGCAATCTCTGTATTAAATACAGAACACTTACCGTATTCACCGCAAGTAATAAGCAAACCTAACAATCCAATAATTGACGATATTGACTGGATTCAGATAAGTGGTATATTTCGTGCTACAGGAGGCGAACAGTATATAACCATAGGCGTTTTTACAGACGAAGCAAATACCGATTGGATTCCAATAAGTGGAGGTGCAGAATGGGCTGCTGAGCAAGCATACTATTTTATTGATGATGTTTCTGTGGTCGAATTTTTTGCTCCGTTAGCAATGCCAACTTCGTTTAGTCCAAATGGAGATGGCATAAATGACTTTTATTATCCTGTGTATTTCGATAGCACAATAGCTGTTCGTGAATTTAGAGTCTACAATCGTTGGGGGCAACTGATACACGATAATCCTACTATTGGTTGGGATGGCTACTACAAAGACAAGCCACAACCTGTAGGTATTTATACATATTATATTTATGCAGATATTCCTTTGCCCGATAACCTAATTCAGCGTATATCCTTCAAGAAAGAAAGTTCATTCACATTGTTACGATAATATTGAAAACACAAACTATTTTTTAATTACCACAATTCAATTCTATGAAGAAAATATTTTTACCATTAGCATTAGTACTTGTAAGTTTAAGTATTTTTGCGCAAACGCCTGATTGGAATACCGCAGGGAACAATACGGGGATTTCCACCACTAACAATATTTTAGGTACAGGACAAAATTTCCCCATTCGCTTCCAAACCAACGGCTCAAACCGCATGAAACTCAACGAAAATATCAGCTACGCCATCAACGGAGCACCAGGAACAAATATCGGCCGCAGCGGTTACTTGCTGCTTGGAACAGATAACAGCTTCAACAGCACCTCTAACCCAATATACAATACGGGAGCTTTTAGTCTGCTACATTTAAACGGCAAAAGCAATGGAATTGATGAACTCGGCTACCGCAACTGGATGCAAACGGGCATCACGCTCACAGGCAACCAAGATTTATCGTATATGGGATTGCGCCAAGTGGGCGAAAAGGAAGATATTACCGAAACCACCATCGCCTGGGCTGATGACGGTGGCGGAGAACTCGGTCCCGATGATTTGGTATTTCGTTTTTTGGGTGGTGGTCCGGGCGCAAGTTCTGTATCGAGCGATTTTACCGACCCAAGCGATTTAGATGGCGTAAACATTGCCCGTTTTACACCTTTCGGGCAAATAGGTTTTGGCAACACCTTTGGCTTAACTGCCGACCATCCTAATTATGTGCGCCCGCAAAATCTGCTGCACTTAAGTACAGCCTCAGATAAGCAGGTTTATCTCCAAATTACCAACGAAAAGGTTACAGAACAAACCAAAAATGACGGCTTGCACATAGGCTATGCAGAGAGCAACTCCGAAGCACAGATAATACAGAAAGAAAATGACAGGCTTTCTTTGTATTCCAATAATGGCGAGCGCCTCCGCATGATGCACACAGGCGCTTTAAATAACGGAGTGGCTTTTAATCCGGGTGGCTTGGCAAACAACCTCACCCGCATCGGCATCAGCCACAATCCTGCAACACCCGTAACCCGCCCTTTGAGTTTATTGCATTTGGGCTATGATGTAGCCAACTCCACAAGTAATGACGGTTGGCGCTCGTGGATGGATGTAGGCATGTTTGTTTCGCAAGGCAGCGATCATGTATATCTGGGCTTAGACACCTCAAACAATGGAGCAGATGCGGTGCTGGCATGGGGCGATAATCAGCCCGGACAATCGGGTCCCGACAATTTCAAAATACTATTTACAGCTACAAGCAATCCCGGATTGGGTCTTCCGGCAGAAGGGCAAAATGGTTTGGAGGGCTTGCGAATGACACCCAATGTTACGATTAACGGGTTAAACGTAAAAGAAGAAATTTACACAGGTATTGGCGGAGACCCTATTGCAAATCAATACTATGGCAGCAGCGCCAACCCCACCGCCACTTTAGAGGTAAACTCTTGGGGAGCAGTAAGCGATAGTGGCGGCAGCAGCGGGCTTCGCTTTACAGACTTAAACACAGCCTCACCTGCCCGCACCAACCCGGGTCTTGGCGTTTTGGCGGTAGATGCCGAAGGCGATGTGGTTTATGTGGAAGCTAACAATGCTCCCAACATCGGCAACTACTGCGGCAGTACGCCAAAACCGCTTACAAGTGATTTTGAAATACCGTTGAATGGCAATACATATAATTTTAGAGCAGGAAATAATGATAATAGTTCCGTAAACATTGGAAATATATCTAATTGCGGCTTACAATTTCCGGCAAGGCTGTATGTTGAGCAAAGCGATACCATGCCTGCAGTATATGGACATGCTGCAATTGCAGGTGTTACAAATGGCACTCACTTACCATTAAGAAATACATCTTATGGTATAATGGGGATAATTACAGAGGCGAGAGGGAGCAATGCCGGAATATATGGAAGTTCTGCACATGCCCTAAATGCTGCTATAGCAACCTACGGCACAGGAGTGTTCGGTACTGCCGAACAGAACGCATATAATTATGGAGTGCGTGGCTCTGTGGATGATAGCAATGCTGATGCCAACTATGGAGTATATGGCAACGCCTCCAACGGAGCAGCAAACTATGCAGTATATGGTTATGCAGATACCAACTATGCCAACACTTACGCAGGTTTCTTTGATGGACATGTGGTGGTAACGGGCAACCTTATCAATTCTTCCGACCGAATTTTAAAAAGAAATATAGATACCATTGCCAATCCAATATCCATTATCAACCAATTGCAGCCTAAAACCTATTTTTTTGATACTGCTAATACATATGGTATTCGGTTTTCAGGTAAAAAACAATATGGATTTATAGCACAAGATGTAGAACAAATTTTGCCTGAACTTGTAAGCGGCATTCATAAACCTGAATATATTGACACATCGGGAAAAGTGATATATCCTGCCATAGATTACAAAGGAGTGAACTATAATGCGCTGTTTGGTATTATTGTAGCGGCAATGCAAGAGCAGCAAAATCGCTTAGAGTCCAAAGATTCAGTAATAGCAGCACTTGCGAATAGAATTTTATATATAGAAGATTGTATGCAGCGAGCTAATTTATGTAACACAAACAACGCTCCGGCATTTAAAAAGGAACAAAATAACGAAACTAATGTACCTCAACAAGATATTCAACTTAAAAACCTGCAAACCATTATCCTAAACCAAAACACACCAAATCCTTTTGCTGAGCAAACAGTAATTGGCTACTATTTACCGCAAGAAGTAAAAACCGCAGCCATTATATTTTACAATGCCGAAGGCAGAGAAATAAACCGCGCAGAAATAGCCACACGCGGCAAGGGAGCAATTAACGTATATGCACAAGATTTAAGCAGCGGTGTTTACAGCTACACGCTTATTGCCGATGGCAATGTAATTGATACCAAGCGCATGGTGAAGCGGTAGAAGTATCACTACTTTGACATACTATTTATCTTTACTATATATCTTACTGAATAAGATAGACATTGTAATTTATTTTAAAATTGCTGTATAAAATTTTTATTGTTGTAGAAGTGTAACAAATCATCACTCGTTCAATAAAAATATGGAAATAGCACCAAACGCAAACACGCACCACGCCTTTACTTCATTTATGCAAGAAGTAGAAAAAAAGAATTTGCATGAGCCGGAATTCTTACAAGCCGTTCGCGATGTTTCAGAAAAATTGATACCATTTATTGAAGCCAATAACACGTACAAAACACACAAAGTTCTAGAGCGAATTGTGGAGCCTGAAAGAGTGATTATTTTCAGAGTTCCTTGGATGAACGACAAAGGCGATATTGAGGTGAATAGAGGCTTCCGCATACAAATGAATAGCGCTATTGGTCCATACAAAGGTGGCTTGCGTTTTCACCCGAGTGTAAATTTGAGTATCTTAAAATTTTTAGCTTTTGAACAGATATTTAAAAATAGTCTTACAGGCTTGCCGATGGGAGGCGGCAAAGGTGGAGCAGATTTTAATCCACACGGAAAAAGCAATGCCGAAGTAATGCGCTTTTGCCAAAGTTTTATGACAGAAATGTATCGCCACATTGGTGAAAATATGGATGTGCCTGCCGGTGATATTGGCGTGGGCGGAAGAGAAATTGGCTACCTATTTGGGCAATACAAACGCCTTAGCGGTACATTCACCGGAGTGCTCACAGGCAAAGGAAAAGAATATGGCGGCAGCCTAATTCGCCCAGAAGCAACGGGCTACGGCTTAGTTTATTTTACTGAAGAAATGCTGCAAACAAGAAATGAAACCATGAAAGGAAAAACAGTAGCAGTTTCAGGTTCGGGAAATGTGGCACAATATACTATTGAAAAATGTATTGAAGTGGGAGCAAAAGTGGTTACCGTTTCAGATTCAGAAGGTTTTGTGCACGACCCAAAAGGCATAGACAAAGAAAAACTGAACTATATTTTTGACCTTAAAAACAATAGAAGAGGAAAAATTAGAGAATATGCACAGCAATTTGATTGTGCTTTTTTTGAAGGCGAGCGACCTTGGCAAATAAAATGTGATATTGCTTTGCCAAATGCCACACAAAATGAAATAGACCATATTGATGCCAAAAACTTAGTTGATAACGGTTGTATTTGTGTTGCCGAAGGAGCTAATATGCCTTCTACTTCCGAAGCTATTCACACTTTTGAAAATGCAGGAGTTTTATATGGACCGGGTAAGGCTGCAAATGCCGGAGGTGTGGCAATCTCTGGTTTAGAGATGTCGCAAAATTCACTTCGCTTTAGTTGGAGCAGAGAAGAAGTAGATACTAAACTACAAATGATTATGAAACAAATTCACCACAAATGTTTGCAATACGGCAATACCGAAAGTGGCTACATGAGCTACGAAAAAGGAGCTAACATTGCGGGCTTTGTGAAAGTTGCCGATGCCATGATTGCGCAGGGCGTAGTTTAGCATTGTACTCACACGCTTATTTTGCTACCTTAGCTTTATGAAAACACTTCCACAATTTGCCAATGTTTTTGAACCTGCATTGCTCAAAGAAATTGAACAAAAAGGTCAGCTAATGGAAGTAAAAGAAGGCACCATAATCATGGAGCCGGGGCAAATAGTTCGCAATATTCCTATTTTACTTTCGGGTAGCTTAAAAGTTACACGCCCAAACGAAGAAGGACACGAACTTTTACTTTACTATGTAAATGCCAACGAAAGCTGTGCCATGACTTTTACCTGCTGTATGCAGCAATTTCCAAGTGAAATAAAAGCCACTGCCGAAGAAGATTCTGAGCTACTTGCAATTCCTATTGGGATAATGGACGAATGGTTAGTAAAATATCCAACATGGAAAAGTTTTGTGATGCGCACCATGCGCAATCGCTTTAATGAATTGCTAAAAACAATAGACCAAATTGCCTTTCAAAAATTAGATGAACGCTTAATTAACTACTTGAAAGAAAAAGCAAAAACAAATAATTCATCGCTCATAAACGTATCGCACGAGCAAATTGCGAGCGAATTAGCTACTTCCAGAGTAGTGATTTCGCGCTTGCTAAAAAAACTTGAAAACGATGGAAAACTACTGCTTTACAGAAACCAAATTAAGCTATTGAAAGACTTGTAATTTCTACTATTTAAACTACTTTATTTGCACAACAACTTGCAGCAGTAGCATCAGGTTTTGCCTTAAAAGTAAATCCCATTGAAAGTATATAACCCATCGCTTCGTTTAATGCAATATTGCTATTAAAACGAGGATCGGTGTTTATATCTGCATGAACTTCCAATGCAGTTTTATATTTATCTAACAGCGGACATAATTTATAGGCAACATCAATAGAGCGATGTACTTCTAAAAGCAATCTTTCTTTAAGTGTCATTTTGCGGTTGCTCCTTTCGTTTTGAATAAACATGTAGCCGCCTCTCCCCTGCCTTAAAACCACAATTACAGTAGCAAATTCTGTTTCTGCACCATGCACCTGGCTATCTGTTCCAATACAAACTTTAATAGGATTTCCCAATTCTCGTTCAAGAATTAAAGCATCTTCCAATGCCTCTCCAATTGGCTTTTCAATGCGATTTCCATTTAGCTTTCGCCAAACTTTTTGTGTAATGCTTTCCATAAAAAATGCTTTTCGTTTTTAAATGAAAACAAGAACTCAGCTAAAAAAATAGAACAAAAGACTCACTCAATTTTAGAGTTGCTCAAAGGTAAAACAGTTGTATTTAAAAATTCAATAATTTTTGCACACTAAATGAGAAGCTGGTCAAAACTGATATTGACAAAGCTTTCCTTCTGCTATGCGAACTCCTTTTCTATGAAATAATAATTTAACGCTTGTTTTGTTTACAGAATACTACCTTCGCGATATGAAAAAATGTTTGGTTGCTATTTTGCTTTTTGCAGCATTAACTTTCGTTGCTACGGAAGCCAATGCACAATGTGCTATGTGCAAAGCGGGTGCTGAAACGTCAATACAAAGCGGCTCCAGTGGAGCTGCCGGAATAAATAAAGGCATATTGTATTTGTTCTTTACACCCTACATTGTAGGTGGTGTAATCGGCTTTTTTTGGTGGCGCAACAAAAAGCGCGCTGAAGCCTAATTGCTAACTACAGCAATAAGCTAAAAATGCTTACTTCTATACAAAAACAAAACAACAAAACCTCCTATCGCTTTCACCCGATAGTTGTAGTTACTTATTTACTTTTATTAGGTATCACAAGTATTTTCTTTGCCTTATCAATTGCCTATTTGTACACTACTTACAATACACATTTCAGTTCATTCAAACTGCCTTTACTTTTTCATGCAAACTCTGTGATAATTTTAGTGAGCAGCTACAGCATGCACCAAACACGACTTGCAAATTTAAGAGATGATGAGCGCGCATATTCAATCGGTTTATTGGTTACAATGCTATTAGGAATTGCATTTGCAGCATTTCAAATTGTAGCATGGAGCGAACTCTTTAATAGCGGTATCAGTATGCAAAGTAATGTTGCAGGAGCTTACTTGTATGTGATTTCCGGCTTACACTTTCTACATATTATTGCGGGTATTATTGTGCTTTCCATTTTTTGGTTAAAAGCAAAAGAACGTCAAGACAATCCAGTAAAAGAATTGCTTTTTGATACTGACCCTGTGGCTAAATTGAAAGTAAAATGTTTAGCGCTTTATTGGCATTTTGTTGATGGCTTATGGCTTTATCTTTACGCCTTTTTTCTCCTCAATTATTTTCTCGTAAGCAGCAACAACTAAATCTATTCATTTGCTTTTTGCATATATAAATCTGCATTAGCATTATCGCCTTTATTCCTATACGAAATACTTAAATTCATGTATGCAGGTTTATAGTTTGGTCTAATTTGCAATAGCTTGTTCATGGTTTCAATCACTGCATCAAAATCTCCTTTTAAACCATACGCAACACCCAAATCTTCCAAGTAAGCAGATTCATTTGGATTGAGCTGCGTAGCTTTTAATAAGTACGGGATTGCATCGTCTAAGCGATTAAAACTTTTGCCGTAAATTCTTCCTAATTGATGCACTGTTGCAGCATTATCTGGCTGGTTTTTGTACGCAACTTCTGCATACATTAAAGCCGTGTCTGCTTGGTTGTTGTAAGCATAACTATCACTCAAACGCAATAGCATATCAATGTTATCTGGCTGCATGTTTACTGCACGCTTCAAGTAAGGAATTGCCAACGCATATTTCTGCTCGCCAAAAAGCAAATTACCTGCATTTTGGTTAGCAAGAAACTCTCCACCTTTATTCATGGCAATTATCTTATCATAAAATGGAGTTGCAGCTTCAGCACTTTTGTAATACTTGAACTGTGCATTTCCCATAAGCAAAAGCGTATTAAAATTTTCAGGATAAATTTTCAGTGCTTGCGTTAAATAACCCATCGCTTCTTCTATCATTTGCTTGCGCTTTAAAGAATCTGTTTCGGTATCGCTTGCAGCAAGCAAATCGCCACCGGCACTTGTGTTTACCTTTGCGCTATTCGGTGAATTTTTCGCATCGGTGATGAAGAGTGTTAGGTTATCTTTCCAAACCATATTTCTACTATAAGTTTTGAAACTATACAAACCAATAACCGCAACCATTAAAATTTGTGTAGCTACTACAGGTATTTTTTTTGTTTGCAAAAAGTACTGAAAACCAGCAGCCAGCAACAAACAAAATCCTAATGAAGGCATAAAAAGAAAACGCTCATTCATAATAATTCCCACAGAAAAAAGAATATTAGAAACCACAGAAAATGTAATGAAATAATACAAGATAGAATATGAAACAACAGTTTTGCGTTTAAGTTGATTAAGCGAAATACCAAGTAGCGCAATGGTTACAACGGCTGAAGTGATAAACTTCACATCGCCAAAACCAATAAGTGGAATTTGATTAAAGTAATAATCGTGGCTCAGTGGATGCGGAAAAACTAATTTATAGTAATACAATAAAAAGCTATAAACCGGAGTGGCATATCGCTCTGCAAAAGTAGCGTGCACAAACGGATTATTCAGTATCTCTGAAGATTCTTCTGCTAAGCCCGAAGCCGCATACTGACTACGTAAAATCAGATACAAAACCGTAGGCAAAAGTATGGCTGCAACTGCTATTAAATACTGCTTTGCATTTGCTTTAGTAAAGAAATAAAACGTGAGTGGCACCACTGCTAAAAAGGTAACAGAATTTTCTTTTGCAAGTAGCGAAAGAAACATTGAAACACCAGCAAACACTAACCACTTCGAACCCTTTGAAATATACAGCACTGTACCAATAAGCGATGCAATAGCAAAGAGCATACTCATAATTTCATCGCGCCCTTTTATGTTAGCTACTGCTTCGGTGTGGATAGGATGTGCGGCATAAAAAAGTGTTGCTAAAAACGGAATTGAAAGATAGAATGGAATATCCTTTTTATCAGGAAACAACTGCAACAACAAGAAATAAATTAAAAGACAAGTAGCGCCAAAGAGCAAAACATTTATAGCATGGCTAAGCATAGGATCTAAACCAAATAATCCATACTCTACGGCAAATGTGGCAACACTCAGCGGTCGGTATCTTCCTCCCGCAACCAAACTTTTTTTCTCTTTAAAAAAGCCTTCAAAAACATCGTGTGTAAATATGTCTTTTATACCCGAAAACCCTTCTTTCACATATATGTTTTCTGTAAGCACAATCGCATCGTCTGAGGCGTATTTATTCCATAGAGTATTGCCATAAACCAAGCAGGTAAAAAGAAAAATGAGTAAATAAGGCAAATACTTCTGTTGTGAATTGGCGTTTGTTCCGCTTACTACATTCGCAGTTGTTGGCTTTGTAGCTGCTAATTCTTCCTTTTTCTTTCCCTTCTTCATGCGCTGTTACTTTCAGTTTTTGCACTGCAAAGATTACTGAATTTTGCATTGAAGCAATAGTTCACAATTATCATTACAAAAACTTGTATAATTAGCATGCCGCATTAAACAAGTCTATATCAGCATACGAAACTTTATCGCCAATAATAATTGCAGGTGATGTGTAAGTGTGCTCTTGAGTTTTTCCCACTGCCATTATATGCTGCACATTCCAGCCTTTTGCCTTTAAATAATCTGAAACCATAGAGCGATGGCAGCGCCACCAAACAGCTTCGGCACACATATAAGCTGTAGTTTTCTTCAGTGCAATTTGTTCTAAATTTTCAATGGCTTTTTCAAACTCCGGAGTTTCCATGTAATCGGCATAGCCTTTAAACGAATCGTTGCGCCATCGGTTATTGTGCGAATCTTTCTTCACTCTTCTTCTACCGTCTAAATCAAGCAAATGCAAATACGCTATATTGTTTTCCGGCAATGAAACTTGCAATGCCTCTTTATTAAACTGCGGATATTTATTAGAACCGGGCAAACTTCTAATATCAGCCAACACTTGAATTTTAAACGATTGCAGCATTTCTAAAAACACCTCAAAAGTATGCGTTGAATGACCAATAGTATAAACCGTATGTTGTTCTTCCTTCTTCATAATTCATTGTGAAGCGTGAGAATATATTTATCAATATAATGCTGTTTTTCTTTCGATTTATATTGTTGAATAAAACGCGGATGTTCTAAAACTGAAATTTGCTTAAACAATTTTGCTTCATCATTTAGTTGCCGAATAAAAGCGGCATTTTTTTTGCCTAACACATACACTTCAGAACTGTATAAGCCAACGCTCAAATGCTGCTTCAACGATTCTATCATAAAGTCTTTTACCATTTTAAAAAGCGCTGGCTCGTCATAGTAATTTGCATTCAACCATTTGCCGTCTTTTGTTTCTCTAACTATGGCTAAGGGAAAAGGTGAATTGATATAGAAGTTTCTATAAAATGCTTCTGCTCCGCCATATTCGGCAATCATATCATAAAGAAAAACAGAAGAAACTTCGTGTGTGTAAGCCGATTTCATTTTTATGCCGCATACATTTTCTAATCGCTTTGTATCTGTGAAAGGAACTCCGGTAACTCCCGCACCATGACGGCTTGGGTTAATTCCAATAATAAATTTCCGTTTTGTATTGTCGTTGTAATACTTGTAATAAAACTTGCGCATCACTTCCATCGTTTCAGGGTTATCCATGTAAGGATTCAACACCTGAAAGCCTTTCGGCAACTCACCGAAATAATGAAGAGACTCATTGAACTGAATTACTTTATCTGCAAATGTTTTTGCCATAACCTATATCAATAAAATAGCAAATACTAAGTCAAAAGGCTCTAATTTACTCAAACCTTTTCACTCTATATTTTCAGGCTACATAAAACTTATTAAAATGCTTCGCGCACAATAAATTCATTTGCAACACCTAATGTTGCCAAGTGCTTTTCAACAGCAGTCATCATTGGTGGAGGTCCGCACAAATAGTAGTACTTCAAGTTTGGAGCACTATGCTTTTTAATTACTTCAGCAGAGATAAATCCATGTTCGTAACCTTCCAATTGCTCATCAGAAAGTATATTTACAAAGTTGTTTCCGAGCATCTTTTTAAAGCCTTCTTCTTGAATAATATCTGCCTTTGTTTTGTTTGCAAAAAGCAATTTACTGTGTCCAATAGATTTAGATTTTTCTAAGTTTCTAAGAATTGCAAGAAACGGTGTGATGCCCGCTCCGCCTGCAATAAAAATGCCTTCACCTTTGTAACTAATATCGCCAAACACATCGCCAATAATTAGTTCATCTCCGGTTTTGAGCGTAAGCAATTGGTTGGTAACACCATTGTGCGAAGGATAGGTTTTAATATTAAATTCTATATGGTCATCTTCCGGCAGCGAAGTAAAGGTGAATGCTCTCAATTCTTTTTCCCAGCCCGATTTGTTTATAGAAACATCAACTGCTTGACCCGGGCTGTAACTCAATTCTTTAGGTTTTTCTGCCACTATTTTTAGTACATCGTGTGTGAGATGTTCAATGGTTTTTATTTTAACTATACTGCTCATGATATGTTGTTTTATTATTTTACATAAGACAAAAATTCTTGTTTGATATTTTGATTTTCAAACTTGCCGGAATAGCTTGAAGTAACGGTGTTGCTGTTGGTATCTTTAATGCCGCGCGATGCCACACATAAATGATCAGCTTCAATCAATACCGCCACATCATCGTGTCCAAAAATTGATTTTAGTGCTTCGGCAATTTGAATAGTGAGTCTTTCTTGCACTTGCGGACGCTTTGCATAATACTGTACAATTCGATTTATTTTTGAAAGACCAATTACTTCCTTATCGGGGAAATAAGCCACGTGAACTTTGCCAATAATTGGCACAAAATGATGCTCACAAGTAGAGAATAGCGTGATATTTTTTTCTACCAACATTCTGTTGTAGTCGTACTTGTTTTCAAATAATGTAACCTCCGGTTCATTGATAGGATTTAAGCCGCTAAATGTTTCTTTCACAAACATTTTTGCGACTCGCCTTGGTGTGTTACTTAGGCTATCATCATTTAGGTCTAAGCCAAGTGTTTTCATTATCTGTGCAAAGTGGTGTTCAATTTGGTATATTTTCTGTTCATCATTTAATTCAAAAGCATCTTCTCGAAGCAAAGTACTTGTTATCACTTCATTTGTGTTACTCTTCATTATTTCCTCCATAAAGTTTTTAGTGTTCATTTTGTTTAAAGTTCATTTATCTTTTGCATCACATTACTCACTATTGCATTGCAATAAATTAAGTTGAATTCGTAAAGCTCTTTAGCGGTGTAATTCTTTTCAATTTCGTTTCTAAGCATTGTTTTGGCTCTATTTAAACGAACCTTCACATTTGTTTCTGTAATATTTAAAAGCTCAGCAGTTTCAGCAGTGCTCAACTCGTTTATTTCCCTAAGCGAGAAAACCATTCTGTATTCTTCCGGAATTTTTGATAGGGCTGCCTCTATCACATGTGCTACTTCGCGTTTGTGAACCATAGCATCTGCACTATTTTTTGAGTTTGAAAACATGGGCTTTGAATCTTCTTTTATTTCTTTTGAAAGTTCATTTTTAAAACTTAATTTTTGACTTTTTCGATGGCAGTTATTCAACATAATTCTGAATATCCACGTTTTAAAACTTGCGCGATTTTCAAATTTCGATAAGCTTTTGTAAGCATCAATAAAAGTTTCTTGCATAAGGTCTTGCGTGTCTTCGTGGTCGTAGTTATACGAGCGGCCAATCTTATACAAGAATGGATTGTATCTCCGAACTACTATTTCATATAGTGCCTTATCACCAGAAATTATTCTTTCTAATAGTTCAACTTCAGAATTACTTTCTACTTGAATCATGATTTAAAGTTGGCTTTTGATGTAAAAAAACAAGTTAGTTACTATTATAGAGTAACCATACCTTAAATAGGTTACAAAATAGTGCTAACTAAATTTTAAAAGTATATGCTTTAGCATTGCCAGACACCTAAAAAAGTAAAAAGCAATAGAACTTTGATTGAAAAGATAGGTACAGCTTAGCAAAAAATATCACTAATGCTACATTTTATTTTCCATTACAGAAGCAATAGTTCTAGCATGTTGGCGAATTTTTTCTGTGTTTTCGCCCTTGAAATTTTGATCGAGTGTTTCATCAAAAAGTTGCAACCATTTTTTAAAATGCTCTGGCTCGGTTGCATGTTTAGCATTTATTCTTCTATGTGTTTCTAATGGATTTCCTTCGTAATCACCGGTATAAAAAAGCACATTTTCCCAAAACTTGCTCATCATAGCGATATGCCTATCCCAGTTTACTGGAATAACTTTGGTAAAGAAGAAATATAATTCTTCATCAGCCTTCAATTTTTCATAGAATATCGCAACTACTTTTTTTATATCTGCTTTATTGGTGATGTCAGGCTTCATTATTTCTTAACTAGTTGTTAATTAAATATTGCATTAGATGCACTAATCGCTCTTTAACTTAAAGGCAAATTTATGTGTATTGATTTAACTTTGTAGAATACTTTTAGGTTTTTTATCTCTTAGTACTTTTCCATTCTTAAAATCGAAAACTCTCTACTATCAAAAGCAAAAAAAATCCGAGTAGGTTTATTTACTCGGATTTTTTCTAATGATAATTATTTAAAGTTTAAACTATTTGGCTCCATCGTTTTGGCGCATATATTCCAAAATTTCTCTTGCTTCGGTTGCATTAAGATTTTGGTTTGGCATACGAACCAAACAAGCTTCAAGTTGTGCTTGAACTGCAGGATCTTTTTCAATCATTGGATCTGGATTGGTAATAAAGTTCAATATCCAGTGTGGGGTTCTTCTTTCTGTAACGCCTTTCCAACCCGGCCCAACTAATTGCTCTGAAGTCATTTTGTGGCATGAAGCACATTTGGTATCTGCAATTGCTTTACCTTTTGTGGCAAGAGCAGGATCTAATGCACCTAATACAACATTGGTTGAATCGAATTCTCCCTCTCCGCGCGAAGGATCATAATTTGCATCAGCAGCTTCTTCTTTAGGAGCGTCTGTGGTTGTCGTTTCTTGGGTTGCAGTTTCTCCTCCGCTATTACAAGCAACAAAGAATAATGGCAGTGCTAATAAGCAGGCAATGATGGTTTTTCTATTCATAACTAACAATATTTGTATTTTAAGCAAATGTATAAAAATATCTGTTTGTGAAACACAAAGTTAATTCTATTCCAAAACAAGGTTTACAAAGAGTGATTGAAAGCGGCTTGTTTCATGCTTTTTTTCATTTCGCGCACATGCAAAGCTTTATGATATACTATTGGAAAAACTAACAAGGTAAAAATTGTTGCAGTTACCAAACCGCCAATAATTACGATTGCTAATGGTTTTTGACTTTCGGAGCCAATTCCCGTGCTTACCGCAGCAGGCAATAAGCCAATAGCAGCCATAAGCGCTGTCATCACCACCGGTCGAGTTCTAATTTTTACAGCATTGATAATTGCGTGATTTAAGTCGTTTTCAACTTTTGCTTGTTTATGAAATTCAGAAATTAGAATAACTCCATTTTGCACACAAATTCCAAATAGTGCTATAAACCCAACTCCGGCAGAAATTCCAAAATTCATTCCTGTGATATGCAGCGCAAGAATACCTCCAATGAGTGCAAACGGTACATTGATAAGCACATAAGCGGCATCTTTTGCATTGTTGAACATGATAAACAACAACACAAAAATAAGTAACAAACTAATTGGCACTACTTGTGTTAATCTTTTACTTGCACGCACTTGATTTTCAAACTCACCAGTCCAACCGATGTGGTAACCTTCGCCTAATTTCACATGTGCTTTCACTTTCTTTTGAGCTTCTGCAATGGTGCTTCCCAAGTCGCGTTCGCGTACCGAAAATTTAACACCAATAAAACGCTTTGTGTTATCGCGATAAATAAATGCAGGTCCTGTAATTTGTTTTATGGAGGCAATTTCTTTTAACGGTATTCTATTTCCGGTGATGTTTGGAATCATCAGCATTAAAATATCGTCTTCATTCTTTCTAAACTCTGGGTTGTAGCGAATTCTAATATCAAATTTCTTCTCTCCTTCATACTTTTGTGTGACTGTTTTTCCACCAATTGCCATTTCAATTACCGCCTGAGTTTCGGCTTTGGTAACACCATAAATCGCCATTCTTTCTTCATCTAAAAGAATACTAATTTCCGGCTGACCAATATTTCTTAATATGCCTACATCTTTTATTCCAGGCACGTTTTGTATTTGTGCAATTACCTCATTGGCATATTCATCTAATTTATTCAAATCATCACCGTAAATTTTCACTGCGTTTGAAGCATTTAATCCGGCAACAGCTTCTGCCACATTATCAATTATCGGCTGCGAATAATTGTAATTTATTCCTTGGTAATGTTTCAATTTCTTATCCATTTCTTCAACCAAATTATCCATAGAAATTTTTCGCTTCCACTCTTCTTTTGGCTTCAAATTCACTTGCATTTGTACATAGTAAAATCCACTTGGATCTGTTCCATCATTGCTTCTTCCTGTTTGCGAAAGCACCCCATTTACTTCCGGGAATTTATTTAACTCAGCACGAAGAACACGAGTCATTTCAACCGTTTTGGGAAGCGAATAACTTATTGGCATTTTTGCTTCCACCCACAAAGCACCTTCGTTTAGCTGCGGTAAAAATTCTGTGCCAAGCCAATGTGTTGAAAGCATGGTGAGCACAAAGCAACCTCCTGCAATCATCATTGTAAGTTTCTTATTTGAAAATGTCCAGTAAAAAGCTTTTGCTACTGAACTATTTACAAAACGTGTAAAGAAATTATCTTTTTCTCTTACATCTTTATTCAACAAAATTGAAATTAAAACAGGAACTAAGGTAAGTGTAAATATAAGTGCCCCAAGAAGTGCAAAGCCTAATGTCCAAGCCAAAGGCGAAAACATTTTGCCCTCTACTTTTTCAAATGAAAAGATTGGTAGAAGCGCTGAAATAATAATAAGTTTTGAAAAGAAAATTGCTTTGCCCATTTGTATGCCGGTATTCTTTATCAATCCCATTTTAGCTAATGGGTTAAACCGCTTCATACCAACTTGATGTGCTTTATGGTCAAGTGCCACAAAAACGCCTTCAACCATCACAACTGCGCCATCAATAATTATTCCAAAATCTATGGCACCAAGAGAAAGCAGATTGGCACTCATTCCTTTCAACTTC
This sequence comes from Bacteroidetes bacterium 37-13, assembly GCA_001897535.1. Taxonomy (GTDB): domain Bacteria; phylum Bacteroidota; class Bacteroidia; order Chitinophagales; family LD1; genus UBA7692. Next base: position 107,348 of record MKTC01000031.1, on the reverse strand, counting down.
AACATCAAAAACGAGAAAAGCAAAGACAATGGAATGATGATAGAAACAACAACTGTTGTTCGCCAATCTGCCATAAACACAAATACAATTACAGTAACTAAAATCATACCTTCAAAGAGGTTGTGCATTACTGTTTTTGTGCAGTAAGCCATTAAATTATCTCTATCGTAAAAAGTTACCATTTTCACATCAGAAGGTAGTATTGAAGTGTTTAGTTCTTCAATTTTATCTTTCACGCGTGCTAAAACTTCACTTGGATTTTCGCCTTTGCGCATCACAATTATTCCTTCAACTACATCATCATTTTCATCTAAACCTGCTTGCCCAACTCGCGGCTTACTTGATTCCCGAACATCAGCTACATCTTTTACCAGCAAAGGGTTTCCATTAAAAATATCTACAATCGTGTTTTCAATATCGCGCTTGCTATCCAATAATCCAATACCGCGCACCACATAAGCTTGACTGTTTTTTTCTATTACATCACCTCCCACATTCAAGTTTGATTTACTTACTGCATCAAACAACTCTAATGGTGTTAAATCATATTGCTGTAACTTAAGCGGATTTACCGATATTTCATAAATTTTTTCTTGACCACCAAAAGCCACAATATCCGCAACACCAGGCACGCGCCTTAGTTCACGGTCAATAGTCCAATTTTGTATCGTTAATAAATCTCTTGAATCTCGTTCATCACTCTTTAATGTATATCTAAAAATTTCTCCCGTAGGTCCGTAAGGTGGCTGTACATCAGGCTCTACACCATCAGGCAATGAAACATTGCGCAGTTGATTATTTACCTGCTGGCGAGCAAAAAAATCTTCAACATCATCATCAAAAATTATTTTCACTACCGACAAGCCAAACATGGTAATACTGCGCACATTAGTTTTGCGCTGCACGCTGTTCATCGCTATTTCAATAGGTGTAGTTACAAAGCGCTCAACCTCTTCGGCACTTCTTCCATTCCATTGAGTTACGATTATTATTTGTGTATTGGTTACATCAGGAAATGCTTCAATAGGAATTTTTAAAAAGCTGAAAACTCCTGCAATCACAACTATTCCAACCCAAAAGAATGTAAAGAATTTATTCTTGAGTGAGAATGCTATTATGTTTTTAATAAAATTATTCACAGCTTAAAACTTTAATCGTTAATAGCATCATAAACCAACAAACCATTTTTTGAAATTATGGTTTCACCTTCACTAAGCCCGCTCAGGATATAGCTTGTATTTCCTAACTGGCGATATATTTCAACTTGTCGAGTTTCTATGTTATTTCGGTCTTTAAAAACCATCACCCAATACTTACTCTTATCAAAAATTACAGCAGCAGAAGGCACTGCCAACATATTTTTATTCTCAGTATAGTTTACGCTAACCGTACAATTCATATCTGGTTTTAGTTTAAAATCGCTGTTAGGAATGCGCACTCTAAATTTCATTGATTTCGTATTCGCATCTATTACGTTGTAAATTTTTTCAATCTTTCCTTTGTATGGCGAATCAGGAAAAGCAAGTGTGTTTACATTTACATCGTACCCTTCTTTTATGTATGCAATATTGCTTTCGTTCACATAAGCAACTGCCCACACTTCACTTATATTGGCTATTGAAAAAAGAGGATTCTCTTCATTTAACCGAAGCAGTTCATTTATATTGATTTGCTTAGTAGTAATAAAGCCGCTAATTGGCGCTATTACAGGAAACACAGAGCCTTTTTTGAAGTGATAAATTTTGTAAATTTCATTTAAGCGTGCAAGGTTTGCCTTAGCTTTTGCTAACTCGGATTCCGCCACTTTTAAATCTTTTTCGGAGTTCAATTTTCCGGCTGATAAATCATTCTGTACTTGCAAATTTTTCTCGGCAATAGCTACTTCATTTATTGCATCTAAACGCTCTTGTTCATACCGCGCTACCTCGCTACTTTGTATTGTTGCTAATACTTCACCTTCTTTCACATAATCTCCAAGCCCAATATTTATTGATGTTACCAAGCCATCAACAGCTGAAAACACTTGAGCTGTCTTGTTATTATCGGCTTCAATTTTTCCAAAAAGTCGCACCTCGTTCTTCACATCTTCATAGCCTACTTTGTAAAAATCGCACTTGCGCATCATGGTATCACTCATAGAAAATGCAGTAGCATCTTCTTCCATCGGTTTACTCTTACAACTTTCTATCGCTGCCATAAAAGCTAATAGCATCCACGTAATAATTGATATTCTAATTTTCATTTTTAATAAATGGCTTTACCAGTTAATAGATTTATTTTTTCTGCGGAATTGATGAGCTGAGTTTTAATTCTTGTAAGTTCATTTAATGCTTCATTATACGATTCAAAAAAGTCCATGAACTCAATTACACTAACATTTCGCTTTTGAAAATTATCGGTCATTCCTTTCACGGTTACTTCAAAATCTTCATTGTAAATAGCTGTAGATTTTTGATACTCTACTGCCGATTGTGTATAGAGTTGAAAAGCATTTTGCAGATTACTTGTAATTTCATTCTGCATACTTTGAACATTGTAATCTGCCGCTTTAATCTGGTATTGAGAGGTTTTAATGTTTCCTCTATTTCTATTCCAAAGTGGAAGCGGAATGGCAAAACCCGCATTAAACTGATTTGTGAATGCGCCTCCGCGCTGGTCATAAGAAGTGATGATGTTGATGTCTGGAACTGCCAATCTTTTTTGATACTGTAGATACTGCTCCGCAAGTGTTTTGTTGCTTTGAATAATTTGCAATTCAGGATTGTTACTAAATGCTGTTTCTTTTATTTCTTCAATAGATTTTGCTTGTAAATATTTTTCAATGTCTGATTCTGAAAACTGAAAAACTACAACGGCAGAGGTCCGAAGTAAAGTTTGCAATGAACTTTGCGTTTCAAAATAGTCTTTAAGTAAATCTGCTCTATTATTGTTTAAGTTTAAATAAGCGCCTTTTAATCGCACTACATCTTTTAATGGAATATTTCCTTTCTGAGCTTGCAACTCATAGGCAGAAACTAAATTTTCTAAAAGTTCAAGTTGCTGATTGTAGCGTTCTAAGAGTAGTTTTATCTGCCCCATCGAAAACAAATTGCTATGCAACTTAAACTTTAGTTGAAGCAGCAATTGTTGAAACTCTAACTCAGCAATTTTAGAGTTGGTTTTTGCCATTTCAATTTCAGATTTTCGCTTACCTCCAAGTAAGATAAGTTGCTCTAATTGAAATGCTTTTTGCCCACTTGCACCAACATGAAATGCTTTATTGTTTTGAGGATCATAAACATTCAAATCAACTGTAAATATTGGATTGGGATAAACTTTTGCTTGAATAATTTGAGCTTTTTGTGCTTCAATATTCATGGAAGAAGCCAAGAGTGAAAAGTTGTTTTTCTGAAACAAACTATCAGCAGTTTGTATGGCAACTCTCAAAGTATCTTGAGCATTAACTATTATTGAAAAACACAAAACTATTGCACTATAAAAAGTTCTTAAGCACATTGTACGCTATTGTTTTCGGGTACAAATGTTTTTAGAACAAACTTAAAAACACCTTAATGCAAATAAATTTTAGCTTAATGGAAGCTGAACCGTAAAAATATTTGTTTGCATATTTTCTGAATGGTAAGCGATAGAACCTTTGTGAAGGAAAATAATTTTATGAACCAAAACTAAGCCCAAGCCAAACCCACGTTTCCCTTTACTGTTTTCGCCTCTAAAAAAACGTTGAAAAATATATCCATTTTCTTCCCCCGAAATTGGAGTTCCTCTATTTTCAAATACAAGTTTAATTTCATTGTTTCCTGCTTGTACTTTCACATGCGCCATATTTTCATCGCCATATTGTGCACAATTTTGCATTAAGTTTACCAATGCTAATTTTAAGAGTTGCATATTGGCAGAAATGGTAAGTTGATTTTCATCAATATTTTCAGAATCATATTCAATTAAGAACTTAAAATTTGGATATATATTTTTAAGTTCTGCTGCCACATCAAAAATCAACTCATCAATTCGTAATTTTTCTTGATTTAAAACATTAAGTGATTCTGTTTTTGAGATTTCTAACAGCGCATTTATAATTTCGCTTAAACTCTTCGTATCTTCTTTTTGTGTTGAAATTAACGCCTTAATTTTAGCCGAATCTGTTTCGCGTTCAATCCTTTCAAAGTTAGAAACCAAAATGCTTATAGGTGTTTTCAATTCGTGCGAAATGTGATGCACAGCGTGTTTTTGAAATGCAAAAGCTTCGTTCATTCGCTTCATCAATTTATTAAACTGCATGGCAAGTAAAGCCACTTCATCTTTAGATTTCGATACTGCTAATGGTGAATAATTTTCTTCAAAATTATAGTCGGTTATCTTCTTGGAAACTAAAGCCAATGGCTCTGTAATTTTTTGTGATAAATAAGAAGAAACAAAAATTAGAATGATGGAAATAATGATAAAAGTAATTAGAAGTACATTGCGCAAATAGCTTAATTTTGAATAGCCAAACGTATCATAAGCCTTACTAATTCCATAGTAAATTCTCCCATTCGATTCCACATAAGCACCAACTATATCGTATAAATCTTCTTTGTCGTAAAGCCATTTATTTTCCGGTGTTAATTGCAATAGAATTTTCTCCGGAAAGTGTATTGGAATATCATCTATACTTGAGTAAATCAGTTTCTTATTGCTATTAAAAAGTAATAACTTTTCATCGTACAAATCGTGAATGGTAAGTAAATCTATTTCTTCTAAAAGCTTACCTTCTGTGTCTTTAATTTTGGCAAGCAAATCGAGCGTAGTCGCTATTTTTTCCTTTTGCCTTACTTGAAATTCTTCTTTCCTATTTTGAGAAAACAATAGATAAACAAGAATAAAAGCCACACCTATAATGAGCAAGGTAGTGAACGAAAAGTAAACCGTAATTTTACTTCTAATTTTCATGTGCCTTTATTCAAAGTAGTAACCATATCCTACTTTTGTTTTAATATTTTGTTTTCTAAAAGGTTTATCAATTTTATTGCGAAGAAAATTGATATACACTTCAATAGTATTTGTATTGGCTTCTAAAATGTTTCCCCAAATTTCTTGTATCAATTCTTTCTTAGAAACCAGCTCACCTTTATTCTCAATTAGTCGCAGCAAAATTTGGTATTCTCTTGGTGTGAGCGTAATTGCTTCACCTTGTCGAGTTACACTTTTTGTTTTTGTATCAATCACAATATCATCGGCAGTAATTATTGCATTCTGAACATCTTTTGTGTTTGCTCTTTTCACCAGCGAGTGAATGCGAAGAAGTAATTCTCGCATATAAAACGGTTTTGTGAGATAATCATCTGCACCGCAATTAAATCCTTGAATCTTATCATCTAACTCACCAAAAGCTGTGAGCATTATCACAGGCGTGTTTGTATTGAATTGCCTGAAATCGCTACACAAATCAAATCCATTTTTCCCTGGCAAATTTATGTCCATTACCACACAATCGAATGTGTTTCTTTTGAGTGTTCGCTCGGCTAACAAACCATCGTAAATTGAAGTTACAATTATACCTTCTGCCTGTAATGCTTCACTAATATTTTGATTTAGCGTTGTATCATCTTCAATTATCAAAACATTCATAAAGTTGGAAATAGTTTAATATAAAATTCCGGAAGCAGATTTACTCCACACGTTTCATTTTCACGGTAGCAATATTTGTGTGAAAAATCAATTCTTCGAGTACGCCATTCTTGTAGATATATTCGTTGTCGTTTCCTTCTTTCGTTTTAAAAATATACCAACCTGGCTTTTTCTCTTCAACAGGTGTGGCAAACAACTGCGCTTCAAAATAAATTTTAGAAATATTTTTTGGCTCAGTAAAATATAATGAAAGCAACGAAGGATATTTTTCAGGAACAATATTTCGCGTGCCGTTTTTAGTACTCACAGTATATTGTTTTCCATCATAAACCATATTTGTAAAATACTTTCGTTTGTCATTTTGGTCTTCAAAATAATTTACAGAATGTAACCTATCTTTCACGTACTTAATATTCATAAAAGTATAGTCAATATAACTCATCCAAAGCACTTTTGCCCTTGCATTGCTTTCGAGCAAGTAGTGTGTTGTGTCGCCTTTTATTTGTTTTGTTACCGTAAGTTTTCCAATTTTATTTCCAAAGAGTATAATTTCAAAATTTACTTTATCGCTACTAAAAGTTATGGTTGAAATAAGTAAGAGGAGAAGAATAAAGATTTGTTTCATATATATCACTTGCTAAAATTACCACTTTTATATTTGCAATGTTGAAGAATTTTCTTGTTTCCAACATTTATATTAAGCAAATTTTTCAAATATTTAATAGTGTAGATTGATTAAAGCACAGCAAAGAAGTTTTGCCTTCAGTACAATGCTCAAAAAATATTTTTATGGATTGTGTAAAAATAATCCTTGTAAAAAACATTCTTTAGAAATAACATTGCACAAAATTTATCTATGGCAATAAAACTTGCGGTTTTTGATATTTCGGGTACTACGGTAGAAGATAAAGACTACGTAGCAGAAGCATTGGTGAAAGCGTTTGAAAAACAAGATTTGTTTATATCGCATAAACATGCAAACACCAAAATGGGGATACCAAAGCCATTGGTAATTCGCGAATTATTAAACGATATTTTTGAAGAAACACCTGAAGATTTTGAAGCATTAGTGTCAAATATTCACGCAGATTTTATTCAAACAATGATTGATTTTTATCAAACAGATAAAAACGTAAAGGCAAAAACAAATGCTGTTCGCACCATGTTGGCACTAAAAAATGCAGGCGTGAAAGTGGCGTTAGACACTGGTTTTTCTAAACAAATTGCCGATGCAATTATTGACCGATTAGGTTGGGATATTCAACAAGTAGTAGATTTTTGGGTTGCCAGCGATGAAGTAAAACAAGGTCGTCCACACGCGGATATGGTGCTAAAAGCAATGGAAATTGCGGGTGTTACCGATTCAAAAGAAGTTGCGAAAATAGGCGATACCGAAAGCGATTTAGGAGAAGGAACTGCCGCGGGTTGCAAATATATTATTGGCTTAACCACTGGCGCTCAACCGCGTTCAGTATTAGAGAAAACGAATCACACACACTTGGTTGATGACCTCTACGAAGTAGTGAATATTGTTTTAAACTAAACTCCTACAACAATTTTTCCAACCGATAATTGCAAGAATGTATCGTGCAGTTATCAGTTGAATTTCACACAGAATAACTCAATTCCCATTTCTTTCCCAAATTCAATAACTATTTTCGTGCTTGTATGAAAATTTTAGTTGTTGAAGACGAGAAAGAACTCATGCAAGCCATTTCAGCTTCGCTTGAAAAAGAACATTTTATTATTGAAACTGCCGGAGATTTTGCAACTGCCAGCGATAAGATTGCTATTTACGATTACGATTGCATTTTGCTTGATATAATGCTGCCCGGAGGTAGTGGGCTTCAACTTTTAGAGGAACTTAAAAAGCTTGGAAAGTCTGAAAACGTAATCATTATTTCTGCAAAAAATTCGCTTGATGATAAACTAAAAGGGTTAGAACTTGGTGCCGATGATTACCTTACTAAACCATTTCACATTGCAGAGCTGAATGCAAGAGTAAAAGCTGTTTTACGCAGAAAAGATTTGGGCGGAAAAACAACTATTGAGATTGCAAATGTTGCTTTAGATTTAAAGGAAAGACAACTCACCATTAACAAAGAAAACATTCCGTTAAACAGAAAAGAGTTTGATATTCTAAATTATTTTTTGCTGAATAAAAATCGTTTAGTAACAAAAACTGCTTTGGCAGAACACGTTTGGGGCGATAATATTGACCAAGCCGATAACTTTGATTTTATTTATTACCAAATAAAAAACCTGCGCAAAAAATTGCAAACAGCACAAGCCGATATTGAAATTGAGGCAGTTTATGGTTTTGGATATAAACTAATAGAGAAGTGAAACTACTAAACAAATCTATCATCTACCTTTCGGTTTCACTTTTGCTCATTATTAGCTTGAGTTCAATCTTTTTTTATTTCAATTTATTGAAAGAAATAAAAAGCAGCGTAGATGAAGGTTTAGACAATTTTAAACGTCAAATAATTTACAAAACAGAACGAGACACAACACTTCTCACACACAGCAATTTCAATAATGGCTTTTTTTCCATCAATGAAATTACACACCTACAAGCATTGCAAATACATGATACTTACGCTGACACCGTCATGTTTATGCGCGATAAAGATGACGATGAAGCAGAGTCCGAAACTGTGCGAATGCTTACTTCCGCATTTGAAAAAGATGGAAAATACTACAAGCTGAGTATTATCAATTCGATGGTTGAAGAAGATGATTTGGTTGAACAATTACTGCATGGATCGCTTTGGCTTTACGGCATTTTAATGCTCTTTATTATCTTGATAAACAACTTTGTGTTACAGCGATTATGGAAACCTTTTTACTTATTTCTAAACCAATTAAAACAGTTTAGAATTGAAACCAAAGAAAAACTGCCCGCAGTAAAAACAAACACGAAAGAGTTTATTGATTTACAAAATGCAGTACACATTTTGCTTCAGCGAAGTATAGAAAGTTTTGAGCAGCAAAAACAATTTATCGGTAATGCTTCACACGAATTGCAAACGCCTTTGGCAATTACCATAAACAAGCTAGAATTACTTATTGAAAAAAATTCGTTGAAACCGGAGCAGGCAGAAAGCATTTATGAAATAATGAACACCGTTGAACGACTAATTCGCTTAAATAAATCGCTACTGCTACTTACCAAAATTGAGAACAAACAAATATTTGATAACAAGCAAATTAACTTCAACAAAATCGTGTTGCAAAACATAAATGACTTTGAAGAAATTGCAGATTTTAAAGCAGTAAAAATATCCTATACCGAAGGTGGAAATTTAGCAGCAGAAATGGATTCTTCTTTAGCCAACACCATCATTTCAAACTTGCTTAGAAATGCTTTGTTTCACAATATTCCAAATGGAACTGTAACAGTCTTTGTTTCTGAGAACTCAATAACCATAAGCAATTCAGGAAGTGAGAAAGCTTTAGATGCACAGAAAATTTTCACGCGTTTTTACAAATCAGAACAATCGCAAAATGGTACCGGTTTGGGATTAAGTATTGTAAAAGCAATTTGCGATTTATATGGTTTTTCAATCACGTATTATTTTGAAAATAGTCTTCACCATTTCAAGATAAACTTCAAGTAAAAAATATTTTTCAAAAAAAAATTGCGAGAGGCAAAAGTTCCCAAGTCTTTCCAGATTGTGTAGTTTCCTTTGCATCATAAACTAAATTAAAGAATTATGAAAAAGAGCATTTTAACTACAGCGTTCGCGCTATTTTTGTTGGCAGGTTCAGCATTTTCACAAGATATTTTGCAGAGCCAAGTTCCGTCTTTAACACTAAATAAATTTCAACAAAGTTTCCCGAAAGCATCTAATGTAGAATGGGAACTAAAAGGAGATTTATACAAAGTAGAATTTGAAATTGGCTTGCTTGGTGTGGATCATAGTGTTTGGTACGACAAAGCCGGAACAATGGTAAAACACAAAGAAGAAATTTCAAGTACTGATTTACCTAAAAGTGTTTTAGCAGCCATAAATAAGGACTACAAAGGTTTTCGCATTTCTGATGTAAAAAAGATTTCGGAAGGAAACACAGTTAGCTATACTTTAGATTTAAAATCATTCACACAAGAATGGAAAATGGCTTACGATAGCAACGGGAAACTATTGCAAAAAATAGCAGACTAAATTCTTAAAAAGCTATATAAACTTTAGCCCGAGTTGAAGTACAACTTGGGCTTTTTTGTATCCGTTATCTAAGCACTTCTAAACGTTGTGCATCTAAACGAATAAAAATAAAAAGCAGAACAGTAAACGAAAGAAGCGATGAGCCGCCATAGCTGATAAACGGGAGCGGAATACCAATTACAGGCGCAATACCAATTGCCATTCCAATATTTATAACCAAGTGAAAAAAGAGAATACTCACTACACAATATCCGTAAACCCTACTAAATCTACTTCGCTGTCGCTCGGCTAAAAACACTAACCTAAAAAGTAATGCTACAAATATTCCAATTAGCACTACACTTCCCACAAAACCAAATTCTTCACCAATAGATGAAAAGATAAAATCGGTACTTTGCTCCGGCACAAAATTCAACTTAGTTTGCGTACCTTTTAAATAGCCTTTTCCTAATAAACCACCAGAACCAACTGCAATAATTGATTGCCTCACATTCCAATCTTTAGCGGGATCGTTTTCTTTGCCGAGCAATACATTTATACGGTCTTTTTGGTGTCCTTTCAATTTACTAAATCCATAATCTACAGAAAAAACATAGCCACTTGCCAGAAACCAAAACGCTAACAAATACAAGGTATATTTTCTCATTCGCCAGTTTATCCAAATAAAGAGAATGGTTAAGCCAAGCAAAACTCCAACAAGTAAAAATTTATCTGCCACTAAAGCCAAGAGCGACAAAATAATAATGGTGCCGCCAATGATTAAAAAATACGATTCTAAACCTTCGCGAAACAAGGCAAGAACCAATGCCACAAACACAATCGCAGAACCCGCATCGCCTTGTATAGCAATGGTAAGCATTGGAATTACAATTATCGCCATTGCAATAATTTTATCTTTCCATTTGCGCACATCTATGGTTAAACCCGATAAATATTTTGAAAGTGCTAATGCCGTAGCAAACTTCGCCAATTCCGAAGGCTGCATTTGAAAACCACCAAAGCGAATCCAGTTTTGCTGCCCTTTAACTTCAACTCCAAAAAACATTACGCCAACACAAATGAGCAGTACAAAGCCATAAATTACATAAGCAAAAGTGGAGAAGAATTTTCCATCAATTATGAGCAGCAAAAGCGCCACAATAGAACAAGTAACCATCCATTGAAATTGCTTTCCGCTATTTCGAGTTACATCAAAAATATTACTGTGTTCTTCGCTATAAACAGCGCTATAAATAGTTGCCCAACCGATTAGCACCAGCACTATATACAATAGTACTGTAAGCCAATCAAAATGCCCCGTAAGCGAATCTTCTTTGCGCCCCATAAAATACTGTGCAAATTTATGTGCTTAAAGTTTATCCTAAAACTTATTGGAACAGAATAACCTTTCTATTGTATTACTTTGAGTACGGCAATGCCAAACTCACCTTACTAAAACTGGTAGCCAACTTGGAAAGTATAATTGCGCGGAGCTTCAATTAAACCCGGGCGCAAAGTATATTCTGCATTAGTTACATTTTTGGCAATTACATTAAAGTTCAACTTATCCTTAAATGAATAACCCATTCGCACGTCCATCACAAAATTCCCCTTGTTGTGTTCGTTTCTAAAGTTTGTAACCGAGCGTAATGCACCAACTCCAATCTTATCAACTTCGCGCATAAAACTATTGTAGAAGCAGCGCACACCAATGTTCACACCTTTAATATTGGCAGAAACATCGGCTTTAAAAGAATGCTCTATTCTATACTTCAAAATTTTATAGTCTAAAGCAAAGCTATCTGGATTGTAAGCTAAATTTATTGGATTGATATAAGTGTAACCAACTATAAAGTTCAATGGAACGGAATAAATTTTACCATTTCCAATGGCAGAAATTTCAGCACCAACTATTCTTGCAGAAGGCACATTGGTTGCTTGAAAAGATAAGCCTGCACCAGGAAATTTTGCCGGATTGGCCGATTGAAATTCAATCATATTTTTAAAATAGTTCACAAAAGTGCTTACATCTGCATAAAACACCCAGCGGCTTATTTTCATACCCTGCTTAATACCAAACTCCGCACCCCAACCGGATTCCGGTAATAAATCAGGATTGGGAAACACCTTTATACCACTGCGAATAGTGCGCACATATTTTTCTGCAATGGCAGGGAAACGAAACCCTTGCCCGAAGCTTAAACGCAAAAATGTTCCTTCAGTAGCTTGATAATTTAATCCAACTCTAATTACAGGAATCACTGGAGAGTAAACCGGTTTCACAAGATTATTTTTACCGCTATTTATAGAAGTGGCAAAAATATCTGCCTTCTGAATTTGACTATCTAATTTAGCATGTTCTAATCGCAAGCCTACGTTCAAGGTTATTTTATTCAAAAACTTCTTATCAATATTTACAAACGCCCCAACATTGTATGCAGTTCTATTGTTGAAAGTGATACTCTGCAAGTTTGTATAGTAAAATGAAGCGCCTGTAGAAATGGTAAGCGCTAATGGCTTTATTTCTTTAAAAAATGAATACTCAACGTAAGATTGAGTTGTTTTTGAAGAATCTCCACCGGAAATTGGTTGTCCGTTCACAATCACCGGAGGCGCATCGCTATTGGCATCGTTATATAATTCAGTAAAATAAATGCGCGACTTTAAACTGTGGCGATTTTCTTTTTTATCGTAATAAGTAATGTATGGATCCACATTCACTGTGGTTGTAGTTCTGTTCGCAATTTGCGAAGGAATATAACCAAACGAAGTATCTAATCCGGCTTGTGAGTATGGCGTTTTATTAAAAGATTTATCTGCAAAACCAGGCCAGTAATGGTCAATAGAATCACTGCCATAAGACCACATCACAAAGAAATCTTTAAAATCTTCGCGCAACACACCAAAGTTGGCACCTACAGAAATTCTATCAAACTTCTTTGGAATGTAACGCAACTTACCAAATCCTCTGATAGTGCGCTGTTTGTTAGCGTATCTAAAACCTTCATCTTCTTGGTAAGCACCGGAAAGCACTACATCAAAATCGCCATATTTTTTAGCGTGTGTATATTGAAATCCACCAAACATCGGGCGATCGACAACAGTTTTTGTTTTACCATTCTTTGTTTTTGTTCTTCTCCAAAACCAAGTTTGCGATTTATCTTTAGGCTGTTGATAAAAACCAACATTCACCAAAAGCTTATTGTACATTTCTGTTTTAGGCGCAATGGTTCTAAAGTTCATAATACCATTCAGTGCACTTGAGCCATACGATGCAGACGATGCACCTTTAATAATCTCTACTTGTTCAATAGCTTCCAATGGCATTCCATTCCAGTTTACACCGCCATTTTCCGGGCTGGTAATTGGAATATCGTCTAACATTACCAAAACACGGCTTCCTGCTCCGTCAGAAAAACCGCTACCGCCTCTTATGCTTATGTTTTTTCCAAGCATGTTTACGCCTGGAACATAGTTTAATGCTTCTTCTGCTTTAGCGCTACTTTGGGTAATTTGTTGCCCTTTCAGCACTTCCATCGAAACAGTTTCTTCGCCTAATTTTTTTTCGTATTTACTGCCTGTAACTACTACTATATCTAACTCTTTTTGAGTTTCTGCCATTCGGGTAGAAACTGCTTTTGTTTCTCCTTCTTTTACAAATACTTCTAAGGTTCTTTTATCGTAACCAAGATAACTAAAGTCTAAAATTACTTTGCCGGGCTTTACTTCTAATTCAAAATTGCCGTCCATATCAGTTGAAGCGCCACCAGAAGTGCCTCTAACTGCAACAGCAACACCAATAAGCGGAGAGCTGTCTTTGTCGTCAATTACTGTTCCCTTTACTTTAGTTTGACTTTGTGCGTAAAGTACGAATAATATATTTAAAGCTAATAGAAATCTCTTCATCAATTTTGTTTTGGTTAGTCAAAATTCGGAGTGCTACTTTAATTTCACGCGGTGAAAATAATAGTTTAATGAAAGTTGAAAATTCATGATGTGGAAAAGTATTAGAAAATAATGTTTACATAAAAAAAACCGAAGAAAATACCTTCGGTTTTTTATGCGTAAATTTTCTTACTTATTAAGGTAAGCCGTATAGTTTACAGCTTGTGTAGTTTCTTGTTTTACTGCTTGAATTTCTTGCTTTACCGGCTCAACAGGTTTAGCAGAAGTGGCATCAGATTTCACAGCAATTAGCGGAGCAATAGTTAAGCCCACCAACGATGAAAGTTTAATTAAAATATTCATTGAAGGGCCGGAAGTATCTTTGAAAGGATCGCCAACTGTATCGCCAACTACGGCAGCTTTATGTGGTTCAGATTTTTTGTAGAAAACTTCTTTTTTTCCATTCACTTCAATTTCGATACCTTTTTCAAAAGATTTTTTTGCATTGTCCCAAGCGCCACCGGCATTGTTTTGGAAAATAGCCCACAACACACCGCTCACAGTTACACCAGCCATGTAAGCACCTAAAGCTTCAGCGCCCATGATTAAACCAACTGCAATTGGAGTTACAATTGTGATAATGCCCGGAGCAATCATTTCGCGCAGAGCTGCTTGTGTTGAAATTTCTACACATTTGCTATAATCAGGTTTCCCTGTTCCTTCTAAAATACCTGGAATTTCGCGGAATTGTCTGCGAACTTCATTTACCATATCCATTGCAGCTTTACCTACGCTATTCATGGCAAGTGCAGAAAATACTACTGGAATCATTCCGCCAATAAATAATGCAGCAAGTACTTTTGCATTAAAAATATTGATTCCCGGAATGCCGGTAATATTTACATAAGCTGCAAATAAAGCCAAAGCTGTTAATGCCGCAGAAGCAATGGCAAAGCCTTTACCAACGGCAGCAGTTGTGTTTCCTACAGAATCTAATACATCGGTTGTTTCACGAACTTCTTTTGGCAATTCGCTCATTTCTGCAATTCCGCCTGCGTTGTCAGCAATTGGACCAAAAGCGTCAATAGCTAATTGCATTGCGGTATTTGCCATCATAGCTGCGGCTGCAATACCTACACCATAAAAACCTGCTAAAGCATAAGAACCCCAAATTGCTCCGGCAAAAAGCAATACTGGCATTGCAGTAGAAAGCATTCCTGTGCCTAATCCTGCAATAATATTTGTAGCTGCTCCAGTTGCTGATTTTTGAACGATAGCAACTACCGGTGCTTTGCCTAATCCTGTGTAATATTCAGTAATAACCGAAATAACTGCACCAACTACCATTCCCACGCACACTGCAAAGAACACATTCATTCTTGCAACAGATGTAACAACACCATCCAATGTCATTTGAATGCTTTCCGGCAACATTGCATTGATTAAGAAGTAAGAAGCAACCAATGAAATAACTATTGAACTCCAGTTGCCTAAGTTTAATGCACTTTGTACTTTATCGGTACTTACTTCACTACCTTCTTTTACATTTACTAACCAGCTTCCTATAATTGAAGCCACAATACCAATTCCGGCAATAGCGACAGGGAGCAAAATTGCACCGATGCCTCCGAAATCATCAGTTAATCCCGGGTTTTCTTTAATTAAGTAATTACCCAAAACCATTGAAGCCAAAACGGTAGCAACATAAGAACCAAAAAGGTCGGCACCCATTCCGGCTACGTCACCCACATTATCGCCCACGTTATCGGCAATAGTTGCAGGGTTTCTTGGATCATCTTCAGGAATTCCTGCTTCTACTTTACCTACTAAATCTGCTCCCACATCGGCAGCTTTTGTGTAGATACCTCCACCCACGCGCGCAAATAACGCAATAGATTCAGCACCAACCGAAAATCCGGTTAATACTTCTAATACGCGAGTCATATCATGATAATCGTAAGTGCCGGTGGTGAACATTTTGTAGAAAATGATAAACAACATGCTTAAACCCAAAACTGCTAAACCGGCAACGCCTAAACCCATTACCGTGCCACCGCCAAAAGATACTTTTAATGCTTTTGCTAATGAAGTTTTAGCCGCTTGTGTGGTGCGCACGTTTGCTTTAGTAGCAATACGCATACCAATAAAACCTGCTAATGCAGAAAATACACAGCCTGTAACAAATGCCGCTACAATTAAAAAGTGTGAGTGTACTGCTACTTTTTCAACCTGCGATAAAATGCCTAAACCAGTTCCGGCAATTACTACATAAATTGCCAAAATTTTGTACTCTGCTTTTAGAAATGCCATTGCACCATCTGCAATATTTTTAGCTATTCCATTCATTTTGCTATCACCTGCATCTTGCTTGTTCACCCAGCTTGAAAGAAATACCATGTAGGCAAGTGCTATTACGCCAAACAAAGGAAGAATGTAAATAAACTGCTCCATACTTGTAATTATTGTGTTAAAATTTTCCTGATTTGTTTAAAAAAGGACGGCAAAAATAGAATAATAAGTAACATTTGGTAGTGCTAAAATTAAATCCCGCGCTATGCCTTATTGTAAGCTGCTATATTTCACTATTTTAAATATGGCTAACCGTTTAGAACCAACTGAAAATAGAGGAAATCACAACACAAACTCTAAAATAAAATACCAAAAAGCAATTGTTGCAAACGAAATCGGAATTCCAATACCAACTAAAGTATTAGAAAGCTTGGGATTTAGGTTGTAAGTAATTGCCAAAATACTACCCGAAACCATCGGCCCCATCGCAGCTTGTAGTGAGCTCACTTTCATAATGAGCGAAATATCCTTTTCAAAAAAGCGAAATACACAAAACACAAAAATCGGAGCAATTACAAGTTTGTAAAGCAAACCTGCTGCTATCTCTTTTTTAAGCTCTAAATCAGGCTTAATATTTAGTTGCAACCCAACCGAAAACAACGCCAAAGGCACAAGCAGCATAGCAATGTAAGATAGCAGCACCGAATACGGTGCAGGAATTTGAACTTTAAAATTCCACATTACAACTGCTATAACAAATGCCCAAAGTGGCGGGAATGAAAATATCTTTTTTGCAATCGCAAAAATATCTGCCTTGCCCGAAGAAAAAAAAGCAGCAGCAAATATACCTAAAGTACTTAATACTAAAAACGAGCCTGCTTGGTCTGTAACAATTGCGATACTCAATCCCTCTTCACCATACAACGCTTTCATAACCGGGAAGCCAACAAATGCACTATTAAGCAGACCGCAACAAAGTATTAAACTGCCTAAAGTTGAATTATTAAAACCAAGCAATTTCTTCCCCAAAAGAAAGAAAGGAATTGCCAATAAAAACACCATCCATGCCATAGAAACAGGCATCCACAAATCGCGACTAAACTCTAATTTTGGAAGACTTAGCAAGGTAAGTGCCGGCAAGCAAATATTGATAACAACAAAATTAAGCCGTGCAGAAAAAATTGGCTTCAGCAAGTTGAATTTTACTGCACACCAACCGCTTATCAGGTAAACAAAAATCAATAGGATATTTATCACGTGGCAAAACTAATTGCAATTAGGAATTAGACTGTGATTGTTTCACAATTCCTTGTGTAACTAAATCTTGAATTTCATTTTTTTCAACTCTCAAACTTTGAAGCAATGCAATGCTGTCTTCGCCCAAGTCCGGTGCGTTCCATTTTTTTGAAAAATCAGTTTGCTCAAACACAAGCGGATGGCGCAATATTTTTAGTTTGTTATTGGCAGAAAATTCTGTTTCAATAAACATACTTTGTTCTTTAAAATAAGGTGATTCTAAAGTTTCTTTTGGTGAATTTACAGCCGAAAAACAACAATCTGCTTTAACTAAAATATTCAACCATTCAGCTTTTGTTTTCGATAGGAATAAAAGCTCCAATTCCTTTTTCAATTCATTCATTTTTTCACCCGATGAAAGAATTTTTTCTTTCCATTCCGGTTTGCTGATAGCAATACAAAAATTATTCCAAAACTTTGGTTCTAATGCTGCAAGCGCAACAAAATTTCCATCGCTACACTCGTAAATATTGTAATTAGCAACAGCGCCTGCCAATTCAAAATTTTGGGCTGAAATATTTTCACTCTTAAATTGCTGTAAAGCTAATGGCAAAGCCATCAACGGCAATGCACCATCGCTCATCGAAACATTCACAAAAGTGCCTTTCCCTGTTTTTTCACGTTGAAAAAGTGCTGTTGCAATTGCATTCATTGCCATATACGAACCTCCGGCAACATCAGCCGCTTGAAATCCAAACAGCGTTGGCTTGCTACCGGAAATATATGGCAAGCCACTTTCGGCAATAAAATTCAAATCGTGTCCTGCTGCATTCTGCAAACTTGATTGCGAGCCATAACCTGTAATTGAAACATAAATTAGCTTAGGATTTATTCCTTTTAAAGTTTCAAAATCTAAACCGAATTTCTGCATCACCGAAGGGCGAAATTGTTCTACCAACACATCTGCAGTTTTGATAAGTTCAAGCAAAATTTGCCGCCCTTTTTTATTCAAATAGTTAATTGAAAAACTTTTTTTATTTGCATTAAGCGAAAGATAAAATGCGGAGCTATTCCCAACTTTAGGTTCAAAATCCCGTATATAATCAGGATTTTCCGGATCTTCAATTTTTATGACTTCTGCACCTTGCTGTGCCAAAAACATAGTTGCCAGCGGACCAGGCAAAAGCCTTGTAAAATCTATAATTCTAACTCCTTTTAATGGTCCTTCTAATTCTATTCTTTGCTGAATATTTTCAAATAAATTTTGCTCTAATTTTGGCGTTGTGCTATAACGTTTAAAGCACTTCACAAATTGAATCATCACTGCAATATCACTCACTTGTACTTTTCCTGTGAGCAATGCTTCTTGCGGATTTAACTGCCCTATTTCTAAGGCTTCATAATTTTCGATAGAGGACGTAACAATGCAATTAGCTTTTCCATGCAACCCTTTTTGTAAATTGCATGTTTGGTTTTCAATTGCAACAGTATAGAGCAAAGCAAATTCTCCACTCAAATTTAAGTGAATAATTGCATTAAAATTCACTGCCTTTTCTGTTCTAAATCTCTCAGGAATACTTTCAATAATCGCTATTGCCAATGCCGAATTATGCACTATATTTTTCTTTTAAAAGTTTTTCATAAGCTTCGCGAAGTTGCTGGAGTTTTAACTCTGCTTGTTTGCGTTGTGTTTCGGTATAATTGGGGTTCCTATCGGGGTGAAATTTTAAAACTAACTTTCTATACACGGCAACCAATTCTGTTTTTGTGGCGGTTTCTTCTAATTCAAATAAATCGAAAAGTGATTGTGTTTTCGGTTGCCATTCGGTTAGTAATTTCAAAAAGAGTTCTTTGCTTATATTTAAAGATGCTGCGATGTAATAGAGCAATTTTCTTTCTCCTTCAGAAAGTTCTTTATCGCAAATAGCAATGGCAAAAGCCCATCGCAGCGATTGTATAGCAACAGTTTCACTTTGATAGATACGAATGTAACCACAAGATTTTTCTAATTCATATTCATGCGCCAAGCAGTGATGGAACACGCGCATTTTATCTTCAATATGGTAATCGCCATTAACAGCAATTAGCTGCTGACGCACAAACTCAATTTCTTGTAAAGTAGCTTTTCCATCAGTTTTAATTACATGAGATGCAATTACCAATAAGCAAGCCTCTAACTCGCTCACATGGCTGCTTTCTGTAGTAGCTTCTGCTTCGGGCGAAGCATTTAAAATTTCACCTGCGGCAAAGCCTAATAAGCCACCGATAGGTCCGCCAACCATCCAGCCCAAACCTGCGCCAATCCATTTGCTGTAGCTCATTTTACATTCTTTAATTTACCGCTAAAAGTAAGAGCAAACATAATTAAACCTGCTGCAATTAAAGGCAAGCTAAGCGTTTGCGTATTGCTTAAACCAAATACACCGCTGCTTTCCGGCTGCTTGGTAAATTCTAAAAGCAAGCGTGTTGAAAACACCACCGTTAAAAATACACTTAGATAAATTCCAGGCAGCAAACTTTTAATTTTTCTATACAACAAAAGCTGAAAAATAAAGATGAGCAAATAGGCAATTGCTTCGTACAAAACCGTTGGGTGGCGCGGTAATTCATCTACTCTTTCAAAAATAAACGCCCACGAAACATCAGTTACTTTCCCTACAATTTCACTATTCATTAAATTTCCAAAGCGAATTAAAATTCCTGCAATCATTGCTGTAATAGCAGTTCGCTCCATCAACCACAAATAACCGTAGTCAGGAAATTTTTTACTAAAAATCCACATGCCTACAAACACACCAACTACTCCGCCATGACTTGCTAAACCGCCTTTCCAAACTTTAAAAATTTCAACTGGGTTTTGCAGATACAATTCCGGTTCATAAAAAATTGCTTGAGCTAGTCGCGCGCCAATTAGTGCAGCAGAAAAAACATAAATCATTAAATCTGCCATTTTCTCAGGGTCTTTGCCTTCGCGTTTACAAAACCATTGCGCTAAAAAATAGCACAAAAGAATGGCTGTGCCCCAACACAAGCCGTACCACTGCACCGAAAAAGAGCCAATGGTAATTGCGTTTGGGCTTGGATTCCACAAAATATAATTTAGCATGAAGCAAAAATGAGTAAAAGTTTGCAATACACGTAAACAGAAAAGGCGAAAACAAGTTTCCCTGCTTTCGCCTTTTACTGTTCCGTTTTATACTGTAACATTCTATAGCGTATTCAACACATCGTTCATTTTACGAACAGCATCAGCGCTATTGTTGAACTGTTCTTGCTCCGCTGCATTTAGTTTGTAATCAACTATTTTTTCCCAACCTGTTTTTCCTAATACTACAGGCACGCCTAAGCAAATATCTTTTTGTCCATATTCGCCATCTAAATAAACACAGCAAGGCAATACTTTTTTCTCATCGCACACAATACTTTGAACCAAAAATGCAACTGCTGCACCTGGTGCATACCAAGCAGAAGTACCAATCAATTTGGTTAAAGTAGCACCGCCAACCATTGTATCTGCAGCAACTTTGTTTAATGTAGCTTCATCTAAAACATTGCTTACAGGCAAGCTATTTAAAGTAGCTAAACGAGTTAAAGGAATCATAGTTGTGTCACCATGCCCACCAATTACCACGCCTTGCACATCGTTTGGCGAACTGTTTAATGCTTGGCTCAAATAGAATTTAAAACGTGAGCTATCTAATGCACCACCCATACCGATAATACGGTTTTTCGGCAGTCCTGTAGTTTTTAAAGCCAAGTAAGTCATGGTATCCATTGGGTTACTTACTATCACAAAAATCACATTTGGAGAATATTTCAAAATGTTCTCTGCCACACCTTTCACAATAGAAGCATTGGTACCAATAAGTTCTTCGCGTGTCATTCCCGGTTTGCGTGGAATACCTGAAGTGATTACTACCACATCAGTTCCTGCGGTTGCAGCATAATCGTTTGTTACGCCTTTCACTTTCGTATCGAAGCCGTTTAATGCAGCCGTCTGCATCATGTCCATTGCTTTCCCTTCTGCAAAACCTTCTTTAATGTCTAATAAAATCACTTCTTCTGCAAGACCTCTTCTTGCAATGTTGTCTGCCGCTGTTGCACCTACTGCTCCGGCACCTACTACTGTTATTTTCATTTTTATATAAATTTTTAAAATTCGTGCGAAGCTAAGCGTAAAATTGAATTTGTAAACGTGTTCACCTTGTAACTAACGTTAATACATCTAAAATTTTAAAGGCAAAGTGCATATTTGTATGGAAACTTATAGTGAATGAAAATTAGAGGCGTACTTACTATTGCCATTGCCATTACGCTGGCGCTTGGCGGTTTAATATTTATACAGTTTAATTGGGTGAAGCAAAGCTACGAAGTGCGCGAAGACCGCTTTGACCAAAGTGTAATGATAGCACTAAACGCGACTACACAACAGCTTGAACGCAATGAAGCTGTACTGTATTTTTCGCAAACCGGATTGCCCGATTTAGGCAAAGCAATGACAAAAATTTACGACACTATTCAACTCATAAAATCGTTCAACACAAAGTTTACTCTAATTGACTCTATTGGGCAACATGCTTTAAAATTTGGCTTCACCGATACTTCGGGTGCCTTTATCAGTAAATTTTATGGCAGCATTGAATATTTACAAGACCACGCCAAAAATTTACACACCATTCAGAAAGGCGATGTTGCAACAGCTAAAACACCTGAAGAGCGCGAAAAAGAATTGATTGAATATCAGTTTCGGAAATACAACCACATGTTTCAGGATCTGGCAATGCAGTTTATGTTGGAAGATAAATGTTTAGACGATAAGCTCAATCAATCTTTAGTGGAAATGCTCTTGAAAACAGAATTTGCAAAAGAAAGAGTGGACACTAATTTTCAATATGCTGTGTTCGATAATTTCATGGATAAAAAACTTTTTGGAAGCTTAGAAAAAGTAAACAAAGCACAGTTTTCAAGTTACTATTCTATTCCGCTTTTTCCGAATGATTTTTACGAAAATTCGGGTATTCTAATTGTAAATTTTCCGAATAAGCGCAACTATATTTATAGCAATATGTGGCTAATGTTAAGTGCCTCACTTGCGTTCCTAATGATTATTGTAGCTTCGTTTGGCGGTGCGTTCTATATTATTTTCAGGCAGAAAAAATTAGATGAATTGAAAACCGATTTCATCAACAATATGACACATGAATTTAAAACTCCGGTTTCAACTATTTCACTTGCCAGCCAAATGCTATTGAATGAACGTGTGCAAGAAAACAAAGAAAAAATAAGTAACTACGCACATATAATTGAAGAAGAAAACAAGCGATTAAGTGGGCATATCGAAAACGTGTTGCAAGTAGCTCGATTAGATCGTGGCGATTTTAAACTAAAACACGAAGCAATAAATATTCATACGCTCTTAGAAGATATTGGACATTCGCTCACGCTCAGATTGCAAAATGAAAATGGCAAATTGACTACTAATTTGCAAGCAACAAAAAATGAAATTGAAGGAGATAAATTTCACCTCACTAATGCTTTTTACAACCTGTTTGATAATGCCATAAAATATCGCAGAGATGCCGACCCGGAAATTGAAGTAAGTACGCGCAGCTCAAAACACGGAATTTACATTACCATAAAAGACAATGGAATTGGAATTGCGAAAGAAGATTTGAAAAGGATTTTTGAAAAGTTTTATCGTGTGCCAACCGGAAACCTCCATAATGTAAAAGGCTTTGGATTAGGGCTTAGCTATGTAAAAATTGTGATGGCGGCACATGGTGGCGATGTTTCAGCAGATAGTGAAATAGGAAAAGGAAGTACGTTTGAAATTTACTTGCCTTTTAAAGAAACGCCCAAAAACTAATTTAGTTTTAAGCAATTAGTTCCACTTCATATCCGCTGTGCTTGCGAATGTTTAGCACCTTTCCGCTTTCAAACAAAAGGTATTGTCCACGAATACCGTTTAGTTTTAATTTTATATCATCAATTTTATCCAACGATAAGCTACTTACTTTGGCGGGATAGTTTATTACGGGATATTCTAACCACAAAACTTCATTGCTATCGTTTACAAATATTCGTAAATCTTCGGGTAATAAATTTGTTGCTTTTTGTTTTTCTTCCACCAAATTTCTTTCTGCTGCCGTAATATTTGTAAGCATTTTATTCCACTGAGTTTTGTCGGTCATAAACTGCTTTAAAAAAACTTCAATTTCACCTGCCTTTTGCCTATATGGAGTTTGTGCTAAAATTATTGCTGCTGCTGCACCTTGGTCTATCCAGCGCGTTGGAATTTGCGTATCGCGTGTGATACCAACTTTTACATCGCTGGTGAGCGCCAAATAAACAAAGTGTGGTTGGTTGTGGTGTTTTTCTTCCCATTCCGGGTCGCGGCCTTCGTGTAAATGTGCTTTGCAAAGTTCAGGATGCAAAATACATTCCGCACTTTCGGGAGCATTCATGAAACATGGATAGCACAAGCCTTCGCCAAAACTTTTTTTTGTTTTTCTACCACACAAAATGCAATAAATATTGCCTGTCCATTTAATTTGAATTTCTTTCCCCAGCAATTCGTTTAGTAGTACATTATCATCGCCTAATTTTAATTTATATTGAACAGGATGCACAAAACTTGTGGGCATTTTATTTAATATTCCAAGTGCTCTCATCATAAAAATTGTAAGCTAAAAAAATTGCTTAAATGCTAAAACTGATTTAACTTTCGCTTTACAAAAACATAGTGAATTCCAACATTCAAACCGGTATAAAAGTTATATGATTTTTGATATGTTAAGTCGTTTTTGCTATACCAATCTACTTCGCGCATTTTATTTCCGTTAATATCTAAAATGCTGCAATAACTGTGCAATCCAATATTCAAAAACAAGTTTTTCCCAAACCAGATATCTACGCCTAAATTTAATGCAATACCAAAATCGTACTTCCTAAATTTCTCATCGAAAGTAAAGTTGTTTTTGCTGTCAATGTAATCATATCCGGCAATACTCACCTTCTCTTTCCCACTCACCAAAGCACTAATTGAAGGCCCCAAAGCCGCATAAAATTTAGCTAATTCATCGCCATAAGTAAATTTAGCCAGTATTGGAATTTGGATATAATTAAAATCTATGCTGCGTTTCACCTTCACCCGTCCATTTCCCTTTGTGCCAAAAGTTCCCTGTGGAATAGTTGCCGGTCCAGCCATGTCGTCTTCATAATGCTGCCCTGCTCTAAGATAAAGTGCGTGCATTTCGAGCCCCCATTTATCATCAAAAAAATATCCAAAATTTACACCAGCTGTTCCGCCTCCTGTAAACAAATATGCCAGTTCAGATTGGCGCACTACCTGCTGACCAAATGGTGCAAGTGTGCCAAAATTATTTTGGTTTAAAATAAAAGAAACATTGGCAGCTCCGCTTACGCCTAAATGAAAACTTTTGCGCTGTGCAAAAACTATAGTTGGCAGCAATAATAGAAATATGAAGAATTGTTTCACCTTAGCAAATTTAATGCGAATGAAAGATATTCTACATAGAATAAAATCTTACTGTAAATATTTAGTTACTGCAAAAACAAAATACTACTTACACTCTCCTTTTGTTTTTGAGTTCTACACACATGTTTTAGAAGGGAAAAATGATATTTCTGCAATAGAAAACCTGAGATATTCTCTGCTAAAAAGTAATCACAATATCAGCTTCGTAGATTTAGGCAATGAAGGGAAAAAGTACACACGAAAAATTTCTACCATTACAAAAAAAAGTGCCATAGCATCTAAATATGGTAAAGTGCTTTTGAATGCCGTTGCGCATTTTAAACCTAAAACAATTTTAGAGCTTGGAACCAATATCGGCATAGGAACTTGCTATTTAGCAAATGGGAATAATGGCGCTCAAGTTTTCACAATTGAGGGAAGCAAAGAGTTGAGCCAAATTGCCCAACAAAACGCAAATAAATTAGAAATAAAGAATATCAATTTTGAAGTAGGAAATTTTGATGCAGTACTTCTTTCTATCTTAAAAAAAATAGAGCAAGTTGACTTTGTTTTCATAGATGGCAATCATAAAAAGGAAGCAACACTTCGCTATTTTGAAGAAATATTGAATTTTTGTAACGAATGTTCTATTGTTGTTTTCGATGATATTTATTGGAGTGAAGAAATGACTGAAGCATGGGAAATAATCAAACAACATGAGCAAGTAAAACTCACTATTGATATTTACAGAATGGGGTTTGTTTTCTTTCAAAAAAGTAAACTTAAAAAGGAAAATTTTCAGCTTTTTTTTTAAGAAAAGTTGAAATCAACTCAAAAGTTAGAATTGAAGAGCCTTCCTAATTAAATAGATTTCTTTATTATTAGCCTTTAGAAAACATCAAACTGCGACACAAGCAAACCAATTTTAAAGAATCAACGTCTATTGAGTACAGAAGATGAACATGAGAATATTTAATTTCTACCTCTACTTATTTTTAATTTTTTTCAGTGTTAAGCATATAGTTGCACAACCAATAGCAAGTTTTACTGCTGATAAATACAAAGGATGTGCCGGGCAGTTTCAGGTAAATTTTACCAATACTTCTACCGGAGCCACTTCTTATACTTGGGATTTAGGAGATGGCGATTTTTCCAATGATGTAAATCCTTCAAAAATTTACATGGCTTCAGGAACAAAAACTATAAGACTTATTGCTTCTAATGGTACATTAAGTGATACAGCTACAGTTCTTATTCAGTCTTTCCGCTCTCCTGTTCCTCAGTTCACTTTATCGAGCGATACTATTTGTATAAATTCCAATGTATGTACTTCCTCCAATAATATTTTAGGCGATGCCCCACTCATGAATTGCTTATGGGATTTTGGTATTCCACCAGTTTTAAACAATTGCAGCGATACTTGTTTTTCATACAAAAACCCGGGTACATACAATGTTACTCGCGTATTAGTGGACACCAATGGCTGCCAAGGAATTTTAGCTAATATAAAAGTAACAGTTCGGCAACCTCCGATATCTAATTTTACAGTATCGCAAAATAGTTCTTGTACTGCACCACTTTGTGTTCAGTTCACCAATAACTCTTCTCATCCACAAGGTTTCCCTATCGGTTTTGTTTGGAATTTTGGAGATGGCACAAGTAGTACAGTAACCTCTCCTGCACAAAAGTGTTATCCACCCGGCTCTTACAATATTGTTTTAAGATCAAACGACTCTAAAGGCTGTTTCTCTATAGATTCACATAGAATAAACGTAACAAAAGTGGTTGCTAATTTTACATTAAGTAATAATAATGTGTGCAGAGAAGACTCTTTTTGCTTAACAAACACTTCTACTACACAGGGTATAGGAGGGAATGTTACCTATAGCTGGAATCTTGGAGGAAATGTAGTTTCATCAGATACCAATCCTTGTTATGCTTATAGCACAAATGGTTCAAGAAGAATTTCGCTTCGAGTAAGTATGAATGGCTGTACAGATACCATTTCAAAACCAATAACTATTACCGATCCAATTACAGTAAACTTTACAGGAACTCCTCTGCAAAAATGTGTACCGCCACTTACCGTAAACTTTACAGGTAGTGCTCCCGGAGCAAGCGTTGTACAATACAATTGGGGAGATAACAACAATACTTGTCCAACACTCAATTGTTCTTATACTTACACACGCACAGGCTGCTATGACGTTACGCTATTTGCAACTTCACCATCGGGCTGTGTATCTAAAATTGTAAAAAAGAATTATGTATGTATTCAACCTTTTGATGCAGTCATCAATACAGATTCTACTGCAGGTTGTGCGCCATTAAAAGTTACATTTTCTAATGGCACTCCGGCTGGCGGATCGCCTATTGTAGATTGCAAATGGAGTATGGGAAATGGAATAATTCAATCAACTGACTGTACCAATCCTTTTTCATATACCTTTCAAAATCCCGGCACTTACAATGTTTGGCTAAGAGTTCAAACTGCTGATGGTTGCTATGACACAGCCTATACTACAATAAATGTAACTTCACCACCTACTGCAAATTTTGTTGCTACTCCATTACAGGCTTGTTTAAAAACACCAATTCAGTTTACTTGCCAATGTACAGGCGGCACAAGTTATTTATGGAATTTAGGACCAGGCACAAGCACCCAGCAAAATCCTAATTATACCTATGATCAACCAGGACCTCACACTGTTACTTTAACTGTGAAAAATGGAAGATGCGCTACTACTGTTACCAAAACACAATATATAACTTCTAATGATCCTAAAGCTGACTTTACTTACAAAACATCTTGCGGCAATCCTTTAAGTGTAGATTTTACTTCTACTTCTATTGGAGCAGATTCATTATGGTGGCGCATGGATAACGGAATGCCGACTACACCACGTGATACCGTTACAAAGAAAAATTATGTTTATCCTGTAATGGGAAGCTATAATGTTACCTTGTATGCTTACAATATTGCTACCGGATGTACAGATTCAATTACTAAAAAAATAAATCTTTTAAGCCAAACCAAAACTTTTGGCGCAGATAAGAGAAATGTTTGTGTTGGGGAGGCAATAACTTTTACAGATTCCACAAATTTTGGAAGTAAATGGAAGTGGTATTTTGGTGATGGAGATACCAGCTCTGCGCAAAATCCAATTAAAAAATATAAAGCTGCTGGAAAATATACAGTTAAATTAGTTATCAACAAAGGTTTGCCTTGCAACGATTCCATTATTAAAGTAAACTATATTACTGTAAATAAGCCTCATGCCGATTTTGTGGCAGACAAAACTTCAGGTTGTAGTCCTTTATCCGTCCACTTCACAAGTACTAGTACTGGAAATTATGCCCCTATTGTAGCATGGAATTGGGCATTTTCAGCCTCTGGAAGATATGGCAGTGATGTAAATCCTGTAAACAACGGAGATACCACTTGGATTTTTACTGGAATGAATACCTTTAATAACGTAAGACTAATTGTTACAGATTCTTTGGGCTGTAAAGATACTCTACAGAAAAATAGGTATATTGACGAAACAGTAATAGAAGCTAATTTTACTTTTTCTGGTGCCTTATGTGCCGGCAACCAACTAACTTTTAGAAATACAACCATTAGCCCTGCCCATTATAATTATATTTGGGATTTTGGTGATGGCGATACACTTCACCGACCAACCAACTCAAACGTTTTTCATACCTATGCTCAAACAGATAGCTATTATGTTACCTTAACAGCAATATCAAAAACCAATGGTTGCTCTACAACCATTGCAAAAAAAGTAATAATTCAAAGCATTGGATTAGATTTCTTCAACACAGCAATTACAGTAGCTTGCCCACCTTATGCAACGCAATTTATAAATACTACTACTGATACCGGTATTACCTTCACTTGGTACTTTGGCGACCACACACCAACTTCTAACGAAACAAGTCCATATCACATTTACAAATTTCCAGGAGATTATGATGTTGCTTTAGTTGGGCAGAAAGGTGGATGTAGAGATTCTTTAGTTAAGAAAAAGTTAGTTTCTATTTTAGGACCTCGTTTAGACAATGTACAAATATCTCCTCCTTATGGTTGCAGACCATTAACAGTATTCTTCTCCGGTAAAGTTTATGAAACTCAAAAAGCCGATATCCAATGGCGCGTGGGAGATGTTCAAACCATGCCGATTGTTTATGGCGATACGGTTTACTTTAATCAACCTCATACTTATACCAACCCTCAGTTTGATACTGGCTATGTAACTCCAGTACTTTTACTTGAAGATAATAAAGGCTGCAAAGTTACCTATCCACTTGCTGATTCATTGTATGTTGATGAATACCCTTATCCAAATTTAAGAGACACCTCGGTTTGTATTGGTGCTGTTGTTGAATACCAATTAAAAGATGGTGATTTCTTTAGGTGGGAGCCTTCTGATTTTCTTACTTGCGACACTTGTAGCTTTGTAGTATCAAATGCTCCGGATACCATTTCATACATTGTTACTGCTACCACAAAATGGGGCTGTGAAGCTAAAGATACGGTAACACTAAACGTAGAAGATTTACCTAAGCTAAATATTGCACCAGAATATATTAGATTATGCTATGGTGAAACTACAGTATTATGTGCCGGTGATGTGTATAATGCTCTATGGTCGCCACCAACGAATATTAGTTCTCCAACAGCTATTTGTCCAACACTCACTGCTATGGATACTACAACTTGGATAGTTTACAGTGAAAATAGACTGGGACATCAACCGGGTTGCTACATATATGACACCGTAACTCTTTATCCGATTGATACCGTTAAAGTGGACTTTATACAGGATACTTCAATATGTGCAGGAGAATCTTTAAAAATGGATATTACTGTTCAACAAGCTTCGTATAATGATACTGCTTTCTTTTGGTATCCAACAACATACTTAGATAATCCTAACCAAAAAGATCCAATAGCTACCCCTCCGTTCACAATGGATTTTACAGTAATTATCAAAAGCCCACTTTGTGTACCAGATTCGCACACATTTAACGTGCGCGTAGATCCTTTACCCGATATTGAATTATATAGAGATACTGCTGTGGCTGTTTCATCAGAAGTTGAATTGGCGGCTCTTTCTTTAGATGCTGTGCAATACAGTTGGTCTTCTACCGACCCGCTCAGTTGTACCGATTGTGCATCTCCTATTTTAACTGCAAATTTCACGCAATGGATGTATGTTACGGTTACTAACCAATTCGGATGCCAATCAATGGACTCAGCTTTCATAAAAGTATTGGCTTGTACACCAGACTTCGTTTTTGTACCAACAGTATTCACGCCAAATGGAGATGGGCTAAACGATAAACTCTTCGTGCGAGGTAAAGCATTGAAGAAACTCACTACCTTTATCGTAACCAACAGATGGGGAAATGTAGTGTTCTCTACCAACAACATTAAAGATGGCTGGGACGGAACTTTCAGAGGTCAAATGAGCCCAACTGATGCTTATGTTTGGTATGTGAAAGGAATTTGCACCAACGATCAAGAGGTGGAAAAACGGGGAACGATAACGTTAGTTCGCTAAAAAAAATTTCGTGCCACAATTTTGCTTTTTCAACTAAAAGTTTAACTTCGTGTAACCTTTTTTTTAAAAAGAAAGTAAAAACATTAAACGAATTTAATTCTGCCTATTCAACATCTCTACATTTTAAGAATCGTATTTGGAAAAATATTGGTTTTTGTGTGAATAGATTTTCGTACTTCATTTTAATAAATTAAACAACAAAGAAATTTGCCTATTGCATTGAGTTCTACATTTTGTTCACTTTTAAAACAGAATACGTATGAAGACTCATACTTTAAGCGATCACACTTTGTTGCAGCAATTCCATGCCGGAAATGAAAAAGCCTTAGAAGCGCTTATTCATCGCTACAAAGACAAAGTTTTTACTGCCATATTCGTGATGGTTCGCGACAAATACCTTGCAGAAGATATTTTCCAAGAAGTATTCATAAAAGCGGTTAACAAATTGCGCGCAGGGAAATATAACGAAGAAGGAAAATTGGCTCCTTGGTTACTTAGAATTGCTCATAACCACTGTATTGATTATTTTAGAAAAACTAAGAATGCTCCAGGCATTACCGTAACCACCAGCACTGGTGAAGACATCTTTAAATACATTGGTGTTGATGACAAGCAAGAAAAAGATTTTCAAGAGGTTGAAAATAAAGAAAGCAAACTAAAAATGCTGATTGAACAACTGCCTGCCGACCAAAGAGAAGTGATAATACTAAGGCACTTCTACGATTTTAGTTTTAAAGAAATTGCTGCCTACACTAATGTAAGCATCAATACTTCGTTGGGCAGAATGCGCTATGCGTTAATTAACTTGCGTAGAATTATTGAAAAAGAAAAAGTGGAAGTGATGTGGTAATTTTCAGTGCTCTTACTAAAATAAAAATGCTCAAACTGATTAACTGTTTGGGCGTTTCTATTATATAGAACTTATAGCTTACTTCTCGGCAGCTAACTTCTTTATTTCATCTTCTAAAACCAACTCATCACCCTCCACATATCCGGTATGTGTGTAAACAATTTTTCCCTTTTGATTAAGCAAAACTGTAAAAGGAACACTTTGAATATTTAACTCCCGTTTTAAATCTTGATTCGGGTCTAAAAGCACATCAAACTCCCAACGTTGGCTATCTGTATAGGGCTTTACTTTTGTGCTGCTTCGGGAGTCATCAATAGAAACTGCTACTAATTGCATATTGTATTTTTCTTGCCATTCTTCATATAATTCGCTTATGTTGTTTAGTTCCTTCTTGCATGGCACACACCATGTTGCCCAGAAACTAACTACCGTAATCTTTCCTGACTTTGCATAACTATTTACATCAACGCGCTTTCCTGCAATATCGTTTAGCGTAACCGATGGCAATGTTTTTTCGCCTAAAATTTTTTCTGACAATGTTTTTTTCTCTTGCGCCTGTGTAGCAACTGCTAAAAACAAAGCAATTCCGAATAATATCTTTTTCATATTTTTAATTACACTTTTTAAATCTGGACTATCGATTTACTTTAAACACAAAAGTTTGATGTGCGTCTAAATTTATTG
Source organism: Bacteroidetes bacterium 37-13 (assembly GCA_001897535.1). Taxonomy (GTDB): domain Bacteria; phylum Bacteroidota; class Bacteroidia; order Chitinophagales; family LD1; genus UBA7692. Next base: position 75,602 of record MKTC01000031.1, on the reverse strand, counting down.
CTTCTCCTGAATTAGAAACAACTTTTCCGCTAACCAAATCCTTTACTGTACCTTTAATTTTCTTTTCAATAAGTTCAGAAACCACAAACGACTTTTGCTTACTATTTGTATTAAAAACTGCATACGCAACACCATCAGAAAGTTCTTTTTTGTAAACCCAAATTCCTTTCTTTTTAGAAACTAAAGTTGCTTGTTTTCCTTCAATATCTTGGTTGAGTGCTATCAGCTCGTTATTTAATAAAATGTTTTTTGTGGCATCATTCATATTGCGCAAATCGCAACTAGAAAGCAGCGGAGAATTGAGCATACACCACAACGCAAAATGACTTTGATATTCAGTATCACTTAATCCTTTAAACTTTCCTCTTGCCGAAGTAGCATTTCCTTTACCGTAATTTCCAACAATAAGCATATCCGGATCGTTCCAAGCGCCCGGTGCTGCATATTTTTCTAACCCTATTTGTTGCTTTAAAATTTGCATCACACTTAACTGAAAAGGGTTATTCCCTTTCCAATGGTCGAAGATGTCAAAAGTTGTTCGCCAGTAACTTCCTCCTGCTGCGGCTCCCCATTTCCAAGGTTTACGAACACCCCATTCGCAAATACTAAACACAATACTTCTACCACTATTTTTTAGTGCCTCACCCATTTTGGTATAGCGCTCAATAGCCGTTTTTCTATTCCACGGAGCAAAACAATAATCGTATTTCAATAAATCTATTCCCCATTCTGCATAAGTTTTAGCATCAATTTCTTCATAACCATAACCTCCAAATCTTCTACCACAAGTAAACTCCGAAGCACAAGAATAAATCCCCAGTTTTAATCCCTTGCTATGTACATAATCTGCAACGTGCTTCATTCCGTTGGGAAATTTTTTTTCATCTACTTTAGGTTTTCCATCAGCTTCGCGCGTGTCTGCATGCCAATAATCATCAATGTTTATATACTCATATCCTGCATCGCGCATTCCTGTATTCACCATAGCATCGGCAATTTCCATAATTATTTTCTCATCAATATCAGAAGTGAAAACATTCCAACTATTCCAACCCATTGGCGGAGTTAGCGCTAATTTTTCACCAATATTTAATTCTAAAGTTTGAGTGCTTGTTCCAGATTTATTCGTAGCAGAAACTTCTACTTTGTAAATTCCAGCCTTGGGCGCTGTGCCGTAAATTATTCCCGTTGAAACATCTAAACTTAAACCCACAGGAAGTTCTTTTGCAGTGAATACAATTGGCTTTTCGCCAGTAGCAGCAATGGTGTGCAAGAAAAAAGTATTCGGATAATTACCTACAATTTTTGCACCACGAAAAACAGGTTGTGCAATTAAAAATATCGGTAAAAAAGTGAGTAGTAATAAAAAATTACGCATCGAAAAAATTATGATTGTAATACGATTTTATGAAATGTAATTATTATTTGTGTGATTGGTTTTGCAATTCCAATCATATCATATTATTATTCCTTTTCTAATGGCACATTTTCAACCTTATTGATTAAGCGTTGATACCAAGCTACACCAAAAATATAGAACCCAACTGTAATAAAAATAATATTTGAATATGAAACTCCAGCTTCACGCAAAATTGAAAATATTTTTGCGCTTGCAAACCAACATCCACTCCAAATTGAAGCATTAATAGCCGAAATCATTTCGCGATTTCTTTCGCCAACATATTTAAGCGTGAGTTCGCCCGTCATCGGAGCAGCCATATTCATAAGTGGTTGGCGCAGCACAAATGTGATTACAGCAACCAGCAAACCAAGCACGGTATGGCTATACCATTCTGTAGTTGCCATCGCAAAAAGCAAAACAATAGCAATTATTTGCACCAAAGTGATAGCGATTTTATAGCCAAATCGTCTTTTAATTTCAGGAACTAACAAACCTGAAATAGCAACCAAAGTGAATGCAAGCGAATTCATCAACGAAAAGTTTTCTGCGTTCATGCCATGTACATCATGAAAAAATAAATTGATAACCGGAATGGTAAAGCCCGCACCAAAAGCTATTAAAAACGTAGGAATCGCAGCTTCAGTAATCAAATTCCAATCGTAATCGTGGTGAATATTTTTGATAGGAATTTTAGTTCCCAAGTTTTCATTCTTAGGAAGCTTTAAAACAAAATATACCCCTGCAAAAGCTATTACTGAATACAAAATCAGCATTTTTTCAGTAGAAAAATATGGCGTAGCCAATGGTAAAAGAAAACTCATTAAACCCGCTAAAATGGTAGTAAAATTCCCCGCTGCAAAAAACAATACAATGCTTTCCGTTTCATGCTCTTTGCTTCCATTCAATAAAATATATGGCAGCACCAAAATTTGCAAAAGCGAAAACGAAATTCCCCAAAGCGACATCAGCAAACGAATTAACTCAGAATTATGCGTATGAATTCCGAAAATAAGCAAGAGCGCAATTAAAGGTGTGAGTACAGAACCTGCAAGCATAAACGGTTTTAATTCTTTTCCTTTCACAAAAAGCGCCAATGGAATAGAGCACAGCAAAACAGTGAGATAGCGATTGGCCACCATACTCGCAATTTCAAAATCTTTAAAGCCGTGGTCGAGCATTAAATAGTTCAAAAGCAGCGTGAAGGCAGCATTTATTAACTGTAAAAAAACATCAGCCACCATAAGGTAAATGATATTCCTTGGTATAGAAAAGTATTTTATAAATATTGTTTTCATACTTTGCTAAAACAAAAAACGGCTCCAAAATGGAACCGTTTCTGTGCTCTCGAAGGGAGTCGAACCCCTAACCTTCTGATCCGTAGTCAGATGCTCTATCCAGTTAAGCTACGAGAGCAAATTTTCTTTATTTTCTTTAAAAGAGGCGCAAATATAATATTCGATTGGTATTTTCACAGCAAATATTTTTATTTCTAAAAAATGGCTTCTACTCCTTCTAATATGATTCCGCTCGGCACAATCGCTCCGGACTTCAATTTGCCTGATGTAATTTCAGAGAAAAACCTTTCTTTTAAAGATGTTAAAGGCACGAATGGCACATTGGTTGTTTTTATCTGTAACCATTGTCCTTATGTGATACATATTCTTAATAAACTTGTTGAAACTATAAACAGCTATACACCAAAAGGCATTAACACCGTAGCAATTAGTTCAAACAACATTGAAAAATATCCCGAAGATTCACCTGAAAAGATGAAAGAACTTGCCTTGCAAAAACAATTTAACTTTCCATATCTCTATGACGAAACTCAAGAGATTGCAAAAGCTTATGATGCTGCTTGCACGCCTGATTTTTACTTGTTTAATGGTGAAAACAAATTGGTTTATCGCGGTCAATTCGATAGTTCAAGACCCAAAAATGAAGAGCCGGTAACTGGTGAAGATTTAAAAAATGCCATAAATGCTTTACTTGAAGGAAAAGAAATTTCATCTTTCCAGCGCCCAAGTATTGGCTGCAACATTAAATGGAAAACTGCATGAAGTATTTATTGATTTTTCTTTTCCCAATTATAGCTTTTGCCGGAAACGACAAGCCGCTCAAAATCGCGCTGCTAAAATATAATGGCGGTGGCGATTGGTATGCAAACCCTACTTCACTTCCTAATTTAATAAGCTTTGCCAATAAAAATTTAAACACAAACATTGATACAGAACCTGAAACAGTTGAGGTTGGAAGCCCCGAAATTTTCAACTATCCTTTTCTACATATGACCGGGCACGGAAACGTAGTTTTTAATACTGTGGAAAGCGAAAACTTAAGAAACTATTTGATGGCAGGAGGCTTTTTACATGCTGATGATAATTATGGCATGGACAAATTTATTCGTCCGCAATTAGACAAACTTATTCCAGGAAGCAAATTGGTAGAATTGCCATTTAATCACCCCATTTTTCATCAAAAATTCAACTTCCCAAATGGCTTACCCAAAATACACGAACACGATGGCAAGCCTGCTCAGGCATTTGGTTTGTTCTATCAAGGAAGGTTAGTTGCGCTCTACACCTACGAGTGCGATTTAGGAGATGGCTGGGAAGATGCCGATGTGCACAAAGACCCCGAAGAAACACGCCAAAAAGCATTGCGAATGGGAGCTAATATTTTAGATTATATTTTTGGAAATTAGTCTTCTGTAAGCCATTTATTTTTTCTAAAATGCAAACATTCTTAAATCAATTCTTAGCTTTTAGTGAAACCCACAAACTTCTTTCAAAAAAGAAGCGCGTATTAGTGGCAGTTAGCGGAGGTTTAGACTCAATGGCACTTTGCCATTTAATGCTGAAAGCTGAATTTCCTTTTGCCATTGCGCACTGCAATTTTAATTTAAGAGGTAAAGAAAGCGATGGAGATGAATATTTTGTGAAAGCATTTGCAAACACACATAATATTGAGTTTTACAGCACTAAATTCGACACAAAATCTTTTGCAGAAACAAATAAATTATCCATACAAGAAGCTGCCAGAAAACTTCGATATAACTGGTTTTCAGAACTTTTGAATAGAAATAAATTGGACTGCGTTGCTACTGCCCATCACTTAAACGACAATATTGAAACTGTACTTTTTAATCTCTCGCGCGGTACAGGAATAAAAGGATTGAGAGGTATTCTACCTAAGCAAGAAAAAATAATTCGTCCTTTGCTTTTTGCCACACGCGAAACATTGGAGAGTTTTGCAAAACAAGAAAATATAAGCTGGCGCGAAGATAGCTCTAACACTTCTGATAAATATTCGCGCAATTTTATCAGGCATAAAATAATGCCACTTTTTAAGGAAATAAACCCTTCTTTTGAACAAACTTTTGCAGAAAACATTGCTGTGTTTTCCGAAGTTGAAAATGTATTTAAAAACCATTTTAATAAGATTTTAAAAGCACTTGTTTTTAAGCGCCACAACGATTTTTATATTTCAATTGAAAAGCTGAAAACCTTACCAGATAAGCGAAGTATATTGTTTACATTTTTAAAAGATTTCGGCTTTAATGCACAGCAAATTGATGACATACTCAAAAATTTGACAGGGCAAGCTGGTGCAATTTATAGTTCAGGAACTGCTCGTATCATTCGCGACAGAAGGTTTCTAATTCTCACTAAAGGAAAAGAAGAAGATGCTTCTGCTCATTTCATAGAAGAAGCCACACAAGAAATAAAAACTTCACAGTTTACCTTAAAAATTGAACTGCCGGACTCACTTCCAAATTCATTAAAAACAACAACAGAAAGTGCTTTTGTAAACAAAGCAGAATTGCAATTTCCTTTGATGCTGCGCAAATGGAAAGCAGGTGATTACTTTTACCCTTTTGGTTTCAATTTAAAAAAGAAAAAGGTGAAGAAATTTCTCACCGATTTAAAACTCCCGCTACACGAAAAAGAAAATGTGTGGGTAATAGAAAGCAATAAAAAAATAGTGTGGGTTGTTGGTTTACGTGCCGATGAAAGATTTAATGTAAATGCTAAGAACCCTACTCTAAAATTCACTATGCTGCCTAATGAGAATACTTTTGGTTGAACCATTTTTTACGGGCTCACATCGGCAATGGACTTTGGGTTGGCAGCAGCACAGCAAACATAAAATTGAATTGCTCACGCTCCCGGGTTATCATTGGAAATGGCGAATGCACGGTGGCGCAGTTACTTTAGCTCAGCAGTTTTTAAAGCTAAAAGACAAAAATTTTGAGGCAATTGTAGTTTCTGACATGCTTGATTTAAGTACTTTTAAATCGCTAATTGCTGCACACACAAACACAACTCCTTTTGTGCTTTATATGCACGAGAATCAACTCACTTATCCGTGGAGCAAAACAGATGCAGATGTTCAGCTAAAGCGCGATAATCATTATGCTTTCATCAATTACACTTCTGCTTTAGTTGCCGATAAAATTTGGTTCAATTCAAAATATCATTTAGAAAGTTTTATTGGTTCGCTCCCTAATTTTTTAAAGCAATTTCCCGATTACACAAACGAAGAAACTATTACTGAAATTTCTAAAAAAAGCAGTGTGCAAAGTTTAGGCTTACAGTTAGAAAAATTCAACTTGCTGAAGCCGGAATACAGTGAAAAACACCAGCGTTGTTTAGTACTCTGGAATCATCGTTGGGAACACGATAAAAATCCCGAATTATTTTTCAATACTTTATTTGAAATTCAAGAACAAGGTGTAGATTTTCGTTTAGCCGTGCTGGGAGAATCTTTCAAAAATTCACCTAAAATTTTTAGTGAAGCGAAAGAGAAACTGAGTGAAAAAATTGTGCACTGGGGTTTTGCACCAAGCGAAAGAGAATATGCCGAATGGTTGTGGAAAGCAGATTTGTTGCCTGTTACATCTTATCAAGATTTTTTTGGAGCGAGTGTGGTTGAAGCCATTTTTTGCAATACTGTTCCGCTTTTACCTAAGCGCTTAGCTTATCCCGAACATTTACCCGAAAAATATCACAGCACATTTTTTTATGATGAAAGCGATTTTAGTGTGAAATTGCGCAAGCGAATTATGGATGTAAACTACCTTCGCGTAATGAATACCCAGCAATGGGTTCGGCACTACGATTGGGCGATTCAAGCAAAAAACTACGATATTGAAATTGAAAGTTTAAAGTAAAAAATGAATAAAAAAACCATCTCTGTTTTTGCACCGGCAACTGTTGCCAATGTAGCTTGCGGCTTCGATGTTTTGGGCTTTGCCATACAGCAACCGGGTGATATTGTTGAACTAACATTAAACACTTCTGAAAAAGTAACAATAAAACAAATTTCAGGCGATGGAGGAAGATTGCCCTTGGTAGCAGAAAAAAACACTGCCGGTGTTGCAGTAATAGAATTTCTAAAATACCTAAACCAAATACAAGGCGTTGAAATTTCAATCCAAAAAAACTTGCCTTTGGGAAGCGGCTTAGGCTCTAGCGCTGCCAGTTCTGCTGCTGCTTTGGTTGGCATAAACGAATTGCTTGGCAATCCGCTTTCAAAAAAAGAACTTATTCCTTTTGCCATGGAAGCAGAAAGAATTGCCTGCGGAGCAGCACATGCCGATAATGTAGCTCCTTCTATTTTAGGCGGTTTAGTTTTAATAAGAAGTTACACACCTTTAGACATTATTGAAATTCCCACACCAAGCAATTTATGCTGCGTAGTTGTAAATCCTCACATCGAATTGCGAACAGAAGATTCACGCAAAGTGCTGCCAAAAGAAATTCCACTTCAAATTGCCATTACGCAATGGGGAAATTTAGCAGCTTTAATTGCCGGATTTATGAAAAATGATTTTGATATTATTTCGCGCTCACTGCAAGATGTAATTGCAGAACCTTATCGAGCGCCACTTATTCCGGGTTTTTCTTCGGTTAAGCAAGCAGCCTTAAATTTAGGCGCTTTAGGATGCAGCATTTCAGGTTCAGGGCCTTCAATTTTTGCACTTTGCAATAGTGAAAATATAGCTAATGAAGTTGCAAAAGCTATGCAGCAGAAGTTTCAAGAAATTGGATTAGAAAGTACTGCTTTTATTTCAAAAATAAACGCTGAAGGCGCAAAAGTTTTGTAGATTAAGTAGTGCAATTTTGCTTTAAAATGGAGTTTTAAGTTTCAGCATAAAAAAACACCGGCACAAAAGAAACCCTCCAAAAACTCTTGCCCGGTGCTGTTGGTGTATCTTTAACTAAGATGTATTGTTTTACTCATTAGCGGCTAAAAAGTTTCACTTTCTACCAAATAAATTTTCATTAGTACAAAAGTGGAAGAATAGCCATTGTAAGCCAACTTGCAAATACCAACACAACTACGAGTTTTAAATAATTTTCGTTAATTGTAGTTCTTGTATTCATACTATTATATACGCAAGTGAAAGCGATAATGTTACCTTAGCGCCATGCGTTACGATGTAATTAACAACGAGCTTTTTACAGCCAACAGAAAAAACCTTAGCAAAGAACTAAAAAAGAATAGTCTGGTATTTGTTTCCAGCAATGCGCCAATGCCCGATAGTGCAGATGCGTTCTACAAATGGCGACAAAATCCCGACCTTTTTTACCTTACGGGAATAGACCAAGAAGAAACTTTTTTATTGCTCTTTCCCGATGCGCCAAAAGAAGAATTGCGCGAAATATTATTTGTGCGCCAAACCAACGAATTACTCGAAACTTGGGAAGGAAGAAAACTCACCAAAGCACAAGCAAGCCAATATTCCGGCATTAAACAAGTGCGCTGGAGTAGCGAAGCATTTTCAACACTTTTTTCGATAATGCACCTTGCAGAACACGTTTATTTAAACAGCAACGAACACGACCGCGCTTCGTGGAAAGTAGAAACTTATGAAGTAAAAGTAGCACAGCGCATTCGCGAAGCATTTCCGCTGCACCGCTACGAAAGATTAGCACCTATAATGGCTTCTTTAAGAACTAAAAAATCGAACTTAGAAATAGCATTACTCAACCGCGCTATTGAAATTACACGCAAAGGATTTTTGCGCACCCTGCACTTTGTGAAACCCGGAGTGTGGGAATACCAAGTTGAAGCAGAACTCACACATGAATATATTAGCAACCGAGCCACCAGGCACGCTTATGAGCCAATCGTGGCTACCGGAGAAAACGCTTGTTTTCTACATTATATTGCCAATAATACACAATGTAAAAGCGGTGAATTATTACTAATGGATTGCGCTGCGGAATATGCAAACTACTGCTCCGATTTAACCAGAACAATTCCTGTAAACGGCAAATTTACCAAACGCCAAAAAGATGTTTACAATGCCGTTTTAAGTATTCATAAACAGGCAGTGCAAATGATGAAACCCGGCATACAATTAGTTGAGTTTAATGCCGCAGTTGGCGATTTAATGGAAGGCGAACTCATTAAACTAAAACTTTTAAAACTTGCTGATGTAAAAAAGCAAGACAAGAAAAATCCATTATACAGAAAATATTTCCCACACGGCACCGCACACTTTTTAGGTTTAAACACCCACGATGTAGGCAACCGATATGGAAAAATCCCTGCCGGAGCAGTGCTTACCTGCGAACCCGGCATTTATATTAGAGAAGAAAAAATAGGCATTCGTTTAGAAAATAATATTCTGGTAACAAAGGAAAAACCGATTGATTTAATGGCAAATATTCCTATTGAAGCAGAAGAAATTGAAACAATTATGAACGAATAGAAAAAAGAACTTTGCTACTTTGAAAAAAAAAATAGTTTTGCAGCCCGTTCTTTAAAAAGCATTGCCCTAATGGCGGAATTGGTAGACGCGCACGACTCAAAATCGTGTTTCGAAAGAAGTGGGGGTTCGATTCCCTCTTAGGGCACGAATTTTTCACTTGAAACTACGAAAGGGAAAATTATATTTGCAACCGATTTTAGAAAATCGTTCTTTTAAATCATGCGGGAGTAGCTCAGTTGGTAGAGCGCAACCTTGCCAAGGTTGAGGTCGCGGGTTCGAGCCTCGTCTCCCGCTCTGTTAAGCTAAAGGCTTGAGAGCACACTCAAGCCTTTTTAATTTTATTCAACAGCAATGTTGAAATGAAGTTTTTAAAACGCTTTGTTTTAGCCGTGGTGGTGGAATCGGTAGACACGCAGGACTTAAAATCCTGTGGCACTTAAAGGCTGTGCGGGTTCAAGTCCCGCCCACGGTACAACTTCATTTTCTCTTGTTTTTTATCAGTAAACTGCTGAGAAAAAAATCTCTCCTCACAAAATTTCAAATTCGCATTAAGTTTTATACTTTCAAACCGTGGATTTTAAAGTAATTCTTTATATCATTTTTGGCATTGGCTATTTTATCTATACTTCTTACACCAAAGCAAAGGAAGAAGAAGCTAAAAAAACGCCTAAAGCACCAAAACAACCAAGCACTTTCGATGAAGTAATGAAACGCATTCAGCAGGAGTTGCAAGAAAAGTCGCAGCCCACCATGCCAAAGCCTGCAATAAACACACCTAAAAAACAAGAATCTTTTTCTTCTAAAAACAAAGGTTTACTACAAGAAAAAGCACCATATAATTACGAAGAAGGTTTTGCAGAAGAGGCAAAATATGAGCGTCCGCTTACATCAGAAGAGATTTTATACAACGAACGAATGAAAGTAATAAATGCAAAGCAGGAGGAAATAATTCAAGAAGAAACTACCGAGCCATATAATTTTAATGCCCGAGAAGCTATGATTGGCTCAATAATTTTTGAGCGAAAATTCTAAATGGAATTTAAACTATTCAATAATATTTTGTTCTTTGCACAAAGCAATTTTATATGAAGAAAATTCTGACACTACTAATAGTTAGCACTATATGTTTAGGCACACAAGCACAAATTTTTTCTTTTCAATGCGATATTGTTGAAACCTATCCTGAATTTCCGGGTGGCGACAAGTCTTTAGTTTATTACCTACGTGATACTTTGCAAAATTCACTTAATAGAAAAGGAATTTCAGCAAGTGGAACTTTGCAGGTTGATGCTGCCATTTCAGCCACAGGTAAAATTGAAAATGCACATACACACGGAAGTATCAATCCACAAGTTGATGCAGAAGCAATTCGTTTAATTGCAAACATGCCACGCTGGGCACCGGCAATTCAAAATGGTAAGCCTACCGCTTGCAATGTTGTTTTTAGAATTGACGTATCGGGCAATGCCACAATGCAAGCTAAAGCCACCAAAGGTATTGAGGTGAAAGTAACGCCTGAAAGTAAAACTGAAGGTTCAGCACAAACGCTTTCGCGCTTAGCAGGTGTGATGCAAGATTATTTGTTGCAACTACTGCCCGAAACTATTACTAACAATTCGTTTAACGGATCGGTTGAAGTACGCTTTGGAATGTACCCTGATGGTTGGGTTGGTAGAATAAAAGTTTTGAAAGGCGGCAACACTAAGTTAGAAGAAGCTGTTTCAGCAGCTATCTATACTTTTAATTCTGAACTAGCAGGTGATAAAGCAAACTTTCAAGATGAACTAATGAAAACCTTTGTAGCAAAGGTTAATAGCACTAAATAATTTTTTCACTAAACTAATATTGCCATGAAAAGTTTAATCTCCAACACTTTAGTGGCTTTATTACTACTACTCGCTACTGGTTGTGAAAAAGAAAAAGTAATAGCTGCACAAGATTTACCGGCAACAGTTCAAACATATATTTCAACACATTTTACCGGCAATTCCATTACCAAAGCAGTAAAACAAAAGGATAAAAACGAACTCTATGAAGTTACCTTATCCGATGGCACAAAACTGGAGTTTAATGCACAAAACGAAGTAATTGATATTGACGGAAAATCAAAATTACCCAATAGTGTAATTCCTAACAAAATATTGGATTATGTTACTGTCAATTACCCTTCAAACTACATTGTAGGTTGGGAATTGCAGAATGGAAACCAAGAAGTGCAACTCAACAACCAAACAGTACTTCTGTTTAATTCTGCCGGAGATTTTTTAAAAATCGAAGAGTAAGTTTTCTTTAAAAAATTGTTCGTTGCTAAAGATGTAACTTCTTTCATCTTTGCAGCATGAATATTTTGCTTTTAGGTTCGGGTGGACGTGAACATGCTTTTGCATGGAAAATTGCTCAAAGCACATTGTGCGAGAAATTATTTATTGCTCCTGGAAATCCAGGCACGGCTGCTTGCGGCACCAACGTAAATATTGGCATCAACGATTTTGAAGCACAAGAAAAATTTTGTTTAGAAAATACAATTTCACTTATTGTGGTTGGGCCCGAAGAACCTTTGGTGAATGGCGTTTATGACTATTTTACGCACAAATATCAAGATGGAAAAATCTCTGTTATAGGCCCATCAAAAGTTGCCGCACAGTTAGAAGGAAGCAAATCTTTCGCAAAAGAATTTATGATGCGCCACCATATTCCAACTGCGGCTTATCGCGAATTTAATGCAAGCAATCTAGAAGAAGGCATACAGTATTTAGCTACACAGCAGCCGCCAATAGTTTTAAAAGCTGATGGCTTGGCAGCAGGGAAAGGTGTGATAATTTCTCAAACGGTAGAAGAAGCACAAGCTGAATTGCGCGATATGATTGCGAATGCGCGGTTTGGTGCGGCAAGTGCAAAAGTGGTAGTAGAACAGTTTTTATCTGGAATTGAATTTTCTGTTTTTGTTCTTACAGATGGCAGCAACTATAAAATTTTACCCGAAGCAAAGGATTACAAGCGCATTGGCGAAGGCGATACAGGGTTAAATACCGGAGGAATGGGAGCTGTTTCTCCCGTGCATTTTGTTGATGAAAATCTTTTACAAAAAGTTGATAAAACCATCATAAAACCAACTATTGAAGGTTTAAAAACCGAAAATATTGTTTACAAAGGTTTTGTGTATTTTGGTTTAATTTTAGTGAACAACGAGCCGTTTGTAATTGAATATAATTGCCGCATGGGCGATCCCGAAACCGAAGTTGTTTTCCCTCGTTTAAAAACAGATTTGGTTTCGTTACTACAAGCAGTTGCTACCAATAATTTACATCAAGAAAATATTGAAATAGACGAGCGTTCTGCTGCAACCGTAATTATGGCTTCCGGTGGTTACCCTGGCGAATATTCCAAAGGTAAAAAAATTGATTTGCCACAAGAGAGCAGCTCAATTATTTTCCATGCAGGAACAAAAGAAAATGCACAAGAATTAGTTACAAATGGCGGAAGGGTTTTAGCCGTAACTTCTTTAGGAAATAATTTAAAAGAGGCTGTCCACACCTCGCTTTCTACCATTCAAAATATAAAATTTGAAGGTATGTATCACAGAAAAGATATTGGTTGGGAGTTTTAAACCAAGCTAAGCATTCAAGCGATTAAAAATGCTTTTCTGTTTATTGTAAATAGTTTTGTAAATCTCAAACCGTTCATCATAGAGTTGGCGATGTTGTGTATTGGGCTTAAATGAATTTCTCACCTTCACATATTTACCCATATCATCAATATCAATTTTGCCAACTGCCGCAAGTGCCAACATTGCAGCACCTCTTGAGTTTGCAGCAATTGGATCTTCAATTTGCAATATTTCGCGGTTCATGGTATCTGCCATAATTTGACACCAAATATTAGAGTTAGCGCCTCCGCCAATAAATCGTAAACCTTCAATTTGCCTGCCCATCAATTTTTCCACATACATCATCAACCAACGGTTGTTGTTGGCTACGCCTTCGTAAACTGCACGAACCATATCGCCACGAGTACTTTTTAAGCCAAGATTTAAAAATGATGCGCGTGTTTTGTGGTCGTCAATTGGGCTGCGCTCACCATTTAGCCAAGGCGTGAACATTACGCCATTGCTGCCTGCCGGCACTTTTTCAACTTCTTTATCTAATAGCTCATAAAAATTTGTAGGTACAGAAGTTTGGCTAATTTCATCTTTCGCATAAAGCAAATTATTCTTTAAAAAGTTCAAGCAATTTCCAGAAGATTCTTGTTCGTTTATCACTAAATATCTTCCCGGAATTGAGCTCGGAATTGTGGTCATGTTGTGCAACAAATCTGTTTTTTTAAAAGGCAAGTGCGTGAGCAACCAGCCCGAAGTGCCAACATACACGTGTGCTTCGTAATCTTTTACCGCACCGGAACCAATGGCAGCAGAGTGTGTATCGGGCGAACCACTTACCACTTTCACATTTGCACCCAAGCCCATTTTATCCGCAATATCGCGCTTCATTTCGCCAAGAATACAGTTTGCAGGAAGCAGCTCAGGAAGTTTAGATTTATCAATTCCCGTTTGCTTAATTAAGCCATCGTGATAGCGAACATTATTGATATCGCGAATATCTGTAATCCAGTGTAATGTAGCGCCATCAACCGATGTAGCCACTCTTCCTGTAAAATAATAATTCAAATAATCTTTTGGTTCAAGAAAATATTTTGCTTTCTCATACACCTCTTGCTTCTTGTTTTTAAGAAACAAAATGTGTGCAATACTGTCTTTCCCCGATTTGGTTGGCGCACCGCCTGTGATGCTAATCCACTTAAAAATTTTAAAAATATCGTAGCCGTCAACTTTTATCAATCCATCGGTTAGCTTTCCTGCATAAGGCGCGCCTCTATCGTCCATCCAAATAATGCAATTCATCAGTGGCATTCCATTTTCGCCCAAAGCAACGGTACCGCTCCATTGTGCTGTAATATTAAATATGTCAATATCTTTCGGGTTAAATTTTCCACGCGCAGCAATGGTTTCGTAAGCGCGAAAAATAGCATTGAGCCAATCAGCCGGATCTTGCTCCACTCCCCCATCGCTTGTATAAACTAATTTCGTAGGCGAAAATTCACTATCAATCAATTCAACCTTTTCATTAAAAACCGAAACCTTAGGACCCGAAGTGCCTAAATCTACCGTAAGAACTAATGAATTTGACATAAAAAATATAAGTTGTGCAGCGAAGAAAATTTTTCTTCTTTATTCTTACAAAAAGAAAACGTGAAGTATTACATAATTGCAGGAGAAGCCTCTGGCGATTTACATGGCAGTAACTTGATGAATGCAATTGCAAAGCAAGATAGAGCGGCACAATTTAGAGTTTGGGGTGGCGATAAAATGCAGGCTTCGGGCGGTGAAATTGTAAAACACATCAAGGAGTTGGCATTTATGGGTTTTTGGGAAGTGTTTAGCAATTTATTCACCATACTAAACAACATTAAATACTGCAAACAAGATATTGCCGAATGGCAGCCTGATGTAGTGGTTTTAATTGATTATCCGGGGTTTAATTTCCGCTTGCTTCCATTCCTAAAATCGAAGAATTTTAAGATAGTGTGGTACATTGCTCCGCAAGTGTGGGCGTGGAAAGAAAACAGAACAGAACTACTAAAAAAATATGTAGATAAACTATTAGTTATTCTTCCGTTTGAAGTAGATTTTTTTAAGAAATGGGAAATGAATGCGCAATTTGTGGGGCATCCTCTTTTAGATGTAATTGAAGAAAAAATTTCACACGCACCGGAAGTGAAAACCATTGCTTTATTACCCGGAAGCCGCAAGCAAGAAATTGAAAAAATGTTGCCTTTATATATAGCCGCAAGCAAGCACTTTCCTAACCATGAATTTATAGTTACCGGCATGAGTATTCACGGCACGGCTTACTACGAAAAATATTTAAGCGGGAGCAACTGTAAACTTTCGATGGACGCTACTTACGAAGTGCTCAAAAAATCAAATGCAGCATTGGTTACTTCGGGCACTGCCACATTAGAAACTGCGTTGCTGCGTGTGCCACAAGTGGTTTGCTACAAAGGAAATTTTATCTCCTACTTTATCGGTAGAATGTTGGTAAAAGTACCTTTTATTTCCATCGTGAATTTAGTTTGCGAAAAGCAAGTGGTAAAAGAACTTATACAGTATGAAGCAAACGAAACACAAATAGTGAGCGAGCTAAATAAAATTTTGCAGCCCGATATTCGTAGTTTAATATTGAAGGAATATGAAATGCTATGGCAGAAACTTGGAGGCACAGGTGCTTCTCACCATGCAGCAATGGCAGTAGTAGAAATGGCGAAAAAATAATGGAAGATTCAAAAGCATTTTGGCGAAGGCTATTGTTTGCATTTGCATTAGTAGCCGTACTTTGGGCAGTAAAACTTTATGAATGGTTTACCCAAATAGATTTAGGAAGTTGGGGCATTTTACCGCAGCATATTTTCGGTTTAAAGGGAATAATTTTTGCGCCTTTTATTCATGGCAGTTTTGAACATCTTTTATCTAACACAGTTGCTATTCTTCCGCTCTTAGTTATTCTGCTAAATGCATATCCCACCATTGCGCTTCGCGTTTTAATATTCATACATTTAGTAAGTGGTTTTTTAGTTTGGGCATTTACATTTCCAAATGGTTTTCACATTGGTATAAGCGGCATTATTTATGGCATTGCAGCTTTTTTATTAGCCTCCGGCATTATGCGCAAAGACAAAACTTCTGCCACCATTTCTATACTTGTGGCGCTGCTTTATGGCAGTATGGCGGCAGGTTTTTTTCCTAAGGCAGGAATAAGCTGGCAAAGCCATGTTTGGGGTGCCGTGAGCGGAATAATTATTGCCTTTATTTTTAGAAAAAAGGATTTGCCAGCTCCAGAAAGTAATGAAGAGCAAGTTGAGGAAAAGGAGCACTTTTTTGAATAATGAAAACTTTCAATTTAAGGTTCAGCTTCAATTACAGACTCTTCTTCATCATTGTAAAGACTTGGATCAATAATAATACCTTCAGGCAGTTGGCTTGCAACAAACAAATCAATAGACTCGCCAATACGAATTTTTTTACCTGCCACTTTCTCCGGCACTTGCTTGTAAACCACTGCAGAAAGGCTATCGGTAGTTCCGGTAGCCAAAATAACAGCGCCCACATTTAATCCTTTTCCTTTTAAGCTAAAAATAGCTTCTTGCAAACTCAAGCCCAACACGTAAGGCACATTAATTGCATCACCACCAATTCCATCGCCTAAAACAATATCTACGGTTGTTCCTTTTGGCACTCTGCTCCCTTTGCCAACAGGTTTGCCATTTACTTCTAAACCAATTACAGCATTTAAGTGTGGGTCAGGTCTGTAAATTGAATTTCCTGCAACCAAGCCAACACTTTGCAACTGCAACTTAGCATACTTCAAAGATGATTTCCCTGCCAAATCTGGCACTTCCACACTTGGCACTTTGCTCGCATTCAACACTAAATAAATTTTCCGGTCTTCTTTCACTTTTGCTCCTGCCTTCGGGTTTTGTTCCAAGATAGAGTTAAGTGGCTTTTCTACATTATATGCAGAATCCATCACCACCAACGAAAGGTTTAGAGCATCTAAGGTTTTTTGTGCCTTATCGAGCGTCATTCCTTTTACATCCGGCACAGATATTTGCTGCCCATGTCTTGTATATGAATTTAAACTCCAAGAAACAATCATTAGTAAAATACCTACAATGCCAATGGCAATAGCAAAATTGATGGCAATAATTTTTGCAAAACTTTTATTCACCCTCCAAACGTGATAAAAAAATATCACTTGCAAAAACCTATAATAAACTTTATGTGAATGAATTGTTTTCAGCACCTGATTTTACTATCAAATTTTGGTTTACAGTAAAGGCTAAAATTGCTGATGCCGCATAATTTTTTACCTTTGCGCTTCACATAAAAAGTTTGCAACATGCAATTGCACAACAAATTCAACAGAAAAGTTCTGAAAGAAAATATACAGAACGACAGTACCGTGCGTACTACTATTTCATTTTACCAATACACTAAAATTACAGATCCTGATTTGTTTAGAAATACAATTTACAAACAGTTAGAAATCTTAGGTGTTTTAGGTAGAATTTATGTAGGTTTTGAAGGCATAAATGCGCAAATTTCAGTACCTACAGAAAATTTTGAAGCACTAAAGAACTACTTGTATAGCATAGAGTTTTTAAATGGCATAAGGCTGAATATTGCTGTTGATGACGATGGCAAATCTTTTTTTGCATTAGACATAAAAGTGCGCAATAAAATTGTAGCCGATGGATTGAACGATGCTACATTTGATGTTACCAATAAAGGAATACACTTGAAAGCCGCAGAGTTTAATGCTTTGGCATCGCAACCCGATACGGTAATTGTGGATATGCGCAACCACTACGAGCACGAAGTTGGGCATTTTGAAAATGCGATTTTGCCCGATGTAGATACTTTTCGTCAGTCGCTGCCGATAGTTGAAGAAATATTAGAACCGAATCGCGACAAGCAAATTCTTTTGTACTGCACCGGTGGTATTCGCTGCGAAAAAGCAAGCGCTTATTTTAAACACAAGGGTTTTAAAAATGTGTATCAGTTAGAAGGTGGTATAATTGAATATGCGCGGCAAGTAAAATCGCAGGGTTTAGAAAATAAATTTAAAGGTAAAAATTTCGTATTCGATGAACGCTTGGGCGAGCGCATAAGCGAAGAAATAGTAGCGCACTGCCACCAATGTGGCGAATTGTGCGACACACACACCAATTGCGCCAACGATGGTTGCCATTTACTATTTATCCAATGCCCAAAATGCAAGGAAAAGTTTGAAGGCTGCTGCTCTACTGAATGTAAAGAAACACTGCATTTGCCAATAGAAAAGCAACGCGAACTACGCAAAGGCGTAAACAAAGGCCGTCAGGTTTTTCGCAAAGGAAGAGTGGAAAATTCTTCGTTGGAAAAGTATTAACTTTTCGTGCTGAACTATTTTACCATAGAAATTTTATCCATCACTACACTTCTTACGTTTCTGCAATGATGTTCGGCTAATGGATATACCATAAACTCAGAGGTTAAATTGTGCAATTCTGCTCTCAATAAATTCTTGGCTCTAAACAATCGCACCTTTACATTGCTTTCTGTAAGCTCTAAACATGCTGCAGTTTCCTCGCTACTTAAACCTTCAATTTCGCGAAGCATAAAAACTGCTCTATATTTTTCAGGTAAATTATTGATTGCATGTTCAATAAAAGCAAATGTTTCATGTTGAATTGTCGTTTTCTCGGGTGTTGTAGTTTCAATTTCAACTTCCGGTAACTTATTTTCAGCCTCATCTGTTTCTACCGAAACGGAGTTAATATTTTTCTTTGAAGATTTTATATAGTGTAATGCTTCGTTTATACCAATACGAATAAGCCAAGTTGTAAAAGAAGCATCTTGGTGAAATTGTGCCAAATGGGTGTATGCTTTAATGTAAGTATTCTGCATTACATCGTGTGCACTTTCTTCCTCTTTTACATAGCTTCTAATTACCCTATAAAGCTGTTGATTGTTACGCTCCATCAACAACTCAAACAGTTCTTTTTCTCCGTTAAGGATACGCTGTAAAAGTTGCTCGTTTGTAATGCTTAAAGTTTGAGATTGCTTGTTGTTTTTTGACTGCATGGCTTCTTGGTAATAGTGCTAATAATAGTAATACTAAAAAAAACACTACCCAACAAGATAAGCAAATCCGCTGTTTACATTTTCACATAAATCACCAATTCGCTTTTCTGCACACATCTTTTTAAACATATCGCGCACAGGTTTAAAATCGTTGTGAAACGGGCATGGATGCGTTTCGCTACACTTGCTTAATCCTAATCCGCATTGCTCAAAAACATCTTTTCCATCTATAACCTCCACTATGCTAATTACAGGCAAACCCAGCTGCTCTTTAGTAACAAAGAAACCGCCATTGGGACCTTTAATACTATTGATAATTTCTTCCTTCACTAATTTCTGTAACAATTTCCCAACTGTGTGTTCATTTTCATTAATATACTCAGCTACTTGTTTAATGCTTGATTTTTCGCTAGAAGCGAATTTCGACCCAATATAAATTACAGCCTTAATAGAGGCTTTACAAGTTAAACTCAGCATAGTTTAATATCCTAAAAATTCGTGGCCCTCTTCCGAAATATTTTCGTAGCCCCAAGGTGGTTGAAAAATCAAATTTATCTCTATTGAGTATTCCGGAAAATCGTTTTGCAATGCGTGCGTTACATCGCTGGTAATAGTTTCGCCCATCGGGCAAAATTCTGAAGTAAGTGTCATAGTGCAAACTATCTTTTTTTCATCTTCTTGAAAATCTAACTCATAAATTAAACCTAAGTCCACTACATTTAAACCCACTTCAGGGTCATCTACAAACTTTAAGCCTGCAAGTGCAGTAGTGCATTTTGCATCGTTGTTGGTTGTTACATTCATAATACAAGTGCTTTGTGATTTATTACTTTAAATACATTAAAAACATATAGAACAGCGGTAAGCAGCATTAGTGCGGCTCCTACTTTTAAAAGCATCGGCAATATCAAAATTATTCCTGCGGTGAAAAGCAAAAGACTAACTAAGTAGGTTAAACTCATAGCATTAAAAACAGTGTGATTAAATAAATCTCTCGGGCTGAGAGTTTTGCCTATTGAAGAGCGATGTCTGTAAACTTTATTCCACGAAATAAATGTGAGTGTTTTAAAAGTCATTCCCAGAATAATTGCAGTGAGCCACCCAAAAAAAATCAAAAATCCATAAGCCAAAATAAGACTTGTATTTTCTCCATATCCCAAAATTAAAGTTGCAGATACAGTAGCTAAAGTTACAATTGGAATCAATAATAATACTATTGATAAAATAGAGATTTTCACTTGTTCATCAACAGCTCTTCGCAACCGCTTTTTGTAAGCATGATAACAGTAATAAAGAAATAAAACTACCGATAATAAAATGCCGGCTATTGGAATAAAAACATAAAAGGTTGCATCAAAAAAGAAAAATGAGGTAAAGTAAAATACTAATGCTGCGTTAATTAAATAACATATAAAATATAGTAGCTTCGGATTGGTATATTTTGAAATTAAAAACATTGGAATTAAGCGCGAGCCAACGCCAAAAACCAACAGCAAAAACCAGCCCACAATTCCTAAATGTGCATGCAACGGCAAGTAGTGCAATGAGTTGTTTGGAAAAACAGATTGAGTGAAATTAAACACTAAAGCAAGCCCAAGCAAAACAGTAAGTAACAACCAAAAAACAGCATAGAAAATAAATGTAGCGTGTGGGTTTTTCTTTTTACTTTCAGTAATACTAAAAAAAATATTAGCCAGATATGTAAGTACAGAAGCAACCACTAAACTACCACCAACTTTTGCCAATATTCCCATATCAAATACATAGAATCCTGCCACTAAAATTGGTATTCCCACCGCAGCCAAATAAAAAGTAGCATAAGCTAATTTTTCACTATGCAGTTTCCCCTCTATTAAAACAGGAACAAGCTGGTGGCTGGCTCCAAAAACTACCATACAACCCCAGCCTAAAGCCATAGTGTGTGTAATTGCCAAAATATGTGGGTGAAAATAATGTCCGGCAAAATTGCCCGAAGACGTAAGTAACAACAGTGTAGCTACAAGAAAAGAAAAGGCAGCATAAACATAAAACGGGATTACAACTTTGTGCGATGTGGTTTTTATTAAAGCTGTATTAAATGGTGAACCAATCATGCTCTATGCTTTAAAAATAAGTAGAAAAACTTCTCCTTCGCTTATTTCTTTAATACGAAAATCTAGCTTGCGTTCTTTAAGTTCCGGCAATAAAAAAACAGGAATACGCTTGTGATGAACATAAAGTGCCATGTCGCTTGGTAAATTATCCACTTCTTCTAAAATGGTGAGCATCGGCAAAGGCATTTCTAAATGGCGTACATCTATCTCTTTTAGTTTTCCTTCAAACCGTTTGTAAATTTCTTCCCAATTTCCATCGGTTTGTACATTTTCCCCATCACTATCATCTGCTCTTTCAGGTTTTAGAAAATATGTATAAACCAATTCTGTTCCCGCAATTTCAGAATAGGTTTTATAGCCGCGCTTTCCAAGCATTTCAATAAGCGGTGTAGGTTCAAAACTATTGATGAGTTTTAGTGTTTGAAGCGGCTGTATTTCTTTTGTTTTTTTCAATATTAAACTTAATGGATCTTTGCCTTCATCTAATACCGAGCGCACGTCTAACTCAATTGTATTTTCAGGCGTAAGTTGCTTCATAAACTCAGGTATTTCTACATTATCTTGTACATCATTTCCGCCCACCGAATTATCAATTTTAAAGCCAAGTGGTTTTAATTTTTTAAAAAAGTCGTTTACAGAACAACCGCCAACTTTACTTGCCATACTTATAGAAGTTCGCGAAGCCATAAGCTTTCGCAGCAGCGGATTGCGCAGTTTAGTAAATCTTGGTGAAATACTTACGATTGCTTCCAAAGCATCGGGATGAGCTTTAAGAATGGCAGCAATTTTTGTATCGGCATTTATGGTAATCATTCAAGTTCATTTTTAATTCCGCCAACTAATAGTAAACATTCACTGTTTGTCTTATTGCTAATGGCGTGATTTACTCGTGTAGGGAAAATATAAAATTCATTTGGCTGTGCATCGTATTCTTCGTTACCGATTAAAAAACTTGGGTTGCCCGAAAGCACATACACAAACTCAGTTTTATCAGGATGTCG
Organism: Bacteroidetes bacterium 37-13; assembly: GCA_001897535.1. Lineage (GTDB taxonomy): Bacteria > Bacteroidota > Bacteroidia > Chitinophagales > LD1 > UBA7692. Next base: position 53,707 of record MKTC01000031.1, on the reverse strand, counting down.
GTGTGCCGGATATTCAGCAAGTGGAGCTACTTTTACCACTTTTACTGTTCCGTTTCCTACTTTAAGTAAATCTTTTCCAAAGAAATTTTTTACTTGTCCTTCGTGCCACTCCATTTGGGCAGGAACTACTTTATTGCTCATTGTTGTTATCTCTTTTTTAAGTATTACTTCATGTGAAGTAATTATATTTTATGTAAAAAAACCCGCTCTAACAGTTTTGCTATGGAAGTAACTTTACGCTAAAGCGGGATCATTCACATGAAAAAATTGCGTGTATAAAAATTAAAGTTTTAGTGCTTTAGGGAATAGTATATTGTTTTCTAAATGCAGATGTAGAAATAAATCTTCTTCTAATGCTTTTAAAAGATTGTAGAGCAAAGTATAGCTTGCACAAGCATCTTGCGGCACTGAATACGCTTTTGTTTCTTGATGTAAGTCTTGCAAATAGCGACTCAAAACTTTGTGTTCATTTTCGGTTGCGGTAATTTCTGCTTTTAAACTTTCGCGCAAAGTCTGCGGAGCAGTTTTGTCTTTTACCAATTGCTTAATTTTGGGAAATAATTCTTGCTCTTCATTTGCCATATTTATAGAAAGATTATTGCTTATAAATTCCACTAATTCATGAACCTTTTTCAACTCCGGATGCGATGCTCCGTGTACTTCAAAAACTTTTGCTGCATAAGTTTGTATATCGGGTAAATTCTTTTTCGCAAAACTGTGATGTGTGTTCACAATAAAATCGGCTAAAAAATCTAAACTCCAATCGTTGTACCGCATGGAACTGTGCGATTGCTCTTTATCTACTTGTTGTAACTCTTGCTCCACTTTAGTAACATCTAAGCCTTTTTCGGCACAAAGTTCTTTTACTGTTTTTTTGCCTTTGCAATAAAAATCTAAACCGTATTTTTTAAATACTTGTGCTTTGCGCAAATCTCTTGCAGCAATTTCGCCAAGAGTAGCATCTTCTTCACCGGCTTTGCGTTTTCTAATTTTTACTTTCCACCATTTTGGGCCTTGTTCCAAATATTCCCACGAAAACACATTTCCTCTTTCGCCCAACATTTGGTAGTAAAGCGGCTTTGGATCGTGGTCGTTGTGAATCACAAAATACTCTCCTTCTTTTAAGTTATCAAAGTGTTCAAAAATTGTTGGGTGCTTACGCTTAGGTTCAAGTTTTGTAACATCTAAAATGTGTCCATCGCCTTCTACTTTTTCCGCAGTAGATTCTTCTTTCTTTTTCCGCAAGCTAATTCTTACTTTCCACCATTCAGGACCTTCTTCTAAATATTCCCAATTAAAAATTTCACCGTGCATATTAAGCAAGTGAAAATAAAGTGGACGCGGATTATGGTCATTCAAAATAACCAAACTGTTGCCGGGTTTCAATTTATTAAACTCCCCAAAAATAGTTTCATGTTTTATTCTTGGATCTAAAACAGTTACATCTAATACTTTTTCTTCTGCGTTATTTGATGTATTTTCTACTTTATCGTGATTTGTATCTAATTTGCTAATCTTAATTTTCCACCATTCAGGTCCGGCTTCTAAATATTCCCATGTAAAAGTATCACCACGCAAGTTTTGCAATTGATAATAGAGTGGGCGCGGATCGTGGTCATTATGAATTTCAAAACTCTTTCCCTCTGCTAATTTATCGAACCATTCAAAAATGGTAGCATGTTTTAAACGCGGTTCCAACTTTGTTACATCTAAAATATTTCCGGTTGCTGCATCTGCCTTGTTTAAACTTTGCTTTGTTATTCTTATTTTCCACCATTCCGGGCCGGCTTCCAAATATTCCCATGTAAAAATATTGCCGTGCATATTCATTAGTTGAAAATAAAGTGGCTTAGGATCGTGATCGTTATGAATAATAAAAAACTCTCCATCGCCTAAGCGATTAAAGTGGCCGAAAATGGTTGCGTGTTTCTGCGAAGGTGCTAACTTGGTTACATCAAGTATATTATCTGATAAAGTTTCCATACAGATTTTTTTATGATTAGTAGAATAATTTCGAAGCAAAGAAAACAATTTTTCCAAATAAAAGCATTTGACTACTTTTATTTTTTAGAATTGTTAATATTCTTCCTTAAAACACGCAACTTGGCGATATTATTAAGGTTTATAGAAAATCAGCGACTATTTCTATTTGTTATTTATTCCGCTACTAATATTATATAAGGCTACAAATTATCTAATCTGTATTCAATTTTTATATTTGCGCCTCTTTTTTAAAGAAAATCCACATAACTAAGTTAATTAGAACACAATGCAATTAAAAGGTGTAATTCGTTTTTTCACGATTGTTCTTTCGGTTGTCTGCTTGTACCAGCTATCGTTTACCGTGGCTGCACGTATGGTAGAAAGTAAAGCCGAAAAATTTGCGAAAGCCAAAGTAGGCGTAGTTCCTGCTACCCTTTCGGGCTACGAAAGAGTTGTAGTTGAAGACTCATTAGAAACTGAATTTCGCAAAACGCGCAAAGCTTATTTAGATAGTATTCAAAACGAAACAGTTTTGAATTTAGGTATTGTAAAATATACCTATAAAGATTGTGCCGATAAGCAAATTAACCTTGGTCTCGACTTAAAAGGCGGTATGAATTTGGTATTGGAAATTTCAGAAGACGATGTGTTGAAGAAATTAGCCTTTAACAGCAAAAACCCAACTTTTAATAAGGCAATAGAATTAGCTGTAAAAAAGCAAACTGAAAAAGAAGGCGATTTTATTACCCTTTTTGGTGAAGCTTTTAATGAAATTGACCCAAATGCTAAGCTGGCAGCCATTTTTGCACCGTTAGAAAACTATCACGGAAAAATAAACTTTAATAGTTCTAATGATGATGTATTAAAAGTATTGCGCACCGATATGAAAGCTGCAATCGGCAATACATTTAATGTATTAAAAACCCGTATTGACCAGTTCGGTGTAGCATCTCCAAATATCTCGTTGCAAGAAGGCGCAGGTAGAATTATATTGGAACTTCCGGGAGTGGACGACCCAAGCCGTGTTAGAAATATTCTATCGCAAACTGCACAATTAGAGTTTTGGGATACTTATGAAAATGAAGAAGTAATCAACTACTTAGACCAAGCTAATACTGTATTGCGCACACATTTCGGTGTGAACAAAGAAGCAGCAGCTGCTACCACAGATACCACTGTAGCAGATAGTGCAAAAACTGAAACTGCTAATAATGATGCAGCTTCAATTTTATTAGGCGATTCTGCAACAACAGCAGCCTCAACTCCGGTAGCTGATTCTGCCACAAAAGCACAAGCCGATACTGCAAACAAAAATGTGAACCCACTTTTTGATGTGTTGTATCCATCAGTTTTCCAAGATGGACAAGCCATGCGTACCGCAGAAGGCCCGGTTGTGGGACGTGCAATGGGCAAAGATACAGCTAAAGTAAATCGCTTATTGGCAATGGAAGAAGTACGTGGGCTTTTCCCGCGCGACCTTCGTTTGCTATGGGGCAACAAACCGGTTTCTGCTGATGCAAACGTGTTTGCTCTTTTTGCAATAAAAAGAAATCCTGCCAGCGATGAAGCACCGCTTACCGGTGATGTAATCACTGATGCCATACAATCTTACGACCAATACGGCATTCCTGAAGTTGATATTACCATGAACAGTTTAGGCGCTTCTAAATGGGAAAAAATGACTGAAGCCGCCTACAATGGCGAGGTAAATGGAAAACCAGTAAAAAAATGTATTGCCATTGTATTGGATAACCGCGTGTATAGCGCACCGCGTGTACAAGCTAAAATTAGCGGTGGTCGTTCACAAATTACAGGCATCGATAATTTAGATGAAGCTGTGGACTTAGCAAACGTATTAAAGAGCGGTAAACTCGAAGCCCGTACCAAAGTGGTTGAAGAGCAAGTTATCGGACCTTCACTTGGTAAAGAAGCTATCCAATCGGGCTTATTGAGTTTATTGGCAAGCTTTGTTGTGGTATTCTTATTTATGGTTGCTTACTATAGCAGTTCAGGTATGATTGCCAATATTGCCATGTTCTTGAACCTATTCTTAATTATTGGTATTGTGGCATCAATTCCAGGTTCTACATTCACCTTGCCTGGCATGGCGGGTATAGTACTTACGCTCGGTATGGCGGTAGATGCCAACGTAATTATTAACGAAAGGATACGGGAGGAATTAAATCGAGGAAAAGGAATAAGACTCGCTATTGAAGAAGGTTACAAACATTCCTATGCGGCCATCATAGACGGTAACTTAACCACAATGGTGGTAGGTATAGTTCTCCTAATATTTGGATTAGGTGCCATAAAAGGTTTCGCAGTTATTTTGGTTATTGGCTTGTTTACTTCAATGTTTACTGCGGTATTCTTCTCTCGCTTAGTTTATGAATACATTTTCACCAAAGGCTGGCATGTGAACTTCGGCAATAAAGTTACCATGCACCTTTTCGACCATTTCCATTTCGATTTCATACACAAAAAGAAAATATCTTATGCTATTTCTGTAGTTGTTTTAACTCTTTCGTTAGCATCAATAGTTTTCTACGGATTCGATTTAGGAGTTGATTTTAAAGGAGGAAGAAGCTATGTAGTTCAATTTGACCGCGATGTATCAACCGTAGAAATTACTGATGCAGTAGAAGCAAAAGTTGGCGGAGTGCCACAAGTAAAAACTTATGGCGCTTCTAATACAGTAGATATTACAACTGCTTATTTAATTGACTCTAAAGAAGATAATGCAGACAGCCTTGTTTTAGCAGCTATTTACGAAGGCGTAAAAGGAATTTACAAAACTCCGGTTGATAAAGCCAATTTTGAAAAGACCTTTGTGAAAAGCTCTGTAAAAATTGGGCCAACTATTGCCGATGATATACGCAGAGGTGCATTTTGGGCAGGTTTATTCGGAATTTTAGGTGTGTTTGCCTATATCTTTATACGTTTCTCAAAACTAGAATTTGCATTAGGCGCTACCATTGCATTGATGCACGATCCAATCGTAGTATTAGGTATCTTCTCCGCTTGCAGAGAGTTTATGCCTTTCAGTTTAGAAATTAACCAACACATAGTAGCTGCTGTGCTTACTTTAATTGGTTATTCCGTAAACGATACGGTAATTGTATTCGACCGTATTAGAGAAAACATTGGTTTGCACCCAACACGCCCATTATTAGAAAACTCAAATATTTCTATTAACCAAACACTAAGCAGATCAATTATGACCTCTGTAACAGTTTTATTAGTGGCAATTATTCTCTTTATTTTTGGTGGTGAAGCCATAAGAGGTTTCTCTTTTGCCTTAGTAATTGGTGTATTTATGGGAACATACTCTTCTATTTTTATTGCAACACCACTAATGGTTGATATTGCAGCATGGAAGAACAAGAAGAAGTAATAATAAATTCAACTACTTTTATCAAAGCTTCGGCAAATTGCCGGAGCTTTTTTTGTTTCTGAAGAATTATATTCAAACTTGTAATAAAGAATACTATTCTGTTTTAAAATTTTCACTTCGCTTTATGAATAAATTTGCCGCTATATTTTCAGCCGTTGCCACATTGTCAATTACCGTTGCCCTTAACAATAAACTTGGTCCACTGCCGGCAATGGGTAAACTACTCAACCCTTTTTGCGGAGTTTGGCAAAACACCGAAACCCAAAATAATTTTAAGGATAACGATATTCAGCTAAAAGGTTTAAGCGGAAAAGTAAATGTGCTGTACGATGAAAGATTAGTGCCACATATACAAGCAGAAAACGAAAATGATTTATACTTTATGCAGGGCTTTATTACTGCCAAAAACCGCTTGTGGCAAATGGAAATTTCTACACATGCAGCAGCAGGCAGAGTAAGTGAAATTGTAGGCGAAAAAGGATTAGAAAACGACCGTATTATGCGCAGAATCGGTATGAGTTTTGGTGCCGAAAACGCCCAAAATTTTATTTTAAAAGATGAGAAAAGTAAACAACTAATTACTGCCTATTGCAATGGAGTGAATGCCTATATACAATCGCTAAAAAAATCTCAACTTCCGATAGAGTATAAACTACTCGATTACAAACCGGAGGCATGGACACCAATTAAAGTTGCGCTGCTTCTAAAAAACATGGCAAACATGCTTAGCGTGTATGAATACGATGTTCAAAATACTGCTTTTATAGAGCAATTTGGGAAAGAAGAATACAGCAAACTTTATCCCGATTTTATTCAAGATGAAGACCCAATAATTTCTAACGAAACCACTGAAAAAAAATATCAAAACCAAGGATTATTTTCTTCTGAAAACAATACACAGCAAGCACAAAAAGTTCAAGCATTTTCAACAGAAAAAACAATTCAAAAAAATATACAACAAGCGCAATTCAACAAGCAAAATACAGAAACTGAATACGAAAGCGCTATGGCTTCAAACAACTGGGCAGTTGGCGGTAGCAAAACAGCAAGTGGAAAACCAATTTTATGCAACGACCCACACCTGAAATTATCACTTCCCTCAATATGGTACGAAATGCACCTTTCGGCTCCCGGCATAAATGTGTATGGCGCAACTATTCCCGGTGCTCCGGCTGTAATTATTGGTTTTAACGATAGTATTGCGTGGGGCGTAACCAATGGCGGGCGCGATGTGCGCGATTGGTACAAAACAGAATTTAAAGATGCTTCACGAAAGGAATATAAACTAGACAACGAGTGGAAACCAACTACTTTTAAAATTGAAAAATTTAAAATACACGGCAAGCCCGATTTCACAGATACTATTGTTTTTACACACTTTGGTCCTATAGTTTATGATAGAAATTTTAAAGATGCACCCATTCGCGAAAACTTAGCCATGAAATGGACTGCACATCTACCATCAAACGAATTCAAAACATTTTATTTAATGAACCAAGGCAAGAATTACGATGATTATCGCGCAGCTTTGCAATTCTATACTTGCCCTTCGCAAAACTTTGTTTTTGCATCAGCTGCCGGAGATATTGCCATTACGCAACAAGGGAAATTTCCCATACGCGAACGCGCCACCGAGCAAGGAAAATTCATTCTTTCATCAGAAACAAAAAACGATTGGGTAGAATATATTCCGAACGAAAAAAATCCTACGGAAAAAAATCCGCAAAGAGGTTTTGTGAGCAGCGCCAACCAGCATCCTACACTTGCTGATTATGAATATTACTATCCCGGAGTTGGCGTTTATGAAAATTATAGAAATCGCGTAATCAATAATCTATTGCGAAATATGCAAAACATCTCTGCCGAAGACATGATGAAGATGCAAGACAACAACTACTTTTTGTTGGCACAAGAAGCGCTTCCAGTATTGGTAAATTTATTAGACGAAACACAACTTTCAACCGAAGAAAAAGAAGTTTTAAGCACACTAAAAAAATGGAATTTTTACGTCAATCCACAAGAACTTGCTCCCGTTTATTTTGAAATTTGGTGGAATGAGCTGCGCATACTTTTATTCGATGAAATGCGCGATCCAAAAACAGCTTTAAAGCAGCCTACTTTCTACACTGTAGTTCAAATGCTAAAGCACGACAGCACTTCTGTGTTTTACGATATAGTCGCTACTCCGCAAAAAGAAACTCGCGCAGACATTGTAATGAAATCATTTAAAGTAATTGCCGAAAGCTTGCGCAAAAAAGAATTTGTAGAAGTACACGAACCTTATGGCAGAGATGAAATCCACAAAATTGAATCAACTGAAAATTTAGACTGGGGAAAATACAAAGCAACCAAAGTAGCGCACTTGGCAAACTTAGATGCATTTAGCCGTTTGAATGTTTACAACGGAGGCAACTTAGGCGTTATAAATGCCACCAATTCTTCGCACGGACCAAGCTGGCGTATGGTAGTAGATTTTGGAGAGCGCAAAGCACACGTAGTTTATCCGGGTGGCGAAAGCGGCAATCCTGCAAGTAAATTTTACGACAACATGGTTGATACTTGGGCAAAAGGAGAATACTACACAGCAGCTTTTTTTAATGAAAAGCCTAAGAAATTATTCGAAGAAAATTACCATCCGTAAGCTTTGAACCCAATTAAAAAAATTGCAATTGTAGGCACTGAAAGCACAGGAAAATCAACGCTTGCAGAAATGCTTGCGCGGCAATTCAATACTATATTTGTGCCTGAAATTTCTCGCAGCTATTTGGAAACTATTTCTCGAAAGTGGAACTATGAAGATGTGCTTAAAATAGCTGAATTACAACTTAAAAAAGAAGATGAATTATGCAGCAATACAAACAAATTTTTATTCTGCGACACAGAAATGATTTGCATCAAAGTGTGGCTCGAATTTTATGGTTTAGAAGTTCCTAAATGGATAATTCAGGAAATTGAAAATCGCACCTATTCGCATTTCTTCTTAATGGATATTGATTTGCCGTGGATAGCTGATAATTTGAGAGAAAATCCACACAATAGGCTTCAACTTTTTGATGCTTTTAAATACGAGCTAAACTTTTTCAAAAAGCCTTTCACCATTATTAGCGGAACAAACGAAGAGCGTACCAAACACGCATCAGATATAGTACTTTCGCTATAATTCAATCGCTACTTTCCGCTTATATTCTGTAAAAAAATCAGAACTACAGCTTTAGCAAAATTTCATTGCTTACATTTGCAGCATGAGCAAAATGGGAAAAGTATTAGTTGCCATGAGCGGTGGAATTGATTCTACCGTGAGTGCGGTAATGCTGCACGAGCAAGGCTATGAGGTTGTAGGCATTACAATGAAAACGTGGGATTACGCAAGCAGTGGCGGCAAACGAAAGGAAACCGGCTGCTGTAGTTTAGATTCTATTAACGATGCTCGACAGGTTGCTGTAGAACTCGGTTTCAACCATTATATTATTGATATTAGAGGTGAGTTTGGTAACCACGTAATTGATAATTTTGTTGATGAATATTTAGCAGGACGCACACCAAACCCATGTGTTTTATGTAATACGCACATTAAGTGGGAATCGCTGCTAAAGCGCGCAGATGCTATGGATTGTGAGTTTATTGCAACCGGGCATTATGCTCAAGTGCGCGAAGAAAATAACCGCTTTGTGGTATCAAAAGGTTTAGATGCCAACAAAGACCAAAGCTATGTTTTATGGGGCGTGAGCCAAGATTGCTTGAGCAGAACTATGTTTCCTATCGGGAAGTACAACAAGCCATACATTCGCCAAATGGCACTGGATATGGGCTACAAAGAATTAGCAAACAAGAGCGAGAGCTACGAAATTTGTTTTGTGCCCGACAATGATTACAGAGGTTTTTTAAAACGCAAAGACCCAACTTTGGAACAACGCGTGCATGGTGGAAATTTTGTAGATAAACAAGGCAATGTAATTGGTGTTCACGAAGGCTATCCGTTTTATACCATTGGGCAACGAAAAGGTTTGGGCGTAGCATTTGGCAAACCAATGTTTGTTACCGAAATAATACCTGAAACCAATACTGTTGTTTTAGGAGAAGAAGAAGATTTGGAAAAATCTTTTATGACGGTAAGCAAACTAAATATGCAGAAGTATGAACAGCTATCCAACAAAATGCCTGCCATCACAAAAATACGCTATAAGCACAATGGCGAAAGCAGTATTATAGAGCAGGTTGGCGATAAAATTGAAGTGGAATTTATGACAAAAGTTAGCGCTATTGCTCCCGGACAAAGTGCTGTTTTTTACGAAGGCAACGATGTAATTGGCGGTGGAATTATTTACGGTGGGAAATAAATTCTCCTGCTATAATTTTACATTAGTTAAGTATAAAACTCACTTATTCACCACAAACTTTTTTGTAATTCCTGAAGCACTTAGTTTTAAGAAATAAACACCATTGGAAAGGTTTTCAATTCCTACATTCAATTGATTTTTTCCTATAGAAAATTCTTTATTCAATTCAAGTATTTCTCTTCCTGAAACATCAAATATTTTCACTTGCTCCATGATCGCTTTAGTTGAAAAACACTTCACTATTAAAGCATCTTTTGCAGGATTGGGTAGCAGTTCAATTTGGCTCATAGTTTCTACATTATCTATGCTGCTTACTGTTATCATTTGCGATATAATGCAACCACTTTCATTCTTTGTATAAACAATATAGTTGCCTGTTTGCGAAATTGAAAAAATATTATTGAATTGCCAGTTTATACTATCTAAAGAATACCAAAGCGAGTCGTTTCCGCCAATAGCATTCACCACAATATTTCCACTGCCATTTATTGGTGGCACAATATTTATTCCATCAAAAATAAGCGTATCCGGTTCGCGGAGAAATACTACTCCTTTTTGCTCACAAGCATTACTATCGGTAACAGTAAATTGATAAATACCCGGCTTTAAATTAGTTCTAAAACTTGTAGTATCTCCATCGCTCCAAAGCAATGAATAAGTAGAAGTATTTTGCACTAAGATGCTTGCTCTACCATCGTTTGCACCTTTGCAATGCGCATTGGCAATTTGAGTAGATACTGTATAATTACAGTTGTTGCAATTATAGTTATGTGTGTTTAAAATTGCCTGATACAAATTCAATCTTCCATCGCTGGTAACTTTGTTATTAAACGATGGCGATTTAGAAACCGATTGCAACATCCATTCCTTAATGTAAAGCGACAGCGAATCGGGATAAGAAAAATAATCGTTGATAAAATTTGGGCAAGCCTCAGCAAACATAGCAGCAACAGTACCTGCAATGTGTGGACACGCAAACGAAGTGCCGGACTGTGAACTATAATTATTGCTTACCACTGTAGAAATTACGCTTGTAGCAGGTGCCGCAATATCAATATTTTGTGCACCATAGCCGCCATAGCGATAGTCTGCTGCCGAAAAGCCATTTACGTTAATCAACCATTTACTTGGGCAGGTAGTTGGAATATCGCCCACAACATCAACATCTAAACCTTGGTTGGTAGTTGAGGCTGCGTTTAAAATTCCCAAACTACCCATGGTATCGTAAAGCGCGCACCAAATTGGAAAGTTTACAGGCTTGCCTTTATCAACGCCAAACGAAGAGTTTCCCGCTACAATCAATGCTCCTTTTAAACCATTGGTTTGGTTCCATAATTTACGCATTTCTATTGCGTAATCGTAGCCTTTAATCACTACACTTTCATCAGTTTTGGAACAGCCAATTGGCAAAATCTTCACACCCCAAACTACACCTGCAACTCCCTTTGCATTATTGCCATAAGCACCAATTATTCCGGCTATTCCTGTGGAGTGATTGGAACCTCCTACTCCCACCACATCACCCGTGTTTGTATAGGCATTCCAGCCATTGTAATCATCAATAAAACCATTGCCATCATCATCAATTCCATTGCCGGGAATTTCATTTCTATTTACAAAAAAGTTAAGGTCTTCTTGCTGTAAATCGAAGTATTCATCAAACACGGCAACAACCAAAGTGTCGCCATTTTTTGTAAGCGGAGAAGTATTTAAACTCCAAGCTTGTGGCGCATGAATATCCACTCCTATTTTGCCATTAAACTGCCCGGTGTTCATCATGTTCCATTGCTGCGAAAAGTAAGTATCGTTCGGCACAAAACTTCTTCGTTCAACTTTGTGATTATACTGCGCTGCAATCACATTTTTTTGGTTTGAAATGAGCTGAATTTCTTCTGAACTGAAATTGCCTTTTCGTTTTTCAATCAAAAAAATATTCATACTTCTTGAAAGCGTTTCTTTTACTGCTGCGTCCGAAATATTTTGTAGAACACTTTCAAGTGAACTATCATTTTTCAGTTGAATAATGCACTGATGTTCTACAGCAAAACTTTCAACTTGTGCTAAAAGATTTCTCGTAAAAAAACAAAGCACAATCGGCAAAATAAATCTTGCAGTATTTTTGATGTATGATGCTTTCATAACTTTTCTCGCAAATCAAAAATTCATTTAAAAATATTCGCTCCAATAACCAGCTTTATACGGATAGCGCTCCAAGTATAATTCTTTCACTTTCTTAAAAATTCTTTCGCGTAAAGCCGCTGTGTTTCTATTGGTAGTGGCACTTACAAAAATAGCATTGTCGTTTGTTTTTGCCATCCAAGTTTGTTCCAATTCACTCAGCAAGCCCTTTTTTATTTCCTGCGGAAGAAATTCATCAAAAGTTTTTTGCTCGTACAAATCCATTTTGTTGAAGATGATAATCGTTGGCTTGTCGTTGGCTTTTAATTCTTCCAAAATATTATTTACCACATTTATTTGCTCCACAAAAGCAGGGTGCGAAATATCCACCACATGCAGTAAAATATCGGCTTCTAAAGTTTCGTCTAAAGTGCTTTTAAAACTCTCAATTAAGTGATGCGGTAACTTGCGAATAAAACCTACGGTATCGCTCAACAAAAATGGCACTGTATTAAAAACCACTTTGCGCACCGTAGTATCCAATGTGGCAAAAAGTTTATTTTCTGCAAATACTTGTTCTTTTGCAAGCAAATTAAGCAAGGTACTTTTGCCAACGTTTGTGTAGCCAACCAGCGCCACCCGAATCATTTCGCTGCGATTTTTTCTACGCGTTTCGTTTTGTTTATCTATTTCAGAAAGTTGCCGTTTAAGAAGCGAAATTCTTGTTTGTGCAATTCTTCTATCGGTTTCAATCTCCTTCTCTCCTGCTCCTTTCATACCAATACCGCCTTTCACGCGATCTAAGTGCGACCACAAACCTTTTAAGCGCGGCAGCATATATTGCAGTTGTGCTAATTCCACTTGTGTTTTTGCTTGAAGTGTTCTCGCACGCTGTGCAAAAATATCGAGAATCAACATGCTTCTATCTAGCACTTTACACTTGGCATATTTTTCGATATTACGTAGTTGCGAAGGCGAAATTTCATCATCTACCAACACTAAATCTATTCCGTTTTCCTTCACGTATTCTGAAACTTCTTCAATTTTTCCTTTGCCCAAATATGTTGCCACATCAGGGTGTTGAAGTTTTTGCCAAAATCTTTTCTGGGTTATTGCACCAGCAGTTTCAGCAAGAAACTGCAATTCATCTAAATATTCATGCGTTTTCTCTTCGTTCTGCTCACGCGTTACCAAGCCAATTAAAACGGCTTTTTCTTGCTCTTTAATCGTATTATCTATTTGAAATGTTCCCATCTATTTTTCTCTGAAAGATGTTTCTTTTGAAATATATTTTTAACCTAAATCCTTAGTTCCTAAATCGCCTTTAAATCTTTGCAAAGGTATTAAACATAAGCTTTTTAAGGCACATTTCATTTATTTATGTTTTGTTAGATATTTCACTATCAACACTTGAAAGCTACACCATTGCTCTGTTCCACAACAGAATATGTTTTTACAGTGTGAATAGAGTGTTAAAACCTCTGTGCGGAAATTTCTTTCCGCTTTTATTTTTTAACTTCATGGAGGTAATGCACATTCGCAGCCCTTTCTAAAAAAATCTATTCAAAAGCAAATAAATGAGCGATCCGCAAGACATAATAAAGCAAACCCGAGATTCTATACGAAAGAGCAAATTACTCCTAAGCGATTCTCAAAATGTATTGGATTACGGCAAAATGCCGCCACAAGCCGTTGATCTCGAAGAAGCTGTTTTAGGTGCTGTAATGATTGAGCGCGATGCTATAAACGAAGTAAGCGACATATTGAAAGAAGAGAGTTTTTATGTGGACAAAAACCAGCGAATCTGGCGCGCCATAAGAGCTTTAGACCAAAAGCAAATGCCAATTGATTTGCTCACTGTTACCGAGCAGCTAAAAAAACAAGGCGATTTGGATATGGCTGGCGGCCCTTTTTATGTGGCACAACTCACCAATAAAGTAGCTTCTGCTGCCAACGTGAAAGCACATGCACATATTATTGCAGAAAAACTTATTCAGCGCCAACTCATTTCTACTTCTACCGAAGTAATTAAAGAGGCTTATTCTGACACTTCTGATGTGTTTGAATTATTAGATAAAGCTGAAAAAAACTTATTTTCAATTGCAGAAAGTAATTTAAAAAGAAGCTCAGAAAATATATCAGACATTCTATTGAGTGAGTTGAAAGAACTCGATATCAGAATGAACAACAGCCAAGATAATTTAAACGGTGTGCCATCAGGATTTATTGATTTAGACAAAGCTACCGGAGGTTGGCAGAGAAGCGATTTTATTATTGTGGCAGCGCGCCCTGCGATGGGAAAAACTGCTTTTACTTTAGCACTTGCGCGCAATGCTGCCGTTGACCACAAAAAACCTGTTGCAATATTTTCGTTAGAGATGAGCAATGCACAATTGGTGCAGCGTTTAATTTCAATGGAAACGCACATTGCTGCCGACAAAATTCGCAGAGGAAATTTAGAAGAATACGAATATCAAATTCTTACTTCAAAAATTGATGGGTTGCGCAATGCACAGCTTTTTATTGACGATACTCCTGCCATAAACGTGTTTGAACTGCGCAGCAAATGCCGCAGACTAAAACAACAGCACAATATTGAAATGGTAATTATTGATTACCTGCAACTGATGAGCGGCACAAACGAAGGCAAAGGTGGCGGTAATCGTGAGCAAGAAATTAGCCAAATTTCGCGCTCTTTAAAAGGCTTGGCAAAAGAGCTGAACATTCCTGTAATTGCACTCTCGCAACTTTCGAGAGCACCTGAAAAACGCGGTGGACCTCCAAAGCCTGTGTTAAGCGATTTGCGTGAATCCGGTGCCATTGAGCAAGATGCCGATATTGTAATTTTCTTGTATCGCCCAGAGTATTACAAAATACCAACTTTTGATGATGGTACGCCAACCGAAGGCATTGCAGAAGTGCTTATTTCTAAACACAGAAACGGGCCGGTGATAGATGTGCGCACACGCTTTATCGGTAAATTTGCCAAGTTTGAAAACTTAAACTCATTTAGTGCAATAGATGAATATGGCGCTATTAGCAAAGAAAAACAAAAGCAAAACTTTATTACCGCGCAATCCAAAATAAACAAAGAAGAAGAGGACGACTTTGAATTTAAACGCAAGCATAAATCAGAAGATTTTTCATCAGACAGCGATGGACCTCCGTTTTAAACGGCTGAATTAAAAGTGCTGAGCTCATATAAAAATGCAACTCGGATTACGCAGTAACTCATTTACTGCAAGGCAATGTTGCTGCACATCTAAAAAATATTTTTGAACTGAAATTTTTCCGTTTAGGTTTGAAAAAAAATAACGATGAGTTTACAGTTCATAAAAGTAAATACCCAAGCAGAAAAATTTATTGCCTTAATTGAGCTAAACAGGCCTAAAGAGTTAAACGCACTTAATCGCGAATTGATGTTGGAAATACGCGATACTTTACGGCTTTTAGATGATGATGAAAATGTACGCACCATAATTTTAACCGGAGGTGAAAAAGTGTTTGCAGCAGGTGCAGATATAAAGCAGATGGCAAATGCAACAGCAATTGATATGCTGAATATTGATCAGTTTAGCACTTGGGATCAAATAAAAAAAACCAAGAAACCGATAATTGCTGCCGTGAGTGGTTTTGCACTCGGTGGCGGCTGCGAGTTAGCCATGACCTGCGATATGATTGTAGCTTCAGAAACTGCGCGCTTCGGGCAGCCTGAAATTAGAATTGGTACCATGCCTGGAGCCGGAGGAACACAACGATTAACAAGAGCAGTTGGTAAAACAGTGGCAATGGAAATGGTTTTGAGCGGGCGATTTTTAACCGCTACTGAAGCATTGCAATATGGTTTGGTAAATCGCGTGGTGCCTGCGGAACTTTTAATTGATGAAGCACTAAAGCTTGCTCGTGAAATTGCCGCAAAATCTCCCGTTGCCGTTAAGTTAGCTAAAGAAGCAGTGAATGCAGCTTTCAACAATACTTTAGACGAAGGCTTACTTTTTGAACGCAAAAACTTTTACTTAACTTTTGCCAGTGAAGACCAAAAAGAAGGTATGGCAGCTTTTGTAGAAAAACGCACTCCTGATTTTAAAGGGAAATAATTTACCCTTCTAAGCTTATTGTAAATAATTCGGTGAGCGACAAACCAAAAGCGCGCGCTTGCTGTGGCACAAGGCTTTCAACAGTGAGTCCCGGAATGCTGTTTACTTCCAACAAATAATGTGTGTTGTTTTTTACAATGTAATCTATGCGGCACATGCCTTTCATACCAAGCGCATCGTAAACCCGCACCGATGTTTTTTGAATGGCTTCTGTTAGTTCATTAGAAATTTCTGCCGGAGTAACTTCTTTGCTTTCACCTTTATACTTTGCTTCAAAATCGAAAAAAGCATTTTTGCTTCTAATCTCTGTAAGTGGCAATGCTGTTGGCTTACCATTTATCTTTAAAACTCCGCAAGTTACTTCTATGCCTTTTAAATATTCCTCTACAATTACTTCATCATCATATTTAAAAGCTTCGTTTACGGCATTTTCTAAAGTTGCTTTTTCATCAACTTTTGAAGCGCCATAACTGCTGCCATTTTTATTTGGTTTCACAAAAACAGGAAACTCAAAATCTACATTAAAGTTGTGCTCCTCTCCTGCTCTAAAAACTTTTCCTTTCGCAACATTCACGCCATAATTTTGCAAATATTCTTTGCAGCGAAATTTATCGAAAGTGAGTGCTGCTTGCAACACTCCACAGCAGTTGTAAGAAATATTCAACAAATCGAAATAGCCTTGCAATTTGCCATCTTCGGCAGGCGTGCCGTGCAATGCCACAAACACTTTATCAAACAAAATTTTGCTGCCGTTTATAGTTGCCGAAAAATCATTTTTATCAACCGTTGCAATACTCTTGCCTCCGGCTTCCACTATCCATTCCTTTTCGTTAAGCACTACCTTGTATGGTGTAAATTTGCTCTTGTCTAAATATTGGCAAACCACATCTGCGCTTAATAATGAAATACCGCGCTCTGCGGCACTTCCTCCGGTAACAACTGCAATATTTTTTATTTTCATTTTACTTCGTTCCATTGCTTGAGCAATTCTATAAATTCGGTTTGAATATCGCGGGTTTTGTTTTCATCATACCAAACGTGGATTTGTTTAACTTTTTCGGCAAAAGTCATTTCCGTATTATTCTTTTGGTTTAAAACTATTTGTTGAATGGTTTTCGGGCGCGGTCCCCAAACGCCTAACTCCGTCCAGCTTTTTTCATCAATGCAAATAAACTTTGGAATACTTCTACCGCCATTGGTTAAGTAGCTATCCATCACCTCTAAATTACTGTCGCGCAATAGAATTTTGAAGGTAATATTTTCAGAAACTGCTGCAAAAGATGCCAATGCCGGAACTATTTGCGAAGCATCTCCGCACCAAGGTTCGGAGAGTACCACCCAAACCATTTTCCTCTGGTTGGTGCTAAGCAAATTATATAGCTTTTGATCAATAGAAATATTGGTAAGCACCCGTTTCATTCGCGCCATATTGTCAACTGTATAATTCATCATCTTCACATCGCTGTATGGCTCCGAAGGTGTAGGATTATCAATAATCTGTTGAGTTAAATCCATGTATTGTTGAAAGCTGAGTGCTTTTTCTAATTGAAGTATCGAAATCATAATTTAAAATTTTCTTGCTGTAAAATTGAAAGTTAAAACTTAATATAAAACGAATTGCTTTTGTTTTCGCAAATAATAGGAATTGATATTTCTTATGCTTGCTTTTAATGCTGGATAATTACATTCGCTCAAAATAAAAATTTGTCTTTATGAAAAAGTTATATACGCTCTTTTCAGCCCTACTTTTCTTGCAAATTTCTTTTGCATCACAAAACCGCAAAGTACTTATAATTGGAATTGATGGCACACGTAGCGATGCTCTGCAAAAAGCCAATACTCCAAATATTGATGGGCTGCTGCCAAACTCCTTATACAGTTACGATTCTTGGCATACCGCAATAACTTGGAGCGGACCTTCGTGGGCAACTATTTTAACTGGAGTTTACTTTAATAAACACGGTGTTGTAAACAATGGTTTTACAGGCAAGCATTTTAATCAATATCCACCAATTTCGGCATTAGCAAAACAGGTGAAGCCAAACTTAGATTGCGCTATTGTTGCTGAATGGGATCCGCTAATTGATGAAATAGATTATGCTAATTGGAACAGAGCAGTAAAAACACCCGATACAGAAACATGGATTACTGCCGATAGTGCTGTGGCACAATTACAAAAACCTAATATTGATTTGCTATTTGCTTACTTCGACAAAGTGGATATGACAGGGCACTCCAGCGGCTTTGATACTGCTAACCAACTTTATATACAAGCAATAGAAACAGTAGATAGTGCTGTTGGAAAAGTATTATCGGCATTGTATGCCCGACCAAATTACTCAAACGAAAACTGGTTAGTATTTGTAGTTACCGACCATGGCGGCCAATCTATTTTACATGGCGGAAACACCTACGACCAACGCCATATTTGGTGGATAGCAACAGGAAATGCCGTGGCGCACCAAAAAATTACTAAGGCAGATCCGGGCACTTACAACTGCAACAACAATTTGGTTTTTGATAATTTATGTGTAGATGCCAACTTAATGAAACAATCGCCTGTGCATCCTGATGTTGCTGTTACTGCTTTACATCATCTATTGTACGATACACTTAACCCTGAAACTGTTACTGCATGGAATTTAGACGGTAAATCATGGCTACAGCAAAGTACCGGAATTGCAAATATTGCAAGCAATACCCAACTAAATATTTTCCCTAATCCAAGCTCCGGAATATTTGAAATTGACAACCTACAATTTGCAGTTGAGCAAAAAATTCCGGTAGAAATATATAGTATAGATGGGAAAACAATTTATACCGAAATGCCCAAACAAGCTCAGGTTAAAGTTGATTTAAGCAATATTAAAAACGGTATCTATTTCTTAAAAGTAGGTACTATTACTCAAAAAATAGTAGTTGAATAACCCTATTATTTATTGTTTCATTTATCTAAAAAAGAAAATTTTAAACTAAAAAACTAAAACTCAAAAGTTTACGTTTACTTTTACATAAACAAACTCTGTACGATGAACAAGAACATATTTTTTATGGCAATAGCACTTACTGTTGCCATTGTAAGCAGTTGCTCAAAATTAGGAACGCCTAACAGCAAAGCCGACCCGAATTCGCAACAACACAATCAGGATTTAAACAACACACGCTCCGAATCCGACAATTTAAACACTGACATAATCAATGTTTTAAAAGATGTTCGTGGTTTTGGCAAAACCGATGAAACTGATGTTATATCTATCTGCGGTGCCACCATTGATACTTCTCAACAATACGCTTCTACGCCAACAGTAGTAATAAATTTTGATGGAACAACCGTTTGTGGAGATCCGGGACGCAAAAGAGCAGGACAAGTAAAAATTGAATTGATAGAAGGCAATAAATGGACAGATGCAGGTGCTAAATTGCGCATTACACACACTAACTACAAAGTTACCTTCATAAATTTAAACAGCCACTATGTAACATTTAACGGAGTGAAATATTTAACCAATTTAGATGGTATTGATTACATCGCATTATATCTTTCCGGAGGAAACCTTACTGCGCGCTTTCGCGAACGTAGCCAAAACATGAATGTAACATTCGAAAACGGACAAACCGATTCTTGGAATTTTGCACGATTAAGCACTTGGCAAATAACAAATTACACTACCATTACAGCAACCGTAAATGGCGACTCTATTAGCGGAAATAAAACAATTGACTCTTGGGGAACTACCCGTTTTGGAACTGCATTTACTACCGAAGTAATTACTCCTTGGAAATCGGGAACAGCTTGTGGCTGGTGGAAACCAACACAAGGAAAATATACCAGCACTACTGATGATTTTACAATTACGGCAACCTGCGGAGTAGATAGAAATGGTAATCAAGCAAGCGGCTGTGGAGGCTATGGCTACAAAATTGAATGGGACTATAAAAACGGCACAGCCAAAGGCGATGCAGTGATTCAGTATTTTTAAATCAATTTATTTTCAATATAGAAAGCGCAGTAAACCAACTGCGCTTTTTTATTTTATGAAAAAATGTTTACTGCCCACACACTTTAATACTTTGAAATACTATATTCGTTTCCTTCCATTTTTAAGTATGAAATACAGCTATCCTTTTCTTTTAATTCTACTTCTTTTTTCGTTACAAACTAAAGCACAGCGCGATTATGCAGCCAATGTGGAAATTGTGCGCGATAGTTTCGGGGTACCACATATTTTTGGTAAAACTGATGCCGATGTTGCTTATGGTTTAGGTTGGGCAACCTGCGAAGATGATTTTGAAACACTGCAATGGAGTTTGCTTGCAGGAAAACATTTAATGGCCCGTTGGAAAGGGAAAGATGGTGCTATAATTGATTATGCCGTTCAACTAATGCGCGTAAAAGATTTTGTTGATACCCACTACAACGATATTTCACCCGAAGTGCGCGAATACATTGAAGCAATGGTACTTTCAGTAAACAAATATGCAACACTCCACCCCGAAGAGGTAATTGTAAAAAAAGCGTTTCCCGCTACCGGAAAAGATGTAGTTGCCAGCTATATGCTTTCGTATGCTTTGCTTAGCGGTATAGATGGCCCGCTACGCAGAATTGCAGATGGCAAACAACCAGTAGTAGATATGAAACAAGCAGGAAAAGGCTCCAATACTTTCGCTGCCAATTCAAAGTTTACTAAAGATGGAAATACCTATCTCGACATCAATTCCCACCAACCTTTAGAAGGTCCTTTAAGTTGGTACGAAGCTCATTTATGCAGCGAGGAAGGTTTGAATATTGTGGGCGGAACTTTTCACGGAGGCGTTACCATTTTTCATGGCGTGAATGAAAATTTAGGCTGGGCACACACCGTAAACGAGGTGCAATTGGTAGATGTGTTTCAGCTTGAAATGCACCCAAAGAAAAAGAATTATTACATGGTAGATGGCAAGGCACTGAAATTAGAAACCGGCAAAGCAAAATTAGAAGTAAACTTGAGCAAAAAGGGTAAATTTATTCTTCCTGTTTGGAAAAAAACTTGGTATAGTATTTATGGCCCCACAATGGTAACCAAACAAGGAACTTTCGCCATTCGCTTAGGCGCATTGCAAACCTGCAAAACCATAGAACAATATTTCCGCATGAACAAAGCGAAAAACTTTACCGAATGGCGTGGTGCTTTAGACACAATGGCTGCTGCCATGATGACTTTTGCTTATGCCGATAGGTTTGACACCATTTATTGCCTTAGCAACGGACTTGTGCCACAAAGAGCAGAAGGCTACGACTGGAAAACTACTGTGCCGGGCAACACAGAAAAAACTTTGTGGAATAAATTTTACCCTGTAAAAGATTTACCTCAAGTGCTTAATCCAAGTTGTGGCTATATTTTCAACACTAACAATAGTGCGTTTGAAGTTACTTGCAAAGAAGATAATCCAAAGCCCGAAAATTTCAACCCAAATATGGGTTACAAACTAACCAAAACCAATCGTAGCAGGCGCTTTTATGAAATGGTGAAAAACTACAACAAAATAGACTGGAACGATTTTTTGAAAATAAAATACGATATCAAATACCCCGAACACGACATTTCCATGCCTTTTAGAAAATTGAATTTAGGCGATTTTTTAGAGTTGAGCGAAAGTGATTACCCCGAAATTGCTAACCTAATTTCTGAAATAAAAAAATGGGATAGAACCACCAATGCAAAAGATACAGTTGCTTCATTTTTTTTAAAAGCACTTTGGGGTTTATATGAAGAAACCGGCAATCCCGAAATTGAAAAAAAATGCTTAGAAGATGCTAAATACCGCCACGATTTATATGCAAAGCATATTGCAAAAGCAAAAGAAGAGTTGATTAGAGATTTTGGCAAATTGAATGTGCCGTATGGCGAATTGTTTGTGCACGAAAGAGGCGGAATAGAAATGCCGGTGAGTGGCGGACCGGATCAATGGTGTGCAAAATATCCGCAACCTTACAAAAATGGAAAGTTCAGAGCTTGGATTGGAGAATCTTATATCTGCTTAGTAAAGTTCACAAAAAACGGGCCCGAAATTCACACCGTTTCGCCTTATGGCGCTTCTAACAAACCAAGCTCTAAACATTATACAGACCAAATGAAACTTTACACCAACAACCAAACCAAACCAATGCCGCTAAGCAAAGATTATTGGTATAAACACGCAGAAAATATTTATCACCCAAAGTAGGTTTTAAATGAAAATTGCAACATGGAATTTGCAGCGTTTAGATAAAAGAAAAGATGCTCAAATACTTGATAAACTTGCAGAAGTAAGTGCCGATATCTGTGTGCTAACCGAAACTAAATTAAGTATTCAACTTGCGAATTATACTTGCCTTTCAACAAATATTTTGCCAGCCCACTTTGATGGCATAAAGTACAAAAACGGGGAATGTAGAGTTAGCATTTTAACCCATTACAAAGTAATAGCACAACATACAACTTTTGATAGCAATACAACTGTTTGTGTAGATTTAGAAACGCCTTATGGAGAGCTTACTGTTTATGGCTCTATTATAGGTGTTTTCGGCAATAAGCAACCCCGCTTTAATCAAGATTTAGAAGGGCACATTTCTGACTTTAAAAACCTTTTTCCGAATAAACAGATTTGTTTTTTAGGCGACTTCAACACTACATTTTCAGGTAGAGCATGGCCAAGTACATTAGCAAGAAATACGCTTAACAACACTTTTAAAACTTATGCACTCACTAATGCTACAGAACAAATTTTCGACACGGTTGAACATATTGTTTTAAGCAGCAACCTTATTGAAAACAAGCAAGTTAAAACAAGCCTATGGAATACTGATAAGGAACTAAGCGACCACTTAGGAATATGCATAGATTTTTAGGAAGACTACAGCACCCACCATTAAGCCAAACGCCTGTTATAGGGTATTTTTATTGTTAGAATAAGGTCAAGGATTCTTCTTCATATTTTATTATTTTCTTAATTTTTCCTGGCTGAGCCCAATTCATTGTTCCTTCCATTTTTAATGAAAGAAGATAGTTCTCTATTTGTTTGTCGGATAAGTCCTTCTGAATTCTATCGGCTTCCGCTAATGACTTCAATGGAATAAATGCCTGCAATGATTGGTTTGCTTGCCAATAACCTTCAAATATTGTCGGATTAAAAGTTGTCTTGCCGTATGCTTCCCACACTACCTTGTATGGAAAGAAATTGTATTCACCAACTCCTAACATAGCCCACCAATGACCACGATTAAGCATAGCATTAAGCATCACGCCTTTTCTGCCTTGTAAAATATTCTTGTTTGATTCAAGGTAAAAACAAAGTTCAGGGAATTGTTGAATTTGTTTCCATTCTAAAGGTTTACCGTTTCCGTTGTATGGCAATAAAACCCACTTTGATGGATTTGACAATTCACCTTTAAACTCTTTAGATGTAATCAGAGGGAAAATAAATTTCTTTGGTAAAATGACTTTGTCTCTGATCTTATTAGAAACACTAACCAAATCTTCATTCACATCAGTCAATTTATCAAAGAAATATACGTCATTAGCTCCGCAAGTATTAATTCCTTGTCTTGGGCTTGACTCTTTCTTTATTAGTACAGGCTTTATATTGTCAAAATTTTCACCTTCATCATTTGACATTATGCTCAATGGGTCGGTGTCGTGAAACATTGGTTTGGCAATGTAATTATTCCAAGTTCCGCCTTCATTTCGATAATATGGTATTGGAAAAATTGGTTTTTTGTCTCTAATAAAATGACTTAGACCATATCGAGTTGCAATACCACCAAACACATCTTCGTCATTGAAATCAAAAACAGTATCCACACTGTATTTAATTTCTCCGATGCTGTATGTTCTGAAATATCTATTCGCTCCATCATTTAGAAACAATGAAAGCGGCATAAATATAATTGCTTCACCATCCTGAATTAAAAAGTCTTTAATTGATATTTGAATGATAAGAGCTGCAATATCAATTCTACTTCCACCTAGTAAAAGATTTTGGGTATTCCCAACTAAGTCAAATTTAAAAAAGTAGCTTTTAATTTGTTCTTTGTAGCTTTCTGGCAAGTCTACAAAATTTTGCCAAGGGGGATTCCCAAAAATGATATCGTATTTTTTAGGTTTAAGCCTTAGTAAATCTTCATTGGTGAGGTTCTTGGACATATCTAAATCATACTTTTCCTTGAACTTATTTATTGCTTTATTGAAGTAATGAGTATTTAATTCATTGCCAAACAGATTGTTGGTTGGCAGATTTTCAATTGCAAAGCCCTTTGATAAACCATAAGAAATTAAGGATTCGAGCAGGTTTCCTTCTCCCATTGTAGGGTCAAAGATTGAAGCCCCCTTTAGCCATTTGCTAAATAAGTCGAATTTTTCAATAGCAAATTCACCCCATTTAATTGGTGTGAAGACATCGCCAATTTTCAAGTCCTTATCTGACAAATCGAAAGTTTTGATATCCGCCATCTTTAAATTGCTCTATTGATTTAATTCGCTTTTCTGCATCTGCTTTTACTCGCTTGTAATGCGTTACCGCAAGATCGCAAAAAATATCGAGAAAATCGCTGTAAGACCTATTCCATTCAATTTCATCCCAAACTTGATTTATTGTGTAGTTTAGCCTTACTTGACCTGTCCCCAAGTTCTCAATTCGATAGGTGTTTTCTGGAAGACAATGAAAAGGTGCGACCCGAATATATTCAATGTCCCTACTGCTGTTTTTTGTTGTTGATTTGTCATGTCCAAATTCAACAATCATAAAAACCCCTTTGTCATTAGCTAGAAACTTGAGTAGATTTCCAACCGCACACACACCACCATCAGAATACCTTGTTGAATCAAGGTCTTTGGTTTTTACATCAAAGCCAAATAGTTTGTTTTCAATATTACAAGCGAAGTCAAATATTGTCCTTCTGCCCGGTATGTCAATGGCTTGATAACCCAAGTTGGAACAGACATTATCCCAATTTTCTGTTATTCGTTTTCAATCATCGCACCAAAGGCTCGGCTGTCTTCCCTTGCCGAAATTCCTGACCTGAGTTCTTCAAAAAGTGTTCCTATCTGAAGTTCAATTTTTTCTGAGATTTTCTCGTAATTCATATTCTTTTTTGTTTGTTACTGTATCTTTTTAAAATCTCCTATAACTTAGGAATATGCGTAGATTTTTAGGAAGACTACAGCACCATTTCTTTTAATGAATCGCTGATAGTCAGTTTGCCTACAGTTTTACTTTTAACTTCATCAACAGTAACTCCCGGAGCAATTTCAATTAAATGAAAAGCACCATCTTTAATTTCATAAAAACCGAGTTCGGTAACTACTCTTTGTATGCAGCCTTTTCCGGTGAGCGGAAGTGTACATTCCGAAAGTAATTTTGATGCACCTTTTGGATTGGTTTGCATCATGGCTACAATTATATTTTTGGCAGAAGCCACCAAATCCATCGCGCCACCCATGCCTTTCACTAATTTTCCGGGGATTTTCCAACTGGCAATATC
The DNA here is from genome assembly GCA_001897535.1 of Bacteroidetes bacterium 37-13. Taxonomy (GTDB): domain Bacteria; phylum Bacteroidota; class Bacteroidia; order Chitinophagales; family LD1; genus UBA7692. The sequence goes on along the minus strand of MKTC01000031.1, from coordinate 28,279 downwards.
TCCATTTTGTGCTACTTCCATTGCGCCAAGCACCGTTAAATCTACTCTTTGCGAACGTATCATACCAAAGCTCATGGCAGAATCAAAAAATGCAGTACCCGGCAATGTGGTAATTGTTTGTTTTCCTGCATTTATTAAATCAGCATCAACTTCATTTTCATAAGGGAAAGGCCCCATTCCCAATAAGCCATTTTCTGATTGCAGCACTACGTTTACGCCTTTTGGAATATAATTAGAAACTAAAGTTGGAATGCCGATACCAAGATTCACATAAAATCCATCACGCAATTCTTTAGCAATGCGCTGAGCTATTTGTTCTTTTGTAAGCATGGTTTAAAAATCTAAAATTTTTGATTGAAAGCAAGGTTATACCTTTTTTCATTATTAAGCAATTGAAATACTTTAACCCAGATTTTGCAGTAGGAATTTAATCGAGATGAAATAATTCAAAATAGTTAGTAAAAATGCAATAAAAGCATAATAAACTATGGTTTTTGAGCAGTTGAAGCAGATATGAAGTAGTATTTCATCGTAGCAAAGAGTTTACTGCAAAATCTGGGGTTTAATCTAAGTGTCAATAAAGAAATCTATAGCAATATGCTTTCACATCTCCCTTCTTAATTTGAATTCCTACTTTTAAATCTACCTCAATATTTTGCAAGAGTTGTAAAATGAATTTAGATTTTGAAAAGTAAACAACAGTTTGACTAGATTAATTTGTAAACGATCTTTAGCTAAACTATAATGAGTACATAGTGTTGTATCAGACCCGTACACTTATTAATATATCTTAAATAACCCAATGGTTATATATACATATATATATGCGAAAAATATCACTATGCAATACCGTAAAAACAATCAGCAAATTGGGGAAAACCTAAACAGAATGCTTTGGAAACAAATTCCCCTATTTCTACTCGTACTTTTATCCTTGGTAAGTTGTAATAAAGATGACAAGCCAATTAAAGAGCCTAACCAAAAGCACGTAATAAACAGGCACGCTTGCCTGATTTCACAAAAGATGTGTATCCTTGTCCCTATCCTCAAAAAGGATTGCGCTGTATTCCAAGAGGTCAAGATTGCAGAATTTTAATTGGTTGTAAGGGAAGTAGTATCTTAACGTTAGACGAAATAAGAGTTTTCTTTCCTGAAATTGAATCTTGGGAGCAATGGATAAATTATGGACGAATAACCAATAGGGATTTATTTAAATATATAGAAGATAGAGGCTATTGTGAAAAGGGAGCTTTTAAATACTAATACAACATGAGAGTTTGTATTCTTTTTATCTTTTTTATTTTTTCTTGTAATGAGAAAACAAAAAAACAAAGCATTCCCACAATCACACCCATGTTATCTGACTCTATAGAGATTAGCATGGATACTACTAATTACTATAACATTGACTATGTTTATCAAGATTCTTCGGATATATATCTTTGCCTTCCTAATAGCAACCGAGTATTTATTTTAAATACCGGCACCAATGAATTAAGAGATATTTATTTTGATAAGAACATAAATGAACAAGAAGGCCTTGTGTTTATTGCGAAATTTAAAAACAACAGCTATTTAATTGAAAACTCTTGCAATGTTTTCCACATTGACTCAATAGGAAAAACTGTGAACCAAATAAGGAAATGCGAATGGGAGAAAGAACCAGTGGTGCTTATGTCGCACACCTTTGAAACTCCTCTTATTTACTACAGTAAGTCCGATAGAATTTTTATGCAAGTATTGAATGATACAACCATGAAAGACCCTTTCCAGCTAACGAATTACCCTATTGAAGCAGCAATAAATGACACGGGGAACATTGAAGAAATTTTAAAAATTACTTACCCCAATGCTTTTGGCAAACATTACTTTGGAATGCTAAAAAGATACTCAAGAATACTTTCTGGAAATAGTCTGATTTATTTATTCAACCCAGTCGACTCCATCTACCAATATTCACTTGATAATAAGTTAGTAAAGTCATTCTTCATTGAAAATCCATTTGCCACATCTCCAACTATGCCAGCTAATTATTCAAAGCGAAAAAGTACACAACTACTTTATGACCACTACAACTCTCAGCCATTTTATTTTAATATTGCTAAAAACCCATATAATAGTAACTATTATGTAACCTATTTTCATGAATATAAATTAGAAAATGAAGATGGTACTTTTAATAATCTTATGAATAGAAAAACTTCTATTTTAGTGCTAAACGACTCCTTTAAAACTATAAAGACTATTGAACCACCAGCTAATTTCAAGTTTGAAAAGCCTTTATTCCACAAAAATGGTTTGATGTGGAAAAAGTATAATAGCGATAAAAAGACAATGACATTTTATATTTACAATGAAAATTAAATTTATATTCTCATTCATCATCTTCTTGTTTTCATGCAATACTAAAATTGACAGTAGAAGTCTTAACTCAGTAAAACTACTTCACAACAAGAAGATAGATTGTAACAATAAAAAACTCCTATTTCTACCTACCAACTTTTGTGGTGCTTGTTCTCAAGAATCAATTGAACTTATTAAAAAGTATTTTACCAATAAAAAGAATGTATTGATAATATACAATGATGAAACTACTGCCACCTTAGAGTTAAAAAAACAATTGTTATCTGCAAAATTCATCTCGTTCCCATCAGATAGTTTATCAAAATATGGACTTAATTTTGCTAAAGCGAGATTTATAAATATTAGTAATGAAAAAGTAATTTGCTCTTATGAGTTAAAGTATGATTTTGAAGAGAGCATAAAAAATTGTTTTGCCGAAAAATAATACTCGTATCAAAAAAGCCTCGCTAACAATAATGCTAACGAGGCTTGCTTTTGGTAAACAACTTTTGGTTTGAAAACTATTAGTACATTCCTCCCATACCACCATCAGGCATTGCCGGCATAGCTGGTTTGTCTTCTTTTTTATCAACAATTACCGCTTCGGTAGTAAGCAACATTGAAGCAATTGAAGCTGCGTTTTCTAAAGCTACACGGCTCACTTTGGTTGGGTCAATTACACCTGCTTTTTTCAAATCTTCGTATTCATCAGTGCGGGCGTTGTAACCATAGTCTCCTTTGCCTTCTTTCACTTTTTGAACTACGATGCTACCTTCTAAACCTGCGTTTGCCACAATGGTGCGCAAAGGCTCTTCAATAGCACGTTTCACAATTTGAATGCCTGTGTTTTCATCATCGTTATCGCCTTTTAATTTATCTAAAGCAGCAGTAGCGCGAATGTATGCTACACCACCACCAGGAACGATACCTTCTTCAACAGCAGCGCGTGTTGCGTGTAAAGCATCATCTACTCTGTCTTTTTTCTCTTTCATTTCAACTTCGGTTGGTGCACCAACATAAATTACTGCAACACCTCCGCTTAATTTAGCCAAGCGCTCTTGCAATTTTTCTTTGTCATAATCAGAAGTTGCTTTTTCTACTTGTGCTTTAATTTCGTTTACGCGGGCAGTAATTTGGTCTTTATCGCCTTTACCGTTCACGATAGTGGTGTTGTCTTTATCTACACTAATTTTTTCTGCTTGACCTAAGTAAGAAAGGTCAGCATTTTCTAATTTGTAGCCTTGCTCTTCGCTAATGGCAATACCGCCTGTAAGAATTGCAATGTCTTTCAACATTTCTTTTCTGCGATCGCCAAAACCCGGAGCTTTTACTGCAGCTACACGTAAAGTACCACGTAATTTATTCACTACTAAAGTTGCTAAAGCTTCGCCTTCTACTTCTTCAGCTATAATTAACAACGGACGACCTGCTTGTGCTGTTTTTTCTAATATTGGCAACAACTCGCGCATGTTGCTAATTTTTTTATCGTAAATAAGAATATATGGTTGTTCTAATTCTGCTTCCATTGCTTCTGCATTGGTAACAAAATATGGAGAAAGATAACCTCTGTCGAACTGCATACCTTCTACTACATCAACATAAGTAGAAGTTGTTTTTGCTTCTTCAACAGTGATTACGCCTTCGGTAGTAACTTTTTGCATGGCATCGGCAATCATTTTTCCGATTTCGCTATCGTTATTAGCAGAAATTGTAGCTACTTGTTCAATTTTTTTATTGTCTTTTCCTACGTTTTCGCTAATAGATTTTAAGTTATCTACCACTACTTTCACGGCTTTATCAATACCGCGTTTTAAATCCATTGGGTTTGCACCACTTGCCAAAGTTTTTAAACCCGGACCCACAATTGCTTGTGCCAAAACGGTTGCAGTAGTTGTGCCATCACCAGCTAAATCAGCAGTTTTTGAAGCTACTTCTTTAGTCATTTGTGCGCCCATGTTTTCAACCGCATCTTCTAATTCAATTTCTTTTGCTACGGTTACACCATCTTTAGTAATTTGTGGTGCGCCAAATTTTTTGTCAATTACCACATTGCGACCTTTAGGACCTAACGTAACTTTTACGGTATTTGCCAATTTATCAACGCCAGTTTTTAGCTTATCGCGAGCGTCTTTTTCAAATAAAATGTTCTTTGCCATTTCTTTTTTAATTTAAAATTTAAAATTCTTTTGATTGAAAATTTATGTGTGTTAGCGGATTTAAAATTGCTATTTATAGAATAGCAAAAATGTCGCTTTCGCGCATGATTAAATAATCTTCTCCATCAATTTGGATTTCGGTACCGCTGTATTTTCCGTAAAGAATAGTGTCGCCTGCTTTTACTGAAGTTGGCTCATCTTTTTTTCCCGGACCTGCTGCTACTACTGTTCCGCGTTGAGGTTTTTCTTTTGCACTATCAGGTATAATAATTCCACCTGCTGTTTTTGTTTCTGCATCTGCCGGTTTCACCAGCACTCTGTCTTGTAAAGGCTTTACTTTTACGCTTGCCATAACTTATGATGTTTTTTTAGTTAAACAATAAAATTTTGTCTTGTTGTTATCGAATTGTGTGCCAATTTTAAAAAATACAGTTTTTGGCAGTTACCAAAGGCTACTTGACAGTTTACTTTAAGAAATTGCGACAATTTGGCAAAAGGCTCAATCTGTTTTTACTTCATCATCGTTTTCATCAAAAAACTGATAATTCATAAACGCCAGCGATTCGTTGCTGTATATTTTCACGTAAACACGATATTTCCACCACCATTTCATTCTTATGGAAGGGAAACCTTTCTTTAAATAGGCTTCAACTATTGGATGAACATAGAGTTTTAAAGCATTATGTGTCTCCACAATTACTTGAAGGTTTGCTTCAATTTCATCTAAAAGCAATAGCGAAGATTGAATAGCGCCTGTGCCTGCGCAAGTAGGGCAAACCTCGGTAGTGCTGATGTTTATTTCGGGACGCACTCTTTCGCGCGTTATTTGCATAATGTTGAAGCGCGAAAGTGGCAGAATCGTATGCGTGGCTCGGTCTCCGCCCATAAAATCGCGCATTGCCTGATAAAGTTCCTGTTTGTTTTCGGAGGTTTTCATGTCAATAAAATCAATCACAATTATTCCTCCCATATCGCGCAATCGCAGTTGGCGTGCAATCTCTTTTGCTGCTTCAATATTGGTATTTAGCGCATTTGTTTCTTGGTTTCCTTCGCCAATACTTCTGTTGCCGCTATTTACATCAATTACGTGCAGGGCTTCGGTTTTTTCAATAATTAAATAGCTGCCGTTTGGCATATTTACGGTTCTGCCAAACGAACTTTTAATTTGCTTTGTAATGCCGAAATGGTCGAAAATAGGCTGCTTGCCATTGTAATAGGAAACAATATTTTTTCTTTCGGGAGCGATGCGTTCAATATATTCTTCAAGTTCTGTAGAAAGGCTTGAACTATCGGTTACCACTTTGTTGAAATCAGGATTAAGCAAATCGCGTAAAATCCCTGTGGTTTTATCCACTTCGCTCAGCACTTTCTTTACTGGCTGCGCACCACGCAAATTGTTCACCATTTCCTTCCATTTTTCAATCAGCATTTTCAAATCTTCTTGAATGGCAATGGTTTGTTTTCCTTCTGCTTGTGTTCTAATAATTACGCCAAAGTTTTTAGGCTTCATAGCTTCCACAATTCCTTTCAGGCGCTTGCGTTCGTCATTGCTGTCAATCTTTTTTGAAACGCCTACCACATCGTTAAATGGCGTAAGCACCAAATATCTTCCGGCAATAGAAATTTCGCAAGTTAAGCGTGGACCTTTGGTAGAAATTGGTTCTTTTAAAATTTGAACCAGCAAATAATTTTTCCCAGGCAAAACTTCTTTTACGTTTCCTGTTTTTTGAATTTCAGGTTCTATTGAAAAATTATTTAGCGTTCCATCGTGAGAACCGGCAATGGTGTGAGCCGTAAATTTCATTAAGGAACGAATGGTTGGACTTAAATCTGTGTAATGAATAAAGGCATCTTTTTCGTAGCCCACATCAATAAAAGCAGCATTTAGCCCGGGCATAACTTTTTTAATTTTGCCCAAATAAATATCTCCAACATTAAACCTGTTTGTCAGGCGTTCTTGGTGAAGCTCTATCAGTTGCTTATCTTCTAATATAGCAACATCAGTACCTTCTGGTGAGGTACTTACAATAAGTTCTTTATTCACAAATTATCACGTTTGGGAGATGCAACACTTACATACACAAAGTATTTACATGCAAAAAATTAGATACTTTTTGCATGTAAAACCAAATAAGATTGCAAACACCTCCGGTTATCAATACTCGCAATAGTGCGAAATCAATTACAGGAAATAACAATAAGGCAGGATGAAGTACATTGTAATTACCAACTTAAATAGGCTAAATAAATTAGTAATTACAACGTATTACTTCTTCTTATGACGGTTCTTGCGCAAGCGCTTTTTACGCTTGTGTGTAGCAATTTTGTGACGTTTACGTTTTTTTCCGCAAGGCATAATTCGCTTTGTTTAAGTTAAAAAAATTTATTATTTAATATTTTTAGTCTCTTCTATGTAGCGATCTATTTCAATCCGTATAGCTTCATTATCAATCTGCTGCTTACACTTTTCAAAATATTCCACTGCCTTAGAAATGTTTCCCATATTCCTATACGCTTCCGCAATTAAGAAAAGCGCTTCGGAATTTTGGGGCTGCGAATGTAATACTTTTTCCAATCTATTGATAGCTTTTTCAAATTGACCGCTCACCATACTAAATTTTCCGAGTGTAAATTGCGCATCAATATTGGTTGAATCTTGCTTGGCAACGTCTAAAAGCATGGTTACACCTTGCATTGGGTTTGTTCCTTGTTCCACATACGCTGCGCCTAATTTCACTTTATGGTTTAAATTATTTGGCTCTGCATCTGCTGCTTTTTGAAAAGCGTTGATAGCAGCATCAAATAAATAGCTTTGGGTTGTAGGAGCAGAAATACTATGTGCAAGTGCTAAAAAGTTTTCTCCGGAACCATGCCAAAGCGCAGCTGAATTACCAAGTTTAGCAGCTTCATTGTAATAATAAGCGCTGCTAAGTGGATCTCCGGCTGAAACTAGCAACGCAGCCAAGTTTTCTGCTGCTGCTTGTTTTGCTGTGCTTTCGGATGCAACTTTAAAAGCGTTTTCTGCATTTTCAATTAAAGTCAAAGTGTCTTTAGATTTTAAATTTTGTTTGGCTAGTTTTAGATATTGTTGAATATCAAAAACCTCTTCTTGCGATGCAGGAGCTTTAGCTTCAACATTTTTTTTAGTACTTTTTGTTTTCCCAAAAAGGAAAAAACCAATAAGTGCTACCACCGCCACACTAACAAGTATAATCTGCTTAATGTTCATGAATTATTTTTAAACGCCTCAAAGATAGCCTTTGTGCTGTGATGCCGAACTTTGTTTAAATTTTTTGTATGCCTTTATATGCTTTTTGTAATTTTTGAAAGAAAGTGTGGCACAAATAAAATTTCCTCTGCGAATTTAGGTTTCAATTTTAAACAAAATGATAAGTTTACGGAATGGATAAAATATTCATTCCCAAAAAGATTTTTGGTTTTTTTCTGTTTGGCGTAACAGGTGTGTGCATAGAAATTTTCTTCACCGCTTTTTACAATCTGTATTTTGCCTACAGCGATGGCGGAATTCCAGATTGGGGGCTAAGCGGACATTCGTATGTCTGGATGTTTCCCATTTATGGAAGTGCTGCATTTTTTTTGGATTGGCTCATGCCATATTTTCGCAAATTTAATTTTTTCATCAGGCTGTTTTTTTATCCTATTGGCATTTTTATAGTTGAATATATTACCGGTTGGCTTTTAGATATGCTCACCGGAAAATGCCCTTGGGAATATCACAGTCCGTATGCCGTTCATGGCTATATTAACCTTGCATATACACCATTCTGGATGCTTTTCGGAATTGGTTTGGAAATAATTTACAACACCATTCAAAAATATAAACCGTGATAGATTTTATTGCAGAAATAGTAAAACAATTTGGACCTCGCTTAGCAGGCAGCAAAGCTGAAGCCGGGGCGCAATTATTTGTAAAAAATGAGTTAGAAAAGTTTGCCTCAAACGTAAAGCAACAAGAATTTGAAGCTCCGCTTACAGCAAAATTTCGTAAGATGAAAATTTATGCAGCACTTTATTGGCTTAGTGTGGCACTTTTCTTCTGGAATCCAATTATAGCTTGGATTTTAGCATTAGTGAATGCAGTAATTACCATCAATGATTTAATGCGAAATGGAACATTATTAGATTCATTTTTTCCATTACTAAAATCGAGCAATGTTACTGCAACAATTGAACCAAAAGAAGAAGCTAAACAAACAATTATTTTTTCCGGACACATTGATTCGACAGAAGAATGTCAATGGTGGTTTTGGCTGAAACAATTAGGCGGTTATCTCACTTTTATTTGCGGAATTTTAATTGTGCTTTTTGCTGTTTATTCTACTTTAGAAGTCTTCTTTTTATTGGCCTTCAGCAAAAATTTATTCGCACCATTAAATTGGTTTTTCGTGTTGCTTAGCCCACTGCAATTAGTATATTTCACTTTCCATTCCAAGCGTGTGGTTGATGGTGCTGCCGATAATTTAAGTGGCATTTCTATTTCATTTCACTTATTAAAACACTTTCATCAAAACCCTTTAAAGCACACGCGCATTCGCTTTATTAGCTTTGGTTCCGAAGAAAAAGGACTGAGAGGTTCTAAAGCTTATGTAGCTGCAAATCTTGAACAACTGAAAGCAGAAAACAGCAAATTGGTGAATATTGACACGATAAGATTAACCAACGAAATTTCGGTAGTGAACAAAGAAGCGATGATTGGTGTAACGCACGATTCTAATTTGGTGAATGGCATAAAATCTGCATTCGACAAACTAAAATTTCCTTGCCAAATTAATGCATTAAATATGGGAGGAACTGATGCTGTTCCATTTAGCCAAAACAATATTTCGTCTATTTCAATTATTGGATTAAACACTAAAAAGTTAGACCCAACTTATCACACTCGCTTAGATAAGGTTGGAATGATTGAACCGCAATCGCTAAAAAATGTTCGCGATGCTTTAATTGCTTTTGCACAAGATAGCGACAAACAGTTGTAAACTATTTAGCAGCAAAGTGTTTTTATTGATACTTTAGAGGCGATGCGCAGCATTTATTTTTTACTTTTTCTGTTGTTTTTTTTGTTTGAAACCAAAGGACAAAACGTGCCGAAATTTTCACCAAAAGTGAATCGAGTTTTATTTCTTTTAGATGTTTCGGGCAGCATGAAAACAGACTGGAATAACGAAACTCGCTTTGAAACTGCAAAGAAACTTTTAGTGCGTTTAATTGATTCTGTAGAACAAAAAAATCCACATGTTGAATTTGCAGTGAGAGCTTTTGGTTTTCAGTTTTCGCGCGAACAAAAAAACTGTACCGATTCAAAATTATTAGTGCCGTTTGCACAAAATAACACTACAAAAATTAAAGCTGCTTTAGACAAAATTTCACCAAAAGGTATGACACCGATTACCTATTCAATTGCTGAATGTGTAAGCGATTTTCCTACTGATGAAAAAGCGCTCAATTCCATTATTTTAATTTCTGATGGTGAAGAAAATTGCAATGGCAATCCTTGTGAAGCAGCCAAGCTACTTTCAGCAAAAAGAATTGCTTTAAAACCATTTATTGTAGGCATAAATTTACCCATACAAATTGCCGAAAAATTCAATTGTTTAGGCACGGTTTTCACGCCCAACGATGAGCAATCTTTTAGCAATACAATTGGTGTAATTATTAAGCAAACGCTCAATACCACCACCACACAAGTAAATTTATTAGACCAAAACGGCAACGCAACCATTACCAATATTCCTTTCTCGCTTTTAGATCACAGCAGCGGGAAAATTCTCTATAATTTCGTGCATAAGCAAGATGCAAAAGGCAATGCTGATACGCTGTTTTTAAGCCCTGTTGGCACTTACGATATTGTAGTTTATTCAACACCTCCGGTTAGAAAAAACGATATTGAACTTACTGTTGGCAAACATAATATTATTGCAGTAGATGTGCCTTTGGGCAACATCAATGTAAGTGGAAATACACCAAGCGATATGTCGCTGGTTTTGCACAGCAATGGCAAAATATTAGCACAGCAAAATACAGGCGAAACCAAACAATATCTCACAGGTGTTTACGAAACTGAAGCCACCACTTTGCCCAACACGATTTTGCCTAAAACTTATCTTGCAGCAAGCGCTACAAAGAATATTGACATTCCTGCGTTTGCTACTTTATCATTAAGTTCTTTAGAGGCTTTTTCTGTGAGTGTGATTGCAGAAAAAGAAAAACAACTAACAACACAATTTGTGCTTAGCGATGTAAAACAATTACAACTGCAGCCAAGCAATTATTTGGTTATTTACAAACCAACAAAATCATTAAAAACTGAAAGTACTAAATCACTAAAAATCGCTTTAGAGCCGGGCAGATATCAAAGTGTTTTATTAAAATGAACGAAAGGCTTCTGAGCTGGAAATTATCCGTTCATTCCAATTAGAAACTCTTCGTTGCTCTTTGTTCCCTTCATTTGTTGAAGCAAGAAAGTCATGCTTTCTTCTGCATTCATATCGCCTAAGTGCTTACGCAGTACCCACATGCGTTGCATTACATCGCGGTCGAGCAATAAATCATCTCTTCTTGTACTTGAAGAAACCACATCAATAGCAGGATAAATACGTTTATTGGCAAGTCTTCTATCTAACTGTAATTCCATATTTCCCGTTCCTTTAAATTCTTCAAAAATCACTTCGTCCATTCTGGAACCTGTGTCAATTAAAGCAGTAGCGATAATGGTAAGAGAGCCTCCATTTTCAATTTTTCTGGCAGCACCAAAAAACTGTTTAGGCTTTTGCAAAGCATTTGCCTCCACACCACCGCTAAGTACTTTTCCTGATGCCGGAGCAACAGTGTTGTAAGCTCTTGCAAGCCTTGTAATAGAGTCTAAAACAATTACCACATCGTGTCCGCACTCCACCAATCGCTTCGATTTTTGCAAAACCATGTTGGCAATTTTCACGTGTTTATCGGCAGGTTCATCAAAAGTAGAAGCAACTACTTCTGCGCGTACACTGCGCTCCATATCGGTAACCTCTTCCGGGCGTTCATCAATAAGCAAAACAATCAAATAAGCTTCCGGATGGTTTGCCGCAATACCGTTTGCTATTTCTTTTAAAATAGTTGTTTTACCGGTTTTGGGTTGCGCCACAATCATACCGCGCTGCCCTTTTCCTATTGGCGAAAACAAATCAATCATGCGCAATGTCATGTTGTTGCTGTTTCTATCAGAAAGTCTAAAACGCTCTTGTGGAAAAAGTGGTGTAAGAAAATCGAACTGAACGCGGTCGCGCACTTCTCCAGGAGATTTTCCGTTGAGCAAATCCACTTTTAAAAGTGCAAAATACTTCTCTCCTTCTTTTGGTGGGCGAACGGTGCCGTGTACGGTATCTCCTGTTCTTAACCCAAACAATTTTACTTGCGAAGGCGATACATAAATATCATCAGGAGAACTTAAATATTGATAATCGCTGCTGCGCAAAAAACCGTAGCCATCGGGCATCATTTCCAATACACCTTCGCCTTCAATTACAGCATCTGCTTCTACGCTAAAAATCGGGCGAAATTCTTGCTTAGGTCGTTGTTGAAATTTTTCGTGTTTATGTTGGCGTTGTTCATTTTCGCCTTGTTGTTGTTCAGGTGCATTTTCAGCAGTATTTTCTACCGCTTTTTCTTCTTGCTTTTCTGCTCCTGCTTCTTCGTTGCGCTTCACTTCGCTTACTGTATGTTTCACTTCTCTGCGGTCTTCTCTTCTTCTGCTTGGCGCTGCTTCGGTTCTTTCTGGCTTTGGTTCTTTTATTTCTTCTACTTGTGGCGCATCTAAATTCAATGTTTGTTGAACTGGTTCTGCTTCAGGCGTTTCAGTAGCTTCAGCTTCAGCTTCGCCTTCTTCTACCACTTCTTTTTTCGTTACTTTACGAACTCGTGGTCGCTTAGGCTTTTCTTGTACCGAAGCATCTTCCGGCTTTGCACTTTCTTGCGAAGTAATTATTTTTTGAATTAGTTCTTCTTTTCCTAAAGATGAAAAATTGCTGATGTTTAGTTTCTCTGCCACTTCGTGTAATTCGGGCAAAATCATTTCATTCAACTGCTGAAGGTTGTGCATTAACTATAAATTAAGTTTGGAAATTGCATTAAAAATCAATCTGAAATTAGGCTCTTAGTTTGTGAGCGTTTTATACATTAAATATTAGTAGAGTTTGGAGCGGGTGTCTCTTTCTTGAACGATTAACGTGCTGCAATGATAAGCGTTTTTTGAAAAAACCAAATATCCTAAGGAATTTTTCTTGTTTGGATGTTTCTTTTTAATATGTTTTTTTGGGGAGTTAGGATACAAAATGCAAATACTATCTTTCCAAAAAAAACTGAACAAAGAATACCCTTCTATAACTAATTTTTTAAACCCAAGCAAGTAAGAAAATTAACTTCATATACCATGAATTTGGTTTTGCAGCCATCAATGTTGGCGATGGCGATGTTTCCTCTCATAATTAAAACTTGTAAATGCACTTCGTTTGGAAAACCTGTAAAATCAGATTGCTTAAAAATATAATTACCATCATCTATTGCAAGTATTACATTCTGTGGTGAGTTAATAACTGGCTTATCAGGATTGGGAACTCCATTACTAAGATAGCTAGTCGGTCGAAGTAAAATCAAGACTCCATTCTCATTTTTACTATCACTATCCCAATTGATTTGAAAATTTCCAATACGTGAAATTTCCAAATAACTATCTATGGTAGAGTTTGCATATTGAATATTCAATAACTTAGGAATATACATACTAATTTCTGTTTTAGGATAACCAAAGTTAGTATTGCCATCAATTGAGAAACTCACCTCATTACCATATAGGTTTGATAAATTAACTCCATTAGGCTTCCACTCATATACCTTTTTTTCATTGATAGGCACACTATTGCCAGCAATAATTAAGTTTCCTACAGAAATATATTTTACATCATCTTCCAATAAAGAGGAGTTGCTTGTAAATCCACTTAAAGATATAAAGTCTTCAAAATTATTTATAGGGTCTCCAGAACAACCAATATTTTCATTTATATTAAATCCTACATATCCTCTTGTTGTTTCAAAATGATTGAGGTAAGAAATTTGGCTTCTTGAAGCAATTTCAATATTGACATTGTTAACTTTGCCACTCACAAATGGAATTATTGCTTGCAATAATTTCATTTCCCTTCTTACAAGATAGAAATAGAATAAAAATTGTAATTATTGTAAGTTTATGGGATTTTGAATATTTCATTATGATCAAGTTTTAGTTACACAAATAAGTATTGCATAATGCCGATGAAACATTATGTGGAGATAAATTATTAATGATGTGAAATGTAGCATCATAGGAGGTTGCAGTTAGGTTTACAATGTTTTTATCAAAAGCGCGTGCTGTCTGAAACTGCCATCGTTTTAATTCCAAGTCACCAACAGTACAATAGCTACAATTTGTTGCAGCGGTAATAGAAAATATCAAATCTCTATTTACTGAAATCCCTACTTTAAAACCATACCAATTCTCATTTGGGCTTCCGTATATCCAATCATTAAACATATCATTTCCTAAAATTGGAGTCATTATGACTTCACCACCCTTGGACAAAATCTTCTCTCAAATAAAAATGGATAAGTACAATTCTCTCCATCTTTTACTGTTATCCAAATAAACCAATCATTATTCAGTGCAGTTATTATTGGTATCTCTCCTTGAGGCCCTGTCTGAAACTCAACACAATAATTTTCACTAAAGACTTGATTGCCATAAGTTGTGTTGGGCAGCGGAGCACGTACTGTTACATAAGCAGTTTGCTGTTTAATAGGGCTACAACTTAGTGTATGGTTAGTATCATTTGATTTATTACAATCGGCCTGCACTAGAATTAAACATGTTGATAATAGCAGAATCAGGTATTTAGCAACGTTCATCAATATTGGTCTTAGTCTGTTTTAAAGTAAATAAAAAATTCTAACAACTAAAAGCAACTCACAACCAATATCTGAATTTCCTTTCTTTGCAACCTACAATGAATTTCTCCGGTAAATATTTTGATGGAAAAACGAGTAAAGTTTATCCTACAACCATTCAGCTATTCGACAGTTTTATTCGCATTGAATTGGAAGAAAATGGCGAACAAAAAGTAATTGAATGGCAGATTGAATTTGTTAGTAATTTAGAAGAAAAAGCCAATTCTATTTTTACGCTAAGTTTTGGAAGTTATCCGCAACAAACTATTGAAGTTTCAGGCAAAGACTTTAAAGAATATTTCAATACTGCCTATCCAAATAAAAAACTAAAGCCATCTTTTTATTCTCAAATAAAAAAAATGGGCGCAACAGGAATAATGCTATTAGTTGTAGTACTTGTGGCGCTGGTAATCACCATTTATTTAATAGCACTGCCTTTAATTATTGATAAAACAATTTCAATTATTCCACCAAAAGTTGAAAAAGAATTAAGCATAGCAGTAAAGCAAAATTTTCTTTCGGAATATGAGGTAAACGAAATCCAAAGCCAGCTCTTAAATACCTTTTTCGATTCACTAAAAATTAAAGAAAAAACACCGGTAAATATTACCGTAGTAGAAAGCTCAAACCTGAATGCTTTTTCACTTCCGGGTGGTGAAATAATAGTGTTTAGCGGCTTGCTAAAAAAACTCGAAACCTCTGATGAATTAGCAGCTTTGCTCCTTCATGAATATGCGCATATAAAATATAGACATGCCACACGTGCTGTATTAAAAGGCACTTCTGCTTCGCTTTTTATTTCCATTTTATTTTTTGATGCCAACAGCATCGCAACCATTTTAGCCACAAGTGGAAATACTATAAGCAATTTGCATTTTTCAAGAGAAAATGAACGAGAGGCAGATACCAAAGCGCTGGAGGAAATGCGCCAACTGCATTTTAACCCAACCGGAATGGAAAGCTTATTACTGCATTTGCAAAATGGCGAAGCCGGGCAAACAAAAACCACACCTGCATTTTTACGCACTCATCCACTCACCAAAGAGCGCTTAGCATACATCAACGCTGCAATAAATACAGGTAACTTTTCTGTTTTGCCGCATATTGGTTTAGAGCAAATTTTTGCAGCGATAAAAAGCAATTTGTAGATAGTATTTTCTCAGTTTCCACAAAAAATAAAGGTCAATCAGCATTTGCTAATTGACCTTCTAAAAACGTTGTCCTTTTTTAATCTCCCTTACAAAAGAGAAAAGTATTTATCGAAAAAATTATTCAACAATAAATTTACCTTTCATCATTGCTGAGTGACCAGGGAAAGAGCATAAGAAATCGTAAGTTCCTGCAGCTGGTGCCGGAAATTCAACTTCTGTAGTTTCGCCACCACCAATAGTTTTAGTGTGCGCAATTACTGAGCTTGCTAAATCAGCAGGAATATAATCGTTGTCTTTTGCTGCAACTGCGGCAGTAGCAAATTTTGCTAAATCGGTACCTTGAGCCAACAATACGAAATTGTGTCCCATTGCAGCCACAGGCGCTTTTCCTGTATGGTGAAGTGTTAATTTTACAGTTTGTCCTGCTTTTACTTTAATTTCAGTTAGGTCGTATTTCATGTCGTCTCCGCCATTAAGTGTAACTACTGCTGTATTTGCGTCAGCAGGAGCTTCAGTTGCGGCAGGTGTTTCTGTTGCAGCAGGTGTTTCTGTTGCTGTAGCTTCTGTGTTTTCGGTAGTTGCGCTGTTGTTACAAGAAGAAAGTAACAATGCTACGCTTGCAAATGCTAAAAGTGTCTTTTTCATTTTTACTTGTTTTTAGTTTTTAATTGATTGTTTAGTTTTTATTAAAAGAGTTTATATTTTTTATTGTGTTACTGCGTTTAGTTTCTCTTCCAATTCTATTGATTTAGGGAACAGAATATTGTTTTCCAAATGAATATGTAAATGTAAATCATCTTCAAATTCTTTTAGCATGGCAAATGTAACTTTATATGTATTACAACCATCAGCAGGAGTGGTATAATCGTTAGTTAATTTTGAAATTTTACGAAATCGTTCACCTTCGGTATCGTGTTCGTGCATCATATTTTGAATTGGATTTTGCACTGTTCCAAACGGTGCTTGAACCGAAGTGCCTGAATTTGCTGCCGTTACCATCTTTCTGATATATGGAAAAAGTACCAATTCTTCTCTTTTCATGTGCATTGCCAATTCTCCTACCGATTCATTAAAAAGTTGTTCAACTTCTAACAATTCCGGGTGGCGACCTCCATGTACATTAGCTATTTTAGCCAAGAAAGGTTTTATTTCACTTGCTTTAGATTCTACGTAGCGGTGATGCTTTTTTTCAATATAATCTGCAAGCAAATCTAATGGCCAAGAAGCATAATCAATATTTGCTCCAGATGCTTGTTTTGAAACTTCTGCAAGTTCGCTTAGCACCTTGTCTGTATCAATGTTTTTATTGGTACATGCATCGCCAATAGAGCGGTTTCCGTTACAGCAAAAATCAATTCCGTTTTGCTTAAAAACAGAAGCGGTTTTGTAGTTCTGTGCTACTAAATCTCCAATGTTGGTGTCTTTTGTAATATTCATGATTGTTTATTTTATTTTTTAATTTTTTTCGGCAATAATGGCTACTGCGTTAATGTGCTGTTGGTATTTTTGAAAAATTTCACGCATCTCAAATATTCGTTTTCTGGCTGCTCCAAATCGAAGAATATTAAAACCAATTTTTAATGTTCTAAAAAATCCTTCATCATCAATTATACGCTTTGTTTCTAAGAGAAGCATTTCGTTTGTATAAACTTGTTTTACGGTAAATCCTTCTTGTTCCAAGAGCGTTTTCCATTCATTTACGGTAAGTGGACGTGCATTTACTTTTATTGAGAAAGCCAAGTCTTTTTGAATTTTGTTTTTGAGCTCTTCATCAACTTCTACTAATCCCATTTCGTGAATAGCATATAATCCTCCTTTCTTTAAAATACGGTGCGCTTCCTGAATAATTTCAGACTTGCGTTTATCTGCGTGCATGGTAAGCATTGCTTCGCCATAAACTTTATTTTTTGAACTATCAGCCAATTTTGTGCCTGCGGCATTTGCCAAAACAAACTGTACATTTTCACCTTTTACCTTTTGCGATAGCAGTGCAACTGCATCTTCATCAGCATCAACACCTACATAGGTTTTGGGTTGCTTGGTTAATGCCAAAGCTGCCGTATATCCCAAGCCTGGAGCAAACTCCACCACATTATCAGCCGAAGAAATTTGAAGCCCTGAGATGAGCTTTTGTGTAAGCTCTTTACCTCCGGGGCGCAGTACTCTTTTACCCATTCGGGCGAGTATCCAGTGCCCTTGTGCTTTTGCAAAATTATCTCTATCCATTTTTATTGTTATTTAGTTACTCTGCACCCCATTTTTCAAGTTCTTCGCCACTCCATAATTCGGGGAAAAACTTTCGTTGTTGAAATTTAGGATGTAAATATTTTTTCCATTCGCTGCCTCCGGTAGCTGCTTTGGTTTCGCCTTTGCTATCTAAATAATGCTGCGCAGTTTCTAAGTGCACCAAAGGCCATTTCACATTATACATATCATCAAACTCTTTTAGCTTTTTGATGAACGCATCTGAAGGATTCTTAAATTTCTTTGCTTTTTCTTCTAAAGTATTGCCTTTTACTTTGTGCGCAAGAGCGATAAAACTATCTAAATATTTTTCTTCAAACAAGCGAAGTGTAAGTGATTTATTTCCGGTTTGGCGATTGGTTCCGGCATCTTTCCAATAAATGTTTTCAAACAATTCTTCTACTGAAGGGTTTGCTCCTAAACGCTCCACTCCTGCTTCGTTTATTAAGTTCTCTAAACGTGTGCAATAAATTTCAATGTATCTAAAAGTGGCTGATTGAAAACCGCTTGCCGGAGCTAAAGTGCTTCTGAAAGTATTGTAATCGTCATAATTCATTCCCGAGCGCATTACATCGAAAGAAGTAATGAGCATGGCAGTATAGCGGTTCAATCGGTTCAATTTATCTATCCAAATTTCTTCCGATAAATCTTCAAAAACCAATTGTTTAATTTCGTGAACCATCATGTTTAGTACTAATTCAGTAACTTGATGATACATTACAAAAATGGTTTCATCTTTAAAATCGGTACGTGTTTTTTGTAGAGTCAATAAAGTATCAACTTGAATGTAATCCCAATAAGTAATAGGTTTTGCTTGTAGCAATCCTTTAAGGTATGTTTCAGGATTTTCGCCTAAGTGCTGATACTTTTCTTCAATGTCTTTAATTAGTTTTTCTGTACTCATTTGTTTGTCTGTTTTAATAGTAAAAGACCAAATGTAAATAAACTTGCTACTTTAATTGTTTCCATGCCCACAAACCAAATATGCAGGTGCGAAGGCGGCATTTCTTTTCCAGCAACCACTAATTGTGCTCTGGCATCCATTGCCGGTAGCAGCCAAATAGTTTGAATAACCAATAAAACTACAGGAACAAAAAATGCAATGCTGCCTGCTTTTAATAATGGTTCACTACGAAAAGCAAGGTTTAAAACTATGATTGCAGCTAAAACCCATTCTATTTTATTTAATGCGCTAAACACCAATCTGCCGATACCTAAACCCAATGGAATAGTGATGCCCGGAGCTTTAAACTTGAGCCACGATTCCAAGAAACTGATTCCACCTAAGAAACCAATCCAAACAAACGATGCAATAATAATTAAATACCCTTTTGCTAACATTTTTACATCTCCAATTCCTTTACTTTTTATCTTAAAATAGTTGCTTTACCCGATTTTAGTTTTTGTGCCAAATCATACACTGTTGTGGTTTCCAACATGCTTTTTAACTCTGTGCGCACCTTTACAAATTTATGATGCATGGGGCATGGATCCGCATCATTACATTCTTTTAAACCCATTGAGCAACTTGTATAAACCGCATCACCATCAATGGCAAAAACTACTTCACCAATTTTCAATTCCTTCATTTTTTGTAGATCAATTTCAAAGCCACCGTAAGGACCTTTTAGTGAACTCACAATCCCTGATTTAGTAAGTGTTCTCAATATTTTGGCAATAAATGCTTGTGGTGTATTGGAGCTATCTGCCACATCGGCAATTTTTACACGCCTGCCTTCCAGCGATTGCGTGGCGATGTAGATAACAGCTTTAAGTGCGTACTCACAAGATTTAGAAAACATATTCCTTTCTTCCTTTATGGGAGGCAAGATTAAACGATATTTTTATTTAGGACAAATTTATCCATAATAAAACACGCTTAGAATTGTCAATTTATTGTAAAAGCAGTTTGCTAAAGCATGCCAAAAGAAAATAGCTGTGAGCCAATTTCACAAAATATGCTCTGATGATGCTGGAACGTGTCGAATAGCAAAACTATTTTGTAAGTATCACAGAGTTTTTGCACTACTGCAAAACACAACATATACCAAAATGTAATTTTTTCAATTCCTTTTGTTAAATATTTTAAACTAACATAAAAAAAGATTTAATATTGAACATCCATTCACTTTAAAACTTTTGTTATGAAAAACCATTTCAGTTTTACAAAATCTCGGGGGAGGGGGAGCAGACCTGCAAAGACCACCATTTTAGCAATTAGTTTAATGGCGCTTATGTTTGGGGCAAAGGCGCAAGGCATTAGCGGAAGCGGCACGGCAGGCTACCTGCCCAAGTTTACGGGCACAAATACGGTAGATAATTCCTCTGTTTACCAAAGCGGTACTTTTATAGGCGTAAACAGTGCTACGCCCCAAGCCAATGTAGATATTTATGGCGCTTGCGGCTCTGCCAATGCAGCAGCCCTGCGGGTAACGCAATACGGAGGTTTTAATGCGCTGTGCTTGGGAGGAGGCACTTTAGGCGATAACTTTATAGTAAAAACAGAAACCACACAGGGTACACTTTTTAATTATACCCAAGTTACGCTCTACGATTTTATAGTAAAGAATACAGGCAATGTAGGCATAGGCACATTTTCTCCGGCAGCAACACTATATGTGCGCCCCAACAGCAGTACCAAAAACCCTTTGCAGATAACCAACAGCGCAGAAAGTGCCACTTACCTAATGGTGAATAAAGACGGCAATGTAGGCATAGGCACGGCAAGCCCTGCGGCACCGCTGCACATAAAAAACAGCGTGAGCAACCAAGCCGCATTAGTAGCCTACAACTCCACCAATTACCAAACACTCACATTAAGAGACGAAGGCTCTTTAGGCATAAACACAAGCAGCACTAATGCCATAGTAGATGCCAAAATGGATAGCTGGGGCATACACGGCTGGCTCTACCACGGGCAAACAGCAGCAGGAGCCACCCGCTTTGTGGTAACGGAGAACGGCAGGGCAAGCATAGGCAGCACACCGGCATTTAACGAAAGCACGCTCACCTTAAAATCTGCATTGGGCAGCAGCAGCACTACTAATTTAGATATAGTAGCCCCCGGCAGCACAGGCTGGGCAAACCAGCTAAGATTTTTGGCAGGCAATAATGCCATAAGGCATGTAATAGCCGATGATTACACTAATGGCAAAAACGACCTTTTGCTCGCTCCGGGCAATGGCGGCAATGCAGCAGCAGTGGTGCGCATAAAAGGGAAAGCAGAAGTGGGAGCTGATGTAGCCAACCCCAACCGGAGCAACTATACAGGCGCTCTGTTTGTGCGGGGCGATGGCGTGGGCATAGATATATACAACCAACAGGCAACCAGCGGCTGGAACAACCAGATACGCTTTAGCAGCACAAGCGGTATCCGCCACCTGATAGCCGATGATTACGGCACCAACAACCTGCTCATAAAACCCGGGCATGGCGGTGGAGCGAATAATGTTTTAAAAATAGAAGGCAAAGTAAGAATAGGCAACCAAGCACCCACAGGAACATGGGCGAGCTATCAGTTAGGCGTAGATGGCGATATAGTGGCAAAACGGGTAGTGGTGCAAACAAGCAGTTGGGCAGACCATGTATTTGCCGATGATTACAAACTGCTGAGCCTTGAAGAAGTTGAAACATTTATTAAGCAGCACAAGCACCTGCCTGAAATACCAAGTGAAAAAGAAGTGCAGGAAAGCGGTGTGAGCTTAGGAGAAATGAACAGGCTGCTGTTGCAGAAAGTGGAGGAGCTGACGCTGTATGTGATGAAGCAACAGAAGGAAATAAATTTACTGAACAATAAATTGGAAAGACAATGAAATGGTTTGGTTCATTATTGATAGCTTTGGTCTTTGGTCTAAATATATATTCTCAAAGCTGCAACACAACAATACCTGGAACTCTTTCAACGTCCGGTAGTGAGATTATTTGTACACCGGGACAAACAGGCATGATGGTTGTGTCAAACTACCAAGGAGATATTCAACGTTGGGAACGAAAATTAAATAACGGTAGCTGGGTTACAGTTTACAGCCTCCCCTCAAATATATTTACCGATTATAATATAAACAGCCAAGGAACATATACATATCGCGTGGCTGTACAGTGTTCAACCGATGTTGTAAAGTTTACAAATGAAATAACATTTATGGCAGGCGGATTAGCTTCAAAAGCAGCATGTAGTAGTACTTATGGCGATTTGCGATTTGCTGTAGCAAGGGTACATGTGCCCGGAGTAAGTAATGATTTCTCGGGTTTTTTAATTAATAACACCAATAATGATGGGCGGCTTTTATTTATTACAACATCGCAGTTTTTAACTAATGGCTGCTCTAATCCATCATACAGTATTGCCAATGCAACGTTTACTTGGAACGAAGATTATGCTTCATGTAGCGGTAGTACATTATCCCCTGTTACCTCTAATGGTGCAACCATACTTGCCATTGATGGACGGGTTGCATTATTGGAATTGGCTAACGCTCCCGACCTTGCAGAGTTGACTTATTTAGGTTGGGACATTGCTACGCCCTATACCGATATAAGTTGTATTTATCCAACTTATGACCCCACTATTAAAAAAGGTATAGTTAGCGCAAGCACATATACCTCCCCGGGCTTAGGCATAGAATGTAATGATAATTATTTCGAGAGCTTAGGACTGCCACCTGTGGTAAAAATAGCTAAATGGAATAGCGGAGAACCTAACTTATTGGGGCGCGGCTCTCCTCTGATAATGAGTAACAAAAAAGCAGCCGGTATTTATCTAATCGGCAACGAAACACATTGCTCCAACGGACCTTCTTATTTTGAAGATTTTCAAAGTATAAAGAATGGCTCGGTTTTTAATTATCTCCGCTCCGGCAGCCAAACTAACAGCGCTACGGTAAGAATGAATTATTGTAAGCCTGACTTGACTTTATTAGGTAATAAGAGCAACTCTGAAACGTACTCAGTAAAAAATTCGATTACTTCAACTCAAAACATTATTGAGGGCAATTCTATTCGCTACCAAGCTGGAACCTATATTGAACTAAATAATGGGTTTTCATCAGGTACTGACTTTGTTGCCGAAATAAATCCGTGTGTAAGCAATATAATAGTCATTGCTGCTAAAACAGATGATGAGCAATCGTTTAACCGAGAAGCAGAGTACGTTCAATTTAAAGAGAAGTTAGCAGATAATTGGTTAAAAATATATCCCACAATTTTACCTCTTGGGAATGCTATTATGATTGAAGCAAATGATGCCACAAATGGAGTTGAACTCATGATGTTTGATGTTCAAGGTAGGCATATTCGTTCATTCAGATTAAATCGGCTTGAACCTAACAGCAAAGCAAGTATATTACTAATAGATTTACCTTCCGGCTTATATATTCTGAAAGCACAAGATGTAATCCATTCACTTACCCAAAAAATCATTATTCAATGAAGCAATTATATTTTATTGCAGTGCTAATTTTAGTAACTGCCGGAGGATGTCAAAAAGAAAAATGCAGTAGATGTAATAGTACGTCTTTTAAGGTAACTCCATTTATTGAGCGATATGCAAAATTTGAGTGCAATAGCAATGATGAATACACATATATTTTTCGCAGGAAAGCACAGATAGATTCCTTAGAGCCTAATTGCTATATAATTAACTCTATTGCGTTTCCTCTTGATGAAACAGATATGACCTATATAATAGTAGGAAGGCTTTTTGAACATTACAAGGATACATTTAAAACAGTTTTAATAAATGATACCTGTAACAAAGTTCTCTCATACGAAGTTACTGGGATTCAAAGAGACACTATAAAATATTGTTGCCCTTATGGGGTAAACGCAGTAAGTAGCGTATTCTGCTCCGTAGAAAACATACCTGCCGATTATCAAGTAGAAGTAAAGTATAAATATGTGCCGTTGGGTGAATAATACCGAAAAGCAAGGCAGGAGCGCACCGCTGCTTTCTACTAAAAAAGCTCGTGGCGGTTACATAGCCGGCACAGAGGAAAACTGCGGTAACGGACCTTCTTATTTTGAAAATTTTCAAAGTATAAAGAACGGCTCGGTTTTTAATTATCTCCGCTCCGGCAGCCAAACTAACACCGCTACTGTAAGAATGAATTATTGTAAGCCGAGTGAGAATTTGAGTAACCCTTTGAACCAATCAAAAATATACCAAGTATCCAACTCAATAGTTTCTACACAACAAATATCTGATAACTATGTAGTCCGCTATCAAGCAGGGACATACATAGAGTTAAATAATGGTTTTGTTTCAGGAACTGATTTTGTGGCAGAAATAAACCCTTGTAGTAATGACGTTACAGTGATTGCAGCTAAGACGGATAATGAAGAATATCAAAATCAAGAAGGTAAAAATACTCAAGGAAAGCCGGAAAATGAATGGTTGAAAATTTATCCGACAATCTTGTCATCAGGAAGTACTTTAATCATTGAGTCAAATACTATTCTTGATAATATTGAATTGCAGATGTTCAATATACAGGGTAAGCATATTCATTCGTTCAGATTGAACAGTTTGGTTACTTCTGTTTTGTTAGAGGCGGTATCAGGGGTTTATGTATTAAAAGCTTATAACGGCACCAATTTCTTCACTCAAAAAATAGTAATACAATGACAAAAATTGCTTATAATTTAGTTGTATTAGTGTTGTTTGCCTCTATTTTATGGGGGTGTTGCAAAAATAAAAATGAGTGTGTAGAGGGCAGCTTTCGTGTACAACCGTTTATTGAAAAGTATGGAGATTTTTGGTGTACAGGAAATAATGAATATACATACATCTTTAATCATAAATATCAGATAGACTCTTTAAGTTATTGCACCTTTTCACCGCCTGTTGCTTTTCCTATTGACGAAACCGATATGGTTTATATTATGGTTGGAAAAATGGCTTATCATTATAGAGATACTTTTTACAGCAAATTATTCAAAGATACTTGTAGTAAAAAACTTACTTATGAGGTAAATATGGTACAGCGAGATACAGTGTATAATACTTTTCCGGGTGTAGTTTCTATGTTCTGCTCCGTAGCAAACATACCTGCCGATTACCAAGTAGAAGTAAAGTATAAATATGTGCCGTTACCGGAGTAAAGCAAACAAGCACCTGCCTGAAATACCAAGTGAAAAAGAAGTGCAGGAAAGCGGTGTGAGCTTAGGAGAAATGAATAGGCTGCTGTTGCAGAAAGTGGAGGAGTTGACACTGCACTTGATAGAGGTAAAAAAGGAATTAGATAAACTTAAAAAATGATGGGTTATGAAAACAATATTTCACATAGCAATTTTATTGCTTTTATTACCTTCTTGCAAAGAGGAAAAATTAAAAGGCTTCAAACAATATCAATATGGAGAATCATTTGTGATGAAGAAAGGAGAAACTGTTGAGCTCGTATCGGGAACTGATAAAAGTAGTCTCACATCAATTGTTTTTTATGATGTTATGAATGACGACAGATGTTATCTTTCACAATGTGAGCTTTGTTATGGCTCTGCTGCAGAAATACAGTTGTCAATAAGTCATCAAGGAAAAAGCACAACTCTTCCTTTGTCTATTTTAGGCTGTTCGGGAGAACTATTGTGTGACGAAAATTACTATTATCGTAAGGATACATTAGGTTATAGAATTTGTCTGTTATCGCTTGACCCATATCCTGACACCAATAATGTTCCAATAGAAAAATCAACATATCAAGCAAAAATTAAAATTAGTGAGCTATGAAACGATTAAAATTACTTGGCGTTTGTGTTCTTTTCGCCTTAAATATCTGTAACATTAAGGCTCAAGACTTTTGTACAACAAATTCAGATGTAGAGGATTTTTTACAATCAATACCACAAGAATACTATAAGTCAGGAAGTAATGCGTATGTGATTCGCGTGTTTATTCACATAATTCGTAGAAGTAATGGAACAGGTGGGCAAACTATAGCAGAGGTAAACACGGCATTAAACACCATTGTAGTGGACTATGCACCATACAACATTTGTTTTTCATTACTTGGTATTGATGAAATACACAACGATAATGCCTATAACAAAACTGCTTTTGCTAATGATAATAATGGAGACGGCAAATTTGATGATTTTAATATCAATGCACATTCCAACGCAATAGATATATATCTTCTTGCCAATGACGGAAATTTTAACGGAGGAAAAGCAAGCAATATACCCGGTACTGCATTAGTAATTGGTGGAAATGTATATGGAACCAACCTCGCAAGTTCTCACGTTTTGTCACACGAAATGGGGCATTGCTTAGGTTTATATCACACTTTTCACGGCTTGTGTGGAGAGAGTGGGTGCGCAGAGTTGGTTAATGGGAGCAATGGTAGTTCCTGTGGTGACTTAGTGCAAGACACCCCCGCTGACCGCCAAGCGCACAACGTAAATCAAAGTACGTGCGTGTGGAGTGGAGTAACTTGTGATGGAATTAACACTGATGCAAACGGAGATTACTACAGCCCCAATACTCATTTGTTTATGGCATATATTCCACCAAGTTGTATGCAGAGCCATACAATAGGACAAAAAAACAGAATGTTTAGCATAATTGCCAACTCTTCTCTGCTTCAAAATAGTTTGGTATCTGATTATTATACCTTGGCAAATACAACCGTATCATCAGGCCAAGACGTTTTGTATGATACTCAAGTTGGTATAACAACGCAAGGAAATGTTACTGTTCTGTCGGGTGGAAAATTAACGTTAAGAGCTGGGGAAGAAATAATTTTAAATAATGGATTTATAGCTGAAACAGGTAGTGTCTTTATTGCAGAAATAAACTCTCAGTGCAGCACTATTGACCATAACAACTCTGCAAAAACAGATGAAACTGTTGTGGCTAATGCATCTTTTAATGAGAACAATAATATTGCACAATCACTTTCAATTTACCCCAATCCGTCACACGGAAAATTCAATATTGATTTTTATCCGTCAGATGAAACAATATACTTCTCGGTTGTGGATATGGTTGGACAAAATGTTCTTGATTTCAAAAAAACTTATGTAGCAGGACAAACGATAGAAACACTTGATTTATCTAATCAAGCAGAAGGAATTTATATTGTAACCATTAAAGGAATGTATTACAATATTGCTCAAAAAATTATTCTACAAAATAATTGACTATGCCTATGAAAGAGTTGTTAGTAATATCGCTGTGTATAGGTTTGTTTGCATGTAATAAAGATAAAATAGTGAAAGACCCCGCATTAGTGGGTGCGTGGCGCATGGATAGTGTTATGTACTTGACCAGTACAACGGCTGTTTATAAAGACACTATCTATTGGGGCGAGTCAAACAACAAACGTTTACTGATGGAAGTAAAAGATGATAACTCTTTTGCATTTGAATATATTACAAAAGCTGTTGAAGGGAAAGGGCATTTTACTCTAACAAAATACGGTGATATGAAATCGCAAGCCTACGCAACCAATTATCCATTGACAACTTACTTAATGGTCTATCATTTTATGGAGGCTATGAACAATACAACATCATATAGCATTCATGACAATCAACTATCTGTTTTTTACGTAGCAGGGCATAAGAGCATTGTAAAGTTCACAAAGGAGGAGTAATCCAAAACAAACTAAATATTATGAACAGGCTACTGTTGCAGAAAGTGGAGGAGTTGACATTGCACTTGATAGAGGTAAAAAAGGAATTGGATAATATAAAAAAATAAGGGGTTATGAGAAAGGTTTTATTCTTTAGTTTAATTAGCTTACTCCTTATTTGTTCTTGTAAAAAGCAGCCCTATGCAGATAAAGAATTATTAAATTATCGTTGGCGGTTTGATAGTATCGGGACTAATAATTCCTTCAAAACAAATACTAATAAATTTCATTTCTATTTCTGCACTTTTTCAGATACAAAACAGGTATCTTTTGGTGATGAAGGAATTAGTGCAGTAGGAATATTTAATTATGATTCTAAGCACAATATAACTTGTAGAGATATAACAAGGATGGTATCATTACCTATTCAAGACGATTGGTTCGATACTTTAGAGGTTGCCATGATTAACGCAAACGCTTATTACATCGCTGATGAAATTCTAACAGTAAAAAGATATAACAGTATGCAGGAGGCAAAATTTAGTAAAGTGAAATAAAAATTGAATCTCTTATGAAAAATGCTATAAATATACTAACCTATTTAATGTTGATTTTTAGTAATAAAATATCTTCTCAAATAAACATAGGTGGAACTCCATATTCTTGGAAAAATAATATTGCGAATCAACAAAAAATACCAATAATCCACTTTTCAGAATTAAACAGCAAATACTTAGGAATAGAAGATAAACAAGATGAGCAAAACGGAGTACCACCACGTTTTGGATATAAACATCAAACAAATTTAAGTACAGCGAATAGTGGGGTTTGGACAGAATTG
>MKTC01000030.1 GCA_001897535.1 Bacteroidetes bacterium 37-13 | reverse complement strand
TAATAAAGCCGTTTTTTCGGTGTTTTTGATACTGGTTTGCTTAATGAGGTGGTTGTGCAACGGTTACCGCTGTTATGCCTTCGCCCTTCTTTTTCTGTCGTCTGTTTCGTTATCATTTCGTGTCTGTTTTGGTGCGTTGGCTTGGTGGCTCTTTTGCAAAACTTTGGCTTGTGGATTGGCTTGAGCGGTTTTGCAAATGTGCCACCAATAGCGTGGACTTATGTCACTTTTAACTCATACTTATCTTCAAAAAATTCATTCAATACATTTTGGTCAGTCTCTTTTATTAAAAATTTCCTTTCTTTTTCTGTAAGTTCACAAACCCCAAAATTCTTAATGTAATTTCCGTTCAATGAATAATAGTCAGAAGAGTAGGGCTTGCTTGTCGTCTTAATGTAATACCAAAAGATGCTGGATTCCATTATCTTTTTTATGATTTTCATTTCCGTCTCTGAACTACCAACAACCGCAAGTCCGTTGTAAAAAAGCAAGTCGGCATCAGAATTAATGATGAAATTTGGCGTCCTGTCTGAATACTTAGGGAAGAACATTTTGTTTTTAATCTTCTCGAGTGATTGCGTTCGACCAAAAGCAAACCAGTTTTCATAGCTTCCATTTCCTTTGTCTCTTTCTGCTAAAATCATTCTTTTATTTTGCAGATATTTATATGCTTCTGGAAAACTTTCTTTCATTAAATCTTCATCAAGAAGCTTAGGTTTTTCTTGTTGGTCGTAAGGGAAAATCACTTTCTCTTTGAGGTTATTTAGACTAACCTCTCTGCTCAACTTATTTGAGTTTACAATGTCCTTGCAAATGCCTTTTTCAATCTTGTAAAGACTTCCGTTTTGTAGGTAGAAATAGTTCTCGTCTTCGTCAACTGGTCTAAAAATATAAATATCATTCTTTAAGGTCGCTATACCATGTCTCGTTTGATATAATTCACCAAATGGAATTCCTGTTGACTCAATTTTTGATATTATTTTGTTGTCCTTTAGATTCCAACCTATTTTAGAGTCAAGAATGTTGTATTTAATTTTCTTAAAGGAGAGTTTACCTGCCAGCTGTTTTGTTTCTGATTCCGTATATGAAATGAATTGCTGTTCCTTATTTTCAATGAAACATATACAAGTATAGGTGTTCTTGGATTTAAAAACTTGTTCAGAGCCAAAGTCTATAATTGAAATAGCAAGTTCTTTTCTTTGAAAATAGTCCCGTAAAGCTCTTCCATTAAGACTTTTGAAAAATGAATTCATAG
This sequence comes from Bacteroidetes bacterium 37-13, assembly GCA_001897535.1. GTDB lineage: Bacteria > Bacteroidota > Bacteroidia > Chitinophagales > LD1 > UBA7692. The sequence continues at coordinate 6,148 of MKTC01000030.1, read as the reverse complement.
TGATGAATCCTAGAGTACCATTTTCAGCCAAATTCTCAATTGCAATTTGGAAAAATGGAATGTATAAGTCTGAGTTACCTGATTTACAAACTTCCCAATTCTTTAATTTTTCTTTAGTTTCTTTGTCAAGATTTCTTGCACAAACATATGGTGGGTTTCCTAGTATAATGGAAAATCCATTGAAGTCATCAATCGCAGTAGCCCAATCAAAATCTAGGGAATCACCCTGAAATAAGTTGAACTGAAATTCTTCTATATCTTCTCCTGATTGCAATGCCAATAAGGAGAGAAGCAACTTGGTTCGATTAACTGAATACTCTTGGATGTCTAAACCGAAGATGTGGTCTCTAAATATTTCTGAGAAAGTTTTGCCTGTTCTCTTTTTTAATTCAATCGATGCGTTGAATAAAAATCCACCGCAACCCATTGCGATATCGGATATTTTAATCGAATTATCTATGGATTTAATTTTCTTAAACGCTTCTTCAACAATAAATGTCCTGATTTTTTGAGGTGTATAAATCGCACCGTTTATAATTCTGTCAGCAGGAGAAATAACAAATTCAAAAAGTTCAATGAGTTCTTCGAATCCAAATGCTTTTGTATCTGCATAGATTGCTGAGACAAACTCAAGAAGTATTGAGTGCTCCTCCTTAATTTTTCTGTTAATTGAGTATGACTTGAGAAGTTTATTTTTCTTCAGTTTTAATTCATTGATTTCAAGAAATGCAGAAATAATAAGCCTGTCCACATCTTTTGGAGATGTAGAATATTGACTTAAATATTTGAATGCGGTTCTCATACTAAATAGGGGCAGTTTAATTTAGGATTCCAAAACCATTGATTTGGGGTCAAACTCCAATAACTTTCTAGAGAGTTTATATACGGTCTCCAAATTCTTTCTTGATACTCCTTACATAGGTTTACATATTGTCTTTCTTTAATAATTTTGCTGTACGATGTAGGAGCAAAGTTTGATATCAAAAAACTAGTTCCAAGTATTAGCTCCATTGGAAAGTGCATCATTCTTGGTATGTCAAGTTGAAGAGATTCCCCGTGATTGAAATCAGGTTTCTTCTTTGGGTTTTGCAAATATTGGAGATGATATAATGGATGTATTTCGTTAGTTTCATTATTTCCGTTATGTCTGTCAATATGAAAAGCTAGAAAATGTGGTGATTCTGAATTTGGATTTATTGCTTTAATGATGGCTTTAAAGTTCAATGAAATAAATGGGTCATTGATGTTATTCCATTCACCTAGATCACTCACAATTTCAATGTCAACAAGTAGTTTAGCATTGGTTATTCCTTGTGGACGTATGTGTTTTAATGTAGAAGGTTCAACAGGAATTGAAAGACCAATGATTGTATAGCCCCAATGATTTTCAGGTAGATCCTCATTGAATTTAGCTGTTTGATACGATATTGAATAAGTAGAAATGAAATTTAGGAAATCATTAAATTCCTTTCTTCTTTGACTTCTAAGATATTTATAATTAGGCCTTTTCATTTTAATCCTAATTGCTCTTTTGTAAACTCTATTCTTTCCAATTCTGACAAATGAGGCCTTATCCCTCTGTCTACAAAACCTTCTCTTTCTAAAATTGCTAAAAGTGAAATCACTTTGCTTTCTTGCCAAGGTTTCAAATCAGCTGTAGTATGAACCTTGAATCCTTCTAAAGGGTCGATTGGAACTTTATATCCTTCGCAGATTGTCCAAAATTCAGAACTCGTGCAAAATTTAATTGGTTCCGCTACCGCTAAACCTTCTAACCCCAAAGCTTTTGAAAGGATATCAATTCTGCTTTTTGCATTCAAAAAAGCAAGATTTTCTCCTGAAATTGATTTAAACCAATCTACTAAGTCATTTGCCCACCACCGCTTCCAGCCCTCAGCAAACATTCCTTTATACCTGACAGTATCTAGAATCAAAAGTGAAAGTTTTTCCCAAACTTCGCGTGGAGTTTTTGCTAAATCAACACCTAATCTTGCTGCAAGAATCCTTTCGTTAATAAGTGGGTTTGTTTGATGGAAAAAGTTCTTAATTACAAAATGGGTAAAATCATAAGTCACGGAAAAGCTTAAAAGTCTTTCCGCAATTCTCTCATCAATAACTTCTAATTTGTTCACCCCGATAATTTCGGCAGGTTTCCTTTTTGCAGCTTGAATCCAGTTATACCCATCAGCAAGCGATTTTAGTTTGGTTGAAATTTTTATCCAATCAGGCTCAGGGGTTGATTTGCTTAGTTTGTAATCAAATAAATCGTGGCTAGTTCTATCGGAATCGTATGTTTGTTTAATTTTCTCCTCGGTAGAACAGAGGACAATCGGGAATGAATGAATATCACCACGTGCAGAAATAGAACGAAGTTCAGACGTTATTGCAGTTGCGTTAAACTCAGTTCTGTCTTCCCCTGCACCATCTAATCTCAAATCAATAATTAATCCATCAAACTCATTATTATTGCAAGTTCTTTCGAGCTCTTTTTTCAAACTTCCGAATTCACGAAAAGCGGATAAGTTAAATCTTGTAACTTCAACAATTTTAGTGTCATTGAAACCATTAAGAGTTGAAATCTCGGAATTTCCGTTTTCATCATCTATGTATAAATATCTTGGTTTACTCATCTTCTTTTTGATTTTTAGGAATTTCAATTCTTATTGTAGTGTTGAAGGGTTCTGGAGAGGTAGTTACATATACATCACCTCCGTAGAATTCAACAATGTCTTTTACAATCTTCAACCCTAGTCCTGTCCCTACTAAACTTTCAGCATCATTCCCAGAGTGGTTTGCCGCAGATGTAGTTGTAAAGAAGGCATTGAAAATTAAATCCTCATTCTCTTTTGGGATTCCATCGCCATTGTCAGAAAATTCAAGAAAAACATTCTTTTCATCCTTGCCACAGTGAATAAGGATTTTTCCATCTACTTTTTTCCTTACAATAGCTTTTTTAGAATTGGTATAAAGGTTAAATAATATAGATGCCCATTCAGATGGATGCATAGGTGTTGTAAACAAGTCGTACCCATCAAAGACAGGTTTTTCCAATGTTATATTAGCCCTTTTTAAATTGTTATCAATTACAATACTGAAGTCTTTAACAACATCTCTCAATTCAATGGGTTGGAGTTCACGTATTACATTTCTAGAAATAGCTTTATCAAAATACGAAGTATAAGATGTGAATGATTTGATATTAGTACCTAACAATTCAACTCGTTCATATACCCCTTTTATATCCTTCACGGCATTTTTCAAAAAGCTTATTTCTGCATCAAACCCAGGGAGAAACCTATGTACCTCGTGAATAAACTCACCGATAACCAAACCAAGTCCGGCAAGAATTCTAAGCATATTGTTTTCATCAATTAATACTTGATTTTTCTTCTTTTCTTCTTCTCTAGCTTGCTTAAATTCTTCAAAAGCCTGCTTTGCTTTTTCTTTTGATTTGCCTGAATCAGCTTTTTCAGAAGCATCTACTTTTGTTTCCTCCTCTGTGAAGAACTCCTCTAGTTCCTTTACTGCGTTATCGGCCTTTTCTGTAGGGTCAACTTCCTTTCTTTTGAAATTCTTTTGCGATGCAGTTGCCTTTCTGTCTCTTAATTCTGCTACTTTAATTACTGCACTTATAATAGACCTATAAACAAAGTCCACTAACTCCTTAAGGGCATCATTCTCAATTAAACCTTCTCTACTTGAAGTTTCTTCAAACAATCCTTCTTTGTCTTGTAATTCAACAAACCCAAAGAAACTTCTATTCATATGGCGTGCTAAAATAATTTGTCTGTTATTGGATTTATCTAATCCCAACCAATCATCCCCTTGCTCTCCATAAGGCAGTACACGGAATCCATTTCTATATAATCTAATTCCACCTGTTTCATAACTCAAATCACGAATGAACGTATATGTTCCTGGTGCAAACAGAGATGGCTCATAAATGAAATAGTGAGTTTTGAAATGAAGCCCTTTTATAAGATTAAATTTCGCATCAGTATTCTCTCGGTTCTTATCATCATTCCCAATAAGAAATACTTCTTGTGGAAAATTGAGTTTATCACTTTTTAATGCCCAACATCCTTGCCCATCATCTAATACATAGCCTTCGATTTCAGCTAGTGCGTGTTTAAAAATCGCTTCTTCTTCGTCAATAATTGAAATTAATTCTTGACCTTCTTGTCTGAAATAGTAGCTTTTAAAGCCTGGGTCTATTGATGATTCTGCTTCATCTTTATTCTTTTTTGATAATGGGAATGGTTGTAGAAGTTCAGATGTATATCTAAAAACCCTTCTAATCATAGCATCTGACCAACCATCTCTGAGGTTTTCAATAATTAATGTAGTGCCTTCTTGTTTCGTTTTCGGAATTACTTCAATATTATTTGAAACACTTAGTAAATCCTTGTCTGTTTCAAAATCATTCCAATTGATGGATATTTTAATAGAGGTATCACTTTTAGAAGTGTGAGTGATGATTGTTAGTTTACTTCCCAGCCTCTGAGTTGCGAAACGACCAATTCCTTTTCTTCCTGCTCTTGTTCTTTTATATTTATCAGAAATTGGATTATGAATTTTATCTGATGAGGATAGTCTCATAAAACCATTAATCAATTGGTCTTTTGTCATTCCGGTTCCATTGTCTTCAATGGTCAACGTACCGCCAGCATTCCAAGCGTTTTCAAAAACTAGATTGACTTCTGTTGCATCAGCATCAAAAGCGTTTTTGACTAATTCAGAAACTGCTGTTTCGTGTTTTCCTACAAGTTCTTTTCCAAGTCTGTTTATAATTCCAGCATCAACAGAAAATCTAACTTGACTATCATCAAGTTTTGCAATCTCACTGGATAAAGCTAAAATCAAGTTATTATCAGAACTCTCCTTCTGAATTTCTTCGGAAAGTTTTTTCTTAAGTTCTAATATTTTGGTTGCGTTATCCATTAATCTATTTATGTTCCTTGTTTATCAGGTCAGTAATCTGAACACCAAGTAATTCAGCAATTGAAGCCAAGGTATTCAAAGTAGGTTGTACGTCATTGGTACACCACCTTGAAATTGTTGCTTCGTTTTTACCAAGTTGTTCCGCAAGCCATTTACTGCTTAGGTTCTTCTCAACCAGTACTACCTTAATTCTATTTATTGCTTTTCGACTCATCTAAATTGCATTGGGTGCAAAGATATTGATTTTATATTAAACTAATTTGTTTTTCGGTCGGTGCGTTGGGGCAAAAGCAAATGTGCTGCATTGGTTCGGCTTTGAACGTTGGGATGCAGCTCTTTTGATTTTGCAGAAGCGTTGGCATTTTGTCTTTTTTTCCTGTTCGTTTATTGTCGGTCGTGTCGTCTTTTAGGGTGAGGCATAACGTTTTGCCGCTTGCCGCAGGTGGCGATTTAGAAGCACTAAACTGTCAACCTGCACTGAAGCTGAATAGAAGCACAAACTTTCAATTTTGCACGTCACCGCCACTTGCGGCAAACGGCTGTTAGCTGTGGTTTTTCTCTCTATCGTGTTCATTATTGTTGTTCTTTTCTATTTAATCTTAGGGAACAGGTCAACTGATTTATAGTGTCCATAATCCGTTTCTTCGTTTACCTGTCCTTTGTCATTGTATATTTTCCAAATTCCAACTTTCTCATCTTCAAATCTAATTCCTTCCATTTGAATTCTGTCTTGACAGTCCTTCCATTTTGAAAGTCCGTAAAATTTGTCTTTGAATAAAATTCCTTCAAATGCCACAAGTCCATTATCACAAATTTCTTGTCTTAATTCAAAGTCAGCTGACTTACTGAAATAAGATTTAATTCTTAGTTTCTCTTTGATTTTTCCTTCTTTACTAAATTCTTGTCCTTTAAACAAATTATGAGTCCAAGTTATTACACTGTCATCCGATAACGTCACAAAGGTGCTGTCAGCTGTCAAATTTGATTGATTCAATATTTCATTTTTTGTCTGGTCAAACCATTTTATGTGTTTATTCTCTTCAGTTGTCAAGTCGCAACTGGTTAAAAAGAAAGTTAATAATATCAGTCCGGTTATTTTATTCATAATGTGTCGTCTTTCTAAAATTCTGACTAACGTTTTTTATTGTTGTTCATAATCAGGTTGTTGCCAATCCTAAGTCTTGATTAGTGAGTTCAAATTTAGTAA
>MKTC01000029.1 GCA_001897535.1 Bacteroidetes bacterium 37-13 | reverse complement strand
TTATTTTTTTGTCTGTTCGTTATTTTTATCACTGTCGTTGTCTTTTTAGGGTGAGTGCTAACTCCCAAATATACGAAGGTTTTCTTATTTACATAAAACATTATAAACATTAGCTATCAAGTACTTATTTGTTTTTACTTTAGCGGATATTAAATATGCGAAGGCTTATGGATACTAAAAATGCGAAGGAGATTTTCGATCCTAAAAAGTATGAAATTACTTTAGGCACGCACCATAAATCGAATGTGATTTGGTTGCAGTTTGCGTATGATGCCAAACTTATCAATACGTTGCGAAATAATACAACTGCTAAATGGTCGGCTTCACAAAAGGCTTGGTATCTACCCGATAATCAACACTACCGCAGGCTTTGCAACTTAGAGATTGACTTTATTGGAAAAGAAGTAATGTCTAAAATTTCCGCCATCAATATGCCCGAGTTTTTGAAATTTCAAAATATGTTGGTGCTAAAAGGCTATTCTGCAAACACTTCGCGTACGTACTCCATAGAATTTGCGCAATTGCTTTATCTTCTAAAAGACTTTCCGGTTCACCATCTTTCAGCCGAAAAATTACAGAGCTATTTTCTATATTGCCACAAAGAATTAAAGTTATCTGAAAACCAAATACACAGCCGCATAAATGCCATTAAATTCTATTACGAAAAGGTATTACACCAAGAAAAAATGTTCTTTGATATTCCACGCCCTAAAAAGCCATTGCTGCTCCCAAAATCTTTAAACACAGACGATATTAAAAAACTCTTTGAGGTAACCAAAAACATCAAACATCGGCTCATTTTGCAATTGTGCTACGGTATGGGTTTGCGCGTTAGCGAAATCGTGAACTTAAAAATTAGCGACATTGATAGCAAGTCTATGCAAGTAATGATACAAAGAGCTAAGGGCAAAAAAGATCGCTACGTTAATTTGCCAAAAACAGTTTTAGAAGACCTGCGTTCTTACTATCAAAATTATCGCCCAAAAGAATATCTTTTTGAAGGTCAGTATGGCGGACAATTCAGCATAAGAAGTACGCAACTGGTATTTAAAGAAGCGATGAAAAAAGCTAAAATAAACAAGCAAATTGGCATTCATGGATTGCGCCATAGTTATGCTACGCACCTTCTTGAATATGGAACAGATATTTCGCACATTCAAAAATTGATGGGACATAACGATATAAAAACCACTTTAATTTATGCGCATGTGAGTGATAAAAACACAGCGAAAGTGAAAAGCCCGTTAGATTTTATGGCTCCAAAAAATCAATAGAATAAAATCGACCTTTAAATATTTTTGAAAAATTACTATGCTTGCAGAAACAGACAACAGTATGAAAATAATTAGACTCTTCACCTTCATCGCTATTTTATTGGCAGTTTCTACAACACAAGCACAAAAACTTGTTTACGACTTAGCACCTCCAACCATCACAGTAAACAATGCTGCCAGAACAGTTTCGTTCGATGTGGTTTTGCCTCAAAATGTTGCTGTGAAAGGTGGTGTAGCCAATTGCTATTTATACAAAGACACAGCAAAAGTACCTGATAGCTATGGAGAACTTTTTTCTTTCTTTGCAGGAGCACCCGGCCAGAATTTGAATTTTATAGCTACTGATGTAAAATACGGTTGTTACTTCAGTCGCTTTGCAGTATTAACTGATGACAGCACTTACCATTTTTCAAACATTGTGCAGAATATTTGTGTTGAATTGCCAAACGCTATTGACAAAATTTCAGCAACAACAATAAGCGTATATCCAAATCCGGCCACAAATACTATCAATATAAAATCTAAAGAAAACACCAATATTGTAATCACAAATTTAGCAGGTGTAAAAGTTCTTGAATCTACCATTCAAGCAGGGGAAAACAATATCAATATTTCTATATTACCACAAGGGTTTTACTTTGTAAAAACTGGCAACTATTCAATACAAAAATTTTTAAAAGAATAGCAGAAGTAAAAAAGTAAAGTTTTTATTCCAACAAAAGGAAGGATAGGAAGAATTAGTAACTAAAAAAAGCAATATGAAACAACTTTTATTCGCGGCACTTACGATAATAACTGTTGCCCGCTTGCACAAAAACAAAATGTTTTGAATGCAGACATAATGATTGCAAAACCTCATCGTGGGTAAAATGTGTAGGAAGCCAAACAAGTGGTGCTAATGGAGGATATTTTAATGTATGTCAAGAATACAAGCAAGAGGAATTCCGGGATGCCGAAATGATGCACTGGAAGGGGCAAGGCTATCAATGCAGAAAAATATTAGCAAAACCATAAAAAACATATTTGCAATAGACCTAAACCGAAACACCAAATAAGTAGCCAACCAAAGCAGTTAAACCCATTGCTAAAGTTCCCCAAATAGTAACTCTTGAAACAGCTTTCCAAATGCTGGAACCTCCTGTTTTTGCAGAAACTATTCCGAGTAGTATTAAGAAAACAATAGAAAAACCATAAAGCGAATATTCTAACAAATGTGTTGGAATAAATAACGTTACCAACAATGGCAAAGCTCCACCAATTGTGAATGAAGCACCTGAGGCAAAAGCCGCTTGAATTGGATTGGGCTGTGTAATTTCATTGATGCCTAATTCGTCTCTTACGTGTGCTGCTAAAGCATCGTGTGAAGTAAGTTCTTTTGCAACCACTAAAGCGGTTTCTTTTTTCAAACCACGTTTTTCATAAATAGCGGCTAAAACTTGAAGTTCTTCTTCCGGATGTTCGCTTAGCTCTTCCGCTTCTCGAGCAATATCTGCTTGCTCGGTATCGGTTTGTGAACTTACAGAAACATATTCGCCAGCAGCCATAGAAAGCGCTCCGGCTACCAAACCGGCAAGTGTTGCAATTACCACTGGGTCGCTATTGGCGCTTGCTGTAGCCACACCAATAGCAATACTCGAAACTGAAATAATTCCATCGTTTGCACCCAGCACAGCAGCTCTAAGCCAGTTGCTACGATGAATAAAATGGCTATCTAAATAGTTGTCAATATTTATATTGTTTCCTTGTGTTTCGCTCATTCTCTATAGGTATTTACAAATCAAATTTTATTCCTTGTGCCAAAGGTAATTGCGTGCCGTAATTGATAGTGTTGGTTTGTCTGCGCATATAATTTTTCCAAGCATCGCTGCCGCTTTCGCGTCCGCCACCGGTTTCTTTTTCGCCACCAAAAGCTCCGCCAATTTCTGCTCCACTTGTTCCAATATTTACATTGGCAATGCCGCAATCGCTACCGCGTGCAGATAAGAAAAGTTCTGCTTCGCGAAGGTTTAAAGTCATAATAGAAGAAGATAAACCTTGCGCCACACCGTTTTGAATTTCAATAGCTTCTTCAATGGTTTCGTAGCTTAAAAGATATAGAATTGGAGCAAAAGTTTCGTGCTGCACAATCTTCATTTTATTGTTGGCTTCAATAATACAAGGTTGAACGTAGCAGCCGCTTTCAAATTCTTTTCCTTTAAGTACATTGCCTTCTACCAATATTTTTCCACCTTCTTTTTTGGCGGTTGCAATTGCTTTTTCATATTGTTTCACGGCAGCTTTATCAATTAAAGGACCAACATGGTTTTTTTCGTCTAAAGGATTTCCAATTTTAAGTTGTGTGTAGGCTTTTTTCAACCGCTTTTTAAGCTCTTCGTATTTGCTTTTGTGAATAATGAGTCTGCGGGTGGTGGTGCAGCGTTGTCCTGCTGTGCCAACCGCTCCAAACACAATTGATGGAATAGCAATATCCAAATCGGCATGTTGTGAAACAATAATAGCATTGTTGCCACCAAGTTCTAAAAGTGATTTGCCGAGCCTTGCTGCTACAGTTTGTGCTACGGCTTTGCCCATGCGTGTGGAGCCTGTGGCGCTTACCAAAGCAATGCGCGAATCGGCACTCAATTTTTCGCCTAAATCGGCACCGCCAATTACAAGGTTGCAGATTCCTTCCGACAAATTATTTTTTGCAAAAACTTCTGCTGCAATTTTTTGGCATGCAACTGCGCAAAGCGGTGTTTTTTCGCTTGGCTTCCAAATGCATACATCGCCACAAATCCAAGCCAACATAGTGTTCCAACTCCAAACGGCAACAGGAAAATTAAATGCGCTAATGATGCCAACAACACCCAGTGGATGCCATTGCTCATACATTCGGTGGTTGGGGCGCTCGCTGTGCATGGTGAGCCCGTGAAGCTGGCGTGAAAGCCCAACAGCAAAATCGCAGATGTCTATCATTTCTTGCACTTCGCCCAAGCCTTCTTGCAAACTTTTACCCATTTCGTAGCTTACTAAACTGCCTAAAGCATGTTTTTTTGCACGCAGTGCTTCTCCAATTTGGCGAACAATTTCTCCGCGTTGTGGTGCAGGTATTTTTTGCCATTCTTTTTGTGCAAGCACCGCAGTTTTTACAACAGTTTCATAATCACTTGCAGCAGCTTGTGTAACTTTAGCAATTGCTTTTCCATTCACGGGAGTGAAAGATGTTATTGCTTCGCCCTTTGCTTTCAACCATTTTTTTCCGGTTGAAGCGCCTGAATTGTTATCCTCTATTCCGAGTTCTTTTAGAAAGTTTTTCATAACTAAAATTGTAGTGATTTATTTTTCAATTCTATTGTCTAAATAGCTTTTAAGATGTTTTCCTGCTTTATTCATTTCAGTAAACTCATCAATAAAAGCTTCGCGAATATTTTTCCCCGAATCAATATACGGCTTTCCCTTTATCATACCTAACTTATCACCGCCATCGGCAAGGTAATCAGAAATAGCTAAGCAATAGGTTTTAGTATTATCTAAGGGCAAACCGCCAACAGTAATATTTTCGGCCTTTTCACCATCAATTTTAAATTTTGCTCCGCCAATTGGCCAGCCTCCGGCATGCGCTATTGCATCAAAAAGTTGGCGCAAATCGCTTCCTTTTAAATCCATAAGAACCAGCCGATTTTCAAAAGGCATAATTTCATATATATCGCCAAGTGTTACGTTGCCCGGAGCAAGTTGTGCCACACGAATACCTCCTTGATTTAGCACCGCAACATCTGCCTTTTTGCCGCAGCATTTATTAGCTTGGCTCAGCATGGCATCTGCCAACACATTGCCTAAATTACTTTCGGGTTGGCGTTTGGTGAGCATATCATCATTCACAATAATTACACCGTTCATAATAGCATCTAAAGAGTCTTTATATGGTTTAATCATTGCCTCAATTTTACTATCGGCTTGTATGCTTCCGTTAATGTTTTCGCGCTCGTAGCTGTATTGTGTTGGCGCAAGTTGCTTTGCACACGAAGCAGCAAAAAGTAAAAACAGAAGCGCTATATTTCTAAGAGATTTAAAAATCATATTTTACACTTGATGCAGCGAAGGAAATAATTTACTGCTAATACCGTGTTTTGTTTAACTCAAATTTTGCTGAAGATGCAAAATAGTTCAATTCCTCTTTTGCTTAAACCTGTATGCTGCAAGTGCTAAAGCCGTAACTATAAAAAAGAAAAGCGGCACAAGCCATTTTGTACTTACTAAAATGATTAAAAATAACGAAGTGGCAATTGAAAGAACAACCAAGCTATTCAACAACCAAGGCTCAAATTTGATGTAGGCATTTTCAAGTAATTTGGGCATTTTACTTTTTAGCTTTAATGAAGCCAATGAAACGCCCGCACCTAAACTCATTATTCCCAAAATGGTGAGGAAACCATAAAATTCTATCGAGTCCTTTTCAAAGAAAAAATTCATAATGCCGCTACGCTGAAAAATATCACCAATTAAAAGCAGCAAACACACAAGCATAAAAAAGAGATTTACGGCTGCTTTTGGCGTGCCGTTTTTACTTATTTCAGCAAATTTTTGCGGCAATATTTTGTCGCGTGCCAAAGCCACAATTTCGCGCGGAATAGCAACTCCTGCACCGGCAAAACTTGTAACTCCTGCACTAATAATTCCCAAGCGCACAAAAGCAGTAGCCCAAGCCGGTAAAATATTACTTGCAGTAGAAACCATTTCGGGTTTTGAAGCAAGATTTTCTACTCCAACAGCACCGATGTAAGCCGCAGTAATAAGAATATAAATTAGCCAAACTAAACTTCCGCCAATAATGAGCGAAAGCGGAATATTCCGTTTAGGATTTTCCATTTCTTCGCCCAACTCCATCACAATTTGAAAGCCCAAACTAATGTTGAAAGAGAACACAATCGCCATGAAAAAGCTATCTGCATGTGTAGGCAGCGAAAATTCAACTTGATTAAAATGTGTGGCTAAAGTTGGAATTGCATAAAGTAAAATTGCTGCGAACATTTGCGCAACCATTGCTATTTGCATTGCTGCTAATGTTTTTACTCCGGCTAAAAATATTCCCCAAAAAAGTAGAATTAAAAAGAGTGCAAGTAAATGATTGGAAACAGGTAAGTTTAATACTGCCTGAAAGCTTTCAACCAAGCCGTAAGCTACCAATGCAACGGCTGCCGCACCACCAATTAAAGCCCAAGCGCTAAACACAATTCCTGTTGATGGATTAAAAAATGCTTTACCATATTCATAACCACCACCTGCCACCGGATACGCTGCCGAAAGTTGAATAAGCGGAAAAATACTTAACAAATTTACCACTATAGCAATGGTGATACTTAACCAAGCTGCACCGTAAGCTTTGGCGCAAATAAGCGGAATAAGCACAAATGCGCCCATGCCAATTACGCCACCTACCACAAATGCAATTCCGGTGAGTAAGCTAATTTGTTTTGTGAATTGTGTTGATGTCATTGATGGTGTTTTGCAGAGATTAAAAAAGTATTTCCACTAATTGCTGTACTTTACTTATTGAAATTAATTCCAACTGATATTTAGATTCATCAATACCTTTTGAGTTAAATTTTGAGATAAACATAGTGCTAAATCCAAGCTTATCGGCTTCTGCAATGCGCTGTTCAATTTTGCTCACCGCGCGAACTTCGCCACTTAAACCAACTTCGGCAGCAAACGCAATTTTAGAAGAAACAGGCTTATCCTGATACGAAGAAATAAGCGCTACAACTACTGCTAAATCAATAGAAGGATCATCAACACGCAAACCTCCGGCAATATTTAAAAACACATCTTTTGTACCGAATTTAAAACCCGAGCGTTTTTCAAGAACTGCTAAAAGCATATTCATTCTGCGCACATCAAACCCTGTGGCGCTGCGCTGTGGTGTTCCGTAAAAAGCCGGTGTTACCAATGCTTGTGTTTCAATTAAAAGCGGACGTGCGCCTTCCATCATGGCAGCAATGGCAATGCCACTGAGTTCTTCTTCGCGTTGTGTAAGTAAAATTTCGCTTGGGTTTATTACTGCGCGAAGCCCAGTGCCTTGCATTTCGTAAATCCCCAATTCTGATGTGGAACCAAAGCGATTTTTTATGGTGCGCAACATACGGTAATTGTAGTGGCGATCTCCTTCAAATTGCAAAACCACATCTACAATATGTTCCAGAACTTTTGGTCCTGCAATCATACCGTCTTTAGTAATGTGCCCGATTAAAAAAACAGGCAATCCACTCTCTTTGGCATAGCGCTGAATTTCGGCAGTGCATTCGCGTAGCTGGCTCACGCTGCCCGGAGGCGATTCTACATAAACCGTATGCAAAGTTTGTATTGAATCTATCACCATCACATCGGGTTGAAGAATTTCAGCTTGCTTAAAAATTGCTTGCACATTAGTTTCTGTAAGCAAAAAACAATCCTTGTTTTGAATGCCAATGCGCGAAGCTCTTAATCTAATTTGTCGGTCGCTTTCTTCTCCGCTTACATAAAGTATTTTTACACCCTTTAGTTGAAGTGCAATTTGAAGCAACAAAGTAGATTTTCCTATGCCTGGTTCACCTCCCAAAAGTATTAAAGAGCCCGCAACAATACCTCCGCCTAAAACACGATTTAGTTCGGTATCGCCAGTGTTTAAACGCTCTGTATCTTGCTCTATCACATCGCCAATTGGCACAGGAACAGCATTGCCGCTTTTAGCTGCATACGATTTTTCTTTTGCCTTTTCTTCTTCTTTGCTGGTGTGCTCTTCAACATACGTGTTCCACTCGCTGCAAACTGGGCATTTGCCTACCCATTTTGCTGAATTTGCTCCGCAATTTTGACATACATAAACTGTTTTTTGTTTCGCCATAGAGCAAACTTATTCAAAATTATTTTGCTAAAAGTTGAAGATTGTTTGAAGGCATACTACAACTTTATAGTTCGCATAAAATCTACAGTTATCTGAATATCGTTGTAGAGAATTCTATCTTCAGAAAGTGGAGAAACAATTTTGCGATAATCTTCCTTTACTTTTTCAATAAAAGGTGAAGATTTTAGTGGAGTTCTAAATTCTAAAGCCTGCATAGCAGTCATAAATTCAATTGCTAAAACCTTCTCTATATTGTAAACAATTTTGTAGCATTTTACTGCTGCATTTGCACCCATGCTCACATGGTCTTCCTGGCCATCGCTCGAAGTAATGGTATCAACCGAAGCAGGAGTTGCCAACTGTTTATTCATACTCACAATACTTGCTGCGGTATATTGCGGAATCATTAAACCGGAATTTAAGCCGCTTTTTGCTACTAAAAATTTAGGTAAATTTCTTTTGCCCGAAATAAGCTGAAAGGTTCTGCGCTCGCTAATGCTGGCGAGTTCGCTCATGGCAATACTCAAATAATCTAAAGCAATTGCTAATGGTTCACCATGAAAATTGCCGCCTGAAATAATTAAATCTTCATCGTGAAAAACTAAAGGATTATCGGTAACTGCATTTATTTCTCTTTCAAAAACTTCTTTCACTTGCGATATGGCAAACTTAACAGCACCGTGCACTTGCGGCACACAGCGAAAAGAATATGGATCTTGCAGATGCTCTTTTCTCTGTGAAGAAATTTCGCTCCCTCTTAAAAATTTAAGCACATTTTGCGCACTCTCTATTTGTCCTTTATGGTTTCGCACACGTTGTATTGCTGGGTGAAAAGGTGCAAGCGAAGCATTAAATGCATCTACAGAAATGGCTGCGGTTAAATCGGCAAGCAACTCTACTCTTTCGCTTTCTATTAAAGAAAAGCAACCCCACGCACTCATAAATTGTGTACCATTCAAAAGTGCTAAACCTTCTTTTGCTTTTAATTTTATAGGCGAAAGTCCGGCAAGTTTTAATGCTTGCGCTGCGTCCATTTTTTCTCCTTTATAGCGAACTGTTCCAAGCCCAAGCAGCGGCAGCGAAAGATGTGCTAACGGAGCCAAATCACCCGATGCGCCTAAGGAACCAACTTCCCAAATTACGGGTAAAATATCGTTATTATACATTGCAATTAGTAAGTTTATTACATCGGCACACACGCCCGAGTAGCCAAGCGATAAGCCTTTTACTTTGAGCAACATCATCAGTTTTACCACTTCGCTCCGCACTTCATCGCCCATGCCACAAGCATGGCTCATTACTAAGTTTTGCTGGAGTTGTTCTAATTCATTGTCGCTTATAGTTACATCATACAGTGCGCCAAAGCCTGTATTGATTCCATAATATTTTACACTTTTATCTTCTAACTTTTTTTCTAAAAAACTGCGATTTACAGCTACAGCTTGCAACCTTTCTTTGGAGATAGAAAGTGTATTTGTTGATGCTATTAAAAAACTTTTTAAGTCTTTGAGCGATAGTTGGTTATTGTTTATTTCCATTTTGCGAAAAAATATAAAACAAACGTGATGAAAATTTTTGATTATAGATAGAAATACTATTTATGTGCCTGAAGATGTTTATGGAAAAAGATTATACAATTCATTTTGAAAATACTCCCGAATACCTCCGTGCTACCTATACTTCAAATTCAAATTCAATTGAACTCTTTAGATCGGTTTTATTTGAAGTGGCAAATGAACTTAAGAAGCATAAGACTAAAAAAGTGATGCTGATTTCAGAAAGTCCATACAAATTAGAAGAGGCAGAAATATTTAATATAGCTACAGAATGCGCACCATTGTATTTTGGTTTAAAATGTGCTTTTTACGATACTTTCCCTATTCATTTTAGCCGCCTTAGGTTTGCAGAGTTAGTATCAGAAAACAGAGGATTGAATGTGCAGTGTTTTACAGAATTTGAAGTTGCAGAAAAATGGTTATTAGAAGATTAGTACTTATTGTTTTTTCCATCATCTCATTTTCAGTAAGCACATTTGCTTCAAATGATTTGAAAATAAACATTATTGCACCGCAAACACTTTTAGATACTTCAATTTCCTCAATTTCAATTTTAGATTTTCAAAGCCTTTTAAAGCAAGCCTGCAATTGCGAAGTAACCTTAAATGGCAAAGTTACGAAAGTGAATATTGTATTGCCCTATGTTGATGATTCCATTGCTTCAGCACCAACAGTATTTTCTCAAAATGCCGTGTTCCCTTACAAACATTTTCCTGCACATCAATATCGCTGGCAGCAGGTTCAAGATAAAAAGAAGAGATACCACTTAATGCTTGATGCAACTTCCTTTCAAGGTATAAGCTTTGGCTTGTATGGTTTGTTGCAAGAAAAATTAGGCTTCCGATTTTACCATCCGCGCAAAACAATTATTCCGCACTTTGATGAATGGAAACTAAAGGAAGATTTTGATTGGAATGCCACACCACTTTTTGATAAGAAAGGTTTTCATTTACACACACAACATCCGCTTGAACTAACAGAACAGTTGCTTGACGAAAGCAAGGCAAATGCGCTGAATGATATAAAAGAATATATCAACTGGCTTTGCCGAAATGGGCAAAATTACTTTGAATTTTGTTTGCTGCGAAGTATAAAAAAAGATACTTGGATTGAACATGCAAAGTCCTTTACGGAATATGCGCATCAGCGTGGATTGCTTGTTTCTGTTGATTTATCGCTGCACATGATTCAACAAAAAGCTTTTCAACTTTATGGCTCTTCAGTAAATAAGAAAAAGCAAATTGAAAGGAATTTGAATTGGCTGAATAAAGCGAATTGGGATTTCATCAATATGGAGTTTTCTACTGCTGAATTTATTGGTGGAAACAAACAAAAGAAAGAAGAATTAAGACAATATATTTTGAAGTGGCTCCAAGAAAATTCCAAAGCAAAATTGATGGGCAGGCAGCATGTGGTTACATTAGAAAATGAAGCAGGGAGCAAAAAAGATTTCCAATTGGATAGCGCTAATGCTTTGCTGGATAAACAACGTGGAGTTTTAGCACACACAGTAATGTTTTATGACATGACCGAGCAAAATGCACCAGTTTACGAGAACAAAAACCAAAGGCATATTTTTAATTTTTTATTGAAAGAAAATAAAACACGCGAAACTTGGTACTATCCGGAAAGTGCTTACTGGATTACCTTTGACAATTCTGTACCTATGTTGCTTTTGCCATATTTAAAAGCACGATTAACTGATATTGACACTTGTGTTTATTACAAAATCCCGGGGCATATTACTTTTTCTTCGGGCTGGGAATGGGGCTATTGGTTAAACGATTGGAGCATTGCCCGCTGGAGTTGGCAGCACACCACAAACGGAGTAAAAGAATTGCGCACGCCAGAAATGTATGCACATCAAATACTTGATTCTGCAATACTTTCGAGCTTTGATAAAAGTTTAAAACTACAACAAGAATATTTAAAAGATAGCTCGCTAATGCAATGGATGACTGCTATGACAATTACTGATGAAATTGGCATAAAATCTATTGCGCACGAATATCACCCACGCCCAAAGTTGAGCTATAAATACATTCGCAATAAAGCAAGTTTGAAAGAATTGGAGCAGATACAAACAGATGTTATTCCTGTATTAAATCGCTTTGCAGAAAATACGAAGAAAGTTGTTTCTGAAATTAGAAAAGTTCAACCATTTATTACAGATTCTTCAAAACTTAATGCTGAAGTTGCAGAGGGTTTAGAGGTTACTTCTTTGCGCGCTTTTCACCGTTTAAACACTTTGAAATATTTAGTTGCAAAACGAGAATCGAAAATTAAACATGAAAAATTTAAGGCAGATTCTTTGCTACAAAACGCTGCTAAAGTTAGAGTTCAAGCACTAAAAATTGTGGAAGATAGAGAAAAAAATTATCGCTATCCGGTAGATTTAATTGCGCGAAAAAGATGGGATCACACGGCATACCATTTTGGTTATTTGTATCCGGTAAGCAATTTGCACTTTTGGGAACGCGAAGAAAAACAAGCAGAGAAAAATCAATATCGCCCTTTGTTTATGAACATTTGGAACATGGGCAGAATTGCAGGTTTAGTAAAGTAAAAGTTTCGTTTTTCGCGATATTTCTCTTTTTATTTTACATTAGATTTTATTGGTTAGAAAAATATGAATGGTTGGCATTTTAAATGGAGAAATTTAAAGCATTTAGTGCTGCCTATTTTATTGGCATTGTTTATTGTTTTTCAGCCTTTGCCGAAAAGGTCAGCGGCAGTTGCAAAAAATATTTCTAAGGTAATTCTCGATCAGCAAAAAGCATTTAATTCTATTGTAGGCAATTCAACTTTAATTGATAAATGCTTTAATGGTTCTGCGGATTTGGCTACATTAAATTCATTACAGAAAGAACCTTTCGGGTTGTATTTCTACAAGAACGATAGCCTTACTTTTTGGACAAAAAACAATGCTGTTTTAGTTGAAAATGTGCAGCCAACAAAAAGTATATCGCTTGAAAAGTTACAAAACGGCTGGTATATTCTATTTAAAAAACCGCTTATAGACAGCGAAGTAGTTCTGGGATTGCTACCAATAAAATATGACTTTAATCCCGAGAGCGATATTTTGCGAAATGAGTTTGCCCCGTTATTTGGCTTCAATTTTTCCGATGTAAATATTATACCAAATGATAGGCAAAATATTTCACCTGATAAGGCAGTATTGGCGGAAGATGGCAGCACTTTATTTTATATTCAAAAACAAGATGCACAGAGCACAATTTCAGTAAATAAATTTCACTTGTTGTTATTCTTGCTCATCTGTTTTGTTTGGGGATTGTATATACATGCTATTGCAAAATATGTTTACAATAGAAATGGGTTAGCATTTTCTTCTGTGTTTTTAGTGTTGAGTTTTGCCCTCTTCTATTTAATACTTCACTTTTTAAAACCGCACTTTACAATATTTCAGCATAAAATATTCAGCTCCGAACTTTATGCCGAAGCTTCAACATTGCCGTCTTTATTCAATCTCTTTATTCTAAGTATTTTCATTCTTTGGTTCGTTAGTTTTGTGCATAAGCGCTTGGTGCTACACTTTCCTATAGATAAACCTAAATGGCAAAAACAACTGCGCCAGTTTATACTTATTTTTTCAGTATTTTCTTTCTCTGCATTTGTGGCACATGCCGTTAAAACCTTAGTGTTGGACTCCTCCATTTCATTTCAGCTTTTCAATTTATTGAGTTTAAATACTTTTAGTTTTGTTGGGCTGCTTTGCGTTACTTTTTTGCTGCTTTCTCATTTTTTACTCAGTAGCACTGCAATAAAAATTGTAAATGGAATTAAGCTTCCTGTTTTAGTGTTTGTATTGCATTGTATCGCATGCCTTTTATTGTTTGTGCTTTTTTCTTCTCTATTTAATACTGCTGAAATTTATATTTCAGCAGCTTTGTGGAGCACTGCTTGGCTATTTGTTTTTTTGTTTATACACCAAGATGTGGTAACTCAAAAGCGCACTGCTGAAATTTTAATTGCCATCGCTTTATATAGTGCTTTTTCTACCTATCTTTTTTCAAATTTATTTGAAGTAAGAGAAAGAAATTTGCGGAAGTTAGTGGCAGAAATGCTCTTACAAGAGCATGATTATTTCACCGAAAATAATTTTGAAACAACCTATAAAGAAATTGAACAAGACACTACAATTAGCAATGCACTTTCAAGTTCCAATATCGCAAATCCAAAGTCCATACGAATTTTAAAGGAGAACCTTTTTTCAAATTATTTAGCACGCTACTTAAGTAAATATAATGCTGCAATTTATCTTTCAGGTTTTGGCTCCGATAGCGATTATGTGCAAGCAAAAGATAAATACTTCTTATCGAAAAGCACTTTTAGCAAGTTAAAACTTTGTACAGATTCTTCGGGCTACAACTCTTATATAGCAATGCTTTTCACGAATAAAAAAACTCCAATTGCCATAGAATTTAAACCGCGAATTTATGAAAGTGAAAACTTGTACAATCGTTTGTTGGCTGATAATTATTTAGCTACAAAAGTGAGTGAAGAAGGTTTCAGTTACGCCATTTTTAGAAACAATAAGTTGTTGGCAAATAGAGGCGATTACAGTTATCCATTAGTTTGGCCAAATGGCTTAGATTTTAAAGGCACCAAAGAACGCTTTATTGATGTGGGAGATTGGGAGCATAACATCTTGAAAGGCACAAACGATAGAAGAGTAATTATCACCGTAAAGCAAGAAAGTTTGTTTGAACCAATAGCGCTTTTCTCCTACTTGTTTACAGTGTTTTTATTGTTTGTTGCCATTGTGCAAATGCTTTTCGGCAATTATAAATTTTCATTCAATATCAAAAGCTGGTTTAGTCCTATTTCGCGTTCATTTAAAGCGCGAATCAACTACGCGATGTTGTCTATCATCATCATTTCCTTTGTGGCAATTGGCTATATAACTGTTTCTTTTTTCTCGAGCCAAAACAACAGCAATATGAGTGAACGTGCTATTAAAAAAGAAGAAGCTGTAATTAATTCACTCAATTTCACGCTCAACAAACTGAATAAATCTGCACAACCATTTAGTGAAGAAATTATTGTGAATGATTTAAAAAGAAGTGCTTATGCAAATAGTGTAGATGTGAACTTCTTTGATACTTTAGGCAACTTAGTTTATACTTCGCAGCCGCCACTTTTTGAACGTGGAATTGTTTCGTATAAAATGAATCCTATAGCTTATTTCCAACTAAAAAACAATGACAAAGAGCAGTTGAATATGCAAGAGCAAATTGGCACTTTTAATTATCAATCTGCTTACTATCAACTCACCAACAAAACTAAACTCACAGGTTTTGTGGTATTTCCTGATTATGAAACAAAGTTGAAATCGAGCGATGAGATTGATTCGTTTTTAATTGCATTGATGAACGTGTATGTGTTCTTGCTTTTGTTAGCAATCTTAATAGCCTATTTTATTTCAAATTCTGTTACCAAACCGCTCAATTACATTGCTCAAAAAATGCAAATGGTAAATTTAGGAAGTCCCAATCAGCCAATAATTTGGAGCAGAGATGATGAAATTGGTGTATTGGTAAAGCAATACAACAGAATGATTCGCGAGTTAGAAAATAGTGCCGAACAGTTGGCAAGAACAGAAAGAGAAGGAGCTTGGCGCGAGATGGCAAAGCAAATTGCGCACGAAATAAAAAATCCGCTCACACCAATGAAGTTGAGCATTCAATATTTGCAGAAAGCCATCAATGAAAATAATCCGCGCATCACAGAACTTGCTGCAAAAGTTACCCAAACTTTAGTTGAGCAAATTGATAATCTTTCGGCTATTGCCACCTCGTTTTCAACCTTTGCTAAAATGCCTAAAGGCGAAAATGAGCCCGTAGATTTAAACAATATGCTACAAGGTATTTGCGACCTTTTTAGTAAAGAAGAAAATGTAATTATCAACTATAATTTACAAGTTGAAAATTCGATTGTGTTTGCTGATAGAAACCAACTTTTGAGTGTTTTCAATAACCTTGTAAAGAATGGCATCCAATCGGTGCCAGAAGAAAGAGAGCCGCAAATAAATGTTTCTATTATTGAAAAACACGAAATGCTACAAGTTGAAATTGCGGATAATGGAATTGGAATTGCTGAAGAAAATTACACCAAAGTTTTTGTACCGAATTTTACAACAAAATCGAGCGGAACGGGCTTGGGACTTGCCATTGCACTTCAAATTATTGAAGGCAGCGGTGGCGTAATTTGGTTTGAAAGTGAAGTAGGGAAAGGAACAACTTTTTTTGTGGTGTTACCCAAAATGAAAGCATAAATTCGCGATTCGCAACAAAGCATGAAATACAAAATTCCATTCAACAAACCGTTTATTGCAGGCAGCGAATTAAGCTACATAAAGCAAGCAGTTGATTTTGGGAAAATTTCCGGAGATGGTGCTTTTTCTGAAAAGTGCCATCACTTTTTTGAAACACATTACAAGATAGAAAAAGCCTTTCTTACAACGTCTTGCACCGATGCTTTGGAAATGGCTGCAATCCTTTTAAATATTCAACCCGGTGATGAAGTAATTGCACCATCATTCACTTTCGTTTCTACCGTAAATGCTTTTGTGCTGCGCGGTGCAAAAATTGTTTTTGCCGATTCAAAAGTAGAGGAACCTAATATTGATGAAACAAAAATTGAAGCGCTTATTTCGTCCAAAACTAAAGCTATTATTGTAGTTCATTATGCAGGCGTAGCTTGCAACATGGAGAAAATAACAGCTATTGCGCAGCAACATAATTTGTTTGTAGTGGAAGATGCTGCACAAGCAATCGAAAGCACTTATACTTTTTCTGATGGTACAAAAAAATATTTGGGAAGCATTGGTGCGTTGGCTTCTTTCTCTTTTCACGAAACTAAAAATGTAATTTCCGGTGAAGGTGGCATGTTAGCAGTAAACGATACTTCGTTCATTAAACGCGCAGAAATTATTCGCGAAAAAGGTACAAACAGAACAGCATTTTTTAGAGGCGAAATTGATAAATACGGTTGGGAAGATATTGGTTCATCTTTTCTTCCTTCGGAGATTACGGCAGCATTTTTGTTTGCGCAATTAGAGCAAATTAAAATTATACAACAAAAACGTAAAGCACTGTGGCATCATTATTTCCAACTACTTCTTCCACTCGCAAATGCAGGAAAAATAAGCTTGCCTTTTATTCCAAACTATGCTGAAAATAATGCACACATTTTTTATATTATTTGCAATAGCAGCCAAGCACGAAGAAATTTAATTTCATACCTAAAGGAGAAAGGAATTTACACTGCATTTCATTATCAATCGCTCCATAAAAGTGCTTTCTACTTAAAAACAAACAGCTTAAAAACATTGCCAAATTGCGAACGCTATTCCGATTGTTTGCTTCGGCTGCCAATGTATTATGAACTTTTGCCCGAAGAGGTAATATATGTAAGCGAAGAAATTACCAAGTTCTTAAAATAATTTGGTGAGCATAATACCAATAAATGTAGCTAAAAGACTAAGCAAAATACTTGCAGAAATATAAATGAAAGAATAGCCGAAATTGCCATCGCGCATAAGCGTTACAGTTTCGTGCGAAAAAGAAGAAAACGTAGTGAAACCACCAATTACACCCGTTGCTAAAAACAATCGCCATTCGTTGGAAAAGTTTCCCCTTTCTGCCAAACCAAAAACAATTCCAATTAAAAAACTGCCTATAATGTTTACACTCAATGTACCAAACGGAATTGCGTGTATATATTTTGTATGAATAAATTGCGAAAGCAAATAGCGAAAAACCCCTCCAATAAAACTGCCGGCCCCAATGACAAAAATTATTTTCATGCTGCAATCTGCAATTTTTAATTGATGTGCATTTTGTTAAAACCGTTAATTATTAAAGATAATTCAACTCTGAAACGAAGATATAGCGCGGAACAAGATTCAATTTAACAGAAACTTTAAAATCTTAACAAATGCTAATGAAGCAATATATTGTGCAACTTATCGTACTTATATATTGTCAAATTAACAAAATGAAATATTATGGCAAATAAGAAAAAAATATTGTTGGTAGAGGACGATTTAAACCTCGGTAACTTGTTACAAGATTCTTTAGAAATTAAGAACTACGATGTAACGCTAAAACGCAATGGTGAAGACGGCTTGAGCGAATTTAAAGCAGGGAAATACGATATGTGTATTTTCGATGTAATGATGCCTAAAAAAGACGGATTTACGCTTGCAAAAGATGTGCGCAGACTAAATTCTCACGTACCAATTATCTTCTTAACGGCTAAAAACTTGAAAGAAGATACCATCGAAGGTTTAAAACTTGGCGCAGACGACTACTTGACTAAACCATTTAGTATGGAAGAGTTAATTCTTCGCATGGAGAACATTTTCAAGCGCTTGCCAATGGCAGAAGTAATTGACCAAGATGAATTTAAAATCGGCAAGTTCGAATTCAACAATGCAACTAGAACTTTAAAATTTGATGACCAAGTTTTAAAACTTACCACCAAAGAATCTGAATTATTAAAAATGCTTGCAGCAAATTTAGACCGTGTGTTAGAGCGCGATATTGCACTAAACACTGTTTGGGGAACCGATTCATATTTTGCCGGAAGAAGCATGGACGTTTACATTGCCAAACTGCGCAAATATTTAAAAGCAGATGAGCATGTTGAAATTCTAAATATTCACGGAACTGGTTTTAAGCTTTTGGTAAAAAAATAATAAACAGAATTTAGCGTTTCAGAATATTGAAATGCGTTTAAAGAAGTTGTGTTTTGTAAACTCGTACTTGAAATACGCAAGGAGTGAAAAGCACAACTTTTTTTGTTTTAAAAGTGTTACTCCTTTTTTAATTAGTGATTAAAATCTAAGAATATGGCAATAAAAATTTTGTGGGCAGATGATGAAATTGATATGTTCAAACCATCAATTTTATACTTAAAGGAAAAAGGCTACGAAGTAATTTCGGTTACCAATGGAAAAGATGCTTTAGACAAAGTAGAAACCGAAGCTATTGATGTTGTATTTTTAGATGAAAGTATGCCCGGTTTAACCGGCTTGGAAACACTTTTGCGCATCAAAGAAAAACATTCGCACCTGCCATGTGTGATGATAACAAAAAATGAAGAAGAAAACCTGATGGAAGATGCCATCGGCTCACAAATTTCAGATTATTTAATTAAGCCAGTGAAGCCGCAGCAAATACTTTCAACACTCAAAAAGGTGATAGACAGTAGCCGCTTAATTAGCGAAAAAACTTCTTCAAATTATCAAAAGGAATTTCAGGCGCTTTTCATGCACATGCAAGATAATTTGGACTTTAACCAATGGGCAGATTTGTATAAAAAATTGGTGTACTGGGAAATAGAATTAGACAATTCTGATGCAGGGCAAATGAAAGAAGTTTTTAATGCCCAGAAAGATGAAGCCAATAAAGAGTTCAACAAATTTATAACTAAAAATTATAGAACTTGGTTGAAGAATGAAGCACCAAATGATGCTCCGGTAATGAGCCATTCACTACTTAAAAATAAATTATTCAGCCTTTTAAAAGAAGACAAGCCAACGTTTTTAATTCTAATAGATAACCTTCGCTTCGACCAGTGGAAAGCCATTCAGCCGGCAATGACCAATCTTTTTAGAATGGAAGAAGAAGATATTTTTTACAGCATTTTGCCAACCGTTACACAGTATTCGCGCAATGCAATTTTTGCAGGAATGATGCCTTTAGAAATTCAGAAAAAATTTCCTGACCGCTGGATAATGGACGATGAAGAAGAAGGCAAAAACCTGAATGAAGATTTCTTTTTAGGCGATTTGCTCAAGCGAACTTTTCGCGATGAAATAAAACACCAATACATAAAAATAACCAACCACCGCGATGGCGAAGCTTTGGAAAACAACATGCTCAATTACTTAAACAATAAGCTCACTGTTATTGTTTACAATTTTGTGGATATGCTTAGCCACGCCCGCACCGAAATGGAGGTATTGAAAGAACTTGCCAGCGATGAAGCAGCTTATCGCTCGTTGGCAGTGAGTTGGTTCGACCATTCGCCATTGCAAAATGCACTAAAGAAAATTGCAGATAAAAATGTGAATGTGTTGGTTACCACCGACCACGGAACTGTGCGCGTAAAAAATCCGAGCAAGTGCATTGGCGACCGCCAAACTACTACCAATATTCGTTACAAAACAGGAAAAAATTTAGCTTACGAAGAAAAAGATGTATTTGCCGTAAAAAACCCTGATGAAATTTTATTGCCGAAAGGGAACCTTACTTCTTCCTATATTTTTGCGAAAGAAAGTAACTATTTGGTTTACCAAAATAACTACAATCACTTCGCGAATTTTTATAGAAATACTTTTCAGCATGGCGGAATTTCGTTAGAAGAAGTTTTAGTTCCTGTAGTAACATTAAGTAGCAAATAATTGCACAACTTAATACTCAATTTTTGAAGTGTTTCTTGCTTATTGAAAGAAACCTAATACATAATGTTATAGCCGAAAAAGTTAGTCCTATAATAAAACCTAACCAAATTCCATTAGCTCCCAAGCCGAAATGGAATGCAAGGAAATAACCAATTGGCAATCCTAAAACCCAGTAAGCAAGCGCTACAAAAACAGTAGGTATTTTCACATCTTTAATGCCACGCAATAACCCGGCACAAACTGTTTGCATGCTATCAGAAACTTGAAATATTGAAGCAAGCAGTAACAGTGTAGATGCTTCAATAACCACATCTAAGTTATCGTTAAACCAAGTAGGAATTATTTTGTGCAATGAAGCAAAAAGAAGCATACAAAAAATGCCATAACTCAAAGCTGTAACAATACTTCCTTTTCCAATGAGTACAATTTTCTGCCAATTATAATTACCAAAGGCATTACTGGTTCGTATAGAGCCTGCTTGCGATAATCCCATTGATACCATAAAGGTGAATGAAGCACAGCTTAGTGCTATTTGGTGTGCTGCTAAAGCTTTGGCGCTAATGGTGCCAATCATAATACTTGAAACGGCAAAAGCTCCGGCTTCCATGCCTATTTGCAAACTGCTGGGAATGCCAATATACAGTAGTTCTCCGAATGTTTTTCGCGATAAATACCATTGTGTTTTGGCTACTGCCATATATCGCCTAAAAGTTTTATGATACAACACCACAGCTAACAATGCCATAAAGATAAGTGTGCGAGTGGCTAAAGTAGCGTAACCAGCGCCTATCAATTCTAATCTTGGAAATCCTAAATTGCCAAATATCAATATCCAATTCAGAAAAATATTTATCGGCAGTGATAGTAGAGAAAGTAACATCGCTGTGCGTGTATATTCCAAGCCATCAGTAAATTGCTTTAAAGTCATAAAAAGCAGCATGGGAATTAAAGAAAAAGACATGATGCTCATAAAGGGCAGTGCTAATGCCACAACCTCCGGATCTTGCTTAAAATACCCGATAATGTTTTTTCCAAATACTAACGATAGTGAAATAAATAATGCCACAATTGTGCATAATACTACTCCATTAAAAAAGTAATGCGAAACCAACTGTTTGTCTTTTTTTCCATAAGCCATAGATACCATTTGCGACATAGAAATGGTAATGCCGATACCTACTACAAAAGGAATATTTATAGTATTCATTACAAGCGATGCGGCAGCTAAATGCTTATAGCTAACACTTCCTACCATCGCAGTATCAATTATATGCAAACTCATTTGCGCTAACTCACCAAGTATAATTGGAAGCGCTAACTGTACTGTATTTTTTGCTTCAGAAAGCATAATTTGGGTTGCAAAAGTACAACAATATTTCCTTTCTTAAAGTAGTATAAAACATTGCTATTTTATTTCTTCTTTATACCAAGAAGCATACATGGCGTAGTTGTTGCCAATGCGCTCAATTAAATGTTTAAAGTTTTTTTCATCTACTTGTTTTAGCGGTTTAGCGGGAATGCCGGCATAAATCCAGCCACTTTTCACGATTGTTTTTTCGCTCACCACCGCGCCTGCTGCTACGATTGCATTTTCTTCAACCACAGCTTTATCCATCACAATAGCCCCCATACCGATTAGCGTGTTTTGCATCACCGTGCAACCATGCACAATGGCGCGATGCCCGATGCTCACAAAGTTGCCAATTTCAGTTGGTGCTTGCTGGTAAGTAGCGTGTATAATTGCGCCATCTTGAATATTTACTTTGTTCCCTATTTTGATGTAATGTACATCACCGCGCACTACAGCATTAAACCATACGCTGCAATCGTTTCCCATGCTCACTTCACCGGTGATAGTTGCATTTGGCGCAAGCCAACAATTATCGCCAAATTGAGGTATGAAGCCGCGAACAGGAAGTATTATTGCCATTTAGTTAAATTTTATTTTACGCCTAATTAGGTTGAATTTATTTGCTTCCTTTTTTGAAGTGCTGATACAAATTAAATTAAGCGGAGTACCGGCAACACGATAATTGGGAGGGATTTCACCAATCTTTCCAGTAAAGGTAAACCGCAGTCCGTCTTGCTTCCAATCTTGTGGAAGTTGTGAACTCACAAAGCGTTTGCTATCGTTATCTACTAAAGTTATTACAGTAATTTCTTCGTCTAAAACACGCACAATTCCCTTTTGATTTTTAATGGTTTCTGTCCATTTGAATTGTGCTTTTAATGCAAACTGCGAAACACATAAAACAAAAAGCAAAACGATATATTTTTTCATTCTAAAAGCTATTTTTTGCGATAAGCTTTTAAGCCTTCTGCCAAACATTCTAATGCCGCAATTAAATCGGTTTGGTTAAGTACATAAGCAATGCGCACTTGGTTTTTTCCGCTTGTTTCGGTGCTGTAAAAACCTGAAGCAGGAGCCATCATAACAGTACTGTTTTTGTAAGAAAAATGCTCAAGCATCCATTGGCAAAAATCTTCGGCATTTTCTACCGGCAATTCTGCCACGCAATAAAATGCACCACCGGGGTTTGGACATTTCACACCGTCAATTGCATTTAATTTTTCTACTAACACATTTCTTCTTTCAGCATATTCTTCCACTACTTTTTGGTAGTAAGAAGCTGGCAAATCAAATAGTGCCGCTCCGGCTAATTGCCCAAGCGATGGCGGGCTTAATCGTGCTTGTCCGAATTTTAATGCTACGGCAAGCATTTCTTTGTTGCGCGTAACTATTGCGCCAATGCGTGCACCGCAAGCTGAAAAGCGTTTGCTTATAGAATCAATTACAATTACATTTTGCTCAACATCTTTTAAATTTAAGGCAGAGAAATGTTTTTTTCCTTCGTACACAAACTCGCGGTAAACTTCATCTACAATCAAAAACAAATCGTACTTTAAGCATAATTCACGCAGCGTTTGCAGTTCTGCTTCGCTGTATAAATAACCTGTTGGGTTGTTTGGATTGCAAATTAAAATTGCTTTTGTTTTGTCGGTTATCAGTTTCTCAAACGAAGCAATTTCGGGTAATGCAAATCCATTTTCTATTGATGTGGAAATAGGTTTAACGCGAATATTTCCAGCATGTGCAAAGCCAATATAATTGGCATACATCGGCTCGGGAATAATAATTTCTTCCCCTTCATTTAAAACACTCATCATGGTAAAAAGCAGTGCCTCACTTCCACCATTGGTTATCATAAAATTTTCTGAAGACACATTAATGCCAACAGAGTTGTAGTATTTAGCAAATTGTTGTTTGTAAACCGGGTAGCCATCGCTTGGCGCATAAGAAAGCACTTTCATATCCATGTGCTTTAATTCTTCCCAAAATTTTTCAGGCGTTTCTATATCTGGTTGTCCAATATTTAAGTGAAAAATATTGACTCCTTTTTTCTTTGCTGCTTCTGCATAAGGCGCTAATTTCCTTATTGGCGAAGCGGGCATTGCATTACCTTTATTTGAAAGTTTAGGCATTTTAAAAATCTCCTTTTGGTATAATTATTTTCTAAAAAATTCAGTTATTGAATACTTGCGAGATGTGCTTTCAGCTTATTTAAAACATCAATTTCCATTGGGTTAAAATGTTGTAATTCTGCCAAGTAAAAAGACATCCAATCTACTAAATGGATATGATAAAAGTATTGTTCAAAAATGGTATTCCCTTTTGCTTCAATTTCTAAAATATCGGCTCCGGTATTTTCTATCACTTCTTTACTAAAAGCCATTCGCAGTTGGTTTCTTTGATACTCGTAATTGCTTCTAAATAATAAAACAGGAACATTACTTCTATTACCGCGCCAAGCAACTAATTCATTATGATTAAACTCGGGAAAAACATTAGCCCAGCAAAGTGATTTTGAATTTTCGTTGAACTGCTGCTTTGCTCTCACCACTAAACTTTGGAAACACTGATCTGCAAACAATGCAAATATTTTTCCGTTTAAAGCTGAAGCAAACTGTGTAGCAGATTGCTGCATATTTTCTTGTTCCTTCTTTAATAAAAGTGCTGTTGATTGCGCCTCTTTTTTAAACTCATTTGAGATGAGTCCAAATTGATTTAAAACACACAATTGCAAAATAACAGAATAGCCAAAGCAAGTGCGCGGTGGCATTCCTGATGGAATTAAAATACAATCCCAACTAAATTCTTCTGCTAACTGTTGCAGTTTTCCTCCACTTGTGATGCAAATGGCAGTAAGCCCTTTTTCTTTCACAGCTTTTGCTACAGCAACCGTTTCTTCAGTGTTACCGGAATAAGATGAAAGAATAATTAGTGTTTCATTATTTACAAACTTTGGAAGTGTGTAGCTGTTATTGGCTATTAAAGGAATGTTTAACTCTGTTGTAACTAATTCTGCCACAGCACAAGCCCCAATTCCTGAACCTCCCAAACCACTCACTAAAATATTTTTTATAGGATTTGAAGTTGTATTCAACTTCACTGTATGTGCTATTTCAACCGCATGTTCTAACTGGCGCGGAAACCCTTCAATTAAATCAAACATTCTTGCTTACTTAGTTCAGCAAACCTAATGGAAATTTTCTTAGTTAAAACTGTAAATATGATTTGATGGCGGTCTATTTGTTTATTGGAAACTCTTCTGTCGCTATTTTAACCATAGATAGTGAAATGAATTGAAAAGGATAGATAAAACCGGTAGGCAAGTGCTAAATATTACAAATCAGATACAGAATTCCACAACAATCTTTCATGATTATATCGCCAACTTTGTATAGCGAATTAAAATAACAGATCATGGCAACTCAAAATAAAGAAATCATTTACCTACCGCTCGAAAATGTAGAGAGTGAACATTGTGCTTTAATAGTTGATAAAGGACTGGCACAGGTAAAAGGCATCGAATCACACAAAGTAGAATTGAACAACCGCAGGGCTGCTATTACAGTAAAGGATAATGAAGTAGTAAGCGATGCGGTAAAAGCTATTAAAGATTTAGGCTATGGTGTTTCTACCGTAAAACATACTTTTCCGGTATTAGGTATGACTTGTGCTTCTTGTGCCGGCAGTGTTGAAAGCATTACACAGCAGCAGGAAGGCGTAGTGAATGTGTCAGTAAATTTTGCCACAGGAAATCTCACCGTTGAATTTCTTCCCAATATGACCAATGCCGACAAACTGCAAAAAGCAGTACAATCCGTAGGTTATAATTTATTGATTGAAGAAGAAAATAAACAACAGGAAACACTTGAAAGCATTCATGCAGAAAAATATCAAAAACTAAAAACCAAAACCATCTGGGCAGTCATCCTTTCTTTGCCTGTTGTGGTTATTGGTATGTTCTTTATGAAAATACCTTACGCCAATTTAATTATGTGGGCATTTTCTACACCGGTGGTTCTATGGTTAGGCAGAGATTTTTTTATCAACGCTTGGAAACAAGCCAAACATCGCTCTGCCAATATGGATACGTTGGTGGCATTGAGTACGGGCATCGCTTATTTGTTTAGTGTGTTCAATATGTTGTTTACCGATTTTTGGCATCAGCGTGGCTTGCATCCGCATGTGTATTTTGAAGCCGCAGCCGTTGTGATTGCTTTTATTTTGTTAGGCAACTTATTAGAAGAAAAAGCAAAAGGCAACACATCGTCTGCCATAAAAAAATTGATGGGCTTGCAACCTAAAACGGTAACAATTTTATTGGTAGATGGATCAGAAAAAAAAACTGCTATTGAAGCTGTGAATGTGGGTGATATTATCCTTGTAAAACCGGGTGAAAAAATTGCAGTTGATGGTATGGTATTATCGGGCAACTCTTATGTGGACGAAAGTATGCTGAGTGGAGAGCCGATACCTATATTGAAAAAAGAAAACGAAAAAGTATTTGCAGGAACCATTAATCAAAAAGGAAGTTTTCAGTTTAAAGCAGTGAGGGTTGGTAAAGAAACCATGCTTGCTCAAATAGTAAAAATGGTGCAAGATGCACAAGGCAGTAAAGCACCTGTACAAAAATTGGTAGATAAAATTGCAGGTGTTTTTGTGCCGATAGTAATTGCAATTGCTATACTCACATTTATTGTATGGTTGGCATTGGGTGGAAAAAATGGAGTGGTACAAGGATTAATGACTGCCGTTACGGTATTGGTTATCGCTTGCCCCTGTGCGCTAGGATTGGCAACACCAACCGCTATTATGGTGGGTGTAGGTAAAGCTGCAGAAAACGGAATCTTAATTAAAGATGCCGAAAGTTTGGAGCTGGCTAAAAAAGTAAATACTATTATTTTAGATAAAACTGGGACCATTACCGAAGGCCGTCCACAGGTTACCGACATACAATGGTTGAATAATGATGAATCCGCTGTAGCTATTTTATTGAGTATCGAAAAACAATCGGAACACCCATTGGCAGAAGCGGTGGTGAAATATTTCGAGAAGGCGCAAAGTGTTGGATTAAATGCGTTTGAGAGTATTACCGGTAAAGGAGCCAAAGCACAATACAACAATGAAACTTATTTTGTAGGCAATAAAAAACTTTTGGCCGAAAACAATATCAGCATTGCAACAACATTACAACAACAAGCCGATAAATGGGGCCAATTATCTAAAACAGTTATTTGGTTTGCTGATAGCAAACAAGCTCTTGCTGTTATTGCTATTTCAGATAAGATTAAAGAAACATCCGTTGCAGCTATCAAACAGCTACAGGATATGGGTATTGACCTCTATATGCTTACAGGCGACAATGAGGCTACTGCAAAAGCTATTGCTACACAAACAGGCATACAGCATTACAAAGCAGAAGTATTGCCACAACACAAAGCTGATTTTGTAAAAGAATTGCAAAGCAAAGGAAAAGTAGTAGCAATGGTTGGGGACGGAATTAATGACAGTACCGCATTAGCAACTGCTGATGTAAGTATTGCCATGGGCAAGGGAAGCGATATAGCCATGGACGTAGCCAAAATGACCATTATTTCATCCGACCTTAGTAAAATACCACAAGCTATCAAACTATCAAAAGACACCGTAGCCACCATCAAACAAAATTTGTTTTGGGCATTTATCTACAATGTAATTGGCCTCCCCATTGCAGCCGGTATTCTTTATCCAATAAATGGCTTCTTGCTCAACCCGATGATTGCAGGCGCAGCAATGGCTTTGAGCAGTGTGAGTGTAGTGAGTAATAGTTTACGGTTGAAATGGAAAAAGTAAAAAGTATCATTCAAATAATATTGTAACTTAGTTGCTTTATATCACCAGTTAAATTTGACTATCATGAAAAAATCAGATATTGGTCTTACACCAGCACAAACAGAAATTATTGCTGAAATTTTGGAACCACTTTTAGCAGATGAATTTTTGCTTTATCTAAAAACAAGAAACGCCCATTGGAATATTGAAGGTCCAGACTTTCACACCATCCATGTTTATTTTGAGCAATTATACACTGAGTTGGAAGGAGTAATAGATGAGGTTGCCGAGCGAATTAGAAAAATTGGGCATTACGCGCCAGCTACCATGAAAGAGTACCTTAACCTCACACACCTTGCAGAGGAAAAAGTAGAGAAAAATGATAGCATGAGTTATATTAGAATGTTACTTGCTGACCATGATGCAATAATCATTTATTTACGAGGAAGCATCTCAAAACTTGGAAAGGAGGTGGAGTTGGCATACGGCACGAGCGATTACCTCACTTCTCTTATAGAACAACATGAAACTACCGCTTGGATGTTGCGTTCACATTTGAAATAAATACTAATTGGGGATTTCAGCATTTATCTTTATAGGCAGTTCACTTCAAATTTCTTAAAACAGATTGTACATATTCACTTTCTGCAAGTTCTGTATTCATTTTCTTGTTAAGTATTTGATAATACCAAGGCAAAGGTCTATACATATCTATTAAAAGAACCGTTCTGTTGTGTTTGCTATCATTCACCAGTTCATGCTCAAAAGTATCATCAAACAAAAATGTTTCTTGCTCTTTCAAGTAAACTTTTTTATCTTCTACTCTTAAATAACAATTTTCCGGCTCGGCAATATCAATGCCTATTTGTAGCCTGATTACACCATAATTATTTCCATGATGTGTCGGTATTTTTTTCCTTGCATCGGTAGTAGAAAACATAGCAAGCGTAATATATTTCTGATGCTTTTTTACTAATTTGTAAAGCACAGGAAAGTTGCTCAGTTCCTTTGCTATAAAATGGGAATAGCCGTAGATTAAAACCACATTCCACATTTTATCCTTATTCAGTTCAACTTGATCTTTTGATATTTCATCGAACTGATAGCCCTTGCCGTGATTAGCAATGTAGCTTTTCCATTCCGCTTGAATGGCTTGAATATTGTCTTGAAAATCCTTTACCCAAAAAGGATATTCATAACCATAGGGTTTTCTTTGCGTTTGAATTTTGTTTAGCAATAATTTCTTTAGAAATTGATTCACAAAGAGAATTTTTTAGCCTGTTCTAAAAACTTGGGAATAGAATCTAACAATCTTTTCTGTGTTACTTCAAATGGCTCTTCGTCAATTAAATCATACTTATACTCGCCACTATAAAAGTTTCTCATATTATCTTCATCAAGATAATGCTTTAAGTCCACTTTGTAGTCTAAAACTTTCTTGTCAATAATTTTTTTATCCCGTCTATAAACATGCATTTGTGCGCCTTTATTTATTATCAGCGCTTCCAGTGCAGTTCTGCCATAGGGCAACATATTATTGGAAGAACCGTGAATAATATTTCGATGAAACAACACTATTTCACCTGCTTTAACACTAAGTGGTATCATGTGTTTGCGCATTTCTACATACACATCGCCTACGATATAGTTATATGCAAATTCACGAAAATAATTATCGTTTATATGACTACCAGGAAACATCCACAAACAACCGTTTAGGCGTGTAGAGTTCACCAATGGCATCCAAACATTTAATGAGAAATTAGTGCGCTCATCAACCACAGAGCTATCGTGATGCCATACACTGCCTTTGCTCCCAAAAGGTTTGTAAATATGCGAAACAGGAATAATGGTAATATTTTGAGTGTCTAAGGTTTCTTCTAAGTACGATACCAAATGCTCTTTTACCATACTATTAGAACGCAATTTAGTATCGATATAAGTAGAGTTTATCAGATTAAACAATTCATTTTTAGGAACAAATTGATACTTCACCTCATCAATAAAATCATCTGTTTCTTTCTTCACCTTTTTGAGGCGCGCTTTAGGGAAACTTTTAATAATGGTATAGCCCAAGTATCTTAATTCCTTTTGTTGTTGTTCATCTAAAAAACTGTAATCGCAATCTAGCATGTTTTTCTTAGTTTATTATTCTTGTTCAATTCTATTACTTACTTCCCAATCTAATGCCAAAAATAATTTGTATTTAAAATTCACTTTTGATAAGTCAATATCTTTATATCTATTAAGATAAGCAGGTTTAAAAACTACAACATCTTCAAAAATAGAATTCACATTTTTATTTATTACTTCTGTATTACTACTCGCTAAAAGCACATTCAAATCTCTAATAAACTGAATTGAAACTTTATATGGTGTAGAAATTAAAAAACTTTGTGGAATTGTACATTTTAATGCATAAAGCCCCTTGTTTTTGTAATTACTTACTCTCCCATCGGCAACAGGAGATGATACTAACAAAGGTTCTCCTGCAATGTCCTGTATAAATAGCATTGCATCTAATGTTCCGGAATCATAAAGTTTTTCATATACAAATTCTACTTGAAGTGGCTTATTGCTCACTAAGCGCTCTGAGTCCTGAAGCAGTGAAACAGAAATAAGTTTTACGTCATCGTACTTGTTTTTATCACTAAATTCGGTTAGTACTATATTTTCGGTATAGATTTTTATGTCGTCATTTTTTATTAAAGTAGATTCTACATACGCTCTTAAAACATCTACCTGGTGCGATTGCTGTTTCAGCACTCCTTTTTCTAAATGCAAAAACAAGTCTTTATCTTCTAACTCACTTAACTGATGACTTACAAATAGGAATGTTTTATTACTTTGTTGAAGCTCTTTAAGTTTCTGGTTAGATTTTTCTCTAAAACTAACATCTCCAACATTCATCACTTCATCAAATAAATAAACATCAAAATCTAAATGAATCATTATTGAAAATGCCAATCGCAAATACATGCCATTTGAGTAATTTTTTACCGGTTCATCAATAAAATTTTCAACTTCCGAGAATTGAATTATTTCATCAATCTTCCTTTCGATTTCCTTTTTAGAAAAGCCATGGACTTGCCCATTAAGGTATATGTTTTCTCTACCACTTAGTTCTGGATGAAAGCCTGTTCCGACATCTAAAATACTGGCTACTTTTCCACATATTTGCACACTTCCTGAAGTGGGTTTTGTTATACCTGCCAGTATCTGCAACAAAGTACTTTTGCCGCTTCCATTTGAACCAATTATACCAACACTTTCTCCTTTTTTTATCTCAAAAGAGATATTCTCTAAAGCTGTATGTTCAAATACTTCTCTCCCATCTTCATCTTTTCGAGGGTAACGAAGCGGAAATATTTTTGAAACGTTTTCTACTCTTATGGAAAGATGCTTTTCCATTCAAATTTCTTTTGCGTGTAGCGTTATCAATTTAAAGCGCTCGTAAATTCTTTCTTTTGTACTCACGTTTATTTCGTTGATAAGTAAATCAATTTTTAGCTGATTGATTGCGTGTAAAACAACTTCTGTTTCTTCCTCAGTAAATTCATCGCAAACATTCAATATAAAGTTGAAATAGTATTCTTTCTCTCTGTCTCTTTCTTTAAGCGCATAAGTTGAAAGTTTAGTATTTAATACAATCTTTAATTGCTCTATTCCTCTTGTTACACTTTTGCCTTCATTACTAATTGAATGAGCTAACCAATTCCTAACTTGGCTAACTAAAGCATTAAATGTGCTTGTATTTTTTACACTATTAGCATCGCCAAATTTATTAAACGATGCTTGTTCATATAAATTTAAAATTTCTTGCAATTTCATCGAAGGCAAATTCCAAATAGCACAGTGCAATGGGAATTCAATTGTATGCAACACAACTTCAATTCCATTTTCATTACAATATTTAAAATAGTCAGGAATTTCAAACCAATTCTGCCGCATTACACAAAGATTAAAATTCATGGTGTAACCGCGTTCTTTGTTTAGCTTATGAAAGTATTTTATATTCTCCATTACTTCTTCAAAAACACCATTCACTCTTATTGATTCATAAGTTGATTTTACTATAGAATCTATTGATACTGAAACTTTAAAATTTCCTTCTTCCAGCATCTCTTTTATGCGACTGTTCATCACACTTCCGTTCGTTAATACACTAAGCATTATTTGGGGGTTAACTGCTAAAGATTTATCCCAAATTTTTTGATGAGAGCGCATAAGAAAAGGTTCTCCTCCTAAAAATCTCATCTCTTTTAAATGCGGCAAAAAAGGAGTTAGCTGCTCAACAAATAAATCTATATTATCTTCAAAAGGTGCTGTGTATGGCGTTTTGCCTTCTCTGTTTTTTCTAATTGAAGAGGAATACTCCCCAGAACACATTACACATTCAAAATTACAAGTGCTTCCGATTTCGAAATCGAACATAACAGGAAAGCCTTTTTTGCCCTTCCAATGTTTCAGATAATCATATTGTGCAGCACCTGAAGCAGCCCTGTTTCCTTGTTGAATATTTCTTCCACAAGTTTGACAACCTAATGAAAAATCATTGTTATTTAATGCTTCTTTCAGAGCCTTTATTCTTTCACCAAACCAAATTTCTTGTAAAGAATTTTTAGGAAACTCACCAAGCACATATCCTCTATTGTAACAAGATGCAAGTACTTTACCCGAATGTTCAAAGCGTAAACTTTTAAAGGGTGCTTCGCACACTAAAGGATTTCCACTTTCTAAGACAACTTGACGTTTAGAAAAAATCTTAGAAAATGTATTAAGAATACCCATTGCAAACTATTATTTTTTTCAACAGTAAACTAACTAAAATTGAAATAAAAACACAACTGCATTTTCATCAATAGTACTATTTAATTTTATTTTCTCTTAGGTTCAAAATCAATTGCCTAAGTTGTGTATTTGCAGGGTTTATTGCTAAAGACTTTTCGTAATAAAAAATTGCACTATCTTTCTTAGATAACGTCATAAACACTTCTCCCATTGCCCAACTCAAATCGGGTTGTTGAGGAAACAATATTGCCCCACTTCGTAATGTTGCAATAGAAGAATCATATTGCTTATTCAAGAAATATGCATAGCCCAATTTTAAAATTGCAGCAGGATTTTGGTTTATACTATTTTGAGGGATAAATGAAAAATATTGAATTGCATTGGTATAGCGCTGCTGACTTATTGCCATATCTATAGCTTGTAACCAAGCAGAAGGAAATTCCGGATTCATTTCTGCTGCTTTTACAAAATTCATTTCTGCCTCTGCGCTCTTGCCTAAAATACTTTGTGTGCGTGCTAAATCGTATTGTGTATTAAAATACTTCGGATATATTTCTACCGACTTTTTAAAATGGTACTCTGCAGTTAAACGCATTTGCCGCGCTGTATTTGAATCAACATTAAATGATTGAGCCATCAATTCCAGTGCATAAAGATTATTAGCTTGTGCTGAGTTTTCTAAATGCCCGATATCAGCACTGAATAATGTGAGTGAATTTTTCCAATCTGAATTACGGGCAATGGTTAAGCCTGAATAAACTAAGAGAATTGCGAGTGCTGAGTATTTTAACTTTGGAGCTATTGTTTGCCAATTCAGTGCCACTGAATTGTTCTCCATATTTTGCTTGTTGAGTTTAAGTATTGCATAAGCTAACAACAAGCAAAAACCAAGCGATGGCACAAAAAGGAAACGGTCTGCCATCATGCCGGGTGCTGCTAAAAAAACATTGGTATAAATAGAAATTCCTATTGCCATAACCAATATTGATATGGCAATAATTTTCTGTTTACGCAGAAAGAGTAAACCTGTAATTCCAAACAAAAAATATACCGCCAACACCAATATATTCAGTGGCTCAAAGCCCGATTGGTGGTCTATAATTTTATAGCCATAATAGAAAGATAATGGATAAGGAACAACCAATAAACTTGCATATTGCTTAAGTACTTGTGCCGCTGTTCCCAGTTTATATTCTATTGGCGACAAAGCATCTGTTACTGCTTCCAGATATGTAATGGGGCGATCTACAACATTTTGTTCAACTACTTGGGGCAGTTTTTTGTTTAACCCTTGGCTAATTTGTACTTTAACATTCGAGTTTGGTAAATTGATATTCAATTTTTCTTTTCCTGTAAAAGCTAAAACTATAATCAATACACAACTTATTCCCAGAATCCATTTTTGGGGATTTTTTTTTGTCCAAGCTAAAACAAGAAAACCTGCACAGTACGATAATACCAATTCAAATATTCTAAACTCAATATCCCCTTCTCCCTTTTTGATATGCGAAAAATAAAAATCTAATGTTGGCAACATAAAAAATAAACTAATGCAAGCGTATTGGACATATTTGTTGCGAGTAACTAATGTTAGATATAATACCAAACCTATAACCAATGTTTCAAGGTAAGTATTGTCAAAGAAATATTTGAATAAAATCGTAAGTGCAAAACAAGTTACCAACCAGAAATCAAAACTTCTCTTATTTCTGCTAATTAGAACTGTAAAAAATAAAAGGTACAAAGCAATTCCAAGTAAATCAACATAAATACTAAAAACTGACAGAAATAAAATTCCCAAGAACATTATTGGGCTTGCATACTTGTGATGTAAAATCCCAAGTAATATTGGTATAGTAAAATAGACCGGAACATAGCCATACGAAACATTCTTGGTAACTAACACTATGGATACAACTACCAAAGCAGCAATTGAAATAAGTGCAGGAATGAGCGATAGCTCAAAAAAGAAATTGTTATCACGCGAAATAACTTGAATAGATCTTACAGTAAGTAAAGCGCGGCTAATATGTCCATTTACACTTTGTTTTATTGTTAAAAACGACACATAGCAAATTGTATAAAACAACAATGTAAGCAACCAAACAGCAACAAGCAACATTAGAAACCACGAAAGTGGAATTGGGCTGCTTTGTGTTACTGCAAAAACAATAAGTGGCAATACCGATAACAGTAATAAAGGAAGCAATTTTGGTTTATGATGTACTGTTACAAAAAGAATTACAATAGGCAGCATCACTATTGCTGTTGGCTTTGATAAAATTGAAAGAATAAATACTACAACAAACAGTAAATAATAAAGCCAAATATTAGTTGCTCTTTCTTCTGTTTTAAAGTATGCCAAACAAGCCAGCAGCATAAATAGCAATGCTAAAATTTCATCGCGATTTTTAATGCTTGCCACCACTTCGGTATGTACAGGATGTGCAACAAATAACAAAGTGCATACAAATGCCAATAACGGGTTATAGTTTCGCAACAAGGCTTCAAGAGTTTTTAATAATAAAACGCACAACAAAGCATAAAGCAGCACATTAAAAAAGTGACTCACATGCGGATTATCTCCAAACAAACTATGCTCTATGGCAAATGTTGCCAAAGCTATAGGCCGGTAATCAAACGCATAGCCTTGAGCATCTTTGTAATATGGTTCTGTAAAAATTTCGGGTATAGCAGGTATGCCTTTAGATGTGAGCCGATGGGGCTGCTGTGAATTGGTTGTAGCAACTAAATTATCATCTAATGCATAATAATTGAAAATAGAATTTGCATATAACAAAAAAGAAAACACAAAAACTATCCGGTAGCGATAGCGTTCCAGCCAAAATTCCGGTTTTAACTTTTGCTTGCTATCTTTTGCCATTGAACGCAAATAAAATTATTTTTTCCTCTTTTACTGAATGTTACTTTAGATACAAAATATTGAGTTTTTAACCAAATTGATTTGCTATATGTTTCTGTATAATTCGGCTATCGTTTTAGTTACTTTTTATTTCTAAAATTAGCTGTTTTAGTTGTTCACTTTCAGGATTTAACTCTAAAGATTTTTTTAAATAAAAAACCGCACTATCATTTTTTGCAAGTGCTCTGTACGATTCACCTATTACCAAATTCATATCTGCTTGATTTGGAAATATGGACAAGCCTCTCTTTAAAACCTTAATGGATAAATCGTATTCTTTATTTAGAAAATATACATAACCAAATTTATAGATGTTACTTGGGCTTTCTTCTACATATTTAGGTTGCATTAAAGAAAAATATTGTATCGCATCATTATATCTGTGTTGGCTCATAGCAATATCTATAGCCTGCAACCATGCATCTGGAAACGAGGTGTCAATCTTTGCTGCTTTTACAAAACTCTTCTCAGCCTCTTCATATTCTCCCAATATACTTTGTGTACGTGCCAAATCGTATTGAGAATTAAAAAACTTTGGAAATATTGTAATTGATTTTTTAAAATGGAGTTCAGCTGTTTGCCGCATTTTAATTGCTTCAGTTGGATTGGTTTCGTTGAAAGAATATTTCATCAATGCCAAAGCATAAAGATTATTAGCTTGAGCTGAAGCTTCTAAATGGTTTATATCTGCTGTAAATAAAGTAAGTTCATTTTCCCAATCATTGTTGCGTGCAATAGTTAATGCAGAGTATGCTAATAGAATTGTAAGTACGGAGTATTTTAACTTTGGAGCTATTGTTTGCCAATTCAACACTGCTGAATTTTTTCCCATATTTTGCTTGCAGATTTTAAGTATTGCGTAAGCCAACAACAAACAAAAACCAAGCGATGGCACAAAAAGGAAACGATCTGCCATCATGCCGGGTGCTGCTAAAAAAATAT
Organism: Bacteroidetes bacterium 37-13; assembly: GCA_001897535.1. GTDB lineage: Bacteria > Bacteroidota > Bacteroidia > Chitinophagales > LD1 > UBA7692. Next base: position 34,012 of record MKTC01000029.1, on the reverse strand, counting down.
TGGTATAAATTGAAATTCCTATTACCATAACCAGTATTGATATGGCAATAATTTTTTGCTTACGCAGAAAAATTAATCCTGCAATTCCAAGTAGCATATATGCTAATAGCGTTAATATATTTAATGGCTCAAAACCTGATTGGTAATCTATAATTTTATAGCCATAATAAAAAGATAACGGATAGGGCACAATCAATAAAGCTGTATATTTTGTAAGCACTTGTGCTGCTGTTCCCAGTTTATATTCTATTGGCGACAAAGCATCTGTTACTGCTTCCAAATATGTTATAGGACGATTGTAGATATTTTGCTCTATAATTTTCGGTAGCTGCGTTTGATATACTTGAGATGCATTAATCGATAAATTAAAATCAGGGTTAAACTTTTCAGGTATGTAGCCACTAAATGATATTAAAAATATTAAAATACAGACCAAACTCCACTGCAACTTTTTTGAAACCTGAAATGCAAGCAATACGACAATTACTCCCATTAAATTATTAATTAAAAGATGTACCAATATCTCAGAAAGAATTATATCATCTCCTATAATAAAATAAAGCAGTGTTGGTAATATACATGCACATAGTAATACGAAATACTTTGCCCATTTACTTTTATACAATACAGCAAAAAGTATTACAATACTCAATGTTACAAATCCGCTTTGGCTATCGGTAAAAAGCAATATTACTAATGCACTGTAAGCTGAAAACAAAATATACCATATATCTACTTTAGTCTCTTTCTTGGTAACAATATAGCCTATGTAAAAAAGTAATCCGGAAGTAAACATATCAAGCAGTACCGAAGCCGAAAGCAATAACAAAAACACTAAGAAATGAATTATACTAAAACGCTTGTGCCACTGTAAAAAATAGGTTAAAGGTGCAAGTAAAAAGATAGGTACAAAACCTTTAGGCACACCAACCAAAACAAGAATAAAAGATACAAGTATCAATACCAATGCAATTAAAATGGCTGTTTTAATTGATATAGATGCAGCAATAAAAGATTGCACATTATATTCTGCTATTTTTTTTCTATACCCCATTAAAATCCTTCTATATCTAACTACCCATTTGCTATTCATTACATCGTCTTTATAGATTATTATATGCAGAATAAAGACTGCCAACCATACAATACTCACCATTATCAAAAACTGGGCAATAGAAAATATACTACTTTGTGTAATAGCCAAAAGCATAATTGAAACTATAGAAAGAACAAGCAATACCAACAAACTTTCTTTATTATGTATTACTACGAATAGAATCAAAATAGGAAGCAGTACAATAGCAGTGGGTTTAGAAAGTATTGCAAACAAAAAAGCAAAACCCAACATAGTGTAAAGTATTTTCTTTATTCCATTAAATTCTACAGCCTTAAACAATCCCCAGCAAGCTATTAGTGCAAATAACAATGCTAAAATTTCATCGCGATTTTTGATGCTTACCACCACTTCGGTATGTACAGGATGTGCAGCAAAAAGTAGCGTAGCTACAAGGGCTAAGAGCAAATTGTAGTTCTTAAACAATACTTCAAGAACTTTTAATAATAAAACACACAACAAAGCATAAAGCAGCACATTAAAAAAGTGACTCACATGCGGATTGTCTCCAAACAAACTATGCTCTATGGCAAATGTGGTTAATACCAATGGGCGATAATCGTAAGCATAGCCTCGTGCATCTTTGTAATACGGTTCTTTAAAAATTTCGGGTATAGCTGCAATGCCTTTTGATGTAAGACGATGTGGGCTCTGCGAATTTATTGTAGTTACTAACTCATCGTCCATCGCATAAAAGTTAGGAATAGAATTTGCGTATAACAAAAAGGAAAACGCAAAAACAATCCAATATCGATAGTGCTTTAACCAAGCTACCGATTCAAATTTTTGTTTATCTTCCTTTGCCATCACACGCAAATAAAATTATTTTTCAAACTTATGCATTAAACAAACACCTAGTATCCGTGCTCCCAACTCTTCTTTTAAATCTACATTTTATTTATATCCAAGCTACATACTTTTTTATATTATTGAGTGCAAATAAATTATCACGACTATAGATTATGTGCGGAATAGCCGGCTATATTGGAATTAAAAATAGTGCAACAGCGCAAAACGAAACCGACATCAAAGAGATGACCAAGGTGCTCAAGCATCGTGGACCTGACTCTTCTGATATGTTTGTTTCGAGTAATGCTATTTTAGGTAACACACGACTTTCCATTATTGATATTTCCGACAACGGAAATTTACCAATGTGCAACAGCGATAAATCAATTTGGCTTTGCTACAATGGAGAAGTAAGTAACTTTAAAGAACTAAAACAGAAATACCAATTAGATAAAAAATTTCATTTTAAATCTACCACCGATACTGAAGTAGTTTTGTATTTATATGAACTATTGGGAATAGATTTTTTACAAGAGTTAAGCGGCATGTTTGCTTTTTGTATTTACGATAGCCGCAAGCAATTAGCTTATATCGTTCGCGATTTTTACGGCATTCTTCCTTGCTATTTTTCTTTCACACCCGATGGCTTATACTTTGCTTCTGAAATTAAAGCATTTCACAGTATTCACAATATCAATTTAACGCTTAATAAAACAGCTCTTCAGCACTATTTCTCGTTGGGCTACATGCCTGATAATTTAACTCCTTTCAACGAAATCACAGAGCTTCGACCTTCTGAATTTATTAAGATAAACTTGGCTGAAAAAAGGCATTCCTTTCACACTTATTATTCGTTCAACTATAAAGAAAACCACAGCATTGGCGAAAAGGAAGCGATAGAAACTACAAGAGAACTACTTATAGGTTCTGTGAAGAGAAATTTGGTAAGCGATGCGCCACTTGGTATGACACTTTCGGGAGGAATTGATACAAGTGCAATGTTAGGTATCGTAAAGTATTTAGGGTTAAGCAAACGCATGCACACCTTTTCGCTTAGAATGGGTGAAAAAAGTTTTGACGAATCTCCGTATCAACGATTGATGGCAGAATATGCAAATTCCATTCATCACGAAATTACGGTGAAGCCTGAAGATGTAATCGAAAATATAGTTACTCAAATTGCCTATACCGATGAGCCAAATGTGAATGGCGCGTGTATTCCCTCTTTCATCTTAGCCAAACATGCTTCTAAACATGTAAAAGTGTTGCTAAGTGGCGAAGGTGGCGATGAACTTTTTAATGCTTATCCAACTATTGCAGCGTATCAATACAGAAAGTTATACCGAAAAGCAATTCCGAAATTTTTGCGCAGTGCTATACAAAATACAATTCATGCACTTCCGGCAAATTACAGCAAATTAAGTTTCGATTTTAAAGCTAAGCGCTTTACTTCCGGTGTGGAATTAGACACGCCAGATGCACATCTACACTGGCGTTACGTATTTACTGAAAATCAAAAAAGCGAATTACTTACTACTTACAATTCCGATATACCAACTGTAAATTACTATCGTAAATTATTTTATGAAAGTGGAATTGAACACGATATCAACCGCCTGTCTTTAATTGATATGCGCCACTTTTTTATTGATGATTTAATGGTGAAAAACGATAGAACTTTTTTAGCAAATTCTGTTGAAGGACGCTTTCCATTTATGGATAGAATTTTAGTAGATTATGTTACACAACTTCCAGTAAAATATCGAGTAAAAGGCTTTAGCGGATTGCGCTGGGTGGAGAAAGAAGCTATGAAGCCTTTCTTCCCAAATGAAATATACAAACGCGATGGCTTTGGTTTGGAAATGCCGCATGCCATTTGGTTTTTAGATGAACTTGGAACTTTTGCCGAAAAGTATTTAAACAAAAAATTTGTAGAGCAAACCGAGATTTTAAACTGGAATTATGTAGAACAAATTTGGAAAATACATTTATCGGGCAAGCAAGATTTTGGAAGACCACTTTGGTCAATTCTAAACTTTTTAATTTGGTTCGATTTATTTGTTCTGAACAAAAATCATACTCAATATCGGAACTAAAAAACCTATTCAACTTTCTTATACACTTGATAATCTTGATATTGATATAAGCGTTGAAACTTATTTACACCAATTGTTTCTATTGAGTCTGAGAATTGGAAATGCCGTGTAAGATTTCCATCAGGGAAAAATACGATATACAAATCGTTATACTTGCTCAGAACACTATCTAAGGCTGCATAATTTGTTGTTCCAAACATGCTATTTTCATCATTCACAATAAACTTAATTTTCTTAGGGGAATGTTCTCGTTTCACTCTTTCTTCCATTATTCCATACGGAATATATTGCCTTAAATACCAATCGTTGTAATCTAATACAATAGGCAAATCGGTTAGCGAAAGCCACGAATAGCTTACATTTCCTCTATGGCGATCAGAAATAAAATTTCCGGTTTTTATTGCATTCACAAAAGCAACATTTTCTTTAAACCCATTTGGATAATTAAATCCCACTGTATTTGTAAAGAGTAAACCAAACGAAACCAAGCCTAAAGCTACACCCAAACCAATGGATTGAAATAAGAATTTATTGCGTGTAAACTTCACTACCATAAACGCCATAAACGGAATAAAAAACACTGCATACTTTGCCCAATATCTGCTATCCGGCATTAAAGAATAATTAGCGACTTTCAATAAAAAAGGAAATACAAAAAGCAATAATAAAAACACATAAATCCATTGCTTTAATCCATTGATATACTTCAACACAAAAAATAAAAAACTCAAAATCAACCCTGGAATCAACGCATACGCATAACCTTCGATTACTACCCAAATACTTCTACCAATATGATCATAACCAAACTTCACTTGTTCATCACTATACAAAAGCCAACGGAATGGGCTAAAGCCTTGCAGATACGCAAGATACATCACAGCTATAGGAATAACTAAGTACGCTATATAAAGAAAGTGCTGTCGCTTAATTCTACCTGCGCTAAACACTACATTTACAAAAGGGAAAACAAGCAGCATAGGCCAAATTTCAAACCTAACCAGTGCCGCTGCCGCTATACAAGCAATGTGCGCCAATAAGTATTTTGTGTGCGTAGAAAATAAATATTTTAAATAGTAAAAAATACCTGCGGCAACAAATAACATAAACCAAGGCTCGCTCAACATGGCACTCGAAACGGCAACACCTGCAGGATATGCCAAACAAAGTACAAGAGCAACTAAAGCCACTTGTTTATCAAACAATAATTCAGAAATTTTATAGATATAAAAACAGCCCCAAACACCTGCGATACCATGCGCCAAAATGATTGCGTGTTCACTTGCCGTGAGTGCTTCAATTGCCCCAATAATGTAAAAATGAAGCGGTAGCCAATCTACATTAGGGCTAACTTTATATGTCCAATGAGCATCGTACAAAAAACACTTTAGCCAAACATGGGCAATATATTGTCTGCAAGGCGCATCACTATTAAATACATTATCAGAATGCCAAGTAAAATACAACCTAAAAACTACAAGTGCAATTACACCAATCCATAAAAATGCTTTAAAAGCATTTACACTTGAATAGTTGCAACTTGCTTTTACTAACGAGATTATTACTATATAGTACTTTATTAAGCCTAAAAATATAGCTGTTATAATTAAAAAAACATAGGCGCTATCAAGGCTTGAATATTTAAAAATTAGAAATGTGAGAGTGCTCAAGCTTAAAGTCAAAAACAGGCCCTTCTTAGCGTTAATTGCTTTTAGAAAGAAATTAGAAATCAACTGTGATTGCAGCGTAAAAATAGACAACACAGCAATATTCAGCACTAAATAAATTGGCAAATAAAAATTAGGATACCAAAGTTTAAATTGAGCTATGCTACTACTTAAAAAATATGGAAAAAACCCTAACGAAGTAATAAAAAAGCAACACAGCACTATAAATTGTAGTAGCAAAAAATTACCTCTTAAAAAGCCAGAAGCAGCATCACATTTCATCATATAGTTTTAATCAAACTGCTTGTTTCAATTTAATAAAGCCTTTTGCAATCCAATAAACCGGATTAAACACCAAAACAATCATAGATATTACAATGGTAAACAAAACAAGACGAAAGGCAATAAAAATACCAATATGGAAACCAATTAGCAGCACGCCATAATACATAGCACGCTTTTTACCCAAAACCAAAACAAAAGAAAATATCTCAAGAGCAATGGAAAGAAACAATAAGAACTTTGTGAAATATAAATTTTCAACCATCCAATTAAAAATATATTCTGCTCTTTGATGTTCTGCCAATACACCATAAGTAGAATATTTTTCATAAGTGGCATGGTAAGATTGCAATACAAAATTTATTGCTTCCTCATTAAACCAAACCACTCCCGATTCTACTATTTTAGAAATACCTGCCAAGATGTATGCTGCTGCAATTATTTGCAACGAAAATTGAAAATGTTCTTTATAGGAAGAAGAATCTTTTTGACGATAATACGCAACTGCCTGAACCAAAAAGAGTAGTACAAAAAGCCCATATTCCCCCCTCATGCCAAAGCTTTCATAATATGAGAACACTATAAACGAGCATAGTGCCAACAATAAACATCCATATACCGCCCACCGCTTACCAAAATAAAAAACAGCTCCGACTAAAAACAAAACTATAAGCACATATTTAGTCAATTTAAGTTCTATCCAATTGCAAGGCAGCCAAGCACATGCATTCACAATAATGCCGTTAAATTCTTCTCTAACCGATAAAAAAAGTGCATCTAAATAAATTAGAAACGCCAATGGTAAAATACACCATTGCGCACATCGCCACTCCTGTAAGCCATAATCTTTCCAACTAAAATTCCACCTCATACAGTAAAATTTCTGTTTCTATTAAGTTATTTCCCTGCACCCAAAAATGCCTTACGCAAACCTGCTGAGGCACTAAAACTCCCTTGCTTGTAGGAAACTGCATTGCATGATTTAAAATTTCTCTTCCTATTTTACTATTGGCTCCTCCTTTTGCATTTTGCATTTCATAAATCACACCCAATTCGTGAACACTTGCATTAGTAAAACTTGTTAGTGGAACTACTTCACCATTAGTGTTTCTAAATAAAATCACTTTGGCTTTGGACTCCATTGCATTAAACATGCTAAACTCATAGAAAGGCAAAAAATGATCCGGCACTATTAAACAAAGCAGTATATAAGTAAGTAAAAAACCATAAGTAGTTGTATGTTTTTTCTTTATTAAAAAAGACCACGTATTTAGAATTAAAGGAAAACTCCATGTTGCAATTTCTATAACTACCAACGGTAGAAACAAAATTTTTACTATCGAAAAATCTATAAGTTGCAACAATAAAGAAACTGCCATTGCAATAATAAACACTATTAAAATTCTATTATTTTTAAAAGCACGCTTGGGTAAAACCAGTAGTAGCCACACACTATAAAGCAAGCCATGCAATAGCTTAGCGCCTAAAAAGGTAGGCAAATAAAAATTAGGATACCAAACTTGATGTTGCTTAAATGTGGCAGTAAAAAAATAATCTAGCAAGTAAAGTTTTATTGCATACCAAAGTATAAATAACAGCACTAAACAAAGCAACCTTTTATGTCTATACCTCTTAAAAATTTCATAAATATTTAGTGCCATATTGTAAACCACGCCAAACTTAGCGAATGTAGCTTTTTCCTATAAATTTATTCCATTTGGTTATTATTGCTTAGTGGAACACAGCCGACAACTCTCCATTATTATTCCCTTTTACAACGAAGCCGAAAATGTAGATGCATTTTTACAGATATTAAGTTCAATTTCTCTTCCTGTTGAGTATATTTTAGTTGATGACGGCTCAACAGACCAAACGCTTGAAATACTAAAAAAGCATATCGCAGACCATACAAAGATTATTTCACTATCCAAAAACAGCGGACAAAGTACAGCAATAAAAGCCGGCATTGATTACAGCAAAGGAAATTATATTGCCATTTTAGATGGCGATTTGCAAAACAATCCGAATGACATAAATCAACTACTGCAATTAGTGCTAAATAATACTGCTGATGTAGCACAAGGAGTTAGAGTAAACCGGCAGGATAACATCACCAAAACATTTCCAAGTGCCATCGCAAATAGTTTTATTAGATTAGTATTTGGAGTGAAACTCCATGATGTAGGTTGCTCACTAAAAGTTTTCAAAAGAGAAGTGAGTGAAAACATAATTTACTTCAATGGCTTTCACCGATATTTTTCGTTGCTTGCACATATAAATGGATTTAAAATAGTTGAGCTTCCTGTTGCACATTCAAAGCGCTATGCAGGAAAATCAAAATATGGACTATCGCGCACATTTACTGTTGTAAAGCATTTACTACTTTTGAAATTTCAACCGAAATTTTTGAACACTAAGTTGCCTTACCATGTTAAAGCAATTTTCTAATTATTCGTGGCTTTGGCGTGTTCTGGCAGGAGTTTCCGTAAGCTTTTTCTTACTTCAATTTTTATATACCGGCATAGATTTCTCTGTACTCAAAAACTATTCGCTACGCGAAAACTCACACACACTTTTACTCGCAGCATTTCTGGGGCTTGTTGGCTTTGCCTTTCAAGCTATAAAATGGAGCTACTTTTTTAACCTAAATATCTCTTATAGCAAACGCTTCAATGTATTTTTCAACTCAGTAATTATTGGTCATGTTTTAAATACTTTTTTACCATTTAAAGCAGGGGAAATTGCGAAACCGCTACATTTATCCAAAACCCTATCACTTAATAAAGTATATGTTTTTTCTACTTGTGTGGCAGATAGAACATTCGACATTTCTATATTATTTGTTTTAGCATTAGTTTATGGATTAAAGGGGAAATTACTATTACATATTCATCAATTCATAAACTTCATTGCCTCGTTCAAACTTATACTACTGGCACTTGTTTTATTGATAAGCATTATACTTCTATTGTTATTCTTTAAAAGACAATTTGAAAGTTTAAGAAGAAAAATAACTCAGCATTTTCTACAACTAAAAGAAAATTTTAAAGTACTTACATTCTCCTCCATTAGCTTAATAATTCTATTCACCATACTTTTTTGGTCAAGTACTATTTTTTCCAATCGCTTCATTCTACTTTCTTCCAATTTACCTGAATCATTAACCACTTGGACGGTTGCAGTATATATGACAGTATTTGCCGTATTTGCTTACTTAATTCCTTCTGCGCCTGCATCTTTGGGCACTTTAAATATGGCTATTGTTCTCGCTTTGCAATATCGCGCAAACGAAATTTCACTAAATATTAGCGATGCAATTTATCAGCAAATTTTACTCTGCTCTATACTGCAATATGTTATTAGTATTGTACCGGATATAGTTGCTATGCTTTGGTTATTGGCAACTTCAAAAGATATAAAAGTGTATAGAAACGATACAGAATAAATACCTATTTTGGCAGTGCAAAATAAAATGCAATGAAAGCAATTACACCACCGGATTATCGTATTTTAGAAGATGAAAAGCAGAATAATTTTTTAATTAAAAACGGCTATTGCACAGCACAAATTCTTAACGAAGAAGAAATTGATTTCTTTAAATCTTTATATAAAAAATGGCATACAGCTTCCCCTGATGCGTTTTACAAATCATACTTTAGTTCAAATCCTGAATATGTAAGAGAAGTTGAAGAAGCTATCATGCAATATTGTGTTCCTAAAATTGATAAACTATTTACCAATTACGAACCTTTTGGTGGCATGTTTGTAGTAAAACCTACTGGCGACAAAGGGCACATTCCTCCGCACCAAGATTGGAGTTTTGTTGATGAAAAAATTCATTGGAGCTTAAATATGTGGCTGCCAATTCAAGATACAAATGAGCGAAACGGCACTCTGCGTTTTTTACCCGGAAGTCAATTTTTTATGGATAGTATAAGAGGTGCAAACACACCTGAATTGTACGCTCATCTACTGAATGAAATTGAACCAAACTTAGTTGATATTCCTTTGAAAGCCGGAGAAGCAGTTTTTTTCTATCATGGAATTGTGCATTGTTCGCACTATAACAATTTGAATTTAGAGCGTGTTTGCTTGGGTTTATCCTTAGTGCAAAAAGATGCGCCAATCTATTTTCATTTACTAAAAGATGGCGAAACTTTGCCTGATAAATATTGTGTAAGCACTGCGTTTTTTAAAGAATACACACACAACCGCGGAGCAATGCCCGAAGGCTTAAAACCTATTGGAAAAGATGTGAGAGGATTCCCAACTTTAAGTAAAGCAGAATTTGAGGAAAGAGTATCTCACCAAAAACAAATTGCATAGCGTGAGCGTTCTAATCAATTGCCAAAATTTAAGTAAAACCTATTTCTCCAATCAAAATTCAGTGGGTGAAATAAAGGCATTAAGCAATGTTAGCTTTCAATTAAATGAAGGCGACCGCCTTGGTTTAGTAGGACTAAACGGTTCGGGAAAAAGTACACTGCTAAAAATACTCTCAGGCATTGTGAAGCCCAGCTCCGGCAAAGTTGAGTTGTATCGTCAAGTGCAAAATTTATCGGGTTTCGATTCGCTTTTGCAGCCGGATTTAACCGGACGAGAAAATGCTGTTTTTCATTTAAAGCTAAATGGGTTTAAAAGTTCAGAAATACTTCCGAACATTAATGAAATTTTGGATTTTTCTGAATTGGGTACTTTTTTTGAACTTCCAGTAAAAAGCTATAGTTCAGGGATGCTGCTCCGCTTATCGTTTTCAATTTTTAAAATATTAAAGCCTGAAATACTTTTATTAGATGAAGTTTTTTCTGCCGGAGATATGCGCTTTCAAAAGAAAGCAGAAGTGTTTTTAAAAGAACATTTCAATAAATTATCGGGGTTAATTCTTGCCAGCCACCAACTAAGCGAAATTGCAGAATATTGTAATAAATGTTTGGTGCTTAATAAAGGAGAAGTAGAGTTTTTGGGTAGTGTAGAGGAGGCGGTAAAAAAATACATTATAGGAAATACAATAAAAAACACTCAATCACAACAAGATACTATCAACTTTATTTCATTAGATTTTTCAGGAAAGGGATATGAGCCAACATACTTTCGTGAAGAAGAAATTAAAATTGCATTGTCTGCTGAAATTTTAAATACAACGGAAGCTGCTTATCCTACTATTTTTATTGAAACTGCACTTTCAAAAGTACTTGTTGCCAGCCCAATTTTCGAGAATCAGAACCTTTTAAACACTTCGCAAAAATTAGGAATAACTCAGTATTTAGTATCTATTCCCTCAAATATACTAAACTATGGTAGCTATTTTATATCAATTATGTGGGGAAATCCTAAAACAATTTTATGTAGTTTTGAAAAACTTGCCTCATTCAAAGTAGTACCTAACAATATTAAAAACGATAATCTTGATATTTTTGTAACTTACTATCCCATTAGGCCTAATCTTGAATGGCATATACTATCAAAATAACTTACACCTTTATTTTAACAACAATGATAGAACCGATTTTTACTTGTAACGAAACACAAAAGCACTTTGACACTTTCGGCTTTGCAAAAATTAATTTACTGAATGACGAGCAAATTGAGTCACTTTTAAATACTTACAACAAGTATTTTCTAAACAAGGAATTAAAACACTTTACCTCTACAAATTTTATACCTCAAAAAACAGAACGATTTTCTATTTCTAATGAGATTTTAGCAACAATTGCGCCAAGTATAAATGATAATTTAAGCAATATAAAACTTTGGAATGCCGCTTTTTTAATAAAGCCGGTTGGAAATGATACAGAATTTAAGCTGCATCAAGATTGGACTTTTGTTGATGAAGAAAATTTTTACTCTGGAAATATATGGATGCCCCTCCATGATACAAACGAAAAAAACGGAACACTATACCTTATTCCCAAATCACACTATAAGCAAATTAATACTTTCAGGGCACAAACTATTCACGAACTTTTTTTTGAAAAAGAAGAAATTCTAAAGCCATATTGTGTTCCATTAAACATAAAAAAAGGTGAAGCTCTAATTTTTCAGCATAGCATTATCCATTATTCTTCAGCAAATAGAAGTAATAGTAATAGGATAGCCGTGGTTTGCGGATTCAATAGTAGCAAGGCAACATTAAAAACATATTTCCGAATAAATGAAACCGAAGCCGAAGAATATATAATGCCTGACAACTTTGTATTTGATTTTGAAGACGGACAATCTTTAAATAATAAGCCAAATGGTACTTTTATTAAGAAAATAACAATACCACATCAAACCTATATAAATTCACAAGAAGATTTAATATCCCATTTCATAAAGTAAAAACTAATTGAGCCTTACTTACTATTAGCGCTAAAATGAAATAGAGTATTGACTATGCTGAATAATTTTATACCGCAAAACAGTTCGAAGAATAAAATTCTACTTAACTTTCCCTGTATTATCATAATACTCTATTACCTTTCCAATTTTTTCTGCAAAAATTTCATTGGCGAGATACGAAGGATGGTTATCAAAAGGTTCTAAAGTATATTTTGGGTCAGAATCTCGAACTGTTATATCTAAATAACTAATTGAAGGATATTGCTCAATCTGATTATTTAACCAAAGAGAATCTTCAGTATTTACTTTATGGCCTACTATTATCATATTTAGATTTTGCTTCTTTACCTCATCAAAAAGTTTTCTCATCAGCATCTGTGCTACTACTTTAGCCTTACCCTTCTGGTTTTCACTTTCGGTATATGCATTATACAATTCATAGAAATAACTTGTGGATAAAAAGCAACTCAACAAACTCCAATTTTTAGCTTGTTTTTTTTGAACTCGATGCTTCCATTTGATGTATCACAGTAGCTTATCCATACTCTTTTATCAGATAAACTTTGATATGCATGAACCATTAAAGGAGTCAATATTAACCTTTGCTTGTCAAAAGAAGCGAATTGAAAAAGTATTAAATCAGTTTTATTATTAAAGGAGCTACTATCTTATATAAATTTTATATAATTCATTCCCATGTGCTGTCCTGGTATAGATTTATTTATAAAATTCATTTGTTTATACTTTTTTGCAACCATATAGCACATAGTTGCACTATCATTTAATCCATATCCATACAAATGTGAATCTCCATAAATGTAAATGCTTCTTTTACTATCGTTGCTATTAAAAAAACTCCTTCCATTTAAACCATGTGTTGCAGTAAAGTGAAAACCACTTTTGTGTTCAATAAAATATTGCCCTTGATGTATATTAAACAGTCCCGTAGAGCTATCTGTATCTATATAATCCGCTGGCATTATTCTCTTTATATCATATTTTCCAGAGCATGCTGTTCCAAATCTAAGTATAACTTCAACTATTAAATAGCTGCAAACAAGAACCAGCAAACCAATAACCAATACTTTTTTCTCATGCTACGCTATAACAAACAATCATTTTTTTTCCTTACCTAAAGTGAACAGTCCAAAATCTTCACCAAATCCGGCTAAATTAAAGTTTACATTTTGAGATGATACCGGAGTGAATGTATATTCTTGACTGTAAACCATTCGCAAATATTTAGACAATACTTGCGCACGCTTAGGTCTATCTAATATTAAAACGGTTTTATTTTCTGAAAGTAAAAAGTCATAGAATCCAACATGATTTTTTACACTGCAAGAACACATCTTTTCATAATATTTTTTTGAAGATGGACTCAAATGTAGCGCGTAATAGTTGAAGATATAAAAGTGCTTAAATTCTTTCTGCTGATAAAAAGTTTCATAGGGTCGGTTGTAGGTAATAAACCTATCGTTTATCACCACAGTTGCATCAGGATAGTTTTTGTGCAGCCATTCATAAGCCTTTTTTGTACTGCTTGTAAACGACTTTGCAAATAATACTTTTTGGCTGATAAAATGAAAGCTAAGAATAGCTGAAACAAGTACAAAAATAGCAAGCAGTGGAATATATTTCTTTTCACTAAAAACAGCCGGCCGGTGCATTATTAAAATGGTTAGCAAAAAGAAAACCTGAAACGGAACTAAAAATCTATTCTCCATTTTAATAAAACTCAACGCTGCAACTATCCCATAAAAAAACAGGAATAATAAAAATGTATTGATACGGAAATGACGGGTTTTTGCACCTCCAAAAACTAAGTAGAATAGAATTAACACCAAGTCCATTGCAACAAAATGTAAGTTTTCTAAAACAGTACGCTTGAAGATATAATATGCGTATATCGCTTGGGTTAAACTAAATTTATTGATATGATCTAATATCCCAATTTTGTAATAAAATGAAGGTGGTAAATTCTCCTCATCTGCAAAAATTTCATTGGCAATAGCTTCGTACTTAACTGAGTCAAGAGCATTTTCTATGTGTAATTTTTTCTCAAAATCTCCCGTATGCTGCAACTTAAATTCTGTGTTGTAAAGAAAGAATGCATTCAGGTCATTGGAATAATCTGTCCAAAACACAACTTTGCAGTAAAAGAGAAAAAACAGCGTAAATGCCAACCAAAAAACTACTAATGGTTTAATTGATTTTCTATGCAGTAAAAATGCACCGGTTAAAAATGTAAGCAAAAACAAATGGACATTACAACGTATCCAAAGCGCAACTACAAAAAGCAAAAAATAAGGCACGGCCCTTAGTGATAGCCAACGTTTTTCATCATGAACTAAAAAATATGAAAGTGCAGCAATACCGGCAAACATGGTAATACGCACCATGTGGTAAAGCAACACCGACTCCACAAAAAGAATACTTAAAAAGAGCAATATAAGTATAACTGAAAGCAACGGATATTGCTTAACATGCTTAAGTGTATTATAGTAAATTACCCAAATTGAAATAAATAAAACCCCATTTAAAAAAAATGCAACCCAGCGTATAGGATAAAGCGCTCCTAATCGGTTAAAAACCCAAGCTCCACCCGGCATATATTCAGGAAATGGGTTATGCGCAGCAGCCAAATCATAATTTGTCAACTCTCCGCTTATACCAGTATCGTACATGTGCTGGTAGGCATCTGTCCACCAACCAACAGTAAGATATGAAATTGCAAATAACGTTAGTGTTACAACAAGGGAAAGAAGTCGTAATTTAGCATTTGAAAACTTGGTTAAATAACTTGAAGTTGCCCAATTAAGAAAAGACATAATGAACTTACTCCGGCAGATTAGCTTCTATAAGTGCAAGCATCTTTTCTTCACATAAATCAAACGACTTGTATGGCACAACCTCTTTACGCCAAACTGTTTCATCAGGCTTTGAAGCAAAATCGTAGGTTTTAAAAAAATCTTCACTCACATAATATTTTTCAATATCGCCTGCCGGCATTTTATCGTCTTTGTAATAGTAAATTAATTCAGGGTTTTTAGGTGCTACCGTAATGGTAATTGCGTGCCTTGTTTCGTTGCTTAAATTTGGTGCAGAAGCATGAACCAGTGCCGGGTCAAAAAGTATTATATCGCCTTTATTGGCATATACCGGTAGCATATAATTTTTCATCAACCCAATATGTTTAGCTAAATTCCAAGGCACTCCAAAACCTCTTTGTGTGCTTCCCCAAAGGTGGCTGCCGGGCAACACCGACAAGTGTCCATTCTCTTCATTTACGTCACAAAATGGAACCCACATAAAAAGGCTATAATATTTTTCTTCATCTATAAAGCTACTATCTTGATGTATTTCTAATGCGCTCTCCTTAGACACTGGTTTTATCACAAAAGAACCTCCGGTGTGCATTTCTACCTTATCCATATCAAACAATCGCGGCAATATGGTTTTCACGTTTCTATTGATAACATCAGAAGTGAGCTGACGCAATTCGGGGTTTACCATGCAGCCAGTATTCAGAAATTGTTCTGTAAGTTCAAATCCATCTAATTTCGTAATTCGATTATAGGTATTCAGAAAGTCGTTTATTTCACTTTCCTCAATTACATTTTCAATTTTCACCCAACCATTTCTTACATAAAACTCATGTTGTTCTTTATTTAAAAAATAAGGTGTTTGCTCTCGCAATTTATAGTGCAAAGATTGTTGCACATCCATTTCTTTCACATTGCTCATATTTCAAATTTTAAAAGTAAATATAAAAAGGATTTCCACTTTTAACCCAGATTGCGCAATAGAAATTTAAGCGAGATGAAATAATACAAAATAGCTGCAAAAATGCGATAAAAGCATAATGAATTATGGTTTTTGAGCAGTTGAAGCAGATATAAAGTAGTATTTTATCGCAGTAAAGAATCTATTGTGTAATCTGGGTTTAACCTAATGCTTTACGCATAAATTCGCTATTGCCATTTTTTAAATTTCGCAATGCGTTTTGAATGTAAGGCGATTTACTAATCAACTTTGTAAGCGCTTTAGAAATTACTACTAAATACGAAGGCATTGGACGTATAAAATCAACATACAAAACCGTTCTTTCTTTGCCTGTTTCATTCCAAACATCATGCACAAAAGTGTCATCAAAAATTAGCGATTTTCCATTCCGCCAATGGTATAGTTTATCTTCAATTCTAATAGTGCAAGTATCATCGGTTGCAGGAATATCAACTCCAAAATGAAAACGCAAATAGCCTTTGTACGCCCCGCGATGTGGTTTAATATGTGTTCCCGAATCTATGGACGAAAAAAATGCTGTGGTAAGGTTTGGAATTTGTTTAAGCAAGGCTGCTGTTTTAGGACAAGCATTTAAGTTTTCTTCAATGGCATTTCCATAAATATAAAGCGGCAAAAATTTCCATTTATTAAATTCTACAAAGTCGCGCTGCTCATGCGAAATTGAGTTTATATCAGGTCGAACGCCTTTAAAATTTTCAAACTCATTTCGAACCGCATCGTAATTCTGTTCAAACAACTTTGTAAATTCAAAGTCTTCGCTTTTTAAAACCGGAATATTTTCACAATTTCTTGAAATAAAATATTCAATAAATCCAATCAGCAATTTGCCCGATTTAGCTTTGAATCTGTATGCCAATCCTGAGTTATCATTTCTCTGCGTTTCCATTACTCGCCAAACCCATCTTTATATCCAATAATTTTTGCAGGACTTCCTGCCACAATTGCACCATCTTTTACATTTTCCTTCACATAAGAGTTTGCACCAATTACACAATGTTTACCAATATGCACTTTAGGTCCAATCATTGAATTTAATCCAATAAAAGTATAATCTTCAATTACCGAATCACTGATGGCACAATAGGCGCTTACAAATACATATTTGCCAATAACCGAATCATGTGCAATACTTGTTTTAGTATAAATTACTGAACCTTCGCCAATCTGCACATTTGCGCTTAAATGGGTATTATCCATCACTATTGTGTTGGTAACGTTCAACGCTAAATAATTTAAATTAAGATGAGCACTTTGGCTAATAAAACAAGTTGGATTTCCGCCTATTTTTTTTAGGTCTTGAACTACTTTTTCTCTTGCAATATTGTTTCCAATAAAGGCTATAAAATCATTGTTACCTTTTGAAAAATGCGCTTTCAATTTTCCCTTTCCAACTAAAACATTTAAGTTATGGTCTTTGAAAAATTCCAATGAAGAATCATTTTCAAAATCAGTATAAAACCACAAATCACTTTCAGAATAAGATACTACTAAATCCGTTAATGCATCTTTGGTTTGCCCTCCTAAGCCTACAATTACCATAATTTACTCCATTAAGTTAAAAATACTATTGATGCCCAATATCGGGTTAAGACATAAATCCATATCTATGCTTAAATCTATTTCGTTTAAACATTACTTTAATTGCTTTTCTATTCTTGTATCAGGCACTAACCAAATAAGAGCCACAACAGTGTAGCCAATAATACTAATTATCGGCAAATAAAAAGAAACAATAATGCCCATTAAGTAAATTGCTATTGAAATGTATTCTTTGGTTTTATTGCGAAGCGCCTGCCCTATTTTTGAATTTTCTCCTTCGTGCTTTATTGCAATTTGTACTAAAACAGTCCAAACTGTGGCACAAAGCATTAAGCTAAAACCATAAAGCGCTGCGGGGTTTCCGGCAAAGTGATTTTCTCCCATCCATGCCGTAGTTAATGGAATAAGTGAAAGGCAAAATAGCAAACCTAAATTTGCCCATAATATCTTACCGTTTACTTTTTCTATTGTTTGAAATAAGTGGTGGTGATTATTCCAATAAATTCCCACGTAAATAAAACTAAGAATGTACGATAAAAATTTGGGATAAAGCGGTAGCAGTGAGCTAAAATTTGCAGTTTCCGGCATTCGCAATTCCAATACCATTATAGTGATAATAATTGCTATTACGCCATCACTAAAAGCTTCTAATCGTCCGGTATGCATACTTTATTCCGGTAAAACCATTGGCACTTCAATTAAAAGAAATTCTCCTTTCTCTTCTGCCGAAATAGTAAATGAATCAATATCATAAATTCCAAATCCATCTCTCCTATCCAAAATTTGTGTACCTATTTTAGCCTTACCTTCAATTACAAAAACATACACTCCGTTACCCGCCTTTTTTACTTTGTATTCTTTTGAAACTCCTTTATCAAAATTTGCGATATGCAACCACGCATCTTGATGAATCCACAATCCTTCTTCCTTTTTATTGGGAGAAACTATTTGTTGAAAATCATTTGGTTTAGCTTGGCTTGAAATAGTTAGCTGTCCGTATCTTGGCTTCACACCTTGTTCACGTGGAATTATCCAAATTTGAAGAAACTTTACCTCTTCCCTGTTATCGGCATTTTTCTCAGAATGTGTGATACCGGTTCCTGCACTCATCACTTGCACTTCTCCTTTTGCAATGGTGCCTCTATTCCCCATATTGTCGGCATGCTGTAGCGTTCCCGATAGTGGAATGCTAATAATTTCCATATCGTAATGTGGATGTGCAGAAAACCCTGAACCGCCTTTCACTGCATCATCGTTTAAAACACGCAGTGCTCCAAAGTTTACTCTTTCGGAGTTGTAATATCCTGCAAAACTAAAACTGTGATGAGTAACCAGCCAGCCGTGATTAGCGTACCCCCGACTGTTAGCTTTATGATAAACCGTTTTCATTTCTAAAATTAAATAGCGTATGCAAACATACACGCGCTATTTAAAATATTAAAGTATTTCAGGTGACATTTTTACAGCCCTGAAAAACAGTACCTTTTAGCTTAGAATTTCAAGATTTTAAACTCTGTTCTTCTATTTTCTTGATGTTGCTCATCAGTACAATTAGATTTTACATTGCCTTCGCAAGCACATTTATTCACCAATCGGCTTTCTCCGTAGCCTGCGGCAACTAATCTATTTTTATTTACACCACGGCTAATAATATATTTAACTGCGCTTTCTGCACGTTTAGTAGAAAGCTGACGGTTGTATTCTGCTGTAGCACGGCAATCGGTGTGAGAGCTTAACTCGATTTCTAAAGTTGGGTTATCTAACAATATTTTCACCAATTTATCCAACTCTTTTGCTGCATCCGGGCGAATATTCCACTTATCTAAATCGTAGTAAATATTTTCAACTTTAATGGCCACGCCTTTCTTCACTTTTTCAAGTTCTAAAGTAGCATAAACCATACCCGGAGCTTGTTTGCCAACAGTTGTTACAGTAGATGAAACTGCTAAATATCTAACGTTTGGCTCGTTCGGAATATCTTTACTGGCTTCTAAACGATAGTTACTTCCTGTTTCAACTTCAAACATAGCTTTACCATTTTCATCGGTTTGTGCTTTCACCGGAACTTGTGTATTCATATTCACCACTTTCACATTTGCATCGCGCAATGGCTCTTTGGTTTTCTTATCCAACACGGTAACTTCCAAATTTAAACCACCTTGCTGCTGCAAAGGAATTTGCACTGTAATTGGTTTGTTTTGCGTTTGTGCTTCTACAGTAGCAGGTAAGAAACCATCTTTGCTTGCCATAAATTTGTAGTTGCGGTTTGGCAATGCAGGGAACTGAACCGCTCCGTTTTTATCAGTAAGTCTGCTGCCTTTTTCTATGCCATTTTCAAATACAATTACACGCGCATCTTTAATTTGGTCTTTTGTTTTAGCATTGTAAACCACTGCATTTATAACAATTCCTTTCTTAGTGAATTTGTAAATGTCATCATCACCAACTCCGCCATCGCGGTTAGAAACAAAATAGCCAAACTTATTATCTGCTTCAACAATATAACCAAAATCGTCTTTATTGCTATTGATTGGATATCCAAGGTTTTCTGGAGTTGTCCATTTACCATTTGCCAATGTGGTGCTAAAAACATCTAAGCCACCTAAACCCACATGCCCGTTTGAAGCAAAATACAATGTTCCATCTTCTGAAATATATGGAAACATTTCATCTGCCTGAGTGTTGATGTCTGTCCCTAAATTCTCAGGCACACTCCAATCGCCACCAATTTGGCGGTGCGAAACATATAAATCTACACCACCTTGTCCGCCTGGTTTATCGCTTGCGAAATACAAAGTTTTACCATCGGCAGTAAGTGTTGGATGGCAAACAGAATAATCTTTATTGTTGAAAGGAACTGCTTCAATTACTTCATCGCCCCAACGAGCTTGGTCGGGTAAATATGAGAGGCGATAAATTTTCAACTTCACTGTTTTATCAGAACTTGTGTAAGCACGATTTTTCACATAGTTACTTCTTGTAACAAATAGCTCATCAGTTTTTTTGTTGTAGCTCATCGGACCTTCGTGAAATCTACGGTTTGGTTGTCTTCCGGTCATTGGATCTGCACCAACTACATTTCCGCTACCATCATTTTCGCTTTCGTAAAGTTGAAGGAATGGAGCGTCTGTCCAATCATCTTTTCTACCTACACCACCTGAAGGTTTTTGGCGGTTACTGCAAAACATTATTCTTCCTTCTTTGTAAAAACCAGGACCAAAATCAGATGCAGGTGAGTTGATAGAGAGTAATTCGATATTGTAAATTCCTTTGTCTTTGGCTAAGTCTTTCACCATATCCAAACCAGCAATAGTTTGCTTAATTGCTGCATTAGCTGTGGTGTCTGTATTGTAATAAGCCTGATAGTAAGCTTTTGCTTCATCATACTTTTTATTGTTGCGAAGTGCTTCGGCATAGTACAATTTATTTATAGGTTTCAACCCTGCATCATTTGCTGTGCGAGCATACCATTTTTCGGCTTCAGTCCAATTATTCATCAGCCTGTAGCTATCTGCTATTTTCTGTCGCAGGGCAGAATTTCCACTGTCTTTCTTAATTGCTCTGCCATAGTATTGCAACGCAGTTGTAAAATCGAACTGCTTGTAATAAGTATCCCCAACGCGCTCAGTAGGTTTTTGAGCAAAGACAACTACTGCAACTGCCAGCAATGCCAAACTAAGCGTGAAAATCTTTTTGCCCATATTCTTTATTTAGTCAATTTATAGTTCAGATATTTCTTAAAAATACTTCACATAACGTGGAGTAACAAAGCGTTTTTTATTGTATGAAAAATCGTAGCCCACCATTATTTCGTGTGTTCCTGATTGATAAGGATTGGTACGCGATAAAGTGGCATCATAAGCATATCCAACACGTAATTGAGGTGTGAGTTTAGCTTCAATCATGGCAATAATTGATTCACCTCTCCAACGTTGGTAATCGCCACCTAAACGCCATCCTGCGCCAACCCACAATCTATCTACAAACAATAAGTTTAAGTTGAAATCAAATTGCGGTAAATTTCTTCTATCACCTTGCACATACTTCATCAAGAAAGTTGGTTTCACTTTCACGATTGCTCCATCTTTTCCAAAAACATAGCCTGCGGTTAATAAATAGTGATTGTACTGTTTAGCTACTTGCTCACCTGCTTTTGCTAAGCTAAATTTTCCATTTAAACTATTGGGAATTAAGTGCGGAACTGAAGCTCCGATAAAATATCGCTTGCCATAAATATAAATACCAAAACCTACATTGAACAAAGGCATACTTTGGTTTACGCTAAATACTTGGTCGCTGGTAAAACCATCGGGCAATACCGCATCAGAATTTCTTTGTTGGTAATAAGTAAACCCAGCTTGAACACCTAATGCAATACGCGACTTCCGCACTTTAATGCGGTATGCGAATGCGGGCGTTATCGAAAACATGTTTGTTAATCCCAAACGGTCGTTTGTAATAGTTGCGCCCAAGGCATATTGGTCGCGCTTAAAAGGAGCATGTATGCTTGCATTAAAAGTTCTCGGTGCACCATCAAAACCTGCCCACTGGTGGCGGTAAATTGCAGTTGCACTAATTACTTCATGGCTACCCGCATAAGCAGGGTTTAAAAACAAGCCATTAAACATATACATACTGTACATGGCATCTTGTTGAGCCAAAGCAGCAGTTGTAAACAGAGCTGCTATAAGTATCGCATAAATCTTGCGCATGTGTTGAGTATTTTTTGAGTTTTTATTTTTTCAATTAAAACCGCTCTCCGGTTTTAGCCGGAAAGCGGTATCTATTATTTTATCGGTTAATTACAACAAATCGAGCCTCTCTTCTATTTGAACCATCATTGTATTCATACACATAGTAGTAGGTTCCGTCTGGAAGATCTTTCGATTCCATATTAGTTCCTTTCCAATCGTTTTGGTATGTTCCAATGCTGTACCAAACTTCGTTGCCCCAACGGTTAAACACACGCAATCTTGCTTGTGGATATTGAGGATTACAGTTAATATCGAACACGTCATTCACTCCATCACCATTTGGTGAGAAGGCATTCGGGAATTCGCACTCAACTGTAGTATCTACCACTGTAACACAAACAAGTGCAGTATCGCAACCAACTACATTGCCCACAACTACGCACACGCTGTATGTAAAGTTGTCTAAGCCAGCAAATCCTTCATTTGGAATGTAGCTTATAGTGTTATCGCCATTCACAAATACATTGCCATTTAGTGGACTTGAAGCAACAGTAACAATGGTATCGTTTGCTGCAGGAATTACATCATTTGCCAACACATTTACAATTACTTCTGTGCTGTTTGCAGTAACTATTGAATCGCAAGTAATATTATGTGCTTCAGGCTTAGGTTTCACTCCTACGTACACAATTACCAAACCTGTATCTTTCAACGAAGGTGTTCCGCCATCGCAAAGCACATAAGTAAAGGTATCAATGCCTACAAATCCGGCATTTGCTGTGTAAGTAACTGTGCCATCGTTATTGCTTGTTACCACACCATGCTTAGGCTGTGCAAGCGGTGCTGTGCAAATGTAAATGCTATCTCCATCTTGGTCGTAATCATTAAATATGATATTGATTACTACAGGTTGTGTAGAATCTGTTGCCGCAGCATCAGTAACTGCAACCGGAGGATGCTGACCATCAGGAATTGGCAATACGGTGTAAATTACAGTAACGGTATCGCACAATGAACCATAAGGACTATTATCACAAACAACCACAGATAAGGTGTCGTTTCCTACATAATTAGTTGTTGGTGTGTATTCAAAACAGTTTGTGGTACCATTAAATGTTACTGTACCATGCGATGCTCCGTAAGAACCTGTTACGTTCAACAAGTCGCCATCAGGGTCGGTGTACTGAACACAAGTTGTGTTTGGTGTATTTTGGTATGTAGTATCTAAAATAACTGTTGGGTCAATCACCGGAGGATGATTTACGCAGCTATCTACAATTACTACTACACTACTGCTTTGGCACAACTTAGGTGAACCATCATCGCAAACTGTATAGAATATTTCTTCTGTTCCTAAGAAATTATTCGAAGGAACATATCTTATATACTTGCCGTTTGCTCTTACAGCTAATCCGCTTCCTGTATAAGAGAATGTATCAAGCGACAACACACCGCCATCTAAATCGTAGTCGTTACCTAATGGATTAAGTGTTGAAACTGAGTTCATACAAACTCTAAATGTATCTGGCGTAGCAACCGGATAAGTACCATTGCAAGGAAATCCGGTAATTTTCACAAATACTTGAGCAGTATCGCACAATCCGCAACTGTTGCAAATTGCATAAGTAAAGGTATCAGTTTGTCCTACTGTAGATTGACCTCCTGGAATGTAGATTAACTTACCGTTTCTGCCAATTGTTATTCCACCCAAGTTGGTGCTATCTATAATTGTAATCGATGTGCCGATAAAGTTAATATCATTTCCTGTTACCGTTACATTGCCATCGCAATCGTAACCCACAGCAATGGTATCGTTCACCGCAGTTGGAGCAGGACACATGGTTGTATCAACTTGTATTACTACTAAAGCTGAATCGCACAATGTTTCGCTGCCGCATCTTGTGCAAGCCAAGTAGGTCATAGTATCTAAACCAACATAATTATTGTTTGGCGTGTAAGTAAGCACATTGTTCACCAACACAGCATTTCCGTGTTTAGCATTTGAAATCAATGTAGCATTCAACACATTTGGATTTGGATTGCTATCGTTATCCAACACACTAATCATAATTGGCTTATTCACCAATGTTAAACCGTAATCGTTTTCAGCTTGAACTGGTGCGCAAAGCGGGAACACAGTGATACTGATATACGCTGTATCGCTTCCGCAAGGCCCTGTGCCGCGATAAATCAAGTAATCGTTTCCAAAGAAGCCAGGAACAGGTTTATAGTAAACCTTATTTCCTACCACTTGCACTGTAGCACCATGTAATGAATACTGTTCCATGGTTACCGTTAATGAAGCTCCATAGCTAATATCATTCGCCAACACATCTAAAGTAGTGTCAGCATCTTGATACATAAACACAGAGTCTCCAATAACTTGAGGTGGAATACAGATGATTGTTGTAACTGAAACACAAGCTGTATCAACCGCACCAAACGCATCTACTATTGAATAGCAGAAACCATCTGTGCCAACGAAATTACTATCTGGTGTGTAAGTAATTAGTGGCTGACAAGAATCTCCATTCAAGTAAGTATAGCTAAGCGTACCAAACAATGGTTGAGCAACTATTTGCTTCAAGCAGAAGCTATCGCTTTCCGGATCGAAGTCATTATCAAATACATTGATAGTAACCGGAGTATTTAATCCTGTTGTTGTGTCATCATCAACAGCTACTACACTATTTGGAACAGTAACTACAACCACCGCTGTATCGCACAAGCTTGGGTTTCCGTTATCGCAAATTACGTAGCAGAAAGTATCTGGTTGCAATGCATTTGCAGTTGCTCCAGGAGTGTAAGTAATTGTTCCGTTTTGGTTTACAGTAGCAGTACCACGCAACGGTGCACAAGGCAATGTTGTTTGAACTGTTATACTATTTCCATCAGGATCATTATCATTATTCAACACCGGAATAGTTACAGGTGTAGTTCTTGGAGTGTGTGCGTAATCATTTACAGCAACCGGAGGATTGTTGGTGTAGCTTGGATTATCAATAATACAAATCACTACATCAGCAGTATCAAATCCGCCTCTGTTATCTGTAATTACATAAGTGAATGTATCACAACCTTCGTAACCAAGATTTGGTTGATAACCCACAACTCCAGTTGTATTATTCACTCCAGAAATTGTTCCATGATTTGGTGCATCAATAATTCCAACTACTGTAATTGCATCGCCATCAATATCGAAATCGTTGGCAAATACATTTACATTCACACCAACATTCTTAGGTGTTGAAGCGTAGTCGTTGTTAGCAACCGGAGGATTGTTTACTCCTGTTCTACCTGTAACTACCACAATTATTACCGAAGTATCGCACAACGGTGTAACCGGATATGCTGCATTATCGCACACATAATATGGAATAGTGATAGTACCTGTAAATCCTGCTGGCGGAGAAACTACAATTCCACCATTGGTAGTAACTGTAACCACTGTACCCGGAACGCTTGGTGTTCCATAACCATAATCCATTGGGTCGCCATTTGGATCGTAAGTAGCCGCAGCCACATTCACCGGAACCGGAGTATTTCTTACCGTTGCTACAATAATTGTATCGGCAACCGGAGGTTCATTGCGAGGCGTAACTGTAATTACTACAATGTTGCTATCGCATGCGCCATGAGGATCGCAAACAACTGTACAAATGGTATCAATACCATGCCAATTTAGTGTTGGTGTGTATTGGAAGCATGTATCGTTTATTCTTGTGATTGTTCCATGAAGCGGACCACAAGCATAAGCTGTTACAATCAAGTTATCGGTATCTGCATCAAACACAACCGGGCAAACCACCAAGAATGAATCTTCAGGAATACTGTCAATTACAATCTCAATAGTTGGTGTATCATTAATTGAGCACACGCTAACAAATACAGTTGCTGTATCGCAATCTCTCATACATTGCGTATTGCAAATTGAGTAAACAAATGAATCTGTACCGTTGAAGTTTGGTACTGGAGTATATTTCACATAACCATTACCATTCACAATAGTAGCAGAACCATTTGTAGGTTGGCTCACGATTGTAACTGTTGAAGCATCGTTTTCAGCATCTGTATCATTATCAGTTACAAATGTAAAGCCGTCTTGATCTTCACAAGTTTCAATGCTATCGTTAGCAGCTACCGGAGCTTGGTTTACATGTATAAACACTGTATCTGAGGCAGTACAAGCATTTGGTGTATTTACTGCAACTGCTACATATCCATGATCCATTCTTGTAGGAGAAACTGTAACTGGCGTTAATCCTGAAATCAAGAAGTTGCCATTTACATCAAACCACTGAATATTGAATACATCTGGTGAGTAAGTTGCAGACAATACTGCTGTACCCTTTCCGCAAACAGTATCGCTTGAAGCTGTTAGAGAAATTGATGGTGAACCTTTAACTCTTATTGTAGAAGAAGCAGTATTGGTGCAACCATTTTGGTCTGTGTAAACATAAGTAATCACATTGTTACCCAATGCTGCATTTGCCGGAGCAAAAATTCCTGTTACAGAATCAACTCCTGCTCCGTAGTATCTTCCACCGGCAGGTGTTCCTACCAAAGTATCAGGATTTGCAGTTGCGCAGTATTCAGTATTGTTACCAGATAGCGTAACTATTGGCAATGGTGTAATTACTATTGGTTTAGTAACACTATTGCTGCAACCTAAACTATCGGTATAAGAATAAGTAATTGCAAACGAACCAGTACCGGCCAATGCAGTTGAGAATGAATTTCCTACCACACCTGCACCGCTAAATGTTCCGCCAGCAGGAGTTCCTGAAAGTGGAATAGATGGTGTGCTCACGCAATATGGATTATTCAATACGAAATCAACTGTTGGTTTTGGATTCACAGTTACTGTAACTGTTCCTGAACCTGAGCAACCATTTGCATCGGTTACAACAACGGTGTAAGTTGTAGTTTGTGTAGGCGAAGCTAATGGATTAGCAACTGTAGTTGAAGACAAGTTAGCACCTGTCCAAACATAAGTGTAAGGATAAGAGCCTCCTTGTGCTGTAGGCATTCCACCTAACAATACACTTCCATTAGTTCCAGCGCAATAGCTTCCGCCATTTCCTGCATCAACTTGTAATGTGCTTTGTGAAACATTCACCTTCACCACATCAGTTGCTGTGCAACCAAAGCGGTCAGTAACTGTTAATACAAAGTTAGTTGTTGCGCCTAATTGTTTCACAACCGGATTGGCAACTGTATCACCAGAAGGAGACCAATTGTAAGTATAAGGAGCTGTACCATTTAGTGCTGTAGGGCTTCCGCCTAACACTACGCTATCTGCACTGCATGCTACCAAGTTCTGGTCAGCACCTGCATCTGCAATTGGATTTGGTCTAACTGTGATTGTAGCGAAAGAAGTAGCTGAACAGCCAGCAGCATCGGTAACGGTTAAGCCATAAACCGTGCTTGCCAATGGTGTTACTATAGGGTTTGCAACATTTCCTAACACAGGAGACCAGCTATAAGTGTAAGGAGCCACCCCACCTGCAACAGTTGGATTTGCACCTAAACGAACTGCACTTCCTGTGCAAATTGCAGTATCAATTCCCGCATCAACGTAAGGACGCTGACCTACAGTAATTGTAGTTGAATCTACTGCAAAGCACCCGTTGTTATCAGTAACTGTTACATAGTAAACAGTAGTGGTTAATGGTTTAGCAACAGGGTTAGCTGTTGTTGTTGAAGAAAGCCCAATAGCAGGAGACCAAGCATAAGTGTATGAAGGAGAACCACCAACGGCTGTTGGAGTTCCACCTAAACGAACGCCTGCTGTATCACCTGAACAAATACTTGTAGCATTTCCTGCTTCAGCAGTAAGTGTAGAAGGTGTAACTGTAACTAATACCACATCAGTTGAAGTACATCCTTTTAAGTCTGTAACCAATAATGTATAAGTTTGTGAAGTTGCAATTCCGCTTACTGTTGGATTTGCAATAGTGCTATCGCTTAATCCAGCTGTTGGTTTCCATGTGTAAGAATAGCCACCGCTTCCGCCAGTTGCAGCCGGAGAGCCACCAATTTGAACAGAAGCACCTGCACAACTTACAATAGACTTATCGCTACCGGCATCAGCGCTTGGTTTAGCATTTACATTCACCACTTGAGAACCTACTCCACTGCAACCTTTTGCATCGGTAACAGTTAAAGTATAAGTTGTACTTACAATAGGGAATACTTTAGGATTGGCAGAGTTTGCATTTACCATAGAAACTGTTGGTTGCCAAGCATAAGTGTAAGGAGCAGTTCCTCCACTCACTGTAACCGAGCTGCCTAAAGTAACTGTATCACCTGCACATATTGAGGTATCAACACCCATTGCAATGCTAATTGGTGCATTTACTTTCACTTTCATTGAATCGGCAGAAACACAGCCTTTGGAATCAGTTATCAATACGGTATATGTGGTAGTTTGTGTTGGACTTGCCAATGGATTTGCAACAGATGTATTGCTTAATCCTTGTGTTGGCAACCAAGCATAAACATAAGGCGATACTCCGCCAACCGCTGTTGGGTTACCACCAATAAGCACAGCATTCAATGCACTGTAACAAATTGTGGTATCGCTACCTGCATTAGCTTGTAATGTGCTTGGCACTACTTGAACTGTAACAATAGAAGTTGCAGTGCAGCCTTGAGCATCTGTAACTGTAACTGTAAATATTGTTGATTGCGTTAAATTTTTCACAACCGGATTAGCAACCGAAGCGCTATTCAAGAATTGAGAATTTGACCAAGCATAAGTGTATGCTCCAATTCCACCTGTTGCAGTTGGAGAACCTCCAATTGTTACAGAATCTTTTGGACATGGATTCAATGCCTTGTTTGGACCCGCACTTGCAATTAACTGCGGTGCAATGCTTACTAATACTGATGATATGCCTTTGCAACCATTAGCATCAGTAACTGTAAGTGTATATGTTGTTGTTTGAGCTGGGCATGCAACTGGATTAGCACCATTTATTGGAACTAATGCCGTAGTTGGAGACCAAGCGTAGCTAAGTGGCGCTCTTCCTCCAACAACTGTTGGATTGCCGCCTAACTGAACACAACCGTTGTAACATAAAGTTGTATCTTTTCCTGCATCAACTGTAGGATTTTCAAATACAGTAATTCTTACGGTATCTGTTGCCTGACAACCCTTAGCATCCGTTACAATTAAAGTATAAGTAGTGGTTGTATCAGGTGAAGCAACCGGATTGGTTAAGTTACTTAAGTTTAATCCTGTTGTAGGAATCCAAGTATATGAAACCGGAGAAACTCCGCCAGTTGCAGTCGGCTGACCGCCTAAGGTTACTTGAGTGCCAGTACCTTTACAGTATGCTGCATTGTTTCCGGCTTCGGCAACTAAACCACTTTGCGTAAAGTTCACCACAACTTGGTCGGTAGCTGTGCAACCATAAGCATCACTTACTTTCAATGTGTAAGTAGTAGTACTTCCTATATTTTTCACATAAGGATTAGAAGCAGTGCTATCGTTCATTCCAATTGTTGGAATCCAAGCATAAGTATATGGAGATAAACCTCCGCTTGCTGCAGGAGAACCTCCTAATTGAACACTATCATTTGAACAAGCAACCAACGATTTGTCAGCACCGGCATCTGCCACCGGATTTTGACGAACCGTAATGGTAATAGTTGAAGTGCTTGTGCAACCATTTACATCTGTAGCAGTTACAGTATATGTTGTAGTTGCAAGTGGCGTAGCAATTGGATTTGATAATGTAGTTGAGGACAAGTACAAACCAGGACTCCAAGCATAATTATATCCAAAGTTACGTGTTCCTAAAATTACCGGCTGACCAGCACAAACAGCTGTATCTCTTCCCGCAAACACAAGCGGAGAAGGGTTTACAGTTATCTTAACTGAATCTACGCTGCTGCAACCTTTTGCATCGGTAACAGTTACATAATAAGTAGTTGTAGAATCAGGCAAAGCTGATGGATTAGCTACTGAAGTACTTCCAATTATTCCAGTTGCAGGAGTCCAAGCGTAGTTGTAAACCGGACTTCCTCCTGTGGCAGTTGGTGTACCACCTAATACAACAGGTGTAACATTACCATGGCAGTATTGCTTATTAACACCAGCTTCTGCTCTCAATGAGCTCTTAACTACATGCACCAATACAATATCGTTTGCAGTACAGCCATTTGCATCTGTAACAACTAATTCATATTGTGTTGTTGCAGAAATTCCTTTCACAAACGGTCTTCCGATAGTTGAATCAGAAAGTCCTGTGTTTGGTCTCCACAAGTATGAGTAAACACCCGAACCGCCTGTTGCCGGAGGTGTGCCACCCAATTGAATACTATCTGCATAACAATTCACTATTGTTACATCAGCACCTGCATTGGCTACCGGATTTTGGTTTACTGTAATATTCACTGTTGCAGTACCTGTGCAACCATTTGAATCTTTTACTAATACAGTGTAATTTGTAGTAGTAAAAGGTGTTGCAATCGGGTTAGCAATATTGTTTAAGTTTAAGCTAATAGAAGGAGTCCAAACATAACTGTATGGCGCTTTTCCACCTGAAACAGTTGGGTTACCACCTATTGCTACAGGGAATCCGTTACAAATTGAAGTATCTCTTCCTGCATTTACAGTTAAAGAATTGTTCACTGTAACTTTTGTTGAATCTACCGAACTGCAACCTTTTGCATCAGTTACTGTTAAGTAGTAAGTTGTAGTTGCAGTTGGAGAAGCTACTGGATTTGGAACTGATGTAGAACTCAATCCTGTAGCCGGAGCCCAAGTATATGTGTATTGAGGTGTGCCACCAGAAGCTGTAGGCATTCCCCCCAATTGGATGCTGCCACCACTACCGGCACAAATATTTCCTCCATTTCCTGCTCTTGCAGTTACATTATTTGGCAATGAACGAACTAAAACATTTGCTGTTCCTGTGCAACCATTTGAATCGGTAACCACTAAAACATAAGTAATGTTTGAAGCAATTCCTTTCACCCATGGATTAAGCACAGTATCAGAAGACAAGCCTGTGTTAGGAGTCCACTTGTATTTAAACGGTGGAACACCTTGAGCATAAGATTGTAATCCTCCAATTTGAACGCTATCGCCACCACATTGGTAAACAGATTGTGTAGTTCCTGCATCTGCTAAAGGACCTTCATTCACTGTAATTTGTTTTGCAGCAACCGCTGTACAT
The DNA here is from genome assembly GCA_001897535.1 of Bacteroidetes bacterium 37-13. Classification (GTDB taxonomy): domain Bacteria; phylum Bacteroidota; class Bacteroidia; order Chitinophagales; family LD1; genus UBA7692. The sequence continues at coordinate 2,515 of MKTC01000029.1, read as the reverse complement.
CCGTTAGCATCGGTTACAGTTACTTGGTAGTAAGTTGTAGCTGTTGGTGTAGCAACCGGATTTGGAACGGTGAAACCACTCAAGCCCACCGGAGGAGCCCAAGTGTAGCTGTATGTTGGCTGACCGCCACTTACAACTGTATTTAGTTGAACACTAAATCCTTTGCAAATTGTTGTATCGCTTCCAATTGTTGCTGTAGGTGCATTGTTTACATAAATTGTAACACTATCAGTTGCCATACATCCATTTGCATCAGTTACAGTTAAATGATAAGTAGTTGTAACTGTTGGTGTAGCTAATGGATTAGAAGAAATTGGATTTGTAAGATTTGTAGTAGGCGACCACACATAAGTGTAATTCGGTACACCACCAACTGCTGTTGGCAAACCTCCTAACTGAATAAAGCCACCCGGAGACGAGCAATACATTCCGCCATTTCCTGCTTCAGCAGAAAGTGTGCTTGGTGTAACTGTTACTTCCACATTATCAGTTGCCGTACAGCCATACACATCAGTTACCGTAACAGTGTAAACTGTAGTATTTGCAAGTCCGGTTACTATCGGATTAGCAGTTGTGCTATCGTTCATATTCGCAGTAGGACTCCACTGATAAGTAAATGGCGCTGTACCCATTGCTGTAGGACGACCTCCTAAAGAAACCCAAACTCCCGGACAAGCTGTAATTGATTTATCAGCACCGGCATCAGCAAATACAGATGGCAATACCGTAACAGATGTTTGAACCGGAGTTCCTGCACAAGTTCCGTTAAATGAATTTATGGTGTAAGTTACAACCAATGGTGCATTTGTTCCATTCAATGGTGTATTCAATACCGGAACTGAACTTCCTGATTGACCCAATGAGTTAGTCCAACTAAATGTTGTACCTGAAACATTTGCCATTGCATTGATTTGTACATGTTCACCATTACAAACCGAATCATCAACAACTGTAACTGTAACAATCGGGCGAGGTTTTACCACCACATTTGTAACTACCGGAGTACCCGAACAACCGTTTAAGGTAGGAATTACCGTATAGCTTACTATTGAATCAACTGTACCAGTATTTGAAAGTGTATCTACAATATAAGGACCACTACCTACTTTTCCTTTGCTTGAAGACCAAGTGAATGTTGCGCCTTGATAATTAGAAGACATTACAATCACCACACCTTCGCCATCACAAACTAAAGTTGAAGATGGATTTACAAAAGCCATTGGTCTTGGTTTCACCGTAACCGGAACTGAAACAGAGTTGCCAGAACAAATACCACCAACTGCTGTTGAGCTGAAAGTGTAAGTTACTACCAAATCAGACAATCCAATATTAGTTAAAGTTGTTGCAACATTTCCTGTTCCTGAAGTTCCATTAGTAGCTGTCCAAGTAATGGTAGCAGGTGAAGTTGCAGAAATTACAATATTCACACTATCGCCACTGCAAATAGTTAATGCAGTAGGCGTAGCCGAAATTACAGGTGTTGGTTGTACAAATATAATTCCTCTTCCTGTATCGCATTTACTTGGCACACCACTATCGCATATTTTATAGTAGAAAGTATCAGAGCCGGAAGTAAAGCTACCTGAAGGTATATATTTGTAAAGTCCATTACCCAACAAGTTTAATGCGCCTTTAACCGGAGGTGTAATTATTCCATTAAATGAAATTGCATCTCCATTCGGGTCGCTGTCATTATGCAATAAATCAAAATTAGCAGTTTGAGCTGAACAGATAAACGCAAGGTCATCTACAGCCACAGGCGGATTATTTGGATCAGGATTTGGTGTTGTAGTTATAGTTACAACAACCATTGCATTATCGCAAAGCGGACGTGGCAATGTAGTTCCAAACGGATCGCAAATTTGATAGTAGAAAGTATCGTTTCCTGTGTAGTTATTATTTGGTGTATAAGTTATTGTACCATCACCATTCACCACCGCAGTGCCATGGTTTGGTGCTGAAAGTACCGCAGTGCTTAATTGATCACCATCTGGATCAAAATCATTAGCTAACACTCTTACAACTACAGGTTTATTCTTAATAGTTGATTCGTAATCATTATTAGCAACAGGTGGGTGATTATTTAATGTATCACTACTTGGTGTAACATGTACAATAATTACAGAAGTATCACAAAGGGGAGTTACCGGATAAAGTGCATTATCACATACATAATATGGAATTGTAATTACGCCTGTATAGCCCGTTGGAGGGAATACAATCACTGCACCATTTCCTGTTACTTGAACTGTAGTACCCGGTACTGAAGGTGCTTCATAGCTAAATGTTAATGGATCAGATTCAGGATCAGAAGCTGCCATACTCACATTCACCGCCACAGGAACATCTTGTGGTGTATAAACAATTACAGTATCCGCAGTTGGCGGGCTGTTTACCGGTTCAATTGTGATATACGCTGTGGCGGTATCGCACAAGCTTGGTGTGCCGTTATCGCATACTTTGTATGTGAATGAATCTACTCCGTGGAAGTTTGCATTTGGTACGTAAGTGAACG
>MKTC01000028.1 GCA_001897535.1 Bacteroidetes bacterium 37-13 | reverse complement strand
TATCCGAAAACAAATCACTAAATTTGAACTCACTAATCAAGACTTAGGATTGGCAACAACCTGATTATGAACAACAATAAAAAACGTTAGTCAGAATTATAACAGACGACAAAAAAATTAACAGATGACAGAAGATAAACTTGCAGTATTAATTGACGCAGACAATGTTCCATATTCGAACGTAAAAGAAATGCTTGCTGAAATTGCAAAAAACGGAACACCAACAATAAAGAGAATTTATGCAGATTGGACCAAGCCTACTGTTTCGGGCTGGAAAAATGTTCTTTTAGAAAATGCAATCACACCAATTCAACAATATAGTTATACTTCTGGTAAAAATTCTAGCGACAGTGCATTAATAATTGACGCTATGGACATTTTGTATTCAGGAAAAGTAAATGGCTTTTGTATTGTTTCCAGCGACAGTGATTTTACGAGATTAGCGACAAGACTACGAGAGGCTGGAATGACAGTTATAGGCTTTGGTGAGAAGAAAACGCCACAGCCATTTATTTCTGCTTGTGATAAATTTATTTATTTGGAAATTCTTAAAACAGTGGTCGCTGAAACAAAAGCTACAGCAAAACCAATTGCCAAGGCGAAGAAGGAAGAACCTATCAGTAAAGTAGATAGTGAAACAATTAGAATAATAACAGAAAGTGTGAATGATTTGGCTGACGAAACAGGCTGGACATTTTTGGGTAGTTTAGGAAACTACATTCTTAAAAATAAACCAGACTTTGACCCAAGAAATTATGGATTTACCAAATTACTTCCATTAATAAAAGACATCAAAAAATTTGACATTGACGAGAGAGATAGTGGGGTGAAGAATATTAAACACATATATTTAAAACAAAAATAACTACCGCTAACACGGGTAACCGTTGCACAACCCTTCCTTACAAATAAAAGCACCAAAAAAAACGGCTTCATTCAAGAAGCAATCTTGGTTTAATTTTAATGATGATGATGACCGCCTTCGTGAACGTGTCCGTGTTCAATTTCGGTTGGATGTGCTTCGCGAACTTCCAAAACTTGGCCGCTAAAATGCAATTCTTCGCCAGCCAAAGGATGGTTTAAATCTAACACCACTTCTTTTTCTTGAATATCTACAATTCTTCCTTGCAAAGTATTGCCTTCGTTATCTTGCAATGGCACTATATTGTTTAAAACCAATAAGTCTTCTTGAATTTTTCCTTCCCACATAAAGGCTTCTTTTCCAAGTTGCACTACGCCATCTTCTTCGTATTCGCCATATCCGTCTTTAGGAGAAAGTATGAAATTAAATTGGTTTCCGGCTACTTTTCCATTAAGGTTTTCTTCAAATTTAGGTAGCACGTTTCCACTTCCGAAAAGGAAAGAAAAAGGTGCGTCATTTGTGGCTTCATCTACTATTGGTCCGTTTGGTTCGGTGCGTAATTGGTAGGTAATTTTTAATACAGTGTTTGGTGCTGCTTGCATGTTATTATTATTTATATTTTCAATTAAAAGAAGAAAAAAACAGTGTGGAAATTATACAATATTTAATTGCTTCGTGTTGCAAGTGTACTCAAAAAGCACAAAATCGGGTTCACAAAATTTCTAATATGCAAAAAATAAGGTCATTCCTTAGCTACTTCAACAGATATTCTATTTTAGCCGCAACTAAATTTTATGATTAAGAAATTTATTCCACACATTGCTGCCTTAGGTATTTTTGCAGCACTTACAATTTTTTACTTTTTGCCCGATTTTCAAGGCAAGGTTTTAAGGCAAGGCGATATAGTGCAATGGGAAGCCATGAGCAAAGAAATTCGCGATTGGAATGCACTGCATCCAGATGACCCTGCACTTTGGACAAGCCGCCTTTTTTCCGGAATGCCGAGTGCGCAAATTTCGTTGGTATATCCGGGAAATTATGCTTCAAAATTTTTGTCTTCTATCAATAGTATTTTTCCTGATGTGAGCGCCTTGATGTTTCTTCATTTTATTGGGTTTTATGTTTTAATGCTTTGCTTGGGTGTAAATCAATGGCTTTCGGTAATTGGCGCAGTTGCCTTTGGGTTGTCATCTTTCACTTTAATTTCTATTGAAGCCGGACACAATACCAAAGTGCAGGCAATGGCGCTGATGGCTCCGGTTTTGGGAGGTGTGCTTTTGGCGTATCGGAAGAATATTTTGGCCGGTGCTGCACTCGTTGCTTTATCACTTTCGCTTGCCATTGCAGCAAATCACCTGCAAGTAACTTATTACTTAATTATTTGTGTGGTATTCTTGGGTTTATACGAATTGGTTGAAGCTTATCTTGCGAAAAAACTGGTACATTTCAGCAAGGCAAGTGCGGTATTGATTTTTGCTGCTGTTTTGGCAGTAATTCCCAATGTTGCCAATTTGTGGATGACCAAAGATTACGGTAAAGAAACTATTCGCGGAGGCAGCAGTGAGTTGAGTAGAAAAGTGAGCAACAGCGATGGCGGATTAGATTTTGATTACGCTTCGCGCTGGAGCTACGGTGCCGGAGATTTGGAATTTTTAAGTGTGCTTTTACCAAATATAAAAGGTGGCGGAAGTGGTACAAACATTGGCGAAGAATCTGCATTTGGCAAAACTTTACAGCAAAAAGGTTATCCGCTTTCTTATACACAGCAAGCTCCAACTTATTGGGGAAATCAGCCGTTTACTTCCGGCCCTGTTTATTTTGGCGCGGTAATTGTTTTCTTGTTTGTTTTTGCTTTGCTTGCAGCACAAGATAAATTGAAATGGTGGGTGGTTGCAGTAAGTGTAATTTCGTTTTTATTGGCTTTTGGGCACAATACACCATTCTTTAAAATAGCATTTAATTCATTGCCGTTTTTCAATAAATTTAGAACACCATCTATGGCTTTGGTGATAGCACAATTGGTTTTCCCGCTTTTTGCATTATTGGGTTTAAACGAGTTTTTAAAATCGAAAATTGATGTAGAGAAAACAAAGAAAAAGCTACTGATAGCTGCCGGAATTACCGGAGGAATAGCGCTTTTGTTTGGTGTTTTTGGAAGTATGTTTTTCAACTTTTCTGCCGAAAGTGATAAGCAAATGAATGAACAAGGACTGAATTTTTTAACCGATGCATTAAAACAAGACCGCGCAGATATGTTGCGTAGCGATGGTTTTAGAGTATTGTTTTTTGTAGCAGCAGCATTTGGCTTGCTCTGGTTTTATATTCAAAATAAAGTATCAAAACAATTATTGATTGGCGGCTTAGGATTGTTGATGCTGGTAGATGGCTGGAGTGTTGGCAAGCGCTACTTAAACGATGAAAATTTTATTGAAAAAAGCGACTACCAAAACGCTTTCGCCATGACTAAAGCAGACATGGATATTTTGCGCGATACTGATGTGAATTTTAGAGTTTACAATTTAACACGCGACCCATTTAATGATGCTATCACTTCGTATTATCACAAGCATATTGGCGGTTATCACGCAGCAAAACTTATACGTTACCAAGATTTAATTGAAGAGCATATTTCCAAAGGAACACCACAGGTAATAAATATGCTGAACACAAAATATATTATTCAAAAAGGTGCTGATGGACAACCACAAGCACAAGCAAATAATGGTGCTTTGGGTAATGCTTGGTTAGTAAAAAATATTCGTCACGAAAAAAATGCAGATGAAGAAATTGCAGCTTTGGGAGCAGCAGATTTTTCGCCAAAAGAAACTGCTTTGTTAGATGAGCGTTTTAAATCTTTTAGCACTGCCGAAACTTACAATAACGAAGGAAGCAGCATTGTGCAAACTTCGTTTTCTCCCAATAAAATTACTTACGATTACAATGGAGCAGATAAAAACTTTGCTGTTTTTTCTGAAATATTTTATCCCGATTGGGATTGCTATGTGGACGGAAAACTTACCAAATATGCAAGAGTAAATTATGTTTTGCGTGGCTTGGAATTGCCTGCGGGCAAACATACTGTTGAGTTTAAAATAGAACCTAAAGCATATATTGTAGGCAACAAAATTGCTTATGCGGGTTCAGCACTTTTGCTATTATTTTTGCTTGCCGCAGTTGGATTCAACTATCGCGAATGGCAAAAAAATAGTGTAGGTGAAGAAACGCCTAAAACTAAAAGCAAGTAACTAAAAACTTCGCGTTGAAACACGTTCTCATTTTCACTTATTATTGGACTCCTGCCGGTGGCGTAGCGGTTCAACGCTGGTTGAAATTTTCAAAATACTTGCCGGAAAATGGTTGGCAGCCGGTTATTGTAACGGTGAAAGATGGCAGTTATCCTTACACCGATTCTTCTTTAGAAAAGGAAGTTTTACCTTCAATAAAAGTATATAAAACCGATACTTTCGAACCGTTTGAATTGTATAATTTACTGCGTGGAAAAAAAGGGAAACAGTTGCCCACAGCAATGTTAGACAGTTCAAAAAAGAAATCGCTTTTCCAAAAAGCAGCAGAATATATTCGCGCTAATTTCTTTATTCCAGATGCGCGAAAAGGTTGGGTAAAATATGCTGTAAGTACGGGAGCAAGCATTATTAAAAATCAAAAAATAGATGCGATAATCACAACCGGCCCGCCACATAGCACACATTTAATTGGTTTAATTTTAAAAAAAGAATTTGGCGTAAAATGGATTGCAGATTTCCGCGATCCTTGGACAAGCATTTTTACCAATCACTATTTACCACGCGCTTCTTGGGCAAAAAAATACGATAAAAGCTTAGAAGATAAAGTGCTGAAAGCGGCTGATACAGTTGCCGTAATTGGACCTTCGATGAAACAAGAATTTGAAGATAGAGCAAAGCGAATAGCCGTAATTTGGAATGGATTTGATGAAACAGATTCAAACGAAATTACTGCCAAAACTAACAATGTTATTTTCACGATTCGCTATGTTGGAAATTTATTTGCATCGCAAAAAATACCTGCATTTTGGAAAGCCGTTGCGCGTTTGGCAAAAGAAGAAAATGCAAAACTGCAAATCGAATTTATTGGCAGAGTTGATGAAAGTGTAAAGCTTTTGATTGAAGAAAACAATTTACAAAACCTTGTGCGTTACAAAGATTTTGTTCCACACACAGAAGCAATACAACTTATTTTTACTGCCGATGCGCTATTATTTGCCATACCTCAAGTGCCAAACGATGAGCGAATTATTACAGGAAAAATATTTGAATACTTGGCAGCCGTAAAGCCAATTTTAGCTTTCGGAAATACTAATGGCGATGCCGCAAAATTGTTGCAAGAATGTGGCAGAGAAGCCATGTGCGATTTTGAAGATGAAGCCACAGCTTTTAATACTTTATCACAATTCTATTTAGCATTTAAACATCGTGAAGAAATAAGCTATAACAACGCTTTTCAAGTATTTTCGCGAAGTAACCAAGCAAAAAAAATGGCAAACGTTTTATCTGAAATTACGACTGCTTAATTTTGAGACATTCTTAATTGAAATTTTGTGCAGGTTTGCGCCATGAGCGGAAGAAAAGATAAGAAGAAAAAGATTGCAGAAATAAACACTTTTGGCAACGTATTACAATGCTACGAATTTAATAATCCGGTATTGCATAACGAAAAAAATGAAGTGATTGAATGTAAAGGAAAGTGGCACGAAATATTCGGGAATCAAAATCTAATAGTAGTAGAACTTGCTTGTGGCAAAGGAGATTACACTATTGCTTTAGCTCAAAAAAATGCTGACAAAAATTTTATTGGCATAGATATTAAAGGACCGAGAATACACACCGGAGCTAAAAAGTGTATTGAAGAAAACATTGCAAATGTGCGCTTTGCGCGACTTAAAATTGAAAATATTCCACACTTCTTTTCCGAAAAAGAAATAAGTGAAGTTTGGATAACTTTTCCGGATCCATTTCCGAAAGACAGCCACGAAAAGCATCGCCTTACTTACAAAAACTTCTTAGCAAAATACAAGCCTCTTTTAGCTAAAGATGGAGTTGTGAATTTAAAAACAGACGACCTGAATTTCTTTCGATATTCAAGAGAAAGTATAGAAGCATTTGGTGCAAAACTATTGTACTACAAAGAAGATATTTATGCCTCAAAATTAGATTTCGATACTTTAGAGATTAAAACTTTTTACGAGCGCCAGCACTTGGCAGCAGGTAGAAAAATTAATTATCTACAGTTTGCTTTCTAAAGTAATTTTAGTGAGCAGCGAAACTTAATTAAACCACATATTCAATGGCTAAGGATTTTAAATTAGTACTTTCTTTTCTTGTTACAGCAATGTTTTTTACAAGTTGCTACCGCGATAAAAGTACTGCAGTAGAATACAGTAAAACCATTGAATTAAATGATTCTCTAAACACAATAAGTATTGAGAATAAAAGCTCTTTGCCGGTTACTTTCTCATTAAACATAAACGGAATTTTTCCCTTATATTTTGAAAATATTTCAAATAAAATTGATGCCATTTCCTTACAAGAAAAGCTTTCAAAACAAGAAGCAGCATACCTTTTTGTAAGGAGAAATACTTTTTACAATTCTCCATATTCTACTGAAACTTGGCAGCACGAACCTTTACTTTTTATCAACTCTATTGGTGGTGGTTTTTGTGATGATCTTGCTTCGGTTTTAGCTGCCGTTTGGGAAAATGAAGGCGACTCGGTGCGCATAATGAATATAGATGCGCATGTAATTCCGGAAGTGTTTACAGATAGAAAATGGCAAATGCTCGATCCTACTTGCGGAACTTTTTACACAAATAAAAAAGGAGAAAAACTTTCTGTTGAGGAAATTGGCAATAATCTAAATGCAATGTTTGCTACCAATGCAGATACGCAATATTTCAATCCGCTTTATCGAGGTAGAACATTTTTGTCGGTATATTTTTCAAAATTATACGAGGCTAAAGAATTTTTTAGAGATGTTACTCAGTATAGTTTTAATTATGCACAAACTCCGAAACAATTTACTTTGCCCGGTAAATCTTCACTTCAAATTTCGTACAATAAAGAATTTGGTTTTGCCAATATTTTAGTTTGTTTGGAAACTAATTCTAAAGGTAAGCTTCAACTTCCGTTAGTGCCATTTAGTGCAAAAGGCAATATGAGTTTTGCTGCAAATAATAAAGTATTTCATCTGAATGATACTTCAGTTTTGCTTCCTACAAAAAGCTATATAAACGAAATAGAAATTGCACAAGTTTCGGGTAAAAGTGAGGTAAATTATTTAGTAAATCCTAAGTTGAAATTTCTTAAAACTCAAAACAGAATTCAACTAAATAGTTCAGCGCCTTTGGTGATTAAAGCAACAAAAAGCAATAAGCCAGAAATACAATTTGGCGCTACTGAAACTTTTGTAGGATTAAAATCTTTAGACGATATATTGTTTTTTAATAAGGCAAAAACAAAGACTTCTACAACAAACATAGATTCTTTAAAACAACAATTTTTACAAGCAATAAAAACTTCTAATCGAGTTACACCTAAAGAGCGAGAGGAACTTATTCAACTTTACAATGAGTATCTTAGTTTAATAAAAAGTAAAGTAAAATAAGTAGTAAAACTACATGCTTCTTCTATATTGTCCGCCCACTTCAAAAAGTGCGTGTGTTATTTCACCTAAGGAGCAGAATTTTACGGTTTGCATAAGTTCTTCAAAAAGATTTCCATTGTTTATTGCAACCTTTTGTAACTGTGCTAACGCAGCAGTACTCTTGCTTTGGTGGCGTTTTTTAAACGAGTTAAGCGCATCAATTTGGTATTGTTTTTCTTCTTCAGTAGAGCGAATTACTTCGCGTGGGAGAATAGTTGGTGAACCATCTTTGCTCAAGAATGTATTCACGCCCACAATTGGAAATTCGCCCGTGTGTTTTAAGTGTTCGTAGTACAAACTTTCTTCTTGAATTTTGTTGCGTTGATACATTCTTTCCATTGCACCTAACACACCTCCGCGTTCAGAAATTCTATTAAATTCAGCTAACACAGCTTCTTCAACTAAATCAGTTAATTCTTCAATTAAAAACGAACCTTGATTTGGATTTTCATTCTTTGCCGTTCCTAATTCTCTATTGATAATAAGCTGAATTGCCATTGCTCTGCGCACACTTTCTTCGGTTGGTGTGGTAATGGCTTCGTCATAAGCATTGGTGTGTAACGAATTGCAGTTGTCGTAAATGGCGTAAAGCGCTTGTAGTGTTGTTCGTATGTCGTTGAAATCAATTTCCTGTGCGTGCAAACTGCGCCCTGAAGTTTGAATATGATACTTCAATTTTTGGCTGCGTTCGTTAGCATTGTATTTATGCTTCATTGCTTTTGCCCAAATTCTGCGCGCCACTCTTCCAATCACAGAATATTCCGGATCCATTCCATTGCTAAAAAAGAAAGAAAGATTCGGTGCAAAATCATCAATCTTCATGCCGCGACTTAAATAGTATTCTACGTAAGTGAAACCATTGGCTAAAGTGAAAGCCAGTTGCGTAATTGGGTTTGCTCCGGCTTCGGCAATGTGGTAGCCGCTAATGGAAACCGAATAGAAATTTTGCACTTGGTGTTGAATGAAATACGCTTGCACATCACCCATTAACTTGAGCGAAAATTCGGTTGAAAAAATACAGGTATTTTGCGCTTGGTCTTCTTTTAAAATATCGGCTTGCACGGTGCCACGAACTGAAGAAAGTGCTTTTGCTTTCAACTTTTCATATACTTCTTTTGGTAAAATATCACTACCTGAAAATCCTAGAAGTTTCAGCCCAAGTCCGTTGTTCCCTTCAGGTAATGAACCGTTGTAGCCCATCCAATCTTTAATCTTTGCTTTGTATTTTTCTACTTCTTTTTCCAAGCTGTTTTCCTGGATGTATTTTTCACATTCTTGGTCTATGGCGGCATTCATAAAGAAGGCAAGAATAATTGGCGCAGGCCCGTTTATGGTCATGCTCACCGAAGTTTTCGGATTGCACAAATCAAAGCCGCTGTAAAGCTTTTTTGCATCATCAACTGTGGCAATGCTCACACCGCTATTGCCAATTTTGCCATAAATATCAGGGCGATGATCTGGGTCTTCACCATAGAGCGTAACACTATCGAAAGCAGTAGATAAGCGAATAGCAGGCTGCCCGGCAGAAACATAGTGAAATCTTTTGTTGGTGCGTTCCGGTCCGCCTTCTCCGGCAAACATTCGCGTTGGGTCTTCGCCTTCGCGCTTTAGTGGAAACACGCCTGCGGTGTATGGAAATTCACCCGGAACATTTTCTTGCAACTGCCATTTTAAAATATCGCCCCAATCGCTGTAGCGCGGTAAATACACTTTTTTAATTGATGTGCCGCTGAGCGATTGATAAGCAAAAGGTAATTTCAACAACTTGCCACGCACTGAAAAATCGAATGTTTCTCCGCTGTATTTTTCTTTTACATTCTCCCATTCTGCTATCAACTTTTTGCAGTCTGGATGAAGTTTTAATTCAATTTCAGTATATTTTTTTTTGAGTTCTTCTGTAAGCATAATTCTCAGTTTTCAATTCACTAAACAGCAAAAATTTTTACTGCTTAATATCGCTAATATCTGCAAATGTATCAGAGATTTTTTTGTTCTAAAATCGCACCTTGTTCAAAAGCTAAAACTTCCAAGCAAAAGCATCGGAAGTAAATAGAAAATCGGGGTCGTATTGCTTTTTAATTTCGCAAAATAATTTCCATTCAGGATACATGCTTTGTAGTGCCTCTTCGCTAAAATACGGATACTTTCCTAAATACACTTTCCCGGAATTTTCGAGTACTGTATCGATGAGTTCTTTCTCGAAACTTTGCACATTAAATTTTCTATTTAAATCATAATTTATAGTAAGTGAAAATCCATCTCCGGCAAAAGATAAATAACCACTTTGAGGTTGATGTTTCCGCACCGCACACAGAAAGGGAATTTGGTTGTATTTTCTACATACTGCAAGAATTTTTTTATAGCTCTGAATAAAGTTTTTGGTGGAAAAAAAAATCTGCCATTCTTGAAATCCTTTTGGTGCAAACTTAAAGTTCCAGTTGGGGAAAAATTTAAGCATCGGATATTGAAAATTCCAAAAGGAAGTTGCTGCTGTTTTATTTGAAGCAAGTTGATATTTAAAATAATTTGCCAAGCGAAAAGACCATTTAGTTTCTGTAAGGCGAAAGAGTTTCCAAAACAATTCCGGTGATAAACCGGCTATTGTCTTTTGTGGTTGAATTGGCGCTTCTACAATATTTTCTGAGGCTTGAAGTATGGCAGTTTCACAAAGCCCTTTTCCTGTATTTTCATTACTTGCAAAAGGATCTGTCCAGCAATACGCATATTGATTTTGTATTGGAGATAAGTTGCTCATGTAGTCAAAAAGATGTTCTACATTTTTTAATTTTTTCGTTGAAGTTTTACACTCCATTCCTGCTATGGGCAACAGTTTTAGTTTCACTTCAAGAATAATTCCCAGCAAACCCATGCCGCCAATTACGGCATTCAGCAAAGTATCATCTTTTCCTTTTTCAATATCAATGATTGAGCCATTTGCAAGCATTAGTTTTAGCGCTAAAACATTCGCGCCAAAATTACCTCTGTGCCAGGAATCTTTTCCATTCACATCGTTGCCGATATTTCCACCAATGGTGTTGCCGGTAGAACCGGTGAGCCCTGCAACAGTAAAACCTAAGGGTAAAATTTTTTGTAAAAGCTCAACTTCCTTTAATCCTGCTTGTGCAATTATATATTGCGCTTGTGGATTTATTTCAATGATATTATTGAGGGAAGTAGTATCAACAGAATAGTTTTTACTGAGCAAACAAACATTACTAAAACTCATGAGCCCGCCCGCTGCGCAAATTTTTAATTTCTGCTTTTGCGCAGTAGCAATAGCACTTTCAAGCTGTGAATAGCTTTGTGGTTTTACAACTATAGAATTTACTTTTTGCAATCCCCAATTTTCAACTGTTTGTTCTTTTATCTCCATCGCTTCACATAAAAAATGCTTTCTAGAAAACATGTAATAATGGTAAATCTCTAATAAAAGTATCCTCCAATATTTTTTTATTGAATGAAAACATAATATTGCAAAAGCTAAACAACAAAACATATTGACATCTGCTGCACAAACTTTCTTACACAATAATTCTACAATTGAACTTTCTGTTGTGTTGCCCGTTTACAACAAGCAAAATTCAATTCCTATTGTGCTGCAAGCGGTGGAAGAAGTTATTCAACATACATTAAAGCTAAATAGCTACGAAATAATTTTTGTTGATGATGCGAGTACCGATAAATCTTTAGAGGTTTTGCGTGGAATTAAAAATAGTTCGGTGGTGGTTTTACAACACGAAATAAACGGAGGGCAGTTAAAAGCCGTAGAAACCGGAATGTATGCTGCGCAAGGAAATGCTGTTGCTTTTTATTCATGCGATATGCAAAATTCTTTTAAAACAATTGCTCCGCTTTATCAAGCAATACAAAACGGGCACGACTTGGCTATTGGGTCGCGCACTTGGCGCAGCGATACGGGAATGAGTGTCGTTTTGTCGAAAGTTTTTTATCGCCTTTTATCGGTTGTGGATAGCCGAATGCCGCAAGGTGGATTTGATTTTGGAATTCTAAATAGAGAAGTTAGAAATGCTTTGCTGCAAACAGATTTTACAAATAAATTTGCACAATTAGTATTATTAGATTTAGCAAAAAATGTGTGGATTCTACCGGCTTCAAGAATTAATGATTCTAACGATAAATCTTCTTGGTCTTTGAGCGAGAAAATAAAGTATGCTTACAAAGCGTTTATTCATCGTAAAAAATAGAAGTAGTTTCCTGTAAGTGATTTACGCTTAGTGTATTTCATTTATGTATCACATTTTAGGTTTTTGTAAGTTTTACTTCATCTTGTTTTTCAACAAAGGCTAACAGTTGTTCGTTCTGTTTATTTTCCTATAAATTTGCGGCAGTTTAGAACGGACTATTACATTCATTCACAAAAAGAAATTATATGAAACTTCTGCAAGTTGAAAGGGTGAGCAACATTAGCCCAAGAGAGTTTAAAGAAGAATTTCAAAAGAAAAATAAGCCTTGCGTTTTTACCGATTTCACTAAGGGTTGGGACGCGCTGAATAAATGGGATTACAATTTTTTTCATAGTCAATATGGCAATATAGAAGTTCCTGTTTTCTCAAGCAATTATTCCAAGCCGGGCAAAGGTTACATGACTAACGATACCACTATGCCTTTTGCTAAATTTTTGGAAACAATAAAGTCTGGAGTTTCTGATTATCGCTTATTTCTATTTGATATTTTTGAACACGCACCGGAATTAAAAAAGTCATTTTCGTTCCCCGATTACCAAAACTATTGGATAAAAATTCCATTTATGTTTTTTGGTGGCGAAGGCGCGGAAGTTACCATGCACTACGATATTGATTGTGCTAATGTTTTCTTAACGCAGTTTATTGGCAATAAACGAGTTATTCTTTTTTCGCCTGAAGAAACCGAAAAAATATATCACCACCCATTTACGGTAAAAAGCTTGATTGACCCTAAAAATCCTGATTACGAAAAGTTTCCTGCATTGAAAAATGTAACGGGTTATGAAACGGTTTTAAAGCACGGTGAAACCATTTTTATGCCTTCGCAATATTGGCATTATATGTATTACATGGATTTTAGTTTTGGTTTAGCCATGCGCTCGCAAAATTCACCATTCACCGCTGCAAAAGGTGGTATAAATTTAGCTACACATTTTGTGGTTGATAAAGGCTTAAACCATTTGATGGGCAACTCTTGGCAAGCTTGGAAAGAGCGTAAGGCTTACGAAAATGCAAAGCCTTTTGAGGTATAATTTCAATGAATGATTTCGACATAAACAGTATATTTTCTGTAACCGATTTTTTGTTTGAAAAAATTGCACTAAACGTTTTTCGATTTCAGTTTGAAAACCAAATTACCTATCGCACATTTTGCTTAGGATTAAAGAGAACTCCAGAGAATGTTCATCGCATAGAAGATATTCCATTTTTGCCGATTAACTTTTTTAAAACACAAAAAATTATTGCTGAACAACAGCAGGCTGCGGTAGTTTTTGAAAGTAGTGGCACCACTGGAACTATTTCGTCAAAACATTTTGTGGCAAATACTGCCGTTTATATAGAAAGCTTCAGCAAAACTTTCAATCAATTTTATGGAAAGCCAAGCGACTACTGTGTTTTAGCCTTGCTTCCTTCTTATTTAGAGCGTGGCAATTCTTCTTTAGTTTACATGGCTGAGCATTTAATAAAAAGCAGCAATCATTCGCAAAGTGGTTTTTTTTTAAATGATTTTGCAGCGCTTTCTGCTAAGCTAAAAGTATTAGAAAGTAATAAGCAAAAAACTTTACTGCTTGGTGTAACTTACGCCCTGCTTGATTTTGCCGAACAATTTCCTATGCCGCTTTCGCATACCACTATTATGGAGACCGGAGGCATGAAAGGAAGAAAAGAAGAGCTGTTGCGAATAGAAGTTCACGAGATTTTAAAGCAAAGTTTTGGGCTTGAAAATATCCATTCAGAATACGGAATGACAGAATTGCTTTCGCAAGCATATTCAAAAGGAAATGGAATTTTTACCACCCCGAAGTGGATGAAAATTTTAGTGCGCGATGTTTACAATCCATTACAAATTTCTACTCAAAATAAATCGGGCGGAATAAACATAATTGACCTTGCAAATATTTATTCCTGCTCTTTTATTGCCACCGAAGATTTAGGCATTTTAAAAGAAAATAGTTCTTTTGAAGTGCTTGGCAGAATAGACCACAGCGATGTGCGCGGTTGTAGTTTGATGTATGTAAATTAGCTATGCTGAAACAAACTTTCTTAGGGCAGTTGTTGAAGAATGACAAAATAACTTTTGCGCTAATAGTATTGTTTATTTTAGGGCAAACATTTGTAACCTGGCGCGGTGTGGAATGGTTTCCATTCCTGAACTACGGAATGTATTCTGGCAAAGCTCCAAAAGCAGACACAGTCGAAGTTATAGCATTGAAACTAAACGGAATGCAAATTGATATTTCTCGATTTCCACACATGCAATTTGCAATTACACAGAGTACATTTAATTGGTATGCAGCCTTAAAACAAAACAATTTTTCAGATACTATTTCTAAGGTTTTTGATACTCGATTCAAGGATAGAATTTCAGATAATAACTATCATTATTTAGCCTCAAAAATTTTGAACGATTCAGTGAAAGTGCAAACCTATCCTACTTGGTTAATGCACTATTTGCAGAACGATGCAATAAATATTGAAGGAAATATAATTGCCGTTGCTTACAACAAAAGCGGAGAACTTGATTCATTAAACAGCAAGCAGATTTTTAGCTATGGAAGCAATAAATAATACTGTTTTTGAAAAGAAGAAGCGATACTTTTTTGTTGGTGTTTTAATGCTGCTATGCTATTATGTTTACAACTATATTTTACTTACGCAGTTTTGCTTAAATGCTTCTCCTGCGCTTATGTTTCCTTCTATTGATAATGGTTATTGGTTGGTTTTGGCAACAGGTGTTTTTTACTTTTTTGCCAACAATTTAGCCGCTGCAATTTCATTTGACATTCTGTTTTTTTTATTGCCGATTTTAATTCTGTTTCTACCTTACAAACGATGGTTGAATATATTGTTTTTAACTGTTTGCTTTTTGTATGCAATTTTCATAAACACTATTGCTGCACACCATTTTCACCTGTTTCTTGCTATGCCGGTATTGGCTTTTGCCTTTTGCTTTACCGGAAAAAGGTTTGAAAATATTTGGAGAGCAATTCGCTACTACACACTGTTTATTTTTGTTTCTGCGGCTCTTTGGAAATTGTTTCGAGGCAGCATTTTTGAGCCTAACCAAATGTTGAATATTTTACATGCACAACATGCGCAATTTTTATATGAACAACCCAATGCAATTCATGCAAAATTTATACGTTGGTTAATTACACACAGCACCTTTAGCAACTTGCTGATTTACTTTGCGGCATTGCTTCAAATTTTGTTTGTAATAGGATTTTTTACCTCAAAAATAGATACGTATTTATTAGCTATGTTGCTAAGTTTTGTAGCTGTGAATTATTGTGTGATGCAAATATTCCCACCCGAAATATTTCTGTTTGCCTTAACCTTAGTACCACAATCTTTTTGGCAAAAAGGCACTATGAATTCTACCTTATGATTTCTTCTCTCCAGGATTTTTACCAATGCTTTCGCGCATAGAAGTATCCGCTTGTATATTTTGCATTCTGTAATAATCCATCACGCCAAACTGCCCGTTTCTAAATGCTTCTGCCATTGCCATAGGAATTTGTGCTTCGGCTTCTATCACTTTTACGCGAGCTTCTTGAGCTTTGGCTTTGTTCTCTTGCTCCAATGCAATTGCCATTGCTCTGCGTTCTTCAGCTTTTGCCTGTGCAATATTTTTATCGGCATTCGCTTGGTCTATTTGCAATACCGCACCAATATTTTTTCCAATATCAATATCGGCAATATCAATAGAAAGTATTTCAAAAGCCGTGCCGGAATCTAAGCCTTTGTTTAATACCACTTTTGAAATTGAATCAGGATTTTCCATTACCAATTTATGCGACTCCGAAGAGCCGATAGAAGTAACAATTCCTTCACCAATTCTTGCCAAAACAGTTTCTTCACCGGCACCACCCACCAACTGCCGAATATTGGCACGAACAGTAACACGTGCTTTGGTGATTAACTGAATACCGTCTTTTGCAACCGCAGTTACAGGAGGCGATTCAATCACTTTTGGGTTTACAGAAAGTTGCACCGCTTCAAATACATCGCGACCAGCCAAATCTATGGCAGTTGCTGCCTTAAAATCTAAATCAATATTGGCTTTATCGGCACTCACCAAGGCACGAACCACTTTCATTATATTGCCACCGGCCATATAGTGCGCTTCCAAAAGTTTATGCTCCAACGGAATGCCTGCTTTGGTTGCCACCACCATCGAATCCACAATCGTGTTTGGGTTCACTCTTCTAAAGCGCATTACCACTAAGTCTAAAAGCGGAATATGTACATCAGAAAGTTTTGCGGTTATCCATAAACCCACGGGGAAGAACCACATGAAAATAAGGAAGAAAACAACGATAAAAACTGCCAGAATAATAAAAGGAATTCCCATGAGTAGTAATGTTTTTGTGGCAATGAAAATAGCAATTTTTTAATCTGAAGCTAATTTGGGGTTCCTATTGAAGGGAAAATAGACAAGCCTTTCCACAAATAATTATACAGATGTGTAAAAGCACACAATTTCGCTATATTGGAAAGTTTACTTTTGGCGTTTGAATAGAATTTTTTCACAACCGGCATGTACAACCTCGTTAGGTTTCTTATTCGTTATCATTTGCTAATGCTTTTCCTGTTGTTAGAGGCGTTTTCATTCTATTTAATTTTTAAGAAAAGTAAGTTCCACAGTGCCACTTTTTTAAACACTTCAAATGCTTTGAATGGCGCGGTGTTCAACACTTACAACGATATTACAAGTTATTTTTACCTGCGAAAATCTAACGATAGTTTAGTGGCAGAAAATGCAGCCTTACGCGCCATGTTATTACAATCAAAATACAGTGGTGATGTAGATACATTTAGCCAAACTGATAGTATTGCTCCAAAACTTATACAGCGGTTTGTATATTTTCCGGCTAAAGTAATCCGAAATTCAACTGATAATGCTAACAACATTTTGTATATTGATAAAGGCTCATTGCAAGGTATTCACCATCAAATGGGCGTAATTTGCCGCAATGGAATTGTGGGGCAGGTAGTTGATGTTTCTGATAATTACAGTGCGGTAATGAGCGTGCTGAATAAAGATTTTAAAGTGAGTGCAAAAATTAAAAAGAATAACTATTTCGGCAACTTACATTGGAGTGGCGTCAATGCTTCGAGTGCAAAAATGGATGAAATTCCAAAGCATGTACCTGTGGTGAAAGGTGATACTATTGTGAGTAGCGGCTACTCTTCTTTATTTCCTGAAAATGTGATGATTGGCATTGTAGAAAATGTGAAATCTGAAGTAGATAAGCCATTTATGCATGTAGATGTGAAGCTCTCAACCAATTTTAGAAATTTAGATTTTGTTTATGTGGTGAAAGATTTACAACGCAGCGAAATTTCGAAACTTGATTCTGTAACCATAAAGGCAAATAAGTAAAGGTGTTTTCAATTATACAGCAAAATGTGGTTCGTTTTTTGTTGCTTACTGCCTTGCAGGTAATGGTTATCAGCAACCTTAATTTAAGCCCATTTTTAGTGCCCAATATTTTGCCGCTTTTTATATTGCTGTTACCATTTTCTATTCCGCGCTGGATGCTTATGCTCATTGGTTTTTTTAGTGGAGTAATTGCCGATATTTTTCTTGGCACTTTAGGTTTTAATGCCGCTGCCGGCTTATTGGTTGCCTACATTCGCCCGTTTATTATTAACCTTATTACACCTAAGGGTGCCGAGTTTGAGCAGTCGCCTAATATTTTCTCCCAGGGCTTCACATGGTTTCTCATTTATCTTTCTATAGCCGTTTTAATTCATCATTCTTTTTATTTACTAATTGAATCGGGCACTTTTTACAATATTATATTATTGCTTACGCGAATTATCCTCAGCAGTATTTTAAGCCTTGCTTTTATGTTTATCGGGTTGTATTTGTTCTCGGTAAAAAAGAGAAGGATAAATTAAACAAACCTGTTGTGCATTTAGGCTAAATTGATTTTGAGTTTGTTCATTGCTCTATTGAATACAAAGAAATTGAGATACTGAATCATAGTGAAAGCCGTAATTTTGGATGCAATTCTGGTTGCCAAGTCTTGAAAAGTTTTTGCAAGATTTACATGGATATTAAATCCTTCGCAGCAGAGATCCTGAAAGGCACTCTGCGTGCCATAGCATACACTTCTCCTCATTTATTTACCTTAGCATCAAATGAGTGTCCGCCACCAAATACATGAATGTGATGGGATGTATTTCATTACATTTACTTGCTACAATTGGCTGCCGTTGTTTGAAATTGCCAATGGCTATCATTTGGTTTACGAACAATTCAACTATTTGAAATCATGTGGACACAGCATTGCAGGTTATGTGATTATGCCTAATCATGTTCACGCGCTTATTCATTTTGCAGATACAGATAAGAAAGTAAATACAATAGTTGGAAACATGAAACGCTTTTTGGCATACAGCTTGGTAAAAGAACTTCACAGGCAACACAAAACAGATATTTTGAAACTGTTGGCGCAAGGCGTGAACAAAACCGACAGAAGCAGGGGGAAACTGCATGAAGTATTTGAACCGTCATTTGACTGTAAATATTGCTATGGCGATAACTTCATAGAGCAGAAGCTGAATTATATACACAACAATCCCGTGAAGGGCAAATGGCAGCTTGCCGAAAGCACAGTTGAATATCCTCATAGTTCTGCTTGCTTTTACACCGAAGGGCAGCAAGGTG
Source organism: Bacteroidetes bacterium 37-13 (assembly GCA_001897535.1). Classification (GTDB taxonomy): domain Bacteria; phylum Bacteroidota; class Bacteroidia; order Chitinophagales; family LD1; genus UBA7692. The sequence continues at coordinate 56,284 of MKTC01000028.1, read as the reverse complement.
TTTATGAAGTTACATCGTATAAATGTATTGGGGAATGAATGGGTTAGGTTTATGGTACGCAGAGTGCCTTTCAGGACACTCTGCTGGGAAGAAGAGTTGACTCTGCAAGTTATTTTGCTTAACCAAAAAATAAAACCATGAAATCCCTTTGTTATATTTTTATCGGGTTGCTATTTGTAGCAATGGCAGGCTATTAACTCTATGTAAACGGCATTTCTATTTCTCTACTTTTTTTATATTCTTAGCGGCATGAAAAACGCATTAGTAACCGGAGGCTCGCGCGGTATTGGGAGAGCAGTTTGCATTAAATTGGCAGCATCCGGAAACCACATTATTATTAACTACCGAAGCAACGATGCAGAAGCTGAAAAAACAGCCGAATTGGTGAAAGAAGCAGGCGGCACTGCCGAATTGCTAAAATTTGATGTGGCAGATAAAGCCGCAATACAAACAGTTTTAGGCACTTGGATTGAAAATAACAAAGATAAACCAATAGAAATTTTGGTGAATAATGCAGGAATTAGAAAAGATAATTTAATGCTCATGATGCCCGATAGCGACTGGGAAGATGTGCTGCACACCAATCTCGACTCGTTTTTTTATATCACCAAACTGGCTTTGCCTTCCATGATGTTTAAAAAGTTTGGAAGAATAGTGAATGTGGTTTCGCTTTCGGGTGTGAAAGGCATGGCAGGGCAAGTAAATTATTCAGCTTCAAAAGCGGCTGTAATTGGTGCCACAAAAGCGTTGGCACAAGAAGTTGCACGCAGAGGCGTAACCGTAAATTGTGTCGCACCCGGTTTCATTAAAACAGATATGACAGACGATATTAACGAAGGACAGTTTCAACAAGTAATTCCTATGAAACGCTTTGGCGAAGCCGATGAAGTTGCCGAAGTGGTAGCGTTTTTAGCCTCTAAAGCTTCGAGCTACATCACAGGCGAAGTAATAAATGTAAACGGAGGTTTACACACTTAAAACATACACTTTTGCCATACACCGTCTTTGGCTTATCTTCGCCCAATGACAAACGTAAAAAATGAAACCGATAAACTTTCGTTTGAAGACTTTAAGAAAGAAGTATTAAGCGACTATAAACTTGTTTGCCTTAGCCGCGAAATGAGCTTAACAGGGCGCAAAGAAGTGCTTACTGGCAAAGCCAAATTCGGAATTTTTGGCGATGGAAAAGAATTGGCACAAATTGCATTGGCTAAAAGTTTTAAAAAAGGCGACTGGCGCAGCGGCTACTACCGCGACCAAACCTGGATGCTTGCACTTGGCATCATCACACCTACACAATTTTTTGCCCAACTTTATGCAAACCCTGATACAGAACAAGAGCCATGCAGTTCAGGCAGGCAAATGAATGCGCATTTTGCTACGCCTTTTATAGATAAAAATGGTGAATGGCTTTGCCATACTGAAAAATACAACACCACTGCCGATGCTTCGCCAACAGCAGGGCAAATGCCGCGCTCGTTGGGTATTGCTTTAGCTTCAAAAATGTATCGCAACAATGCAGAATTACAAAATGGCTTTGAAAAATTTTCGCAGCACGGCAACGAAATTAGCTTTGTTTCCATTGGAGATGCCAGCACCAGCGAAGGTCATTTTTGGGAAACCGTGAATGCTGCGAGTGTGCAGCAGGTTCCTTTAGCCATAAACGTGTGGGACGATGGTTACGGCATTTCTGTTCCTAAAAAATATCAAACTACCAAAGGCAGTATTTCTGAGGCACTCAGCGGTTTTGCTGCTGATAAAGAAGGCAACGGAATAGAAATTTATGTGTGCGAAGGCTGGAACTATCCTAAGTTGGTTCAAACCTATTTGAATGGCACAGCAGCCATGCGTAAAACACATCGTCCGGCATTGTTTCACATCACAGAAGTTACCCAACCGCAAGGGCATTCCACTTCCGGTTCGCACGAAAGATACAAGAGCAAAGAAAGGCTCGATTGGGAAAAAGAATTTGATTGCATTTTGCAAATGAAAAAGTGGATGTTGGAAAATGCTATCGCTTTAGAAAGTGAATTAGAAACGATAGAAGCAGAAGCAAAAACAGAAGTGAAAGCTGCACAAAAAGAAGCGTGGAATAATTTCACTTCACCCATAAAAATTGAGATAGAAGAAATTGCCCAACTTATAGCCGAAGCAGGCAGCGAAACAGGTAGAAACGATTTGGCAACGCAAACTATTCAAGCACTAAAAAATACTTTAGACCCTGTTCGTAAAGACATTCTAAAAGCAACAAAGACATTTCTAATAAATGCAGTTGGTGAAAATGGTGCTGCCTTCGCAAACCTTGCTAACTACACTAAAAACTATCAAGCAAAATTACAAGAAACATACAGTAAAAATCATCATAGCGAAACGCCATACAACGCGCTGAAAGTACAAGAAGTAAAACCGATTTATACTGAAAATTCAGCAATACTAAATGGCTACGAAATACTAAACACTTTCTTTGATAAAATTTTTGAACAGCACAAAAACGTAGTGGCTTTTGGCGAAGATGTGGGAATGATTGGCGATGTAAATCAAGGTTTCTCAGGCTTGCAGCAAAAATTTGGCGAGCAAAGAATTTTTGATACCGGTATTCGTGAACTTACCATTATGGGGCAAGCAATCGGGCTTTCCATGCGCGGCATTCGCCCTATTGCCGAAATTCAATATCTCGACTATTTACTTTATGGTTTAGAGCCGCTAAGCGATGATGTGGCTTGTTTAAGTTATCGCACCAATGGCATACAAAAAGCACCGGTAATTATTCGCACACGCGGCCACCGCTTAGAAGGAATTTGGCACACCGGCTCACCAATGGGAATGATAATAAATGCACTTCGCGGCATGTATGTTTGTGTTCCGCGCAACATGGTGCAAGCTGCCGGAATGTATAATACACTGCTGCAAAGCGATGAACCGGGTTTAGTTGTGGAATGTTTAAACGGCTATCGCCTTAAAGAAACTTTACCGGAAAATATTCAATCGTTTAATGTGCCGCTTGGCGTACCGGAGGTGCTGCAAGCCGGAGATGATGTTACTTTGGTAACTTATGGCAGTTGCGTGCGCATAGCACAAGAAGCTATAATTCTTTTAGAAGAAAAGGGAATTTCTGTAGAGTTAATTGATGTACAGACTTTATTGCCTTTTGATATTAACCATAGCATTGTAAACAGCATACAAAAAACAAATCGCATTGTATTTTTAGATGAAGATGTGCCCGGAGGTGCTGCTGCATATATGTATCAACAAGTAATGGAATTGCAAGGTGCATTTCGTTGGTTAGATAGCGAACCACGCACAATTACAGCTAAGGCACATCGCGCTTCGTTTGGCAGCGATGGCGACTATTTTAGCAAGCCTAATGCTGAAGATGTGTTTGAAACTATCTATGATATTATGCACGAATCAGATCCTGAAAGTTTCCCGAAGTGGTAGTAAAAACAGACTGTTTTTTTCTCTCATTTTCTTTAATAGCCTGATAAAATATCAAATAGAAAAGAGTAATTAACTTATTATTGTTCTGTAAATAAAAAACTAGTAAAATGAAAAAACTCGCTTCACTTTGTTTGGTTCTTTGCTTTGTTGCTACCAATGTTTTTAGTCAATCTTTTACACCCGGAAATCTTGTGGTGCTTAGAGTTGGCGATGGTTCAACTGCATTAGGTTCTGGATCTCACCCCGTTTTTTTAGATGAATATTCTACCATAAACGGGCAATTAGTACAAACTAAAGCTTTGCCCACAGTAGCAAATGGGAATAACCGTGCGCTTACTTTGGGCGGCACTGCAACTTCAGAAGGCGCGCTTACGCTTTCTCAAGATAGAATGTTTTTAACCTTAGCCGGATACGATACAACTACAGGAGTAGCAAGTGTTTCGGGAACAAATACCAATAGAATTGCAGCAGTAGTTTCTGCAACCGGAACAATAAATACCCAAACAGGAATTGTGGCAGGAAGTGCCTATAAAGCAAGCAGTATTAGAGGGGCTGTTACCGATGGCACCGGAGTATGGTTTGCCGGAGCTGGCTCAAGCAGTACAGGCGGAACTTATTATGTGCCATTAAATAGCCTTACTTCAAGTCCTGTAAAAATTAGCAGCGCGCCAACCAATACAAGAGTTGTCAATATTTTTAATGATCAGCTGTATATTTCTTCAGCCTCCAGCACATTTTATGGTGTGAGCGAAGTAGGAGCCGGAAAACCAATCATAAGTGGACAAACTACTACTTTATTGGATTCTGTAACCAGTGGTTCTCCTTATGGCTTTGCATTATTTGATGTTAATTCTGCCGAAGCAGGAAGCGATTTAGCTTATGTAGCAGACGACCAAGGTGGAATTTATAAATTCAGCAAGGTAAATGGAAAATGGCTTAATAATGGAAAAACTGCAAATACAACCTTTAGGGGTTTAACTTTACTAAATGTTTGCGGTACTATTAAAGGTTTTACTGCAACACAAGATTCTGTTTATATGTTTCAAGATGCGGCTGGATATAACCAAGCTTTGAACGCTACACTTACACCGGTTTTAGGAAAGCAAACCAATACTGTTTTTCGTGGTATTTCTTTCACTCCGGGTACTTTAGATCCTCTTCCTATAATTGCATCGCTTGGCAATTCTGCTCCAGCGCTTTGCTTTGGAGATACAAGCGGTAGTGCAACCATAACCACAACAGGTGGCACAGGCACAAAAACCTACACTTGGAACGATGGCAAACTTGGAGCTTCAAGAACTAATTTATCAAATGGCGTTTATTCAGTTACAGTTACCGACCAAGCCGGATGTTCTGCAGTAGTTACAAACATAAGCATAACTCAGCCTACACAACTTGCTGCAAATGTTGCTAAACTAAATGTTTCTTGTTTTGGTGGAAACGATGGCGGTTTAGCAGTTGGAGGCTCTGGAGGAACACCTTCTTACCAATATAATTGGAATGTAGGCAACGGAACCAATCTTGCTGCCGGGGTTTATTCTGTTACTGTTTCTGATGCCAATAATTGTACAGTAGTAAAAACAGATACTGTTAAACAACCTGCTTTATTAGTTCTAAATTCAACTAAAGGAAATGTTACTTGCGGAAGCAACAACAATGGATTTATCACATTAAGTGCAACTGGTGGAAATGGCGGAAACGGTTTTGTTTGGAATGATAATGATGTTTCAAGCAGCAGAACCAATTTAACTGCCGGAAATTATAGTGTAACCGTTACAGACTCTAAAGGTTGCACAGCAGAAAGAAAAGATACCATTACACAAACTGCAAGTTTAAATGTGAGCGGAACTGCCGATTCTGTTAGCTGTTATGGCGGAACTAATGGCAGCATAAATGTTTCTGCAACCGGAGGTTCTGGCAGTTTTAATTACACTTGGAGCGGAAATTTAAGCGGTGCAAATCCTTCAAATTTACAAGTAGGAAATTATACCGTAACTGTTGATGATGGCAACGGTTGCACAGGAACAAATTCTTTCACCGTTTCGCAACCCGATTCAATTTCACTTTCTGGTACAATAAGCAATGCCAATTGCTATGGTGGAGATGGGTCAGTAGTATTAACTGCTTCTGGCGGCACAGGTGCGCTTACTATTGCATGGCAAAACAATTTCAACCCCGCAAATTTAGCAGCCGGAACTTATACCGTAACTGTAAGTGATGCAAACAATTGTAGCGCTGCGGCAACATACACTGTAACAGAGCCCGATTCGTTAAGTTTGAATGCGCAAGTTACAAATGTTACCACTGTAAACGGCAGCGATGGCGCTATTACTTTAACTGTGAGCGGAGGCACACCAAACTATGATTTTGATTGGGGCAATAATGTAATTACAAAAGATAGAAGCAGCCTAACAGCAGGAAGCTACACCGTTACCGTAACTGACGATAAAGGTTGCACAGCAGAAAGAACTTACACCGTTTCTCAGCCTACAGCTATCGATAAAATTGACGAAATAGTTTGGGTGAAAAATGCAGGAACAAACGGCAGCGATTTATTGTTTGAAATTAACCTTGCACAAGCTGCGGATTTAAGCATTTCATCTTTCACCATGAATGGAAAAAAAGTTGCACAACAATTTGTAAAGAATATTAGCAACGAAAAAATTGCCGTAAGCACACAAACTTTGGCTTCAGGTATTTATTTTATTCAATTCCAAGCAGCAGAAAAAACAGCAACTGTGAAAGTTTCTGTTAGTAAATAGAAAGTAAAATGGCATCAATATTTTTAAAAATTGTAGCAGGTGAAATACCCTGCTACAAAATTGCCGAAGATGAAAAGCATCTCGCATTTTTAGATGTTTTTCCTTTAGTAAAAGGTCATGTTTTGGTTATTCCAAAGCAAGAAGTTGATTACTATTTTGATTTAGATGATGATGCAATAACTGCGCTGAATTTGTTTGCGAAAAAAGTAGCTATTGCCATTAAAAAAGCTGTTCCTTGCATACGTGTAGGCGTTGCAGTTATCGGGTTAGAAGTGCCGCACGTTCATATTCATTTAGTGCCGCTAAACCAAATGGGCGACATCAACTTTTCAAACCCTAAGCAAAAATTTTCTCCGGAAGAAATGACAAAAATTGCCGAAAGTATCCAACAATATTTGTAACAACCGAAATTGTAAAACTTTTCAACCCAAATATTTAGCATTATTCTTGTAAAATGGATTACTCAATAGTTCTCACAATATTCGCTATCACCGTTCCTGCAGCATTGGTATTACTCACCGCTTATTTGGTTTTTAAGCAGCAAACCAAGAAAGAACTCGAAACAAAACTTTTAGACCTAAAACTTAAAGATTCCAGAGAAATAAAAGTGTTGCGCTTGCAGGCTTACGAAAGATTAGCCATGTTTTTGGAACGCATTTCGCCATTCAGTTTGGTTTCGCGCTGCATAGAAGCAGATATGATAAGCCCCGAGTTGCAATACGCAATGGTGAAAACTATTAAAGCAGAATTTGAACATAATTTATCACAACAAATTTACGTGAGCGATAACTGTTGGAATTTAATTGTGCAATCTAAAGATGAAACCATTAAAACCATTAACTTGATTGCCGCACAAGTGAATGCCGATGCCAGCGCACAAGAATTGAGCCGCATTATTTTTACGGCTGTGGCAGGTGCAAATGCGCCACTTCCTACGCAACACGCATTGGATTTTTTAAAGGCTGAGGTAAGAGAAATTTTCTAATTACAGATGAGTTTGCTTCAATCGTTTAATGATGGAAAAAAGAAACTTGCGGTTCTGATTGATCCGGATAATTACGATGAATTTTCTTTGAAAAATTTACTTGAAAAAGCAGTAGCAAACAAAGTTTCATATTTATTGGTTGGCGGTAGTTTATTGTACAAAAACCAATTTCACACTACGGTTGAATTTCTAAAAGAAAACTCAACTATTCCGGTAATAATTTTCCCCGGCAACTCTTTTCAAGTAAGCGAAAAGGCAGATGGCATTTTGTTTTTAAGTTTGGTAAGCGGTAGAAATCCTGCTTACTTAATTGGCGAGCAAGTAATTGCTGCGCCTGCGGTTCAGCAAGCTAATATCGAAGTAATTCCTACGGCTTATATTTTAATTGAAGGTGGGAAAATTTCAGCCACTTCTTACATTACTCAAACTATTCCCATTCCGGCACAAAAGTCTGAAATTGCAGCTACCACAGCACTTGCAGCTTCTTTTTTAGGTATGAAAGTTGTTTATTTAGAAGCCGGAAGCGGTGCAGAAACGCCCGTGAATAGCAAAGTAATTACTGCCGTGAAAAAAACTGTAAATTTACCTTTAATAGTAGGTGGCGGAATCACAAATGTAAATGCTGTTTCTTTGGCATTTAATGCCGGAGCAGATATGGTGGTTATTGGTAATGTTTTAGAAGCCAATCCTAAAATTTTAGACGAAATAGGACTTTTCTTTAATTCGTAATCATAAAAACAGGCTCAAAAACCTCAATTTTCAACAAATATTCGAGTTTTAATATTTTTATCGCACAATAGAGTTTGAGAATCGCTATAAACGGCTATTTTCGCACCGCTTTTCAAAAAAAATATAGCAAAAACATATTAAAAATTATGGCTAACATTGGTAAAATAAAGCAGATTATCGGTCCGGTAGTGGACGTAAGTTTCGAAGCTGCAGGTTCTACACTTCCAAAAATTATGAACGCTTTGGAAATTACTCGCGAAAACGGACAAAAACTTATTTTAGAAGTTCAACAGCACCTTGGTGAAGATTCGGTTCGTACCGTTTCTATGGATTCTACTGACGGTTTGCGCAGAGGAATGGACGTTTTAGACTTAAATGCGCCTATCACTATGCCGGTTGGCGAAGGTATTAAAGGACGTTTATTTAACGTTACCGGAGATGCTATTGATGGAATTCAAATTCCGGTTTCTAAAGAAGGCGGCTACGGTATTCACCGCACTCCTCCTGCTTACGAAGACTTAACTACTTCAGCCGAAGTGTTATTTACAGGTATTAAAGTTATTGACTTAATTGAACCTTACGCAAAAGGAGGTAAAATTGGTCTTTTTGGTGGTGCCGGTGTGGGCAAAACCGTGTTAATCATGGAATTGATTAACAATATCGCTAAGCGCTACTCAGGTTTATCAGTATTTGCCGGTGTGGGCGAAAGAACTCGTGAAGGAAATGACCTTTTGCGCGAGATGATTGAAAGTAACGTTATTAAATACGGTGAAGCTTTTAAACATAGCATGGAAGAAGGCGGTTGGGATTTAACTAAAGTAGATGGTACTCAATTAGCACAATCGCAAGCTACTTTGGTGTTCGGGCAAATGAACGAACCACCGGGAGCACGTGCCAGAGTTGCATTAAGTGGTCTTACCGTTGCTGAATATTTCCGTGATGGCGACAAAAACGATACTTCAGCAGGCGGTCGCGATATTCTATTCTTCGTAGATAACATTTTCCGTTTCACCCAAGCAGGTTCTGAGGTTTCGGCTCTATTAGGTCGTATGCCTTCAGCCGTAGGTTACCAACCAACTTTGGCTACCGAAATGGGTTTAATGCAAGAGCGTATCACTTCTACCAAGCGCGGTTCAATTACATCGGTTCAAGCGGTTTACGTTCCTGCCGATGACTTAACTGACCCAGCTCCGGCTACTACATTTGCACACTTAGATGCAACAACCGTATTAAGTCGTCAAATTGCTGCTTTGGGTATTTATCCTGCGGTAGATCCATTGGATTCTACTTCAAGAATTTTGAGCGAAGAAGTAGTAGGCAGCGAACACTATCGCACAGCAATGCGCGTGAAAGAACTTTTACAACGCTACAAAGAACTTCAAGATATTATCGCCATCTTAGGTATGGACGAATTGAGCGAAGAAGACAAATTAGTTGTACACCGCGCACGTAGAGTTCAGCGTTTCTTGAGCCAACCGTTCCACGTTGCTGAGCAGTTTACAGGTATTCCGGGAGTATTCGTTCCTATCGAAGAAACAATCCGCGGTTTCAACATGATTTTGAATGGTGAAGTTGATGAATATCCGGAAGCAGCTTTCAACCTAAAAGGAAATATGGAAGAAGTAATTGCAGCAGGACAAAAAATGTTGGCAGAAGTAAGCAAATAAGCAACTGCAATATTTTAGTTTAGAAAGTTGATAAACAAAGAAAAATGAAGTTAGAAATAATAACACCGGAAAAAGTGATTTACAGCGGAGAGGCTTCTTTGGTGCAACTACCGGGAGTAGATGGATCTTTTGAAATATTAAAAGACCACGCACCGCTTATAGCTGCGCTTTCTGCCGGAAATATTAAATATAAATCGCCAACACAAACAGTTTCGCTTAAAATTTCAGGCGGCTTTGCCGAAAGTTTAAACAATAGCGTAAACGTGATGGTTGAAGGTGTAACTGAAAACTAATTCAGATTAAAATTTTTAAAAAAGACTGCTCAAAAGGCGGTCTTTTTTGTTTAGAAAGCGAGAGTAGGAGAGATTTTACTTATATTATATAGGATATAACATAATTAAAGTGTATGAAAATTATTGCATTTCCTTATTTTATTACATTCGCGCTTCCTGAAAAAGAAACTCATACTAAATGAATCAATACAAAAAGATAAACAATATTGCCGGATGGGTGGTGCTAGTGCTTGCATCGTTGGTATATTTCCTTACGGCAGAAAAGAGCGGAAGCTTTTGGGATTGCGGAGAGTTCGTAAGTGGCTGCTTTAAATTACAAGTGGTTCACCCACCGGGAGCGCCATTTTTTTTAATGCTTGGCAGAATGTTTACACTTTTTGCCGGAAATGATGTTTCGCAGGTTGCAACTTGGGTGAATTTTATGAGCGGCTTGGCAACAGGCGCGGCAATTATGTTTACCTATTGGAGTGTTACCATGCTTTTATCAAAATTAGTATTTGCAGGTAAAGAATATTCAAACGGAAAAGTACTTGCAGTAGTTGGCAGTGGTTTAATTGCAGCAGCTTGTGCTACCTTTTTAGATTCGCTTTGGTTTAGCGCTGTGGAAGGTGAGGTTTACGCACTTTCGCAGTTCTTTTGGAGCTTTATTGTTTGGGCAATTTTAAAATGGGACGAACAGGTTTCTGAAGGAAATATTTATGCCGACCACTGGCTTATTTTAATTGCGTACATGACCGGTCTTTCAATCGGTGTACACTTGTTGAGCTTATTGGCATTGCCATTTGCGGCACTTGTTTACTATTACAGAAGATACAAACCAAGCATTAAAGGATTTTTGTTTGCAGGTATCATTGGCTTTGTATTGATTGGCGTTGCCATGAAGTTTGTCATTTCTTACACGCAGGCATTTCTTGCCGGTTTCGATAAGTTATTTGTGAACTCATTTGGTATGCCGTTTAATAGCGGTGAAGCGTTTTTCTTATTCCTATTAGTTTCGTTATTAGCCGGAGGAATTTGGTACACGCACAAACGCGGCTGGCGCGATTTGAATATTGCCATTTTGAGTTTGGCATTTATGTATATCGGCTACATGAGCTATGCAATGGTGCCAATTCGCAGTGTTGCCAATCCGCCAATAAACATGAACCGCCCGATTGATCCTTTCAGCTTAAAAAGCTATGTTGATCGTGAGCAGTATGGCGACCGCCCGCTTTTATACGGACCGGCTTACAATGTGAATAGCTACGATATTGTGGATATGGAAAAGTTGGGTAAGCGTTTCCAAAAAGATAAAGCAACACACAGCTATAAATATGTTGGCGATAAAATTGATTACAAATTCCGAGATGATGTAATGATGCCTTTTCCTCGCCTTGGTTTTTGGCAAGAAGAAAGTAAAAAAAGTGCTTATCGTCAAGTACTTCACCCGGAACTTGATGTGGTAGAACGCACCGCAGGAGGTGTAAATATTGTAAGAACTTTTGAACCCGGGCAACAAGAGCAAGCGGAACAATTAGCTAAGCAATTAGGCGAAAAAAATGGCGGACGCTACGAAGTGCGCGACCATTTATCTTTTGGCGACAACATGAAATTTTTCTTCCAATACCAAGTTGGTTATATGTATTTCCGCTATTTGATGTGGAACTTTACAGGAAGGCAAAATGATATTCAAGGCACAGTATTTAATGACGATGGCGGCTGGATTAGCGGCATTCCATTTGTAGATAAATACTTAAAAATTTGGGGCGCACCACAATGGCCACAAGAAAACTTACCGAAAGTGTTGGCAGAAAACAAAGCTAAAAACAAGTTCTTTATGATTCCTTTTATACTTGGAATTATTGGATTGGTTTACACTTACCTAAAAGATGACAAGGCATTTTGGGTAGTGTTGGCATTGTTTGCAGTAAGCGGATTATTCCAAATTGTATATCAAAACGAACCGCCAATAGAGCCGCGCGAACGCGATTACGCTCAAGCAGCTTCGTTTGTAGCATTCTGCTTTTGGATTGGTTATGGTGTGCTTGCAATTATTGAATTGTTGAAGAAAAAAATGGGCGAAGTACCGGCAGCAGCAGTAGCATTATTGGTGTGTGCGAGTGCGCCAATTTTAATGGGAAGCCAAGGCTGGGACGACCACAACCGCAGCGGAAGAACAACCGCACGCGATTTTGCAGTTTGCTATTTAGAAAGCTGCGCTCCAAATGCTATTATTTTCACGCAAGGCGATAACGACACTTATCCGCTTTGGTATGCACAAGAAGTAGAAGGCATACGCACTGATATTAGAATTGTGAATTTGAGTTTGTTGGGCGTGGATTGGTATATTGACCAATTGCGCTTTAAAATGAATAATGCACAGCCGCTAAAAATGAGTTTCACCAGCGAGCAAGTTGCCGCCAGCAATCGCGATATTATTCGCTATGCGCCAAATCCACAAATTCCTGAAAATGCTTCGTTGGATATAAAGCGTGTAATGCAATTTATTGCAAGTGATGATCCGCGCAATAAAGTTTCTACCGGAAGAGGCGAGTTCGACCCATATTTCCCTACTAAAAATTTCTATTTAGATATTGATACCAACAAAGCGCGTGCAATGAATATGGTTGCTGCTGATGAACCAATTACTTCGAGAATGAGTTGGAGCATTACCAATGGCAATTTATTGAAAAACGATTTGCTTACTTTGGATATTGTTGCGAATAACATCATGGAACGCCCGATTTACTTTGCGGTGAGCGTAGCACCTGAAGCGTATTTAGGTTTTGAAAAATACTTCCAGTTAGAAGGTTTATCGTATAGAATTGTGCCGCGCGAAAACGCTACGGGGAATTCTTACAGCGCTCCGGTGCGCACCGATGTGATGTTCGACAACATGATGAAGAAATTTAAGTTTGGTGGAATTGAAAGCAATCCAAACATTTATTTAGATGAAAACATCATGCGCATGACGGTGAATGTTCGCGGCAACTTTGGTCGTTTGGCAGAAGCATTATTAGCCAAAGGGGAGAACGAAAAAGCAATTCAAGCGTTAGATTATTCACTTAAAATGATGCCGACAGAACGCGTACCTCTAAATGTTTTCTCTTACCAATATCCTGATATTTATTACAAGGCAGGAGCAAAAGAAAAAGGTAAAAAAGTGATGGAAGAATTGCTTGCACAAAGCCGCGATTTTCTGCGCTATTACCAAACAGTTTACCGCTATTTGTTGCAGCAAGCGCGCAACAGTGGCGATTCTCAGTATTTGCACAATTTGCAGCAAGGCTCGTTTACCGAAAATAGAAATGTGCGCGAACCGCTTTATATTTTCCAAGAAATGATGCGCACCGCTAAGCAATACGAAGACGCTGAATATTCTTCAAAATTGGAGAAAGAATTTGAGCAACTCCGAATGGGTTTTGTTCAAATGTAATTTGAATTGAAACTTTAAAAGCTAAGGCAAAAAATATGATACAAAGAGTTCAAACCATTTATTTGCTGCTGGCAATTTTAGCGGTTGCGGCATTTCAATTTGCTCCGGTAATTCGCTACGAAGCTCCGGATATACAATATGTGCGCAACATGGCAGCGTGGGACGTGAGCAGATTTATTAGTGGCTATTTTGTATTTGTTGTGCCTATTTTAGATGGTATTGCCGCAGGCTTTTCGCTCATTGCTATTTTCCTTTTTAAAAAGCGCAGTATTCAATCGCTGCTTTGTTGGGTTGCTATTGCGTTTCATTTAGCTGCGGTGGCACACATCGCATACTTTTTTCAAACTACTAGCACGCCAATTGATATTATCTACACACTTTGGAATTTAGCAGCAATACCACCGGTTGTGTTTTGGTTATTGGCTCACTTTGCCATACAAAAAGATGAAGCTTTGGTGAAAAGTATGGATAGGCTGCGCGATTAAGTACGAGGAAATAGTTTTAGCTAAGCTCCAAAGGAGCGAAATAACTATTACCTTAATTCTGAAATTCAAGAAGGAGGTTGCAAAATGAAGGTTTAAATATGGTTTTTCTGCCGGAAGAAACAAGATTTCTGCACACTCCGCACATTTTATCTACACTGCAAAAATATAGCCCATAAAGGCACTATCTTCGCGGCTTCAAATTTTAATCAATCATGCTTAAGAAAATAAAATCTGCACTCGTTTCGGTTTATTACAAAGACCAACTGGAACCACTTATTAAAGAACTCAACAAACAAAATGTAACGCTCTACAGCACCGGAGGCACTCAATCTTTTATAGAATCTTTAGGCGTGAAAGTAATTCCGGTTGAAACGCTTACAAATTACCCGAGCATTTTGGGCGGAAGAGTAAAAACGCTTCACCCAAAAGTATTTGGCGGCATTTTGGCACGCAGAGAAAATGCAGAAGATTTAGCGCAGTTGGCAGAATATGAAATTCCTGAAATTGATTTGGTAATTGTGGATTTATATCCGTTTGAAGAAACTGTTGCCGCAGGCAAAAGCGAAGCCGATATTATTGAAAAAATAGACATTGGCGGTATTTCACTTATTCGCGCAGCAGCTAAGAATTTTAAAGATACAGTGGTGCTTTCTTCTAAAAACCAATATGAAACACTGCGCAATATTTTAGTTGAAAAAAATGGAGAAACCTCTATCGAAGACCGCAGAAAATTCGCTGCCGAATCATTCAATATTTCTTCAAATTACGATACGCATATTTTTAATTATTTCAACCAAAAAGAAAGTATTGAAGCACTAAAAATTAGCGAAACACAAGCACGTACTTTACGCTATGGCGAAAATCCACATCAAAAAGGTTGGTTTTTTGGCGATTTGAATGCTGTGTTTGAAATTTTAAACGGCAAAGAACTTTCGTATAACAATTTGGTTGATGTAGATGCCGCGCTCAATTTAGCTGCGGAATTTACCGAGCCAACTTGCGCTATCATTAAACATACCAACAGTTGCGGCTTGGCATCGCGCGATACTTTAAGCCAAGCCTATGAAGCTGCTTTTGCTTGCGATACCACTTCTGCTTTTGGCGGTGTGATTGCCGTGAACAGAAAAGTAGATTTGGCTACTGCAACTGCCATGAACAGTTTGTTTTTTGAAGTGTTGGCAGCGCCTGCTTATGACGATGATGCGCTTCAACTTTTGAAAAGCAAAAAGAATAGAATTTTATTGCAGCTAAAAGGCGCAGCAACAAAGCAAGAATATGTAGTGAAAAATCTTTTGAATGGCTATTTGATGCAACAAGCAGATAATACTGCCGAAAAGCAAGCGCAGTTTACAAATGCCACTTCAAAAGCGCCAACCACAGCGCAAATTAGCGATTTGGAATTTGCCATTATTGCCGTGAAACATTTAAAAAGCAACGGCATTGCATTAGTTAAGAACAAACAACTTATCGGCAGCAACTGCGGACAAACTTCGCGCGTTGATGCACTTAAAAACGCACTTACCAAAGCAAAGGAATTTGGCTTTGATGTGAGTGGAGCAGTGATGGCAAGCGATGCGTTTTTCCCATTTCCGGATTGTGTTGAAATTTCAGCCGAAAAAAATATTGTTGCCATTGCACAACCCGGAGGCAGCATCAACGATAAACTTTCGGTAGAAGCAGCCGAAAAAGCCGGAATAGCAATGGTGTTCACAGGCGTTAGGCATTTTAAACACTAATATTAGAAAGGAAAATTATTTTCGTTTTTCATGTATGCTGTTGTAGATGTTGAAACCACCGGAGGAAGCCCTGCCGTTGATAGAATTACCGAAATTGCCATAGTGCTTTTTGATGGTTCTAAAGTGGTAGAGGAATATTCTACTTTGGTGAATCCTGAACGACCAATTGATCCTTGGGTGAGTAAACTCACCGGCATCACCGAAAGCATGGTGAAAAATGCACCTCGCTTTCAAGATATTCACCACGAAATTTTACGGCTTACACAGGGCAATATTTTTACTGCACACAATGTGAAATTCGATTTTGGCATGGTGCGCAAAGAGTTTAAGCTTATTGGAGTAGATTTTGTTGCAAAACAACTAGATACAGTAAGTTTCAGCCGTAAAGTACTCACGGGTTTTCAATCGTATAGCTTAGGAAAGTTGTGCGATAAAATAGGTATAAAAATAGAATCGCGCCACCGCGCTTTAGGCGATGCTTCAGCCACTGTGAAACTCTTAGAATTGTTGCTTGCCACCGATACAGAATCTACACTCTTAGCTATTGAATTGCGCGATGGTTTAGACATTACCAAACTGCCGCCACAAATAAATTCTGATGATATAGAAATGCTTCCTGATGAAGCCGGAGTTATTTATTTAAAAGATGCGCAAGACCAAATTCTATACTTTGAAGGTGCTAAAAGCGTACGCAAAAAAGTAATTCAAGAATTTTCTAAAATAACCGAAAGCCCACAGAAAAACGCACTGCTCAATCAAGTTTTTAATATTGATTATGAACTCACCGGCAATGAACTTGTTGCCAAGCTAATAGCGCTTGAAAACGAATTAAAGCAAACTGTTTATACAGGGAAAGTAAAACGCGAACCTGTGCTTTCGTTTGGTATTTTTATTAGTGAAAATACTGATGGCGTAAAAGAACTAAAAGTGCTGCCGTTGGCTGAAAATGAAGCAAAGTCAGCATTGCGTTTTGCTACAAAAGGTGCAGCATTTCGCGTGGTGCAAAAAATAATGAACGACAATAATATTTTGGGTCATTATGCCATGATTAAACGCTTGAAAGAGAAGCAAGAAAGCACGGAGAAGCTTAAAAATCTTCTCAATGAAAAAATTGAAAATGCAGTGAAGCGCTATTTGTTTCGCTCTACTAATTTCTTTGTAATTGGCGAAGGTGTTCACCCTGATGAAAACACGGCTGTGTGGGTTGAAAATAATGAATATAAAGGCATGGGAACTTTCTATAAAGAAAACATGGAAGCAACCATCGAAAATCTTAAATCTGTAATTCGCCCTGCCAAGCACAGTGGCGAAGCACAAAAAATTATCCGCCAATATTTAAAAAAGCACAAGAATCAGGGTTTGCTGATTTATTAGAATATTCAAGGCGGCTTCGGTTTTTAAAATTATCTTTCAGATAGATTTTTACAAGTGCCTTTTCAGCATGATTTGAAACCGTGTCTCGTCCTGAAATAGGTTTACAATAAAAAGTAACCAAAATGGAAAAAAAAGCAATAGACAAAGAGGCGATAATAGCCGAATATTTAACGGGGGATTTAAGTTATCGAAAAATAGGGCCCACTGGGCCACTGGGCGTAGGCTGAGCCTACGTCCGTCAAGGTTGCAGCTTTTAGTTGCTTTATATATACACTTAACCTGTTGTGCATTTAGGCTAAATTGATTTTGAGTTTGTTTATTGCTCTATTGAATACAAAGAAATTGAGATACTCTCGAAAAAATATCTACCCAATCTACTACCTGAAATGTCAGAAAGTAAATGCCGTGTGGGTCGGTTATTTGATAGCTGCTGGCCATTTTTGTAGATTTCTTTTGTAATAATAGCTATAAGCTATTTTCTTGCTGGACGTAGGCACAGCCTACGCTCAGAGGGAAAGTCTTTGCCAACGAATATATTGAAGCCTTTGACGGGCAGCGCAACGATGCGGCAGATACCGCAGCGGCTGCTTTGGCGCAGGTTTCCATAGGCATACCCATTGAGCAATGGCATCGCGACATAAAATTGATATATTTGAACACGGTGGCTAAAAACATAGATACATTTACTACAGACCAATGGAATACGGTGGTAAGCATTGCCAACCAATGCCTTGATAAAGGCGGTGAAGCAACTGCGCTTGCAAGAAGTTTATATCAAAATATGATGGGGGCGACTTATTTTGATGACAGCGCAAATTGCAATCAATCTTATAAGAAAGAATATGAACCAAATCCATTACAAAAGCGGACAGAAAAACCCGAATTGCAATTCGTTTTATTTCCCAATCCTACTAATGGCAAAGCATACTTAGCTTGTAATATTGCGATAAACAGGAAGTGCGAGGTAATTATGGTAAACATGTTGGGACAGCAAGTGATTTTATCAAATGTTTTAATGGAAAAAGGTTTGCTTGAAATTGATACAAAGAATCTGGCATCAGGCTTGTATAACGTAAAAGTAGTTACGCAAAGTGAGCCGCTTTATTTTGGTAAGTTAAGTTTGATTAAATAGGTGTGTATGTGTTTTTTAAGATGCTTGTGCTTGTGTGTGTGTGTGTGTGCATCAGAGCTACAGCACAGAAGCATGATTATATCTGGTTGGGAGGATATCACAGTCATGTAGGGTTAATTGATACTTATGACACCTATGGTATAACTAAGCTGAACTTTAACCAAACACCTGTTGAAATTAGTTACGACAGCTTGGGAATGAATTTTAACCGTGCACCTTGCAGTATATCTGATAAAGACGGTAATCTAATATTCTACTCCAATGGCAACTACATTGCTAATAAATGGGATGTCCCCATTGAAAACAGCGACAGCCTTAGTTTTGGGTGGGTGAGCTATGTTTGGGATCCAAGTATCGCAAAAGATGGGCAGCGTTATCCTCGTTCTAATATTGTTATTCCTTTGCCACAAAACAGCAATGAATATCTGTTTTTTAACCTGTTAGTGGATACATTTTTAAATAAAAACAGTTTTGCGAATCGCAAACTGTATAGCACCATCATTGATATAACAGGTAATTTCGGCTTAGGATGTATTAAAGAAAAAAAGAATGTAATGATGGATAGCATATTGGGGCAAGAAATAATTCTTATTAAGCACGGTAATGGTAAAGATTGGTGGCTGATTGGTCAATTAAGAAATACCAATTGCTTTTATAGCTTTTTAATTACGAAGGATGGTTATGTAAGGCAATCTAACCAATGTGTGATGAATTATCTGAATATTACTGACGAATTATCTTATGGCGCAGCTTCCCCTGACGGCAGCAAAATTGCAACAATATCCACTAAAGAAGGGCTAAGCCTTTATGATTTTGACCGTTGCAGCGGCATCATCAGTAATCCTGTGGATGCAAAATTACCTGAGATTCATGCTAATAGCTTGATAGGTATTGCTGTAAGTTTTTCACCCAACAGCCGCTTTGTGTATGTAAATGCCACCAATCGTATTTATCAATACGATACTTGGGCTGCGGATATAGCTGCATCAAAAGATACCGTAGCTTGGTATGACGGATTTAAGGATATTCATTTAGAAACCCTTTTTGCTAATAGCCAACTCGCTCCTGATGGTAAGATATATTTAAGCACCGGCAACACAACCCGCTACTACCATGTAATAGACAAGCCTGATGAAAAGGGCGCAGCGTGTAATGTGTTGCAACACTCGGTAAAACTTAAATCTTATGTAGGCGGAGTGCCTTACTATCCTAACTACCGCTTGGGTGCATTGGCGGGCAGCCCTTGTGATACGCTTTATTCAGATATTGAGAACCAAGAGCCAAGAGCCAAAACAATACAGGTGTTCCCCAACCCTGCAACAGATTTTGTAACAATAGACTACGGCAATATAATTTGGGGGCGGTATAACATCGTAAGTCTCAAACTCACTAATGCCATGGGGCAGGTGGTGTATGAAAGTGTGCTGCCGAGGTATTCAGGTTTGCATAAAATAGATGTGAGTAATTTAGTAAATAGTTTTTATCATGCGGAGGTGTTTGGAGATGGGAGGATGATATGGGTGGGTAAGTTTGTGAAAGAATGAAAACAGAATGTAATACCGATTGGATATTCGTAATAGTCCAATTACATTGTCCTAAACGACTATCACATCGGCATTATACAATATATTCTTGGACTAATTTATAAATCAATTTGGTATAATAACAGGTAAATGAAATGCGTACTAAAATATTTTGTATTCTGTGCTGTTGCGTTGATAAACATCAATGCAACAGCACAAAAGCATGATTATATATGGTTTGGAGGGTATAGCAGCCATAATGGAATAATAGATTCAAACAGAACTTATGGTATAACCAAGTTGAACTTTAATTTTAATCCTGTTGAAATTAGTTACGACAGCGACAGCCTTAGTTTTGGGTGGGTGAGCTATGTGTGGGATTCAAGTATTGTAAAAGATGGACAGTTTACATTTTCTTAAAAAAGGCAATACGTTAATTATCAATAGATAATAAGAATTCAAAATAAATGTACGTAAAAGTATAAACGTATAAAAAACCTGATATATATCATATAATGAAGTAGATTGCATCATATAACTGCGTAGTACGTAAAAGTACTTTTGTAGAACCAAAAAGTAT
Organism: Bacteroidetes bacterium 37-13; assembly: GCA_001897535.1. Lineage (GTDB taxonomy): Bacteria > Bacteroidota > Bacteroidia > Chitinophagales > LD1 > UBA7692. The sequence goes on along the minus strand of MKTC01000028.1, from coordinate 36,165 downwards.
TTATAGATGAGTGTACTTTACCTCTTGGTAGGCTTGAGTTTATTGTTTGCGCTTGGCTTTTTAATTGCTTTTATCAGCAGTGTAAAAAAAGGTCAGTTTGATGATGATTACACACCATCTGTGAGAATACTTTTTGATGAAGAAACTAAAAAATCTACACACCAAAAAAGTCAATAATCATTTATGGAAATAGAAAAATTCAGTTACGACAATAAGATTGTCAGAAATTTTGCCTACGCTACATTTATTTGGGGCTTGGTAGGTTTGTTGGTAGGCTTAATTGTTGCGCTCCAGCTTGTTATTCCTGACCTTAATTTTCCGGAATATTTCACCTTCGGCAGAATGAGACCATTACATACCAATGCAGTAGTTTTTGCATTTGTGGGCAATGGTATTTTTATGGGTGTTTATTATTCGCTTCAGCGCTTGTGCAAAGCCAGAATGTGGAACGATACTTTAAGTGCTATTCACTTTTGGGGTTGGCAGCTCATTATAGTTTTAGCAGCCGTTACTTTGCTTATGGGTTTCACTTCCAGCAAAGAATATGCGGAATTGGAATGGCCAATTGATGTGCTTATCACTATCATTTGGGTTATTTTCGGTATCAATATTTTCGGAACTATTTTAACCCGCAGAGTGCAGCATTTATATGTTGCCATTTGGTTCTACATTGCTACTTGGATTACTGTTGCCATGTTGCATATCGTAAACTCATTGGCTATTCCGGTTACATTATTTAAAAGCTATCCAATTTATGCCGGAGTGCAAGATGCACTTGTGCAGTGGTGGTATGGGCACAATGCGGTAGCTTTCTTTTTAACCACGCCATACTTAGGTTTAATGTATTACTTTTTACCTAAAGCAGCAGGTCGTCCGGTGTATTCTTACCGCCTTTCTATCATTCACTTTTGGTCGTTGATATTCCTTTACATTTGGGCGGGTCCGCACCATTTGCTTTACACTGCATTGCCCGATTGGGCACAGTCGTTAGGAACAGTGTTTTCTATTATGCTTTTAGCACCAAGTTGGGGTGGAATGATTAACGGCTTACTTACCTTGCGCGGTGCATGGGATAAAGTACGCGATGATGTAGTTTTAAAATTTTATGTGGTAGCCGTAACTGCTTACGGTATGGCGACTTTTGAAGGTCCAATGCTTTCAATAAAAAGTGTAAACGCTATTTCGCACTACACCGATTGGACTATTGCACACGTACATATTGGCGCATTGGGTTGGAATGGTTTCTTAACATTCGGAGTATTGTTTTGGTTAATTCCAAAAATATTTAGAACTGAATTGTATTCGCGCAAGTTGGCAAATATTCATTTTTGGTTAGGCACTTTGGGAATCTTGTTCTACGCTGTTCCATTGTATTGGAGCGCGTGGACACAATGGTCTTTATTAGGCCAGTTTAAGCCGGAAGGCGTATTGATGTACCCGAATTTCTTAGATACATTATCCGCTATTTTACCAATGTATTATTTACGTGCTTTTGGTGGATTTTTATACCTATTAGGTGCTGTAATTGGTGTAGTGAATTTGGTGAAAACCGTGCAGCAAGGCAAGTTAGAAGCCAACGAAGCTGCTGAAGCGCCACCGCTTCCTAAAGAATACAAACCACATAGCAACGAGCACTGGCATCGTTGGATTGAGCGCAAGCCTGTGCAAATGCTTATTGGTTCACTTGTTGTGGTTGCCATTGGTGGTATTATAGAATTTGCACCAACATTTTTAATTGAATCGAATGTGCCAACTATTGCAAGTGTGAAACCTTATACGCCATTAGAATTGCAAGGTCGCGATATTTATGTGCGCGAAGGTTGCTATGTGTGCCACTCGCAAATGGTGCGTCCTTTCCGCGAAGAAGTTGCTCGCTACGGAGAATATTCAAAAGCGGGAGAGTTTGTTTACGACCATCCTTTCCAGTGGGGTTCTAAACGCACAGGTCCGGATTTGGCAAGAGTAGGAACGCGCAATTTGCCGAATAGCTGGCACTACAACCACATGGATAATCCACGTTCGGTAGCAGAGCAATCTATTATGCCGCCTTATCCGCATTTGTTGGATAACGATTTAGATATACGCACTACTAAAAAGAAAATTCAAGTGATGCAAAAATTGGGTGTGCCGTATCCAAAAGGTTATGAAGATATTGCTAATGATGAGTTAATGAAGCAAGCAAAAGGCATTCAGGCAGATTTAAAAATGAATGGAATAACTACTTCTGAAAAGAAAGAAATTATTGCACTTATCGCTTATATGCAACGCTTAGGAAAAGATATTAAGGGAGAATCAACCTTTAGAATTCCTGCTTCATTAAAGAATGCCAACTAAATTTTTAACCCAAAAGGAAATAACATGTTTTCATTTATTAAAAAGTACGCAACAGGAATTTCAGGCATTGATATTTTTCCTGATATAGCACTCGCCATTTTTATGACAGTGTTTTTAGCAATGCTGTGGTTTGCCATTCGTGCAAATAAAAACTACATTAAAGAAGTAGAAAATATTCCATTAGAAAACTGAAAATCCTTTCACCAAAAAGAAAAGAAACTGTATGAATAATATAAAGTATTTAAACCTATTTAAACGTGGAATTTCCACAATGGCATTAGCGTTTTTGTCTATTTCGGCAATGGCGCAAGCAGCAGAACCGGCAGCCAGCACCACCGCTACACCGCCAACAGATTATACTACTTTTATTTGGTGGTTGGTGATTGCTGCAATGGTAATTTTGCTTTTGGCAATTGCTGTATTGGGCAATGTGTTGGTAACAATGGCAAAAATAAGTGCGCCAAAAGTGAAAAACATTACAGCCATTTTACTTGTGCTGATGACACTTTCGGTAACTGCAGAAGAAGCTGCAACAGCAGCACCTGCGGCAGCAAAAACATCTTCGCTACTCGATAATTTGGGCATCTATTTGGCAATAACTATATTGTTGTTAGAGTTTTTTGTGCTGGTAATGTTGGCTCGAAAAATTTACAGTTTTGCTAAAGGTTTTTTCGCAGCAGAAGAAGAAAAAGCCAAAGCCGCAAAATTAAAGATGCCAAGTTTCTTAGACCGTTTTAACTCTTCAGTTTCGGTAGATAAAGAACAAGATATAATTTTAGATCACGAATACGATGGTATTAGAGAATTAGACAACGATTTGCCACCTTGGTGGAAATATGGTTTTTACATTTCTATTCTGTGGGCGGTAGTTTATTTCGGCTACTACGAACTTGGAGGAGGACCAACAAGTTTAGACGAGTACAATACGGCAATGGAAAAGGCAGATGCAGAAGTTGCTGCGTATAAAGCAAAGCACGTAGTTGATGTAGACGAAAATAATATTTTGCTTGCTGATGCAGCCGGAATAAAAGCCGGTAAAACTATTTTTGAAAGTAACTGTGCTGTTTGCCATGGTAAAGAAGCAGAAGGTATAGTAGGTCCAAACCTTACTGATGATTACTGGCTGCATGGCGGTTCGCTTAACGATATTTTTAAGACAATAAAATATGGCGTACTCGAAAAGGGAATGACAAGCTGGAAAGATATTTTATCGCCAACCGATATAGTAGATGTTACGAGTTATGTAAAATCGCTTCATGGCACCAAGCCGGCAAATGCTAAGGCTCCGGATGGCGAATTGTATAAAGAAGAAGAAGCAAGTGCTGTAGCGGCAGATTCAACTACTGCTGCTGCAAAATAATTACACTTGTGATGTAAAAAATCTGCTGTAACTTTAGATTAAAAACTAAAGCAGCAATAACAGAAAACTACAGTTTTAAATCTATGATTAGAAACTGTAGTTTTCAATTAAAGCGCGGTGTAAAAACCGTTGAAAATAAATTGTTATGAGTAAACAAAATGAAGCTTTCCGCGACACGATTGGCACCGTAACCAAAGAAGGTAAACGCAATTGGATTTTTCCCAAAATGCCTAAAGGGAGATTTTACAATGCGCGTACTATGGTTACCAATTTGTATCTCCTCATTTTCTTTACGCTGCCTTGGATAAAAGTAAATGGTGAACCACTTTTTCTTTTCGATATTCCCAATAGCAAGTTCATTATTTTCGGGCAAATATTTTGGCCGCAGGATTTCTTTATTTTTGGAATAGCCATGCTCACCTTTTTGGTGTTTATTGTGCTGTTTACAGTTGTTTTCGGTAGAATATTTTGTGGTTGGGTTTGTCCGCAAACGGTGTTTATGGAAATGATTTTCCGTAAAATAGAATATTGGATTGAAGGCAGCTCCGAAATGCAGCGCAAACTTGCCGAAATGCCGTGGAACAAGGAAAAGATTACTAAACGCGGGTTGAAATTTTTAGCGTTCTATTCGCTCTCTTTCATCATTGCCAATTACTTTTTAGCATACATTATCGGAATGGATAGAGTACTGCTGTATATGAAAGAAGGTATAATTCAGCACATAGAAACCTTTGTGCCTTTGCTACTTTTTGCTACTACGTTTTTCTTTGTGTATTGGTGGTTTCGCGAGCAAGTTTGCATTATTGTTTGCCCTTATGGAAGGCTACAAGGTGTAATGCTCGACCCCGATTCTATTGTGGTGGCTTACGACCATGTTCGTGGCGAGCCGCGTTCCAGATTTAAGAAGAAACGCGAAGAGGAAAAGCAAGATGAAGTTGGCGATTGCGTGGATTGTTTTGAGTGTGTGAAAGTGTGCCCAACCGGAATTGATATTCGCAACGGAACACAATTGGAATGTGTAAACTGCACAGCTTGTATTGATGCTTGCGATGCAGTAATGGAAAAATTTAATCGCCCGCTGGGCTTAATAAAATATGCCTCGGAGAATAATATTTCTAAAGGAGAAAAAACGAAATTCACAAATAGGACCAAAGCTTACACCGTTATTTTAGTAGGCTTGCTGGTGGTGTTGGTAGCATTGCTTTTTACTCGAAAAGATGTGCAGACCAATGTGGTACGTGCAAGAGGAATGTTATATCAAGAGCAACCAAATAACCAAATTAGCAATATCTACAACGTGAGTTTGATAAACAAAACTCGAAAAGAAATTCCGATTACGCTCAAAGTAGAAAATGAAGATTTGCCCGGCACCATTAAGATTGTAGGCAAAGGGTTAGTAGTGAAAAAAGAAGCAGCAGGAAGTGGCGTTTTCTTTATTTATATTGATAAAGATAAGCTTACCAAGCGCCAAAATAAAATTGAAATTGGCGTGTATTCTAACGGGAAAAAAATAGATGAAGTGAAGACGAGTTTCTTAGCTCCGGGAGGTTGATTTTTCAAAACTTAGAAAGAAATATTTTATGTTGAAGAAGTTTAATTGGGGCTGGGGAATAGCATTAACTTATACAAGTTTTGCAGTGTTTATTTTGTTTATGGTTTATAGGTCTTCACTAAAAACTGTGGAATTGGTAACGCCAGATTATTATGCGAAAGAGCTAAAATACCAAGAGCGGATAGACCAAATTGCGAACACAAAAAACTTGCAAACACCTTTAAAGTGGGAAGTAAGTGGGAGAGAGGTTTTGCTTACTTTTCCTAAGGAAGCAAGCGCAAATGCAAGTGCAAAAATTTTGTTTTACAAACCGAATAGCAGCCAAAAAGATGTGATGGTGGAATGTAAAGCCGATGCCGATGGAAAGAGTATTGTGGCTTCAGAAAAATTAGAATCGGGTATGTATCAAATGCAAATTGAATGGCAAGCGGGAAGCATTTCTTACTATAACGAAAGCACTATAAATTTTCAATAAATGGAATTTTGGTTTGCTGCATTTTCGTTGGGCTTGTTGGGCAGTTTTCATTGTGTGGGAATGTGCGGACCAATTGCATTAGCACTGCCACTAAAAGGTTATGGAAAAATTGAAAAAGTTATAGGCGCACTGCTCTATAATTTTGGCAGGGCAACTACTTACGGCTTATTTGGATTTTTGCTTGGCTTAATTGGCGGAGCTGTATTGCTTGCAGGAATGCAGCGCTATTTCTCTATTTCGGTTGGTGTGCTTATCTTAATTGTTGTGCTGTTGCCTAAAAAATATAGTGCAAAATTGGAGCAACTAAGTTGGCTAAATCCGGTTAGTAAAAATGTAAGAAAGCTACTTGCTGAATTGTTTCGCACGCGAAGTTTTTCATCGTTATTTTTAATTGGTTCTTTAAATGGTTTTTTGCCTTGTGGTTTGGTGTATGCGGCATTGGCAGGTGCATTAGCAACAGGAAACGCCATGCAAGGAAGTGTTTTTATGATACTGTTTGGATTAGGAACAATACCGCTGATGCTGGCAGTAAATTTATCGGGAAATTGGATAAATATTAACTTGAGAAATCGTATTCGAAAAGCAGTTCCGGTATTTGTTGCAGCAATGGCAATACTTTTAATTTTGCGCGGTATGAATTTGGGAATTCCATATATCAGCCCTGCATTTGTTGATTTGCCGACTGGAAGTGCGGCAGTTTGCCATTAGCTTTTACTTGAAATTACTGCATTGGTTAAAGTTTAAAATAGGAAATATTCCTATCGAATCATCACCATTTTGCCGAATCCTTTTTTGAAGTATTTGTCGAAATTTTCGGTGCGGTGTTCTACACTTTCATTATTCATTTTAGTTACCACTCGGTAAAAATAAACTCCGTTTGCCAATAAATCTCCGTATTGGTCGCGGCCGTCCCAAGCGTATTCGGTAATGTTATTTCCAATTCTAATTGCTCCAAGTTCTTCGCGGCTTATCTCTTTTACCACGGTACCTTTTATGGTCATAATTTGAATTTTCATGTAATCAGGAATTTCACTTCCCGTTAAGGTAAACACAAATTTGGTTGAGGTGGTGAATGGATTTGGATAGTTCAACACATTGGTGATGGTAGATTTAGTAACTACCTCAAAAGATGTTTTGTAATCGTAAAGAATATTGCCTTCGTAGCGTTGTGGCGTGCTGCTGCTTTGGTTGCCGCTGCGATCGCGGTCACTCACAAATAATTCATATTTTCCATCAACGGTAAAAATAGGTTTCAACTCAATTTTTGCAGTATTGTCTTTTGCTAAATTTGCTGCATTTGCAGGGTAAAAAGTCATGATATTATTATCGAAAGCAAACCTTCGTGGAGTAGTTTCATTTGGATATTTTATATACACATTCAAGAGTGAAGTATCGTTTAATGCCAAGAATTTATTTTCATCTTTTAGGTTGATAAGAATATTTGGTTTGGCTGAAACAATTTCGCCACTCACAATATGTCTTCCATCAAAAGTAACATCAAGCAAAGGATTGATATTGTCGCCTCCGGTTGTGAACGAAAGTTCCGCAATATTATTAAAGTGATATTGCTCTAATTGATGCTGCAATCCCAGCGGATTGGTTTCAATATAAATTCTATTTGTACCTTGATAATTTGCTCCATTTATTGGGGTGTTCAATTTCAAAATCATGGTTGCAAAACCGCGCAGCGAATCTTGCTTCACATAATAAGTATAAGGTGTAAGCTGTGCATCGCGAATAATATATTTGGTAAGCAAGCTATCCATCGGATATTCGGTAACATTTTCAACTGCAATTTCTAAGTTCAAATTACTGCCTAAATACACACTATCCGAAAACACAAAATGCTCAGCAGGATTCAATGCGGCTTCTGGTACATCTTTGTAAAGTACGCGCCAGTACTTGAGTTGCGTTGGTGTTCTATTCAGTACATCATTAGTTTTTAAAACCAATTGTAGATACGGATAAGTAGCAGCATCAATATTTTGAATATAATTATTGGGTTGTGTAGTTTCTAACAAAAGTACTTTTTGGTTGGCTTGGTTTATACCAAAAATGCTAACGGTATCTCCATCGGTACTCGGATTTTCTAAACTTCTATTTTGCCAATGGAAACTTCCCCACTCGCGTGCCGGACCAATTACGGTTGAAGATAAAAATCCTTCGTACCAAGTACCAATAAAACTGGTGGAAGCTGAAACTCTACTTGTATTAGGCGAGTTGCCCAATCGGCTAAGTGTAGGAAAATTTGGATTGCCTTTTTGTGTGAAATAAATATATGGAGCATCGCTTGCACCATTTTTTAATTGCTGAAATGTGGCAGCACTTAATTTATTCACTAAAGCATTCACTAAAACAGTATCCCAAGTAGTGTAGTCTTGTGGCTTCCAGTTAATAGTATAAACCAATACATAACTTCCATTTGGAATAGAATCAATAAAATCGCTGATAACTTGTGGCCATTTTTTTCCGGTAATTGTTGGGTGGTTGGTGTTATCTGTTTTAAAATCGAAACCATATTGCTCCAATGCAGCTAAGCCCGGTGGCAAGTGAATATTTCCAAACTTGGCATAGCTCGAAGGTCCGTAATTTATACTCGCCCAAGGTTTACCAGTGGCGCTATCAATAACCGCAAAAACCAAACCATAATTGTAGCCTACTTTGTTTATAAATCTTCCGTTGTGCATCACCACTCCATTGTAAAGCCAGTTTACGCCCATCGGGTCGCCACCACCGGCAGTTACATCAATTTGGTTTGCCGTTTTTGCAAAGCGAAATACTCTATCTGTGCCATAATTCAGCAAATTAAAATTATCCTTTTTGTATTGATAATAATGGCTTTGATTCCAACCCGGATATTCATCTTTTAAATAAATAAACGAACTATAGTGCCAATTTTTTCCAGTGCCGCCACTATCAATTCCCACGCGCCAATAATACACCACACTATCTTCCATAGTGATGCCGGGTGTAAACTTTACCACACCGCCTTTTTGTGCCACAGTGCCCGAAACTAATTTTGATGAATTGAAAAGCTCTGTTGTGTCAATTTCAAAACGATAAGAGCGATAAGGCGCAAAAGGATTTACGGTTGAAGCTTTGAGTGTAACACCTTGTTTAGGCACAATAGCAAACTCGTAAGGATAAATAGGAATAATATCATCACTCTGAATATTTGTAACGATACTTCCAAGTGGAATACGGTTATTCAATTCAGCCATTTCATCTACTTTTTCTTCGCTTTCTATGAATGCTCCAAACCCATTTGCACCATAGCCGATATAGCTGTTTCCGTAAGGAACTAAAGTAGGCAGTTTAAATGTTACCGTATCTTTGTAGTAGCATTTTGTAAGCGGTTGATGGTAAGTTAAATCAATAAAGTTTGAAGGATTTTGCGGGTCGTAAACTCTGCGATAAATCGTTGCGCGAATAGTATTCGGTATTGCTTTCCCCAAATTTGTTACAATAAGTTTTGCTTCAAAAGTATCTGCTGCCGCTGTAATGGTAGATGGATTAAAATACAGCGAAGAATTATCAATTGCATAATCAGGTTTTGGATATTGATTTAGTGTGAGAGCAGGGTCGCCATGCAAAGTAAATTCATACGCCACCATCATGCTAAAATTATCTCCGGAGCAGCACCCATCAACATCAATCATTGTTTGTTTTATCACATCGCCAAAAGGCTTGGTATAATTTATTTTTGCAAGATTATTGTAAACTCTGCTGGTGAAAACATTTAACCCACTCGAAACAGATAAACCGGTGGTTGCCATAAATGCAATGGCTCCGGTATTCATTCCTTGGTAGCCTTCGCCTGCTCTTGGAATCACAAATCGTTCGCTATAGTTTCGCGAAGCACTGTGAATTAAGCCCACCAAGCATCCGTTAGAAATAATTATTGGATATTTATCATAGTTCGTGTAATTATTAGGCTCATCAATGCTTACATCAAAACCTAAACTTGCTGAAGAGTGCCCAAAAAAGGTAAGCAATGAAATGCCTTGGTTGATAATACCTTTTACAACTTGCTGCTGTGCTTGGTCTATTGGCGTTGGTGAATTTTTTGAGAATGTAGTAACCTTTGCGCCATAGAGCGTATCTTCAATTATTCGCTTCCAGCTATTCACATAGCCTGACAACTGCGATTGCTCTTGCGAAGTAGTGCCGCCCGAAAAATGTAGAACATGTTTCATCCATTCTTTACCCGGAATATTTTGGTCTGGAGCATATTGGGATTGCAAACCTTCATAAGTTTTTAATTTATCTAAATACACTTTTATATCCGCTTGCGATTGAGCAGCAACTCTACTAATGGCAACGCTCGGTGTGTTTGTGCCAATCGGGCAAGCCAATAAAATATCTGAACCCGGGAAACCAAAAGTTGGCACTAAGCATTGATTGCGCGCTGCTGTTGCGCTACTTGCTCGCATATCTGGATATTCGCGCGCTTTGCCTAACAATAAAACATACTGCGGTTTTTTGTTCGCACTCCAACTATTTACTGCATATTGAATAAAGCTGTTAATCGCTAAAGGATGCTTGCTAATGCCATAAGCAAATTGGTCGTAAAGTTGTTCAATATCTACTTTTACTGCGGTATATTTTCCCCCCCAGCCGCCATTAATATCTCGATATTGGCGATATTGCTCTACTTGACTATTGTTATCATTTACACCTAAAGCAGGGTGCGAAATAATTACATAATTTCCCTGATTTGCCAACGCGGTATAATTCACAAAATCAACCGGAGTTATTGAAGTAATTGTATTAATTACACTTTCGCTTGCAAGCAATAAAGTTCTTTTTACTGAAGAAGGCGGCAATGCAATTTTTACATTTCCCGCTGTTGAAGTAATTCTTAAACCATTGGTTAAATCATACAAAATTGGCGTTGAGCCATTGTCTTTAAAATTTGAAATTTCCATGTACTTTTTAGCACCGGAAGCATCAATAAAAAATTTAAAAAGCTGATTATTATTAAAATCAAATTGACGCGGATAAGTAAGTTCAATCAACTCGATTCGATTCTGCATTAAACCGGGTGAATTATCGCTGAAACGATAAGCAACTGGCGTTGTACCAGAGGTAAGTAATCCCAAAGAGATTTGCTGTTCAAAGCGGTTTTGCTTCCAACCCGGATAGCTGATATTGTAAACTACTTGTCCACCAACTTTTACTGTGAGAATATGCGGTGTATTGCTTCGGCTTAAATGATAAAATTTAAAGTTGGCAATACCCGGATTTCCCGGTCCGGTATAAATTGTTGGAGTGCCCATGTTCTGAACAATATCAGTTGGTGAACTATTCACCCAGCCGCTGCTCCAACCTTCGCCTTCTTCAAAAGTAGATTTAGAAAGTTCTTCTTGTCCGGCATAGTAAACTTTCCCTTCAAAAAAACCATCGGCAAACGCCATGCGAGCAGTGTGCATAAAGAAAGTTTCTTTTGGAGGTAAGTTGTTTAAATCATTGTTGGTAGCTTCTAATCTTCTATTGCCTTGTGTGGCAGAAGTAGTTAAAAAATAAGTAGCTGTATCCGTAAATAAACTATAGTACGGATGTGGCTGCGAACCTTGCGGCACATATAAGCTACTATCTACTTCGCCCCTGTTCTTTTCACCATAAAATTCGATGTAATCACCAGCGCCAATTGTTGTGTTATTTGAAATATAAATTGGCACTTGTTCACCATTTCTAAACAGCACCAAATTAGCCGGATTTATTGATGATATACTTGGAATGGCAGCTTGTAAAGTTGTGTATGGAATACGATAAACACCATCTTGCCAAACTTTAATTTTAAAGTGTGTGCGCGAATAATCTATCCATTCATTGCCATACTGCTGTGCTTGCAATTTTGCAGCAACGGTTGATAGAAAGAAAAAGAATATCCAAACAAGTTTTTTCATAGCATTATTTCTTCTTCTTGTTAATGTCTAATCTTAATGAAATTACATTGGAGTAAAGCCCTGTACCTGCCGAAGAGTTTTTATCTAAAGTAGTTACATTGGTTAAAGCATAATCTAAAGAAATCACCTTAATGTGAACGCCCACACCCAAAGTTGGCGAAACCGTGAAATGTTGCTTGCCATTTTCGGCATATACTCTTTGCAAATTGGTAACACCTGCCCTAATATAACCTATTTTAAACAAATTCAATTCCAGTCCTGCATTCATATCCATACTTATTGGTTTGCCCGGTGCCAACACATTTCTTCTGCCATCGGTACTTAAAATGAAATTCACTTCGGGTAAAATAAAAAATTTGTTTTTAATAGAAATACTATAAGCCGCACCAATGTGAATGGTGGGAACTGTAATCTCTGTGGTGCTGCTCGGAAGCGCATTATTTGTTTGAACCAATACTCGTTTTTCTTCTTCGGTGAAAGTGAAATCCCAAGCCGCAAAAGTTGAAGAAATATCACGTGCCATTAAGCCAACTTGCAAGCCTTTCCAACGGTATTGAACGCCTACATCAATGCCAAAACCGAATGCTTTGGCAAACGAACCCACTTGCCTGTAAATAATTTTCGCACTACCGCCAATGGTTAAACCTTTCACCGGCAGTTTTTGCGCATAGTGAAACATAAAGGCGTAATCGGCAACCGAAAACGAGCGAATATTATTGTAATTGATACTTCCATCGGGGCCAACCAAAAACAAAGTGTTTGGAATATTATCTACACCAAAGCGATAAAACGAAAAACCTAATGTGCGTTTTTTATCTTGGATAGGAACAGCAAAAGCACCAAAATCCCATTTCGCAATTCCTGCAAAATATTCGTTGTGCATCACACCTAATTGGAAATTATTTTCAATGCGTGCTAAACCGGCAGGATTGTAATAAACACTGTAAACATCATCTGCAGAAGCAGCCTGAGCGCCACCCATCGCCAAGCCTCTGGCTCCAACACCAATATTCAAAAACTCGTTGCTGTATTTTCGCACCACTTGAGCTTGAGCAAAAACACACACGAGCGAAAAGATGATACTGAGGGTTCTTTTACGCATATTTTATCTAATCAAAAGCGCTTTCCATTCTCGGTTTTGCGCATAAAATTCGTTTGTTGAATCAATTATACGAAACTGTTCAGAATTTGTTATGGTTTTGCCCGTAGTTTGGTCGTAGATTTTCCCAACACCAAAAGCCAAGTGTTCACTTTCATTTAATTCATAAAGAAAACGATGCGTTAAAAATCGCTGCCTTTTTTGCTCCACCAAATTGAATTTATCTTGAAGTTTATGTTTCATAAAATACTGCTCTACATCTTTCATACACACATTTTCAAGCATAGCATAAAATTTATCGGGCAAAGTTGGATTTGTTTCGCACAGCCAACGGTCAAAAAGCATTTCAACTAAAAGATGTGCAATAAATGACAGACGCAAAGCATTTCTATCTGGTTGTTTTGCTGCCAAAATTGAAGTGAGTTCCTTGCAGAAATTTTCAAAAGTCAAATTGGAATGAAACAATTTATCATCTTGAAAATGCGTGAAAATTCCGTGATGAATATCACGTTCTTTTTTATTTAACTCAAGCGAAGAAATTCTTAAATTTTTATTAAAAATTTTAGTAAAACCGGGTAGTAAGTCGGGCAAAGCATTACCGAAATAAAGCGCTGCCGATGAAGCCGAATCTTGAAGATGAAAATGAGCTAAAAAATGCACTTGAAATTTCTTTCAAAACAAAACAAAAGAACGAAATACTAAAAGGTAAAAATCAAATAAACTATGTTCGCCACATGGCTGCTACAAATACCGATTGGAAAGACAATAAATTATTTTTACTTGATGCTTTTGCACTTATTTATCGCGCATATTTTGCCTTTATCAAAAGTCCGCTGCGCAATAGCAAAGGCATGAATGTGAGCGCTATTTCAGGTTTTACACAAACTTTAATTGAACTTATACAAAAAGAAAAACCTACACACATTGCCGTAGTTTTCGATAGTAATGAAGAGGAAACTACTCGCGCTGTGGGGTATGAATTTTACAAGGCAAACCGCCAAGCCATGCCGGAAGATATTGCACTTTCCATTCCATGGATAAAGCAAATTATTGCCGCCATGAAAATTCCAATTTTGGAAGTGCCGGGCTACGAAGCTGACGATATAATTGGAACACTTGCCAAACAAAAAGCACGCGAAGGACATTTGGTTTACATGGTTACGCCCGATAAAGATTACGCACAATTAGTAGAAGAAAACATAAAAATTTACAAGCCTGGCAGACAAGGCAACGACATTGAAATACTTGGTGTAAACGAAATTTTGGCAAAGTGGGAAATTGATAATCCCGAGCAAGTGATAGATATTTTAGGGCTTTGGGGCGATAGCGTGGATAACATTCCGGGTATTCCGGGAGTGGGTGAAAAAACCGCAAAAAAGCTGATTAAAGAATACGGCTCAATGGAAAACATTATCGCCAATGCCGCAAACATTAAAGGCAAACTTGGCGAAAACATTAAGGAATACGCAGAGCAAGGAAAAATCTCAAAACATTTAGCAACCATAATTTTAGATGTGCCACTTAATGTAACCGATGAAGATTTGCATTTAGATGAACCAGATACAGAAGCGATTTCTACACTCTTTACCGAATTAGAATTTAGAACTTTAGGTAGAAAACTTTTGGGTGAAAAATTTTCTGTAAACAACAACACTGCCGGAAAAACTGAAATACCTACGCAGCGCAGTAATACAGGAACTCAAGTAGATTTATTTTCCGCATTTGAAACACAAACTCAAGCACAACCGGAGGTTAAAGGAAAAAATATTAAAAACACTGAACACAATTACATTGTAGCCACAGATAATCTTGAACTAAAGCAAGAAGGAACAACCTTTATTTCTATTGAAGAATTGCTTCAAAAACTTTCGCAAGCCGATGAGTTTTGTTTCGATACAGAAACTTCTTCGCTCGACTATTTCACTCTGCAAATTGTTGGTTTATCTTTTAGCATAAGAGCAGGTGAAGCCTTTTATGTTCCGTGTCCTAAAAATTTTGAGGAAGCAAAGCAATTAGTTCACCGTTTTAAAACGGTATTAGAAAGCGCTACAAAAATAAAAATTGGGCAGAATGTAAAATTCGATCTTCACGTATTGCGAAAATATGACGTGCAAGTAGCAGAGCCAATTTACGATACCATGTTGGCGCATTATCTCGTGGAGCCGGATATGAAACACGGCATGGATTACCTTAGCGAAACTTACTTGGGCTATACTCCCGTTCACATTGAAGAATTGATTGGCAAACGCGGCAAAAGACAAGGCAGCATGCAAGATGTAGCTTTACACGAAATTGCTGAATATGCAGCAGAAGATGCCGATATTACTTTGCAACTAAAGCAGGTTTTAGCACCAATGGTAAAGCAAGTGGAAGTTGAAAAAGTACTTCAAGAAATTGAACATCCATTAGTGCCGGTATTGGCAGATATGGAGCACGAAGGCGTGAAAATTGATAGCGATTTTTTGAATGATTACAGCAAAGAACTCAATGCAGATTTAGTGCAATTGCAATCAAAAATTTATGAGTACGCAGGGCTGCAATTCAATATTGATTCGCCAAAGCAATTAGGCGATATTTTGTATAAAGAAATGAAACTTCCTTTTGAAGGAAAGAAAACTTCTACCGGACAACTTTCTACCAACGAAGAGGCGTTACAAGCACTTACAAAGCATCACCCAATTGCCGAAGTTTTACTCAATTATCGCGAAATCGGAAAACTAAAAAGTACTTATGTAGATGCGCTTCCGCAATTGGTTCACCCCAAAACAGGAAGAGTGCATACAACATTTAACCAAACGATTGCAGCAACGGGAAGGCTGAGTTCTGTTTCGCCCAACTTGCAAAATATACCAATACGCTCAGAGCGTGGACAGCAAGTGCGCAAAGCATTTATTGCGCGCGATGAAGAACACATTTTTGTGAGTGCCGATTATTCGCAAATAGAACTTCGGTTAGTGGCAGAAATTAGCGGAGACGAAGCAATGCTTAGCGCTTTTGACCATGGTATGGATATTCATGCTGCTACAGCTGCAAAAGTTTATGGCGTTGATGTGAAAGATGTAACCAAAGCACAACGCAGCAATGCCAAAATGGTGAACTTTGGTATTATTTATGCCATTTCAGCTTTTGGTTTAAGCCAACGTTTAGGTATTGCAAGAAAAGAAGCTGCGGAGTTAATTGAAAACTATTTTAAGCAATTTCCGGGTATAAAAAATTACATGGATAGTACTTTAAATTTCGCTCGAGAACACGGTTATGTACAAACCATCATGGGCAGAAAACGTTTTTTAAAAGATATAAACAGCAGAAACTTTACTGTGCGAGGTTTTGCGGAGCGTGAAGCTATAAATGCTCCGGTGCAAGGAAGTGCTGCCGATTTAATTAAAATTGCCATGATAAATATTCATCGTGAATTCCAAAAGCAAAATTTGCGCACTAAAATGACCTTGCAAGTACACGATGAATTGGTGTTTGATACACACCGCGATGAATTAGAAATTGTGAAACCAATAATTGAAGATAAAATGGTGAATGCTATTAAAACCCGTGTGCCAATTATTGTTGAAATTGGCACAGGAAAAAATTGGTTAGAAGCGCATTAAACAAAGTGTGGAATAATGGCTATTTCACAATTAAATCGCAATAAACCGGAAGGTGATCGCTAAAGCCGCCAACGTATTTAAAACCTTCATAAGTTCTAAACGGCATAGGTCCAAATTTACTGCTCTTATACATCAACCATTTCGGTTGAAAAACATAACCGCGCTTTTTATCAATGCACAAACGGCAGTTGTTGTTCACGAAGTTCTCTGAAACAATTATTTGGTCAAGCATATCTTGCTCGCCTGCAAAATCGAAAGTGTATTTTCCACGCAGAGCAGATTCACTCATCAAGTTGAATAGGCTATTCTCTTTTAATGTCAATTCACTTTGCTTTGCATTTAGAACCTCCGAAATGCTTTTTGCAAATGGTGGGTCATTAAAATCGCCCATTACTATAATCTTTGCATTGGTATTTGCCGCCTGTATTTCATCAATTTTTTTTCTAAGTAATTTTGCTGTTTCTACTCTGCGTGAATCGCTTTTTTCTGCGCCACCTTTTCGTGTACTCCAATGGTTTAAAAATACATGAATTTCTTCTTTACCAAAGTTGCCTTTTACGTATAAAATATTTCGCGCCTTATAGCTTGTATCCAAATCAAAACGCGGGTGAATTGCTTCTTTAACTTTAGGCGTAAATAATTTTTTATTGTAAAGAAGTGCTACACTAATTCCGCGCGGATCCATGGAATTGAAATGGATAGAACCTAAATGGTGCTTTGCCATTAAGGGATTTTTCAACCAATGTTTTACTACTTTTTTATTCTCTACTTCGCACACGCCAAGAAACAGTAGTGGTGTGCTATCGCAAACTGCATCAACCACTTTCGATAAATTGTTTAATTTGGCTTTATAGCGTTGGGTGTTCCACTCAAACTTTCCGGTAGGCGTAAAATCTTTATCTCTGTATTTGTTGCTGGCAACTGTATCAAATAGATTTTCTACATTGTAAGATATTATTTTATACCGGCCGGCATCTTGTGCAAAAGTAGAAAGGTGCATACAACAATACACCATTCCATACAGCAAAAATTTACATTTAAGAGAGAGTTGCTTCATGCGCAATTATGCGTAGTTCTTCTTCTAAACCTTTTGGTCTAAAACCCAAATATATAGCCTTTGTTGAATTTAGCGATACATCTTTTGGGCGAGGCGCTGTAGTTTTAATTTCAGATTGCAAGCATGGCATAATTAAATGGCTATCTAACTTAAAAATTTTAGCCGCAAGCAATCCAAATTCATAGCGCGAAATTCTTTGTGGTCCGCCTAAGTGGAAAATGCCGTTTGCTTTTTCTAAAAGCGTAATAATGCCAGTTGCTACACTTTCAACACCACAAATGGTGCGGTACTCATCAGTAAATAATTTTATAGGTTTCTGTTCTTTTAATGCTGTAATTACATGTGCAAAATAATTTTTCTTCGCAAGTGAGCCAAACATAAGCGGCAAACGAAAAATTGCATTTTGTGATGAAGCATTTAAAACTATTTTTTCCGCTTCTACCTTTTGTATTCCATATTTACTTATCGGTGTAGCCACATCTGTTTCCGTATAATTTCCTTTTTCGCCATCAAAAACCATATCGGTAGAAGCAAAGCAAAGTTTAATATTTTCTTGTGCTGCAATTAGTGCTAAGTGTTTGGTTGTTTCTACATTTATTTTCCAGGCACTCCATGGAAAAACTTCGCAAAAATTCGCATCGGTTACAGCAGCCAAGTGTAAAATTATACTTGGTTTTATTTGGCGAATAACTCGCGCAAGTGTAGAAAAATCATTGAGCGAAACTTGATGCGGATAGGCGTTGCTAAATGGGCTTAGATTTTCGTGAACAATGTAATGTACTTCATAGTTTTCAAGCGCAATGGGCAATAAACTACTTCCTAAAAATCCTGTGGCTCCAGTTACCAATAAGCGAGGGTTGCTATATGAATTCATGATTTAATAGTGCTTAAAAAGCAGTAATATTTAATGCTTGCGAATATTCAGTAATTCGCAATAAAGTAAGTGTGAATATAATTTAAACCTTAAAGTTTACACTCCAATATTATGTTTGCTCAAAATTCAGTTAGTTTTACAAAATGGTTTTAGGAAGAATACATCAATTGGCGGATCCAACCCCTTTCGATTTTGCTCTTTTTCCTATCTACTTTGCCATTATCTATTATTTAGGCAATAGATACAGACAACGATACCTTACCGGAGATCCTGAAATATACAAATACTACGGGCAAGGTTTAATGTTTAAGTTGATTGCGTCATTGGCATTTTGTTTTATTTACCTATACTTCTATGGTGGAGGTGATACAACGGGCTTTTACCATTGGAGCTACCAATGGTTGCGATATTTTTTTAAACATCCCGGAGATGCTACACAATATCTTTTTAGTGATAACATCGGATTGTTCTATCGGTTTATTTCCTCCTCAGACGGCACAGGTTATGGCTACTTAATGAAGTATGGAAGCTCAGAGGTTTATTTCGTAAAAATTACTTCGGTCATAAACATGCTTGGATTGAATTCTTTCCTCTGCACTTCACTTGTTTTTGGCTACTTGGCGTTCTTAGGTTCTTGGCGGCTTTTTATAGTGTTCTACGATATGTATCCACACTTAAAAAAGCCATTAGCAATAGCTACTTTGTTCATACCATCAGCAGTGTTTTGGAGTTCGGGAATTATGAAAGATACGCTAACTTACATGGGAATTTGCTGGCTTACATACAACATATATTTTGGTTTAATAAAGCGGCAGAGTATGGTTAAAAATATTTTGGTCGGTATTGTAATGGCTATTGTTGTCGGCAAACTAAAAGGATATATTCTTCTGTCGTTTATTCCGGCTGCGGGGTATTGGCTAATTACAAAATATAAGGAGAAAATAAGTAGTAGTTTTCTTAGAATAGTTACAGGTCCCTTTTTTATGGTTGCAGCTATTGGACTTTCAGTTCTTTTAATCGGGGAGTTTGGTAACAGCTTAGGAAAGTATTCAATAAATAACTTACAAAAAACTGCAGAAGGTTATCAATCTTGGCATCAAATGACGGGAGGCTCTTCTTACACCATTGTCGGTGCTGGAGATTTTACTCTTATGGGATTATTAAAAATTTTTCCCCAAGGTATTGTGGTTACCTTATTTCGCCCTTTTATTTTTGAAGCACGAAGCATATTTAATATTATGGCTTCGCTTGAAGGAATGGCTTTTATGTACCTTACTCTAAGCATACTTTGGCATACAAAAATAGTCCGTTTACCGGAGGCTTTTGCCTTAGATTCCAATGTTACTTTCTGCTTTATGTTTTCTATTATTCTCGCATTTGCAGTAGGTATTACGAGTTTTAATTTTGGTGCGTTGGTTCGCTATAAAATACCGGTAATGCCATTTTATGCAATTGGCTTAATTATTATTGATGATGTAATTAAACGTGGAGGCCTTTTAGGTGGAAAAAAATCCTAAGAAGTAAATCGCTATTCACTCAAATTTCTAAAATATTGCTCTGAGAGTTGTTTGTAATAAGGCTTTAGCGAAGGCGGAACTGTTTTAAAGAAATCTGCTTGTTGCTGTTGCTGTTTTAAATATTCTTCTAAAGAAGGCGGCATTTTTCTATTGGTATCTTGCCCTGTTCTACTTTCTCTTTCGGGTTGTTCTTCGCGTTGGCGCTGTGCATTTTCTGCTTCTAACAAACGTGTAAATATTTCTTGTTGGCGTTTAAGCATTTCAGTAGTAAGTTGCTTATTTACCAATTGTGTTTCGGTTTGGTTCATTTTCTCAATAGCTTCTCCTAAGTTGCCTAAAGAGTTTTTACCATCTTTATTCTGCTCTTGGTTCATTTTTTCTAAAGCTTTTCTTAGCTCTGCTTGCTTACCTGCTAATTCGCTAAACTGCTTGCTCAATTCTTTTTGAAATTCTCTATTGCCTTGTTGCCCTGCACCTTCGCGTTTCATCATTTCACCCAACTGATTTATTTTATCGTTCAACTGCTTTTGCATTTGCGACATATTGGGCATTCCTTTATTGTTTTTTCCGGGCTTTTTACATGCTGCACTTGGCTTGCCACTTTGTTGCTGGTCGCTTTGGCTTTCGCTCATTTGCATTTGCATATTTTGTAGGCTTTCACTAAGCATTAGTGCTAAGTTGTTGTAGCCTGTCATTACAAATTGTTGGTCGCTCAGCGCATTTGAAATATATCTATCTTCTAAATGTGCAATCGTTTTTGCAAGGTAGCGATTTACATTATTCATTTCTTTGGTAACAAAACTTTGTATGCTTTCTTGTCTGCGTGCAAGTGCGTACAAACTATCTTCAACCATCTTAGAATTTTCGCGAATTTTTTGCTGTGTTTTCATCAACTGTACATACTTGGGGTTGTTGATGTTAATTGCCTTTAGTTCATTCATTAAGCCTTCTTGTTCAAACGAAAGTTTCATAATGTTTTTAAGCAACTGGCGCAGTGCTTGCATATCTTCAGCCAAAGCATCTTGCTCCATTTGGTTCTTCATATTTTTCATTTTCTGAGCAGCACTTTTCATGTTGTTGGCAGCACTTTTTTGGTTCTGCGAAGCTTTTTGATTTTGGCTTTGCTCCATTTGCTGTTGCGCATCGTCCATTTGCTTTTCGGCAGTTTCCATGTTTTGCTCTGCCTCTTTCATATCTTGTTCGCTCTTGCTTTCTTCGTTCAATTTTTTAAGTTCATTCAAATCTTCTGTCGCTTCTTTTAGTTGCTCTTGCAACTTCTTCTGCTCTGCTTGTAATTGCTTTTGTTGCTCTTGTTTTTGAGCATCGGCATTTTTATTTTGTTTATCGTTTGCTGCATTTTCTTTTTGCTCTTCGGTTTGCTTCGCTAACTCTTCTTGCTTTTTAGCTAACTGCTCTAATTTATTTGCTGTTTCTTCTAACTTTTTGTTGAATTCTAACTTTTTAAAAAGTTCGAGCATTCGGTCAAGTTCTTTCTCTAATTTTTCATTGCTCATTTGCATTTCGCTCATCTTTTCTACTGCATCTTTCTTGTTCAGTTCTTCGAGCATTTTAGCTAATTTGTCGTAGAGTTTTTTTATCTCATCGTCTAATACTTTATTGAAAAGTTCTTGCAATTTTTCTTGCTTCTGCTTTAGCTGCTCGCTCGCAGGATTTACGTCTTCTTGTTTCTTTAAAGTTTCGTTTAATTTATCTTTTATTTCCTTGAGTTGCTCCTGTAATTCTTTCTGTTTATCGGCAAGGTCGTTTAGATTTTTCTTGTCCTCCCAATTCAAATTTTTCTTTTCGAGCAATTTGTCTTGGGCATCTTTCAATTTGTCTTTTAAATCCTTTGCTTGCTTCATTGAAGCACTTAAATCTTTTTTCAACTCATCGCTTTGTGCATCAATTTCTTTCTCCAGCGCGCGCTGCGAAGGCATGTTGAAATTATACAAACTACTGCGTGTGCTTTTGCTTCCGTTTACGCCATCGTTGTCCCACACTTCAAAATAGTAATTCATTTTGTCGCCCGGCTTTAAACCAATTTCTTTTAGATTCCAGAAATAGGTAAATCGAGCATTGGTGTTTCCTGAAGCAATTGGCACATTAGCCACTTGATTTCTGCTTGCATTCTGCGAAGAATCTTCGCGTTCAATCGAATAATGAAAAGTGAGATTTTTTACACCGTAATCATCACCAACTTCGCCAATGTAATAGAAGTAATCTTTGTTGCTGGTATCGCGCTTTTCACTCACTTCAATTGTTGGATACAAATCGGGAATTACATTTAATGAATAGTTTACAGAATCTTGAATTCCTGTTTCGTTGTTAGAAATAAAAACAGTATAGCGCAACGATTGTTTTGCTGTAGTTTCAAACAGAAATTTATCGCTTTCTTTTGGTGAAAGTTTAAAAGTTTGCGCATCGGTTTTAATCTCAACCTGTGAAGTGTTTGTGGTTTTGAAAAGCCAAGAAAGTTTAGTTCCAAGCGGCACACTCAAATCACCCGTTCCGCGCAAAGTTTCATCTTGCTTTCCGGTGTAAGCAGGGTAGTTACAACGCACATCAAACGAAGCAATGGTAGGCTTTGCAAGCGCTTCAATTCGATATGTTTTGGAGCGAAAACCATTTGCTTGTAAATTAAAAGAAAGCGATTGCTGAAGTGAACTAAAAGTGTGCGAAAAGGTGTTTGCTGAAAGTTTTTTCAGCTTAAAATTTTGTTTCTCTGTTTCTACATAAACTTCTGCAGGCAAGCTGTTTCCTTCCATGCGTACTTGCAGTGTGAAATCAGTATTTTGCAATGCCTTCAACTCTTTATTTTCAATTATAAAAGTGAATGGTGCTGCTTTTTCAAACTCTTGATTGTTGAGGTATAAGCGCTTGCTGCTTTCGGTAATTACATTTGGCGCAGCAATGATGATGAAAAGCAAAATCAATGCCGGAGGCAACAAGTATTTTGCGTATTTTCGGTTCTGTTTAAGGTCTATCGCCAGTGCAAAATTTATTGGTTTTAGTTCATTTGCTTTTTGCTGTATGCTTGCTTGCAGAAGCGAAATATCACTACTGTTTTCCATCTTTTTCAACTGCAAAACATTGAGCAGTTTATCTTTTACTTCTGCAAAGTGTTTGCCAATAATTTCAGCAGCAGTTTCGTGCGAAATTATTTTGCCTAATTTGTAATATCTAAAAAGTGGTAGCAATACAAAACGTGTAAATACTAAAGCAGATGAAAACAAAAAGCCATAAAAAAGAACTTTTCGCAAGGTGGTAGAAAGAAACAAATAATACTCCGCAAGATTTACGAATAGGAAAAGTACAAGCACGTAAATGCTTGTAAATATTACTCCGCGCAAAATTTCATTCAGGTAATATTTGCGGGTAAATGCATCTAATTTATTCAGTAATTCGCTATAGCGGTTTTCGCTCATTTGGTGCTAAAATAATACGCAAAACGAAGAAACGAAGTAGTTTAAGATTTATTGGTGTGTATTTGGTTTTTGCTCTCTAAAAAAGATTGCCCATTTGCCATAGAGCGGAATTAAAAATTGTGTAATGCTTACGCTAAACTAAATACCGCAACAATTAAAAAGCGGTTTAACTTTGAATAAAATATATCATAATAGCAGCGCCAAATTACTTTAGCCGGCAAGAAACAACTACTTAAAAACAAATGACTATTGAAAAAAAGACTACAGTATATTTTCCGGGCTTAGATCCATTTAGATTTTTTGCAGCATTTTTAGTAGTCATTTATCATATTGAAGAAGCGAAACTTCTTGACTTTGGGCTTTCAAATAGTTTTCCGAATACTTTTATTAAGTTTATTGGTCCGGTAGCCGTTACTTTTTTCTTTGTTTTAAGTGGTTTTTTAATTACTTATCTACTACTTGGAGAAAAGGAAAAATATAGTACAGTTTCAATAAAACAATTTTATCTAAGAAGGGTTCTGCGAATATGGCCGCTTTACTATCTCATAGTGATAGTAGGAATTTTCATTCTTCCATATTTGAGTATTTTCAATGAAAGCTATGAAAGTTTTCAAACTTATTCGCCTGCTATTCTGCTCATGTATTTTACCTTTTTCTCTAATCTCGGATTAGTAATAGCCGGAAAAACAATTCTATTTATTGGGCACACCTGGAGCATTGGCGTTGAAGAACAGTTTTATCTTTTTTGGCCATTGCTAATTAAGTTTATTAAAAAGCCGCTACGTGCAATTTTGGGTGTAATAATTATTGAGTATGCTTTCAAGTTTCTATTTGCTTTTCTTCAAAGTAAATACCCTCACAGCTTTTTTGAGTATGCTGTTGAATTTTTAAAAGTTACGCGATTTGAATGTATGGCAATTGGAGGCATCGGAGCGTATTTGGTCTATTTTCATAAAGAAAAGTTGAGTGGTTGGTTTTTCTCTTTTCCTATTCGAGCAGCTATCTTTACACTCACATTTGTGCTGTTGTATAATGGTATCACAATTCAAGGAATTCATAACTTGCTGTATTCATCATTGTTCTGCTATCTCATTCTATATATCAGTGTACTTAACAAGATTAAACTGCCATCTTTCTTTTCTTATTTAGGCACAATTTCTTACGGCATTTACATGTATCATCCATTTATTATACCAGCCGTGTTTATATTTTTAAAGAAATACTTGCCTACGTTTGAAAACAATCTTGTATTAAATTTATGTGCTTACTCCTTAGTTATTGTACTCACTTTATCAATCTCTGCATTGTCGTATCGTTTCTTTGAATTGCCTTTCATCAATTTAAAAAAGCGATTCGCAAGAAATTAAAAATTGCTCATTTCATTTTTTGGCACAGCTATTGACTATATTAAGTTTCTGTTTTTTTAATTTTTAAAACTGCCAAGATGACTTTTGATTTTATTGCGCAAAATGGTGATGAAGAAGGAGATTTTTTACCTATTATTCCCGATGATAACGATGTCGCCAAAACCAGCGATATACCTTTAGAAATGCCGCTTTTGCCTTTGCGAAACACCGTGTTGTTTCCGGGTGTGGCTATTCCCATTACCGTGGGAAGAGATAAAAGTATTCTGGCTGTCAAAGAGGCGTATAAGACTACGAAGTTGATTGGTGTTGTCGGTCAATCTGACCCAAATATTGAAGAGCCGGAATTTAACAACTTGTTTAAAATTGGAACTGTTGCGCAAATTCTACGCTTGATAAAAATGCCCGATGGTTCTACAACCGCCATCATTCAAGGTAGAAATCGCTTTATCGCAACTTCTTTGCTTACCACCGAGCCTTTTATGAAAGCTAAAATTGAGCTTTTAGAAGATATTATCCCGCTCAACGATAAAGAGTTTAATGTGTCGCTCGAAACCATTAAAGATTTAGCGAACAACATCATAAAAATCAACCCGCAAATTCCAACTGATGCTTCAATTTTATTAAAAAATATCGGCAATCCGGTTACACTGGTTCACTTCATTTCATCAAACCTAAATATTGAAATTAAAAAGAAACAAGACCTGCTCGAAATGGCAGATATGCGCGATCGCGTGAAACTTGTTTTAAAGTATTTGCAAGATGAATTGCAAGTGCTTGAAATGAAAAATGAAATTCAAAATAAAGTTCGCACCGAATTTGATAAGCAACAGCGCGATTACTTTCTGAACCAACAACTCAAAACTATTCAGGAAGAATTAGGAATGAATAGCACCGACAAAGATATTCAGCGCCTACGTGAAAAGTTGGAAAAGCTAAACCCACCAACACAAGTGCGCGAAACGGTAGAGAAAGAATTAGATAAACTGCAACGCATGAACCCTGCGGCTGCCGAGTTTAGCGTGGTGATGAATTACATTGATACCGTTTTAGATTTGCCTTGGGGAAGTTACACACAAGACCAATTCAACATAAAAAAATCGAAGCGGGTTTTAGATACCGACCATTACGGAATTGAAAAAGTGAAAGAGCGTATTTTAGAATACTTAGCGGTGCTAAAACTAAAAGGCGATATGAAAAGTCCAATACTCTGTTTGGTTGGCCCTCCGGGCGTTGGTAAAACTTCGCTTGGGCAAAGCATTGCTAAAGCTTTAGGTAGAAAATATGTGCGTGTTGCTTTAGGTGGTTTACACGATGAAGCTGAAATTCGCGGGCATAGAAAAACATATATTGGAGCCATGCCCGGAAGAATTATTCAATCCCTTAAAAAGGCGAAGAGCAGCAATCCGGTAATGATTTTAGATGAGATAGATAAAATTGGAAACGATTATCGTGGCGACCCTTCGAGCGCGCTTTTAGAAGTACTTGATCCGGAACAAAACAGTTCGTTTTACGATAATTATTTAGAGTTGGAATACGACTTGAGCAAAGTGCTTTTTATTGCTACTGCCAATTCACTTTCTACTATTCAGCCGGCACTGCGCGACCGCATGGAAATTATTCCTATTGAAGGTTATTCTATTGAAGAAAAAGTTCAGATTGCCAAAAAGCATTTAGTTCAAAAGCAAATAGAAAATCATGGATTAAAGAAAAAGCAAGTGAGCTTGAGCGATACCGTTTTAGAGAGCCTAATTGAGCAATACACCAAAGAGAGCGGTGTGCGCGAATTAGATAGGGTTTTGGCTGCCGTAATGCGCAATACGGCTAAAAAAGTAGCTGAAGGAACTAAGTACAATGCAGCAATAAAAACTGAAAATTTACACGAAATTTTAGGACCCGAAAAATTCGATAAAAGCATTTATGCCGAAGAGCAGCAACCGGGAGTTTCTGTTGGTTTGGCTTATACCTCGGTGGGTGGCGATATTCTGTTTATTGAAACTACTTTGAGCAAAGGCAGCGGCAATTTAACGCTCACCGGCAATTTAGGTGATGTGATGAAAGAAAGTGCCACACTTGCCGTAACCTATCTAAAAGCCAATGCTGAAAAATTAGGTATCAATGCTGAAGTTTTTAAACACGTAAACATTCATATTCACGTGCCGGAAGGCGCTGTGCCAAAAGATGGGCCAAGTGCGGGAATTACACTTTTTACAGCACTTGCTTCGCTGTTTACACAACGCAGAGTGAAACCATTTTTAGCCATGACAGGCGAAATAACTTTGCGCGGAAAAGTGATGCCGGTTGGTGGTATAAAAGAGAAAATTTTAGCAGCCAAACGCGCAGGAATTAAAGAGATTGTAATTGGCGAAAAGAACCGAAAAGATGTGGCAGAAATTAATGCTGCGTTCATAAAAGGTGTTCGTTTTACTTATGTAAATAATATGGACGAAGTGATAGATGCGGCATTGCAAAAAGCTAAAGTGAAAGGTGCGCTTAACTTGGAATATTTTATTCCTGTAAAACAATAAAACCCACATAAGATATTCGGAAATGCTGTTGTAAACAGTATGAAGTTTATATTTCATGTTGTTTTTAATGTGTGTGTGAATCTTAATGTAGGATTAATACCGAAAGGATATCCGTAATAGACCAATAAAATTGTTCTAAACGGCTATCACATCGGTATTAAATGTATATAGTCCATAGTTTGTATGTGAAAAATCCAAGTAATTTATTTGTTACTACTATATTTTGCGTAATAAATAAACGGAAAAGTTTATCTACTTTCGCTATATGCTAAAATCAATGACAGGCTTTGGCAAAGCTGCTACTACTGCCAACGATGTAACGGTAACGGTTGAAGTTCGCTCGCTAAACAGCAGCAAGGGAATGGATTTGGGTGCCAAGTTGCCTTCGCGCTATCGCGAATATGAACATCAACTTCGCCAACAAATTACTACTAAACTTCAGCGTGGGAAAGTTGATGTTTATGTTACCGTAGTTTCAGAAAAAGAAAATGCCGGAATGCGCTTAAACAAAGCCATTGTGAAAGCTCATTTTAATGAATTAAACGCTATAGCAAAAGAATTAAATTTGCCTATGGAGCAAGTGCTTCCTGCAATTTTGCGCCTGCCCGATGTGTACGAAGATGTGCCGCACGAAGTAGAAAGTGAAGAATGGCTTTTAATTGAAAAAACCATTTTTAACGCCATAGAAAATTTAGATGCGTTTAGAGCAAAAGAAGGTAGTTTATTGGTTGATGATTTGCTGGATAGAATTAGAATTATTGAACATTTTGTAACGCATTTAAAAGAACAAGATAAACGCAGAACTGCCGAAATGCGCCAACGGCTTTACAACAATGTAGAACTTTATATTCCGAAAGATAAAATTGATACCAATCGCTACGAGCAAGAAATAATTTACTACTTAGAAAAATTAGATATTACCGAAGAACTAACGCGATTGCGCGCTCACTGCGACCATTTTAGAGAAGCCGTAGCCGACAGTTCTGACGAAATGAAAGGAAGAAAACTCAATTTTATAGCACAAGAAATTGGCAGAGAAATAAACACCGTTGGCTCCAAAGCGAATGATGCTGCCATACAAAAAATTGTGGTGAACATGAAAGATGAATTGGAGAAAATTAAAGAGCAATCGAACAATGTGCTGTAATTGCACTTTGTCTTAAAATTGAATTGATATTAGAATGAAAGTAGCGGTTTTTAGAAAAGCACATTTTAACGCAGCGCACAGGCTTTACCGAAAAGATTGGAGTTTTGAAAAAAACGATGAAATTTTCGGGCTTTGCAATAACCCAAACTGGCACGGACATAACTACGAAATTGAAGTAAAAGTAATTGGCGAAGTAGATAAAGAAACAGGGTATTTAATTGATTTAAAAATACTGAACGAAATAATAAACAAGGAAGTTTTAAACCGCTTCGACCATAAAAACTTAAATTTAGATACCGAAGAGTTTAAAGACTTAAACCCAACCGGAGAAAATATTGTGGTTGTTATTTACAATTTAATAAGAGCCAAATTAGATGCTAAATACGAATTGGTTGTGCGCCTTTGGGAAACAGAACGAAACTATTTTCAATTTCCTGCCTAAGTTTGTAATAAGGCTCTGTATGTTTTAGAACAAATATTCTTTTTTTGAGCTTGGAGCGAATAGTTAGATTTCTATTTGCACAAAATTACCTAATGCAGCACCTGTTTTTTGTGTGGTTAAAACCCACCCACCGAACTAAATAATATACACAAATATGCTGAGTGCTAATGTTTTAGTGTGTTTTAGCAGTGGTATAAAAGTTGAACTTATTCATAATTTAATGATAAAAATATTATGAAAACATACTCCCTCCATTATATTTGCGAAAAATTATCTAAAAGTATATTTGGTGTTGTTTGATTTTTTGCGATAAAACAAGATCCCTTTAATGATAATTTTGTAAACACTCTCTGCAAATGGACAATTATACATTCAGTTTTTTATTGAATGATTGTAAGCAAAATCTGCTTCACACGCCTACTAAGGTTTGGTACGGAAAAGTATTGTCAGTACAGTGTTATTCTTTCACGAAAGTTTATACTTCCTAATTTATGGCATTAAGAAATTTACATTATACCAATATGAAGCAAATGAATTTGGCAGCCATAGCGCTGCTTTCTATGTTTCTGTTTTCAACAGTACAAGTATTAGGTGCAAACTCAACTGCAAATGCTGATAAGCGTGCAATGGTTGAAAAATCTTACAGAGAAGCATCAAGCCACATTAAGTTTATTGAAAACAAAGGGCAATGGCCGGCACATATTCTTTACCGCGCAGATGTGCCCGGAGCACAAATGCTTGCCACACCGGAAGGTATGTTGGTTGGTAAATTTGATGAAAATAGCCTTGCCGAAAACGCTGAATGGTTAGAAAAGCAAGAGCAAGTGCAAGCAGGAAAAATAAAAGCATCAGAATTAGGTGCAGAACCTGTAATTCGCGGACACGGCTGGCGCTACAACTTTTTAGGCGGAACTTTAGCAACGCAAAACACAATTGATCCAAAAGGATTGCAACCCGATTACTACAACTATTTAATGGGCGATGCAAAAAATCATGCAACCAATGCGCGCAACTTTAATGAATTGATTTATCGTAATGTTTATTCAAATATTGATGTTCGTTATTATACTAATGCAAATGGCGATTTTGAAAACGACATTATTGTGAGACCGAGTGGTGAAACCTCTAAAATAAAATTGCAAATTGAAGGTATAGACAGGCTTAAATTGGGAGGCGAAGGAGAATTGATTTTCAACACAACTGTTGGAGAGTTTTCTATTCCTGCACCAATTAGCTTTTTAATTGATAAAGAAGGAAAGCAAACACCAATAGCAGTAAAATATAATTTGCTTGAAAATAATGTGGTAGCTTTTATTGTGCCGGACTACGATAAATCGCAAACTTTAGTAATTGACCCTGTAGTTTTGCGTTGGGCAACATTAGTGAGTGGCAATGGCTCAAATGATGCACACTTTCACGCGATAGATGTAGATGCGGCAGGTAATATATATGCAACAGGTCGCTATAATGGTAATTTAATTACAGTAGGAGCTTTTCAAACTACAAATAGTGGAACAGATTTATTTATTTCAAAATATTTGGAACCGGCAACTCCGGGCGGCACAGGAACAAGAGTTTGGCAAACTTATTTAGGCGCAAGCGGTACCGATAATCCTTATGCCTTAACACTTGGTTTAGATGGGTATTTATATATTGTAGGACCGCAAGGCGGAGGCTTGGCTAAAACTTATGGTTCAGGTGTACCAGCCGGAAGTTGGACTCAAAGAAATACAGCAGAAGCTTCTTTTGTTATTAAAGTGCATCCAAATGGGACCGGTGCAGCAGTAAGAACTATTGGTCCTGCGTCTGGAAGTTGGGGATTACAACTTTTTGATGTGCGTGTGTTGCCAACAGGAGGCAGTAATTTTGATTTAGTAGCTGTTGGTAGAGTAACTCAACGAAGTTCAGGCGCAAACGGTGATATCCCACAAGCTACCTCCCCTGATGGCACTAATGTTACGAATACAGGTCATGATAATGGCTATGCCATAAGAATATCAAACGATTTGAATAACATAGTATGGGCAAAGCAATTTACCTCTACAGGTAGCAATACTGATAGATTTAATATTTGTGTTATAGATAATGCAAATAACATTATAGTAGGAGGGCTTACCAACGGTAGTGGAGGTATATCATATAACAACCCATCGGGTCAAACAAGTAAAAACGGATCACAGGATGGTTGGTTAATGCGTTTAAATTCATCTAATGGTAACGCACTTTGGTCAAGATATTTTTATTCTAGCAGCAATGCTAGCACTTCCATTCTTTGTATGGAAACTAATCGCACAAAATCGCAGTTTGTAATTGGAGGAACAAGTAACGGCTTGGCTAGCGTAAATATTACAAGTGGTGCATACAAAACTTCTTATAGTGGTAATACAGATTTTTATGTTGCTTCTTTACCAATAAACGGTAGTGCCACAACTTGGGGAACCTACTTTGGAGGCAATAGCACCGAGGTAAATATGATGGGCTTGAACTTGGACAAAAATGACGATGTATATGTGTTGGGTTATACATGGAGTAAAGATATTCCTGCGGTTGATCACCCTGTGCAAACTAATAGTTACGATGGTTCAAACCAAGATGCGATTTTCTTTAAATTGAAGTCAGATGGTACTTCACTTCTTTATAGTACATATATAGGAGGAACTCAAAATGAAACAGATCCAATTGGTCAAAAAGGGATTAAATTTAGCGATTGCAGAATTTACTTACCAATTACTACCTATTCAAGTAATTTTCCATTATCTCAAGGTACATTAACAAGTACAAAATCATCAGGAAATTCTATTGGTGAGCCAGTATTAGTTAGCATGGCTAATCCTCCTGATTTAATAGGAAATAGTATTACCAGTGGGGCAAACCAAACTATTACTTGTGGAGGTACACCTGCTCCAATTACGGCTTCTGTTCCTTCATTTGTAATTGCAGGAATCCAAAGAGGAGGTACAAATCAAACTAATGGAACTTCTGGTGCTTACCCGAGTGGCGTGCCAGTAGTTACTTCATACCAATGGCAATTAAGTATTGATAGTGCAGCAACTTGGCAAAATATACCGGGTGCAAATGGGCAAAATTATTCCCCTCCGGCAGTAAATAAAAATGGGGTTACTTTATATCGTAGAATTATTAATGGCGATGCTTGTAACAGAGCCAGCGATACATTAGCCGTTGTAAATATCATAGTAACACCTTCGGTTGTTACTCCAACTGCTACAAGCAATGGTCCGGTATGTATAGGTAGTACACTAAATTTATTTGCCAACACCCCAACTTCTGGTGTAACTTATGAATGGAGTGGCCCAAATAGCTTTACAAGTAGTCAACAAAATCCAACTATTAATAATGTAACATTGGCTGCTGCTGGTACATATTATGTTACAGCAACCTCAACAGGTAGTGGTTGTAAATCTTATGCAGGAAGCGTTACAGTTGTAGTAAATTCTATTCCTTCTGCACCAACCGCAGGAAATAATAGCCCGGTTTGTGCCGGAGGAACACTTAACTTAACGGCAACAGGAGCGCCAAGTGCATCTTATGCATGGAGCGGACCGAATAGTTTTAGTTCTACATTGCAAAGTCCATCTATTGTAGGTGTAACTTTTGCAGCAGGAGGTACATATACTGTAAGCCAAGTTGTGGATGGATGTCAATCGCCTACGGCCTCTACTTTTGTAACCATTACTCAAATTGCAGCGCCAACAAATACAACAGCTACGCCTAATCCAATATGTATTGGCGATAATGCTTTGTTTAATACAGCGTCTCAATCGGGTGCCACATATAGCTGGACAGGTCCGGCAGGTTTTACTTCAAGTATTCAGAACCCGACTCGAACAATCACTAATATAAATATGGGTGGTTATTATGTGGTTAGAAAAACTGTAGGTGGATGTATTTCTGTTCCGGATTCTGTGTTGCTAACCGTAAACCAACGCCCGAATATCAGCAGCGCAAGCGGCAGCAATCCAACTACATGTAGCGGCACAAACGGCAGCGTAACCTTAAGCGGCTTAACAAGCGGCACACAATATACAGTAAGCTACCAAAGAAACGGAGTGAACCAAACACCGGTAAGCTTAACAGCCAACGGCAGCGGACAGGTAACAATCACAGGCTTGAATGCAGGAACTTATGGTAATTTTGTAGTAACGATAACAAGCAACGGCTGTAGTTCATTAAGCAGCCCTGCAAACGTAGTATTGACAGACCCAAGCACACCGGCAGCACCAACAGCAAGCAGCAACAGTCCTGTATGCTCAAGCGACACGATAAAATTATTTGCAAGCAATATAGCAGGCGCAACTTACAGTTGGACAGGTCCAGCGTCATTCAGTTCAACACAACAGAACCCGACCAGAGCAAACTCAACAGTAGCGATGAGCGGCACATACAGTGTAGTAGCTACCGTAGCCAATTGCCCTTCTTTACCTGCAACAGTTACAGTGCTTGTAAATCAAAGACCATCTGTGATTTCTGCATTTGGGTCAAACCCAACTACTTGTAGTGGAACGCAAGGAACAATTACTTTAACAGGATTAACACCAGGTAGCCAATACACAGTAAACTTCACAAGAAGTGGAACGCCTCAAACACCGCAAACCGTTACGGCTAATGGAAGCGGAGAGTTAGTTCTTTCCGGACTTGGAGCAGGAAATTATGGTAATTTCTTTGTTACTTTAACTTCAACAGCTTGTAGCTCTTTAACTTCTCCTTCAAACGTATTGCTTACAGACCCAACTAAGCCAGTTCCTCCAACAGTGAGCAATAATGGTCCGATTTGTTATGGCGATTCATTAAAAATAAATGCCTCTCTTATTCCGGGAGTAACTTATGCTTGGACTGGGCCGGGAGGTTTCACCGCTTCAACACAAAATATTGTTCGTACTCCAGCACAAGTTGCCATGAGTGGAACTTACACAGTTGTTGTTTCAGTAAATAATTGTAATAGTACTCCTGCATCAACTATTGCTGCAGTTCAAGGTTGTGCTCCGATTGCGGTTGATGACATTTTTGTTTCTTGTTTAGATACAACTATAAAAGGAAACTTATTAACCAACGATATCAATACAACAATTTACCCAATCAGTTTAAATACCCCATTGGTGTTTGGACCTTATAGCGGTATTATGTTGAATGTTAATTCAAATGGAGATTTCCGTTACCAGCCACCTGTAAACTTCAATGGTATAGATAGTATTGCTTATGTAATCTGCAATTCAGGTTCTCCGGTGATGTGCGATACAGCAGTAGCTGTTTTCGATTACCGTTGTGTAGCATTGCCGCCAATTGCAAGAAACGATTCATTTACCATTCCGCAGGATCAAACACTTAATGGAACTACAGTATTGGTGAACGATAACGATCCACTTGGAACAACTTTAACCGTAAATCCAACTCCGGTTGATAATGTAAATCATGGCACTTTAGTTTTAAATCCAAACGGCACATTCACTTATACGCCAACTACACAATATGTAGGAAAAGATACTTTCCGTTACCAAGTTTGTAATAGTGGTTCTCCGGTAATGTGTGATACTGCTTATGTATTTATCAATGTAACTCCGGTTAATCAACCGCCTCACGTACCTGATACAACAATTACCACGCCACAAGATACTCCTGTAAATTTCTGCTTGCCAATTACAGATAGAGATGTAGCAATTGAAAATTACAGTGTGAATGTTTGTGGAAGTCCAGTGAATGGAATTATTTCTGTTGGCCCTATTGTAAACAATCCGATTATTCCGAGAAGAGTTTGCATGACCTATAAGCCAAATAATAACTTTAGAGGAACAGATAGTATTTGTATTATCATCTGCGATAACGGTAATCCGATACTTTGCGATACTTCAAAAATTAAGATAAATGTAACTCCAGTAAACCACCCACCGGTTGCAGTTGATGATAATTACACTACACCGGAAAGCACAACTGTAAATGGCAATATCAGAACTAACGATAGTGATATTGATGCTGTTTATGGCGATACTTTGGCAGTTACACAAATAACTACTCCGGCTCATGGCACAGTTACAGTAAACAGTAATGGAACATTTAGCTATAAACCAGATACTTTGTTCTACGGTGTTGATAGCTTTATTTATCGTGTTTGCGACAAAGGAATTCCTGCTCCGGTTTATTGCGATACTGCGGTAGTGAGAATAAATGTACCTAGAACCAATCAACCGCCACATGTTCCAGATACAACAGTTACAACTTGCCAAGAATGTCCTATTACTGTTTGCTTACCAATTAGCGACAGAGATGTGGCATTAGAAACTTATAGTGTGAATGTTTGCGGCAATCCAACTAATGGAACAATTTCTGTTGGTCCATTAGTGAATAATCCGTTGATGCCAAGAACAGTATGTTTAACATACAATCCGAATACAAATTTCAGAGGTATAGATAGTGTGTGCTTAATTATTTGTGACAATGGAAATCCTGCTTTATGTGATACTTCAAAAGTTAGGATAAATGTAACTCCGGTTAATCATCCTCCAGTTGCGGTAAATGACAATTACACTACTAATGAAGACACTCCACTTTCAAAAAATATTAGAAGCAATGATTCTGATCCGGACCCAACAGATACATTAAGCATTACCCAACTTACAAATCCTGCAAACGGAACTGTAACAGTTGCAAGCAATGGTTCAATAGTATATGTTCCAAATTTGAACTTTACAGGAGTTGATAGCTTTAAGTATGTAGCATGTGATAAAGGAGTTCCTGCTCCGGTAATGTGTGATACTGCGGTTGTTACCATCACAGTTCTTCCTGTAAATGATAAACCACATATTCCTGATACTTTAATAACCACTTGCGAAGAATGTCCTATTACGGTTTGTCTGCCAATTACAGATCCTGAAATTTCCTCACAATCGCATAATGCAATTATTTGTGGAAATCCGGTAAATGGTGTGGTTTCAAACCCAACGGTGAATAACCCACTTATTCCAAGAACACTTTGCTTAACTTACACACCGAATGTAAACTACAATGGTTTAGATTCTATTTGCGTAATTGTTTGCGATAATGGAAATCCATTCTTGTGCGATACTGCCAAAATTAAGATTAACGTAACTCCGGTAAATGATCCTCCGGTTGCGGTGAATGATACTTTCACTACAAATGAAGGAACTACAGTTGTTGGAAATGTTAGAAATAATGATTCAGATCCTGATTTAGGAGATACACTTACAATTTCTCCACTTACTACACCAAATCATGGAACAGTTACAGTAAACACAAACGGAACAATTACTTATACTCCTAATCCACTTTATCACGGCACAGACAGCTTTAAATATGTAGCTTGTGATAAAGGAACTCCAGCTCCGGTACTTTGTGATACAGCGACTGTTTACATTAATGTTAACCCAGCCAACAATCCGCCTGTAGCAGAGAACACAGTATTAACTGTAGAAGAAGGCAATAGCTTAGGAGTGAACTTAGGCTCATTGGT